>DATAKM010000074.1:0-12774 GCA_036261665.1 Chloroflexia bacterium
TCCTAAACTGGGTACTCTTACCTGTACACCTGCTAACGGCAGTGACCTGGCTCCTAACGCAACCCTGAGTTGTACGGGTAGTTACACTGTCACCCAGGCTGACCTGAATGCCGGGAAGGTGGATAACACCGCCACGGCAACCGGTAAGTTTGGTGATAAGGACTACAGCGCCACGGCTAGCGCCTCTGTCCCGGCTGTCCAGACTGTCAAGTTAACCTTGACTAAAGCTGCTAACCCCACTTCCTACAGCGCAGCGGGTACGACTATCACGTACACCTATGTAGCTAAGAATGAAGGTAATGTCACTTTGAGTGGTCCGGTCAAGATCAGTGATGATAAACTGGGTTCATTCGATTGTGACGCCAGCGTGACCAGCCTGGCTCCCGGTGCTTCGGTTACCTGTACCAAGAGCTATGTCACCACCCAGACTGACCTTGAAACTGGCGATGGTTCGATCAAGAATACCGCTACCGCCAGCACTACCCTCAATGGTAATACCGTTACCTCTGAACCGGCTAGTGCCACTGTTACAGCTACTCAGACTCCGGCGCTATCCCTGACTAAGAGTGTGACAGAGAAATTCTATAGTGCGGTAGGTGATGTCCTGCACTACACCCTGGTCGCCACTAACACCGGTAATGTTACCCTGTCGAACGTCTCGATCAGTGATCCTAAACTAGGTACTCTTACCTGTACGCCTGCTCAACCGGCTTCCCTTGCTCCTGGTGCAACCTTAAGTTGTACTGGTAGTTATACTGTCACCCAGGCGGACCTGAATGCGGGCAAGGTGGACAACACCGCCACCGTTGTAGGAAGCTTTGGCGGTAAGGACTACACCGCGACTGCCAGCGCTTCGGTCCCGGCTGCCCAGGCTCCGGCGCTATCGCTAACAAAAACTCCCAGCCCGACCACGTATAGCAAGGTGGGTGATAAGATCACTTATAGCTATGAGGTCAAGAATACTGGCAACATCACCCTGCACGATGCTATCACCGTGACGGATGACAAAGTAACCGTAACCTGCCCGGCTCTACCTGTTGGCGGATTGGTTCCCGGTGCTTCTATCACTTGTACGGCCAGCTATAACATTACTCAGGGTGACTTGGATACTGGTAAAGTAGTTAACACAGCCACCGCTAAGAGTGGTGCGATTACTTCCAACGAGGCGACAGCAACTGTAACTGCTGTCCAAAAACCAGCCCTGTCTCTGACTAAGACAGCCAG
Source organism: Chloroflexia bacterium (assembly GCA_036261665.1). Lineage (GTDB taxonomy): Bacteria > Chloroflexota > Chloroflexia > Chloroheliales > Chloroheliaceae > 54-19. Next base: position 1,225 of record DATAKM010000074.1, read on the forward strand.
CCCGAAAACCTATAGCGCGGTAGGTGACAAGATCACTTACAGCTATGTGGTTACCAACAGTGGTAATGTCACGCTGAACGGGCCGTTCACAGTCAGCGATGATCACATCATTAGTCCGAACGTAGTTACCTGTCCGGCTACAGCCAGCCTGGCGCCGGGTGCTTCTATCACCTGTAGTGCTACCTACACTATCACTCAGGCTGATCTGAATGCCGGTAGTGTGACCAACAAGGCCACCGCGACCAATGGCAAAGTTACCTCCAACGAGGCGACAGCAACTGTAACTGCAACTAAGTCTACCGCTTTGGTTGCGCCAACCCAGACTACCTGCCAGCAGTTTGCCAGCGGCACAGCTTCAAGCCTTGACTTCCTTGATTACAATGTCAAAGGAGGGAAGATCAACAGTGTGGCTCCGGGCGTATTCTTCTACTACAGTAAGATTACGGCTCCGTCCCCAAGCTTTACGATTACTGTAGCCCAGTACAAACCTGATAATTGGAAGGTTATGGGAACACAGCAAATCATCCTCTGGGATGCTAACTGTGTCAAGACCAAAGTGACTGGTACCTTCGACAAGAGTACTGGAACTGTAACCTTCAACGCGAAAGGGTTAACGACTGGAGCAACCTACTACATCAGTATCAAGTACGAGACAAGTAGCCTTGTCGGTCAAGACGTTAGAACTTCTCCTACAGTCAAGTATACGTTTAATACCTCTATCAATAGCACCTTGATAGATACGAGCAATGCCTCGATAAGCGTAAGACCCAAATAGCGGCGCCAGGGGGGAAACCCCGACAGTCAAGGAGGGAGTCTCTTACAAGAGACTCCCTTCCTGCTTTAAAGTTATCTTTGTTAAGGTATTACTTGCGTAGACTCGACAAAGCGTTGCTCTTGAGTTAAAATATGGCGCACCGGGCTTTATAATCCCCGGTTTGTAGTAACAATAGCAAAGGCTATGATGGAGAGAGTAAACCCGCCGGAACTCTCAGGGAGAAGCGGTCGCAGACTGAAAGCCGCTTCAGGAAAGGCCGGTTGAAGTTCACTCCTGAGCTGACAGGTGAAAGTTTTTTGCATGTATGACCGTGTAGCCTGCTCCGGGTGCTCCCGTTAACGAGCGAGCCATACTCTCAGGAATAGTGGCTTAAATGAAGTGGCTTCTCGTGCCTATTTGGCTACGAAGCAAGCAGGGTGGTACCGCGTGGTATTGACTGCGTTGGAAGCAATTTCTCAACTGATTTCATTTTCTTTGCACTAACTTAGAAACAGTTTGGAATGCTGCCGGCCTACCGCGTCCCTGTATTTTTACAGTGGATGACCGTTTATGGCCTGCGGCGTTTTTGTTTTATACCGCCGAATCCTGACCCCTACAAAAGGAGCAATTGAGATGAGTATACAGGACCAGATTGCCGAAATGCAGCAGCGGGCGCTGGCCGAATTGGAAACAGTCAATGACCTGGCGTCACTGGATGAGTGGCGGCTGAAATACCTCGGCAAGAAAGGTGAACTGACCGGCTTTTTACGCGGGATGGGCCAGGTACCGCCTGAAGAGCGCCCCGTGGTCGGGCAGGTCGTGAATACCGCCCGGCGCTCTCTGGAAGAGGCTGACGAGGCTCGCCAGTCGGTACTGCGTGAAGTGGCCCTTACCAAAAAACTGGCCTCCGACCGGGTTGACGTAACCTTGCCAGGCCGTCCCGTGGACTCCGGGCGCGAACATATCATTACGCGCACCCTGAATGAAATTATTGAAGCCATGACCGATATGGGCTTTCAGGTAGCGGAAGGCCCGGAAGTGGAGCTGGATTTTTACAACTTCCAGCAACTTAATATGCCACCCGGTCACCCGGCCCGCTCCATGCACGATACCTTCTATTTTAGCGAGTCGGTCCTCTTGCGCACCCATACCTCACCCAACCAGATCCGGGTGATGGAAAAACAGGCCCCCCCGATACGGGTGATTGTGCCGGGTAAGGTTTATCGCAGCGAAGCCACCGACGCCACCCATGAATTTATGTTTTATCAGGTAGAAGGGATGGCGGTGGACAAGGATATCACCCTGGCCGACCTGCGCGGTACTCTCTCCGACCTGGCGCGGCGCGTATTTGGCCAGGACCGCCGGGTGCGCTTCCGCTGCGACTACTTCCCTTACGTAGAACCCGGCGTGGATCTCTCGATCAACTGCCTGGTTTGTAATGGCGCTGGTTGCCGCTCCTGCAAGTACACCGGTTGGCTGGAAATCCTGGGCGCGGGTATGATTCACCCCCAGGTGCTACGCAACGTGGGGATTGACCCGGAAGTGTATAGCGGCTTCGCCTTCGGCCTCGGCCCCGAGCGAGTTGCCATGCTGAAGTATAACATTGACGATATTCGCCAGTTCTATCGCAATGACCTGCGGTTCCTGGAACAGTTCGCCTAGCATAAGGAGTCTGTCATGATTAGAGTGCCATTGAGCTGGCTGAAAGACTATGTAGATATTACCCTCTCGCCGGAGGAACTTGCCGCTGGCCTGACTTTACGCGGCCTGGAAGTGGGCGCGATCATCCGTACCGGCAAAGAATGGGATAAAGTAATTGTAGGCCAGGTAGTTAAACTGGAAAAACACCCCAACGCCGACCGCCTGGTCGTGTTACAGGTGAATGGCGGCGATCGCGAGTATCAGGTAGTAACCGGAGCCTGGAACCTGAAAGAAGGGGATAAAATTCCCCTGGCGCTGCCCGGCGCAAAGCTTATTGACGGCCACAAATTGGTGGATGAGCAGGCCGAAGGCAAGCGTACTCCGCCGCTTTTACAGGGGGAGTTACCCTATTTCAATGTTAAGGCCGGTAAAATGCGTGGCCTGGAGAGCCAGGCGGTGGCAGTGGCTGCGCTTGAACTGGGTGTCTCCGAAGATTTTGAAGGCATTGTAGTGCTGGACCCGGAGGCGCCGGTAGGTGCTCCCCTGGAAGAGGTGCTGGGCGAAGTTATTCTCGATATTGAACTCAGCCCGAACCTGGGCCGCGCTCTTTCTATGGTTGGCGTAGCCCGTGAAGTGGCCGCCATGACCGGCCAGAAAGCCCGTTTCCCCAAGATTGCTGTTTATGAAGAAGGCACTCCAATCAAAGAGCGCATGAGCGTGACGGTTGAAGCTACCAATCTCTGTTCCCGTTTCAGCCTGATGTTGATTGAAGATGTCAAGATTGGTCCCAGCCCGGAATGGATGCAACGCCGCCTGACTGCCGCCGGGATGCGCCCGGTAAATAACATCGTAGACGTTACCAACTATGTCATGCTCGAAATAGGCCAGCCGCTGCACGCTTTTGATGCTGATACTATTCACGGTGGTAAGATCATCGTGCGGAGGGCGGCGCCCGATGAGAAAATCGAGACGATTGACCACAAAGAACGGGAATTAAACCCTGATATCGTAACAGTGGCGGATGCCGACCGGGTGGTAAGTATTGCAGGTGTCATGGGTGGGGCCGATACGGAAGTATCGGATACTACTACCAACGTCGCTCTGGAAGGTGCAAACTGGAACCCGGCTAATATCCGGCAGACTGCTCGCGGCATGTTCGCTACCGTCAGTGAAGCGGGTAAACGCTTCGAGCGTTCGGTAGATATTGAACTGGCGACGGTAGGCGTCCGGCGCGGTATTCAACTGATGCACGAGCTGGCCGGGGGAACGGTGGCTAAAGGTATTATCGATGTCTATCCGCACCCCCAGATGCCTCATATCATTGAGCTTCCCTTGAGTGAGATCAAGCGTATCCTGGGTATCACTATCCCGCGGGACGAGGTGATCAAGATGCTGGAAGCGCTTGAATTTGAGGTAGCCGAATTACGCCAGGACGGCTCTTACCAGTTCCGGAACGATAGCAGCCAGTACACTATTATGGTGAGTGAAACAGCCGTCACCCCGGATGTTCTGATAGTGCGCGTGCCAACTTACCGCAACGATGTGACTATCAAGGCAGATTTGATCGAAGAGGTCGCCCGCCAGTATGGTTATGACAAAATTCCGGAAACTCGTCTGCGGGGAGAGTTACCCAAACAATTAGTTAATACAACTTTCCAGTTTGAAGGAAAGCTGCGGGAAATCTTGACCGGTTCCGGGCTTAATGAGGTAATTACATACCCTATCGTTAGCATTGAAAGCCTCAAAAATCTGCACGCAGCAGTTAACCCTGAGAACCGGGCAACTGAGCAGGGAGCAGGCCCGCATTTGCATCACTTGAACTGGACCGATCCCTCGCGCCTGTTGAAGCTGGCAAATCCCTTGAGCGCTGAACATGAATATATGCGACCAACGTTAGTAGGCTCGCTACTGGAAGTGGTGGCGGAGAACCGGCGCTTTATAGACACGGTTAAAATTTTCGAACTGGGTCGCGTATATTTGCCACAGCCTGAACAGCCTCTGCCATCCGAAAGGCGCACCCTGGCCATCGCCATGACGGGAGTACGGCAACCGCTCTCGCGCTTCCATCCCAAAGTAAATGGACCGCAGGATATGGTAGATTTCTTTGATCTCAAGGGAGTCCTGGAAACCCTGATGGACCACCTTGGAATTCCGGCTCAGACAGTCGAGTATGAGGCTGAAGCGGCCGGAGATGCCCCGGCTTTCCACCCGGGGCGGACCGCCGCGATCTATGTGCGGAATGGTAAGGAACGCAAGCTGCTGGGATTGGCAGGCGAAGTGCATCCCAGAGTGGTAGAAGCCTTTGGTCTGGAGGCCCTTGAGCGAGTGGCCGTGGCTGAACTTGACGTGGAGGTACTGCTGCCGTTGGTACAACGCCCTCAATACAAGACCGTCACGCGCCTGCCGGTGGTCACGCAGGACCTGGCTATCGTGGTACGCGATGAATTACCTGCCGGTCAGGTTCAGGCTTTGATTAAAGAGACCGGTGGCAAGCTCATGACTGAGGTAACTTTGTTTGACCTTTACCGGGGCGCGCCCATACCTGAAGGTAAAAAGAGCCTGGCTTTCAGACTCTCTTTCTACCCGCAGGATAAAACCCTGACCGAAGACGAAGTCACTAAGATTCGCCAGCGCATCGAAGGACGCCTGGTACGAGAATTGGGCGCGGAAACACGCGGCTAGTAATCTCAGTTTCGTTTTACAGACCCTGAGTAACCAGACTCGGGCAATAATAAAAAGACTCTGGCCGCTATACCAGAGTCTTTTTATTGCAACTCTCCTCTACCCCTAGTAATATTTTTCAATATGCTAATTATTTAAGCATACTTCGTGCCACTGGCTAATTCTTTTGTATTAGCCATGAGTATATTCTTCTTTTTTTCGACAGTTTTTGACCGCATCTCCAACCATTATTAGCTACTCTTCTACATATAAAGATATAGCTAAAAGCTTGTAGCTAAACTGAAATAGAAAGTGTAGACTGTATTTAGTAGAGATTATGCCTATTCTCAAGATCTGATTTTCATGGTTTAACCTTGAATCATGGAATAGGTAAGATAACTGTAGATTACCGGGCTAGAGTCTTAGCCATACTTTTGAATTAGAGAAGATTTACAAATAGAGGTGAAGCAAAGAAGCTTTACTTTACTGCATGTGGATTTACCTGCTACTGAACTGGCTATGGCGAAAATCCCGACTTTGAATAAAGCCGGTAATTATCTCTTTCAATCTACCCTGAATACCTGACCTATAACATACTGTATGACTAACGGAACTGAATAATTATTTAAGGGCCTGATTAGTTGTTTTTGGTCTAACGATAACTGGTGAGACAAGGCTGCGCGATAACAGGCTGAAAATAGACCTGTTATTAATTGATATGGTGAAAAGTATAAGGTAAGGGGCTGCTTATGAGTCAGCTAATTATGGTCATTGATGACCACGAGGATACACGGACTTTATTTAATGTTTTGTTGAGTGAGGAGGGTTACCGGGTAAAATGCTGTTCAGAACCGCTTGTGCCACACGGTGGTATAAGAAGTACTAAACCAGACCTGCTCATTGTGGATCAATTATTTGCACATGACCGTCGTGGCTGGGACTTGATTCAACAACTGAAGTCTGACCCTGCTACTACCAGGGTTCCAGTCATACTTTGTGTCTATCCCAGCCCCGCTCTGGATGAATTAAACCAGGAACTTAATGCCCAAAAAATTGAGGTAGTTTTGAAACCTTTTGATATTGATGATATGCTAGAAGCCATCAAAAAGGCTTTGAATACCTGCAAGATTTAGACTGCTTAAAAGCTGCCAAAGCGTTACTTTATTTTCTCCCCCTCTCTATCTTTCCGGGTTTTATTTAACCCGGCCACATACCTGGCGATGCTTATCTGCCCGTAAATTTCGGGCAGATAAGGGATAAACCCTCAAATTTCAGGCAAGCTGTCTGGCTTTCAATTTGCCTGCCCCTATCTCACGTTTCGTTTCATCCTGTTCATTTAGCATAATAGCAATAGGACTATGGCCCAAATAATGGGAACATATAGGAATTAAGCTGCGTATAGAGATAGTGCATTTGAAGGCTTAGTATTGTGCTACGGGTGTTTAAAAACCTGGCTAAGGTTTAAAGCGATAGGTATTGTGATGCACTTTTTGCCTTCATAGTATCTATTCTAAAAAGTGTATTGCAGGTTGAATTGTGTTTAGCAGTATGAGGCAAGCAAAAGATTTTGCAGCTTACAGGAGCTTCAAGCAATGTCTCTCTTGGTAAAGAACATCAGTAAGAGTTTTTCCACGGTCCAGGCGGTACGGGACCTTACCATGGAAGTACAAGAAGGGGAAATTTTTGGATTCCTGGGCCCAAACGGCGCCGGGAAGACTACGACTATTCGGATGATTCTCGATATATTCCGGCCTGATAGTGGTGAAATAGACTGGAATGGCAGGCCTATATCGGAAATACCGCGTAAGTTCTGGGGATACCTGCCTGAAGAGCGCGGCCTTTATCCTAAAATGACTGTTGAGGACCAGCTTATGTTTCTGGCCCGTCTCTATGGCATGCACAAAGAAACGGTCAAGCGCGAGTTGGATGAATGGCTGGAACGCTTTCAGATTACGGTCAATCGCAAAAAACGAGTCGAAGAACTCTCCAAAGGCAATCAGCAGAAAGTACAATTTCTGGCTACCATCCTGCACGACCCGCAAGTCCTGATTATGGATGAGCCTTTTAGCGGCCTTGACCCTGTCAATGTTAATCTGTTAAAGGATGCTTTCCTTGAAATGAACCGCCGAGGTAAAACCATTATCTTCTCTACTCACCAGATGGAGCAAGTCGAGGAACTTTGCCGCCATATAGCCATCATTAACAAAGGGCAACTGGTAGTGGGTGGCAGCGTACGCGAGGTAAAACGCAGCAGCGGACGCATGGTTCTGCGGATGGCACTTGAAAATGACCCGGAAATTGCCTGGCTGGATAATATTCCAGGAGTTACTGTCACCAAGCGGCGGCAGGACTATGTTGAAATGAACCTGGCATCAGATGTCAGTACTGATCGCCTGCTACAAGAAGCCTTAAGAAATGGCGGGCACGTTGTACGGTTTGAACTGGTCGAACCCTCCTTGAATGACATCTTTATTGAGCGAGTATCTGGAATCGCAATGCCTGACGCTCCGGTTACTAACCGGGTACAGGCAGTAGGCTAGACTGCCAGGAGCAAAGAAGAAAATGATTATTTCCCTGTTAAAATTGGGCCGGCCTCGCAAGGAAGAACCGGTCGAAGTACAGAACTATTCTTCGGTCATGGCGGTAGGAGATAATAGCGCCGCTCACCAGAACGCTCGTAATATTCCACTGCTGATTGGCCGAGAGTACAACACCCGCGTTCGAAAACGCAGTTTTGTGATTACCACAGTCATTCTAACCTTGCTGGTGATAGTCGCCGCTACTGCGCCAACCATCATTCAGATTCTAACCTCTAATTCTCAGACTAAACTTGCCGTAGTAGTAAATCCCGGAGTCGGGCAGGTTGGCGGGCAGGAAATTGTACCGGTACTCGACACGCTTCTTAACACTAACATAGATAGCAGCGGGAATACTTCAACCGGCAGTAAGAAGGATTTTGCCTTTCAGCCTGCTTCGCCCGCTCAAGAAGCACAGTTGAGGCAGGAAGTGAAAGATGGCAAGCAGGATGCCTTGCTGGTGGTTAATCGTAGTAATTCGGGCGAGTTGACTTTCTCCTATTACTCGAATGGTAGCCAGAACAGTCTTACCGGCAACCGGGTACGCCTGGTTACGGACCAATTAAATTTTCTGGATCGCTTAAGCCGCCTGGGAGTACCGCAGTCGCAGCTTTCCAGGCTGTACCAGCCCACAGAATTCAAATCAACCAATACGACTGATGAGAAAAACGGGCGGACTGCCGCAGAAACCGGCGCGGCTTATATCCTGGTAACGGCCGGTATTATTCTGCTCTTTACCGCGATTTTGAACTTTGGTGCAGCCGTAGCGCAGGGTGCAGTTGAGGAAAAGAGCAACCGGGTTATGGAAATTATGGTGAACGCGGCCACCCCTTTCCAGCTTATGATGGGCAAAATTGTGGGCATAGGGTTGGCCGGTTTTACCCAGATAGGTATTATGGGCGTAGTAGGAGCTATCGCTTTCATGGTGCAGACCCCGATTAAAAATGCCTTCCTGAGCAACAGCACTTCCAGCGGCACAGATCTAAATGTTACAAGCCTCTCGCTTGGCCTGCTGGGTCTGGTTGTGCTCTATTTCGTGCTGGGTTTCCTGCTCTATGCTACCCTGTATGCCGCCATTGGTTCGATGGTAAGCCGTATGGAGGATGTCCAAACTGCTCTTACGCCGCTTACCTTCATCTTTATGGCCGCTTATTTTGCCAGTTTCTTTGCGCTTAACATGCCTGACGTTTCGTGGGTAGTGGTACTTTCTTACGTGCCCTTCTTCACCCCGATGATGATGCTGGTTCGTGCAGGCCTGGGAACCTTAAACTGGTGGGACATTCCGCTCTCTATCATCCTGATGATAGTCGCCATCTGGATTTGTACAATCCTGGCGGCGCGTATCTACCGGGCGGGCGTGCTTATGTACGGGCAGAAGCCTACTATGGGTAAGCTCTTTAAGCTGGCCTTCTCCCGCTAAATAAAAAGACCCGGCTAACGCTTACAGGTTAGCCGGGTCTTTTTAATGCTAGGCTTTCAAGTACTTATCAAACCAGCCCAGCGTTTCTTTCCAGGCAGCCAGGGCCGCCGCTTCGTTGTAACTGGCCCCGGTATCATTGTTAAAGGCGTGACCCGCGCCGCTGTAAATCTTCTTATCAAAAGTCTTACCGCTGTCTTTCAAAGTCTTTTCCAGGTCCGGCACGCCTGCGTTTACCCGCGAGTCGGTTTCTCCATATTGTCCCAGGATGGCGGCCTGGGTAGTGCTCATCTGTGAAACGGGTTGCGGAACAGGTCCATAATAAGAAACGGCTGCTCCAATTTTAGGGTTGGCCGCCGCCAGACGCAGGGTCATCCCACCTCCGTAGCAGAATCCTACCACGCCATACTTCCCCTGTTTTACCCCATTCTGCTTTGCCAGGAAATCTACCCCGGCGCTCAAATCTTTTACCAGGTCCTCGTTTTTAGCGTTAGCAAAGTAGCCTGCGATCTGGTCGGCAGCGACTTTAGCGCTCCCTCCCGCTCTTGAAGCCAGGTCTGGAGCAAGCGCGATATAACCGGCTTTAGCCAGGCGGCGAGTTACATCTTTGATATGGTCAGTCAGACCTCGATTTTCGTGAATAACTATCACTCCCGGATAAGTGCCACTCGCTTTAGGTCTTGCCAGGTAGCCGTAAACCGTAGTATCACTCTGGTATGTTACATCACTACCTTCAATCGCCGGGTCATTTGCCGGTACACTTAGCGGACTCTTTGAAGCGGCAGAAGTTGTACCTGTAGCGGCGGTAGTTCCGGCAGCAGTTGTCGCGGAAGCAGCGGTGGTAGTGGAGGCTGTGGTGGCGGCGCTGGTGGTAGCAACTGCTGTAGTATTGGCAGCCGTGGTAGCTGCCGGCGCAGTGGTACCACTAGTTGATGCAGTCGTAGGAGCAACTGTGGTAGAGGAAACGGCGCTGGTAGGAGTAGCGGTTGCATCTCCGCAGGCTACCAGGAGGGCAGCTACAGCCCCACTGCTGCCACAAATCAGCAGTAACCGGCGCAGCATTCTTCTTCTCGACATTAGCCCGGACTGGTAATCTTCGATAGTTTCCTCTCCGAGATAACGCTGCATCTCGTTTAAATCATCAACCTTAATAATCTCTCGGTTTTTATGGGCCATTATATACTCTCCTGACTTTAACCAACTATACCTTTAAGCACCATCAGTGCAATTCTCCTACTTATCACTCTGCTGCTCCTGCTATACTCACCGTCTTACCTTTGCTTACTCCTGTTGTCAAAAGTAATGTAGGCCAGGAAGCGTACGCCGACATTTTAGTTATCATACTATATTATTTGTCCGGTTATACAATTAAGATACGGAGTAAATGCAATAGGGGGAAAATATAACACTTTACTAAATGAGCCACGCCACTAGCAAATTATTAAGGAACTCGAACATGCACAAAACACTATAAAAACAAAAAACTCTATTCTAAATGCCGGGGCTGGCACATAACTTAATTGATGGTGTTGAAACCGACCGGCCATAGGGCAGGCATTCCAGTTAGCCGAAGCCACTTAATCGGTTTATGTTGCCCGGCCAGCTCAATGGACTGCCCGGGGTTCGCCATTTTTCAAGAAAAGGCTAAAAGGGTATAATAAATTTGCATTAACCTTCCTTAAGTTTACATAATCGAGAAGTAGTTGCACGTGAGGTTCTATCCAAACCGGTCTCGCTATCCACAGATTAGCTTGAACCGGGGCCGGGGTAACAATAAAGTTATATTTGAAAGAAAAACCGCTAGGAGAAAAATGCAGGAAGAAGTTTGTCTGTTAAACATTGGCCCTAAGCAACGCCAGAAACGGTTTAATTTTGGTCTCATAATGCTGGCTATTGGTAATGCAGGAGCGGTCCTTTTACTTTTCAACGGTTTCTCGCGCTGGTTACGCCTGTTCCTTTTTGTCCCTTTTACCCTGGCCGGAATGGGTATATTTCAGGCGCGTGAAAAGACCTGAGTACGACTGGCGGCGCGTGGCGTTCGCAACATGGATAATGGCGAGGAAACTATCGAGGATAACTCTGCTGCTCAACAACTGAAAAAGCAGGCCAGGAAGGTTCAGCTTGAGGCACTCGGACTGGGAATAGGCCTGACTGCACTGGCCTTTCTCCTACCCGTCAAATCTAAATAACTTTACTGAACCGGGCGCTCTAACGATCTACGCCGTTACCAGAAAGATCCAATCCGGGTAGATACCTTAAGTGGAACAGGCGCGCAAGCACCCGGCCATGAATGACTAACAGTTACCCCGAACTTCAGCTCTATGTGGCTAGCAGAGCTTTATTAAATGGTAAGCTAGTTGCTTAACTTTCGTACCAAAATAGGCTTGAACCAATTTTCAGTCTAGCACCTTAACAATTCGTTCAGCTAAACAAAACCAAAGTAAAGGCCCTTTTTAGGTTAAGATACGGTTCCCACACCAACCTTAAGCCTAGAAAGAGAC
>DATAKM010000155.1:0-40610 GCA_036261665.1 Chloroflexia bacterium
AGTCACGTTTAAATCGCTACCAGGTTATGATGGGCTATTTATTTATCAGCCCGGCCATGCTTTTATTTTTGATTTTTGCCCTGGTTCCGGCGGTAATTGCCCTGGTACTTAGTTTTAGCAACTACGATATTCTCAGCCCAATTAAATGGGTGGGCCTGAATAACTATAGCCGGCTGCTGAGCGATGATTTATTTTTTACTTCCCTCCGTAATATCGTTTACTACGCGGTGCTGTTTATCCCGCTCATGATTGCCTGCTCGCTTGGGCTGGCTCTGGCCCTTAATCGCAAAGTTCCGGGTATGAAAGTCTTTCGGGTAATTTACTACTTCCCGATGGTAACTTCTTCGGTAGCCGCCTCAACCGTCTGGGTCTGGTTACTCAACCGGGATTACGGCGTTATAAATCAGCTTTTAGGGCTTGTCGGTATTAATGGTCCGGCCTGGCTCAGTAATTCGGATACTGCCATGTTTGCGGTGGTCTTTGTCACGCTGTGGCAAGGGCTGGGCGGCAATATGATTGTTTACCTGGCCGGGTTGCAGGGTATTCCAGAGTATCTATACGAAGCGGCGGTACTCGATGGGGCGGGCCCCATCGAACTATTCAGCCACATTACCTGGCCTTCTCTGCGCAACACTACTTTCTTTGTCGTGACGCTTTCCCTGATCGGCTCCTTCCAGTTATTCGACCAGGCTTACGTGATGACCCAGGGTGGTCCAGGCCACGCCACTCTCACTCCCGTTTACAACATTTACAATGCCGGGTTTAATCGCCTGCAAATGGGCTATGCTTCGGCCCAGGCGTTTGTACTGTTTCTAATTATCCTGGCCGTTTCGCTGATTAACACGCGCATCAACCGCCAGCAGAATATGGTGTAGCTATGTTAAGATCTTCGACTTCAAATGCTCCTTTCAAAGCCAGGTTCAGGTCCGGTAGTTATAAGAAGCTCTCCGGCTGGAAACTCGTTCGTGAGATTATTTTCTATAGCCTGCTGAGTTTGTTTGGCGTGATAATGATCTTGCCGTTTATCTGGTCGCTCGAAACCTCGCTCAAACCGAATAAAGATATATTTGCCACTCCGGTGCAGTGGCTACCTACCAGCCTGACCTTTGACCATTACATCGAAGCTTTTACGACTGTACCCTTTGCCCACTACTTTTGGAATTCGCTGTTTTTAGCAGTGGCAGGAGTAATCAGTAATCTCTTTTTAGGGTCGCTGGCCGGTTACGCTTTTGCCCGGATGCGCTTCCGGGGTAATGGCCTGTTGTTCCGCCTGTTGCTGGTTTCGATGATGGTTCCTTCTATCGTGACTATGATACCGACTTTTATAATCCTGCGCTCTTTTCCGCTGGCCGGTGGTAACGACATTACCGGGCAGGGCGGACACGGCCTGCTAAACAATTACCTGGCGGTAATCCTGCCGGGGGCGGCCGGGGCTTTCGCGGTATTTTTGATGCGGCAATTCTTCTTGACCTTACCGGTCGAACTGGGAGAAGCCGCCCGGATTGATGGCTGTAGTGAGTTCCGCATTTTCTGGCGAATCTATCTGCCGCAATGCAAGCCTGCCCTGGCGACCCTGGCCGTGTTTACCTTCCAGGCCGGTTGGAATTCCTTTTTATGGCCATTAATCGTCTTTAGCAATCAGGACATGAAAACGGTGCAAATGGGCCTGCAAGCTTTTTCTTACAACCACAGCACCGATTACGGCCCGTTAATGGCCGGGTCGGTCGTGGCGACCTTACCTACGCTGTTCTTATTTATTTACGCTCAAAAATACTTTTCACAGGGTATTTCTTTTACAGGTAATAATTAGGAAAAGCGGACTTTATACTCCCAGACCCAGAGGATAAATAAAAAACAAAAGAAGGATTTGGCGATGAGGGCAAACCGAAAACGCACTAAATCAGTGCTTAGCTTGACGCTGGCGGTTTTTCTGGCCGGCTGGCTGGCAGCCTGCTCCGACCAGGCACCAACCTCCCTCCCTGCTAAAACTCTGACAAGGACGCCTGACAATTTAACACAGAAGGGAACTAAAAACTTGGGCAATCAGCAAAAAGCCGAGCAAACCTATCAGGCTATTAACAAAATTTTTTACCGGGATAACCTGAAACTGTACGTGGAGCGTACCGAGCCAAAAGAAGGCGACAAAGATTATTCGACCTTGTGGCCTTTTTCGGGCATGCTTTCGGCTCTTAACGCTATGGCAACCATGCCGGACAACGGGGCGAACTACAAGACCGAATTGCGCCGGGTGCTGAATGAACTTGAGCAGTATTGGGACAGCCACGGGGCACCACCCGCTTACGACTCGTATGTGGTTAAGTTTGGAGGTGGTCCTAAATTCTATGACGACAACGAATGGCTTGGGTTGGATTTTGTAGAGGCTTACCATACCCTGGGCGACTCTCAGTATCTCAAAAAGGCTGAGGCTATGTTTGATTTCGCCATCAGTGGCTGGTCGGATGATTTTGGCGGTGGCATTTACTGGCGCGAAAACGACCCGTCCACCAAGAATACCTGCTCAAACGGTCCGGCGGCGGTGCTGGCCCTTAAACTTTATCAGGAAACCCACGAGGCCAGATATCTGGACTGGGCCAAGAAAATTCTTAACTGGACCCGCCAGCTTAAAGCCCCCAGTGGGGTTTACTGGGACCATGTCATGTTAGGCGGTGAGCTGGACAAGCGAACTTTTACCTATAACACCGGCACGATCCTTCATTCCAACGCCCTGCTTTACCAGATTACGGGCGATAAGACTTATTTGAGCGAAGCTCAAGCGCTCGCTCAGGCCAGCCTGGCTTACTTTACCACCCAGGACACCCGGAGCGGGCTGGCTTTCTATCCCGATACACCCTGGTTTAACGCTGTTTTGCTTAAAGGCTACCTGGCACTCTACCAGGCCGACCCGGCTCATGACCCGCGCTATATCCAGTCTATGAAGAGCAATCTGGACTGGGCCTGGGAACACGCCAGGGACGGTCGAGGGCTTTTCAGCCCGGACTGGACCGGCCAATCCGGGGTTACTAATCCCAGCAAGTGGATACTTGACCAGGCCGCGATGGTAGAGTTGTACGCGCTTTTTACCCGATTCTAACAACCTTTTAGCCTATCTCAATGAGGAGGAACCTGATGAAGATTTTCACTTTCAAAAGGCCCGGCCTGTTAATGGTGCTGGCCTTGCTTTCGACCCTCCTGCTGGGAGCCTGTGGCGACAACGCCACTTCAACCCCCGCACCCGCTCCTACCACTGCTGCGGCCACTACCGCCGCGCCTGCCGGTAGTTCTTCCCAGACCAACCCGAACGCCAATCCCAATGCGGTGACGCTAACCTTCTGGGGGGACTGGAGTGGCGAAGGTGAAAAGCAGTTTAACACTATGGTGGACGCCTTCAATAAGACCCACAAGGATATCCAGGTGAAATACGTCGTTACCGAGGACATGATTACCAAGTTCCTCACCGCCGCTACTTCGGGCGACTCGCCAGATATCATGTTCTGGGACCGCTGGCGCACCGCCCTGTATGCTCCCAAAGGAGTTTTGCGCCCGATTGATGACCTGATGAAACAGGATAACATTAATGCGTCGGATTACTACCAGGAAGCTATCAAGGAAATGACCTGGAATAATCAGATTTATGGTCTGCCGCTGACAGTAGATGCACGTGGTTTGTTCTATAACAAGAAGTTGTTGAGCGACGCCGGGATTAACCCGCCGACCACCTGGGATGAACTGGAACAGGCTGCCAAGAAACTGACCGTCTGGAACGGGAGTAAGCTGGAGCGGGCCGGTTTCTCGATGCAGGATGTGGGTCTGTTTAACATGTATTTGCAGCAGGCCGGCGGCCAGATGGTGACCGACGATGGTAGCAAAACCGCCTTTAACAGCCCGCAGGGGCAGACCGTTCTGAATTACTGGGACAAACTACTCAACCAGGATAAAGTCTATCAGGTTGGCTTCGAGGACGGTCTGGGCAAAGACCAGGATGCCTTTGTAACCGGCAAAGTCGCTATGCTCTATACCGGCCCCTGGATGATCAGTACCTACAAGAAGTACGGAAAAGACCTGGACTTCGGGATTGTCCCGCCTCCCGCCGGACCAAACGGCAACCGGGGAGACGTGATGGGTGGCTTTAGCCTGGTAATACCGAAAGCCGCCAAGCATCAGAAGGAAGCCTGGGAGTTTGAAAAGTGGTGGCTGGCCCAGCCTGAAAACGCGCTCATGTGGGCCAAAACCAGCCTCAATATTCCCGGTAACCTGAAGGCCATTCAAGACCCTTACTTCCAGAATGACCCGTTCTGGAAACCTATCCTGGATAGTTTGCAGTTTGCCAGGATTCGCCCGCCCTTCGCCGGTTACTCCCCAATGGAAGTGGATGGGCTGATTCCAAATCTGCAACTCTTTATGCAAGGCAAGCTTACCGCGCAGCAAACTTTGCAAAAATCGCAGGAAGCGGGCGATAAACTGCTACAGGAAAATAACCTTAAGTAACAGTTTACCCTTTTCCTTTTAACTTGATGCAACCGGCCGGCTAAACCAGGCCGGTTGCATCCATCCTCGCACGGTGGGGAAGCATATGCCAGTTCCATCGCCGCGTCTTCCTCACTTCAATTCTCCAGCACGCAGTTTTTTCAATTAAGTATGCAAGCTAAACCGGGTGCAGGTTACCAAGACTGACACCCTGTTCAACTTTGACACAAATTAATGAACTATCAAGAAGGAGAAACAGTAAGAATGAGTACCGCTCGACTATGCAGGAGGTTCTCGGCGTTGGTCCTGTTATTTTTGGGTGCCAGTTTACTTCTTTCCCCCGGTCCACGCACGGCCCAGGCGTTTAGCTCGACCGACGCCGATAACGCGATGAACGCCTTTGTCAACACTTTCTGGAACTCTGGGGCCAACTACTTTTACACCAACAGTGACCATCAAGTGCATTCTCAGCACGCTTTTGGCCCCAGCGGTGGGCTTTACAGCGATTTCTGGTGGGAAGCTCAACTCTGGGAAGTGGTGATGGATGCCTACCAGCGTACTAACAGCGCCACCTACCGTAGCATGCTTGACAGCGTGTACAATGGCTGGACGAGCAACTATCCCAACCCAACCAGTACCAATGATTTTAACGACGACCTGGGCTGGTGGGCCCTGGCTTCCGCCCGCGCTTACGAGCTTACCGGTAACACTGCTTACCGTACTGAGGCCAAATTCCTGTTTGACTCGATTTACAGTTACTACGACTCAACTACCGGCGGAGGTATCTGGTGGAAGCGTGATGTGCACGATCAAAAAAATGTAGCAACCAACGCGCCGGCTGTAATTACAGCCGTAAAACTGAGTAAGGCTCTGGGCGACAGTACCTATTTAACCAAAGCCCAGAATATCTATAACTGGCTTAAAAGTGTTTTGCAAAGTGGCGGTCATGTTTACGACCACGTGGACAGCGCCGGCACGGTCTCAAAGTGGGATTTTACCTATAATTTTGGAACCTTTATCGGAGCGGCCGATGCCCTCTACGGTGCTACCAATAACACGGCTTATCTAAATGATGCGACCAGCGTTGCCAATTGGGCTACCACTTACCTGACCATTGGCGGAACCGTTATTTACGAAGGAACTAACGGGACGCCTACTCCCGACGATGCCGGTGGGTTTAAGATGATTTTTGCCCGCTATCTGAACGAGCTTGCTTCCAAATATGGGCAAAGCCAGTATCTTTCTTTCTTGCAAAAGAATGCTACCCAGGCCTGGAACCATCGCCGCACCTCCGATAATCTGGTTGGTCCGGATTGGTCCGCCCCTGCTCCCACTAACAGCTACCTTCAAAGCATGACCGCCGCTTCGGGAGCCGATATCTTACAATTTATCCCGTCTGATAACTATCAGGGAATTGTCGCCGGTAGCGGCACTTATGAGGCGGAGAACGGTGTCAGTCATAATATCAACTCCGAAAGCACCAGCGCCGGGTTTAACGGGCGGGGTTATCTGGCCGGCTGGAATAGCGATGGGCAGTGGGTTGATTTTAACTTTAACCTGGCGAACGCCGGAACTTATAACCTGACCTTCCGCTACGCGGCGGGAGCCGGTAACGCCAGCCGCTTGATTTACGTTAACGGGAGCAACGTGGTGACTAACCAGAGTTTTGCCAATACGGGCAGTTGGAGTAGCTGGAACACCGTTACGATTTCCAATGTCAGCCTTAATGCCGGCAGCAACACCGTCTCGGTGATTTTTAATAGCTCAAACGGTAGCTCTAACTATCTTAACCTTGACCAGTTAACTACCAGCGGTAATACCGCTACAACTTACCAGGCCGAAAACGGTACCTTGCATAGCCTGAGCGTTGAATCAACCTATAGTGGCTATCACGGAACCGGTTATCTGGCCGGCTGGAATAGCGATGGGCAGTGGGTGGATTTAGGCGTTAACGTCAACACCGCCGGTAACTACAACCTGACCTTCCGATACGCTGCTGCTGCCGGTAATGCCTCGCGTTATATATATGTTAACGGAGTCAGCGCCGCCGATAATCTAGTTTTCTCCGGCACGGCTAGCTGGTCTACCTGGAACACGGTTACCATTTCCGGAGTTCACCTTAACGCTGGTAGTAATACTGTGTCGGTGATTTACAACAGTTCAAAAGGTAGCTCTAATTACCTCAATCTGGATGAAATGACCGTGCAGTAAACCTTTTTAGAACAGTCCCAAGGAGATTTAGAGCTAGTCTAACAACTTCTAACAAAGTCTGGAGATAAAGCCAGACTTTCCATAAACTTTTCCAGCCGGGTGGGCTGTCACTTTTTCTTCGTAAATACCCACCCGGCCGGGCTATTATTAATAGCCTGTAAGTGGCTCTTAATTGAGCGAGGCTTGCGGTTTGAAGCGGTAACGAATCGCCAGGCTTGCGAGCAGGGTGCTTGCCAGTGCGACTGCTCGTTTGGTGCGTTGTTTATCACCCAGTACCACCGCGCTAAAGGGGTTTTGCGCCCACTCGGCGGAATTCAATTCGTAAATGCCTTCCAACTCCTCCCATTCTTTCTGCTAACTCCTCTTATTAACAGAACTTGTGGATAATTGTCAGGCTTTAGCCGAGGGGAGTAATCACCTTTTAAATATTCTTTTAATTCCGGCTGGCTGAAACACAGCTAAGGATATTAGAACCTGTTGATTTAGACGTAGTTATTTTTAGCTGGGTACCCTCAAATCCTTTTATTTTCAGACCAAGCAGGTGATCACCACCGCTTAGTTGGACTCCGATATTCTTTACGCCAGTGCCATCCAGAGTAATGGCTGGTCCCGTGCTACTACATAACCCCTGAATGGTCAGGTTGGGAGGCAACGTTCCTAGAGAACTTTGCAGGTGAATAGTTGCCCCGGCGCCAAAGTTAATTGTAACCGTATCCCCCGAATGTGCTTGCATTAGAGCGGCCCGCAAAGTGCAATTCGAGCCATCGTCCAGGGGGTTCGTAACTGTTAAAGGGGAACAATCAGGCAGGTAATTGTAGCGCAGCACTCTATGGTTAGAGTTATCGCTCACATAAATGTTCTGGTTAGCATCTAAAGAGACAAACCCGGGACCGCTGAGACTTGATGCTGTAGTAGTTCCGCCATAATTATCACTTTTAGTAATAAAATCTGGCTGGCCATAGACTCTGGTAGCGGTAGTGGTGCCGGCCGGAAAGTAGAGTACGCGGTTGTTGAAATAATCTACGGCGTATAAACCTCCTACTGCATCAAGCGATAGACCATATACGTGATCTAGCTGGTTCGCGCTCGTTCCCTGGGCGCGGCTGAAAAACCCGGTCTGACCGTAGACTCTGGTCGGAGTTACACTTCCGGCAGGGAAATATAGAATACGCGAGTTAAGGGAATCGGAAATATAAACTCCGTTTGCATTGTCCACTACTACGGCCGCCGGTCCATACATGGAAGTTGGAGTGACATCATAAGCGCCTGAAGTAAAGTTTGTGCCGGAAGCACCCTGACCATAAACTCTGGTAGCCGCGATATTTGTTGCAGGAGCCGGAGTCGGCGGATAGTAAAGCACCCGGTTGTTTCCACTATCGGTTACATAAAGACCACCAGCAGCGTCCAGGGCTATACCGAAAGGATTATGTAAGCCAGTTTGGGAAAGTCCAGGAGAATTGATGTTGAAGTCGGGCTGACCATAAACTTTGGTAGCGGTAAAACTCCCGGCTGGAAAATATAAGACCCGGTTGTTAAGATTATCTGAAACATACAGCCCACCGTCCCTATCAAGGGCTAGCCCAGCAGGCCGTTCAAAATGAGACGCGTCAACTCCGGTTGGATAAGAGGTAAAATTATCACCACTGGGGCCATTTCCATAAACTTTAGTGGCATAAGGGCTACCGGCCGGAAAATACAGCACCCTCTTATAGTCGGCATCCGCTATGTAAATTCCTCCCGAGTGATCTACAACCGTCTGGAGAGGAAAAGCTATGCTTGTATTATTGGGCAATTGAGGAAAGGTGGTAGTACCCGTAGAAAGGTCGGGCTGGCCGTATACAGCGGCCGCGATAGAATTGGTATATTCGGGAATGGCTGAGAAAGATACCACCCGGTTGTTATAGCTATCGCTCACCAGGAGGGTCCCGTCGCTGATCATGGCAATTCCGAAAGGAGCCTGCAAGCTGGCCGGACCGAGGCCGCCATAATTAGCGGTACTGGAAGTATAGCCCGGTTGCCCATATACCCGGCTGGCCGTGGTTGTACCCGGCTGGTAATAGACTACCCGGTTGTTAGCAAAGTCAGTTACGTAGAGGCCACCGGTCACATCAAGAGCCAGTCCAGAAGGGTCATGCAGGGTTGTAGGGCTGGTGCCAAAGGTGTGGCCAGTAAAATCAACCTGGCCGTAAACCCTCGTAGCGGTAAAGCTGCTAGGGGGATAATAAACAACCCGGTTATTAGCATTGTCAGCTACAAACAGGCCGCCACTGCTATCCACCGCCGTCGCATAGGGAAGGTTCAAAGCCGTAGCTGTGCTTCCTGGCGCAGAAGTATTGAATGAAGTACCGGTAGCGCCTTGCCCGTAAACCCGGCTGGCCGTACAACCAGAGGAAGGGAAATATACCACCCGGTTATTACCTGTATCTGAAACATAAATACCACCGCTGTTATCTACCGTAACTCCCCAGGGACCGTGCAGCCCGGTTGTTCCTGAAGCGGCCACAGTACTGGAAAAGTTATTACACCCGGCCCCTTGCCCGTAGACTTTGGTAGCGGTAGTAGAGCCGTCCGGGAAATAAAGTACCCGGTTGTTACCCTCGTCAGCCACGAACAGCCCACCGTTGCTGTCGATGGTCACCCCTACCGGATAATTTAATGTACTGGCTGAGGCTGGACCGCCCTGGTTTACCGAATTTTGGGAAAAATCGGGCTGGCCGTAAACCATATTAGCTAAATTGATATTTAATGGAAAATGTAATACCCGGTTATTAAAGGTGTCCGTCACAAATACCCCATTGGTGTTGGCGGCAAGACCCTGTGGGTTATAAAGGCTCGTAGAGCTGAGTCCACCGTTATTATTAGTGTTGCTATGCAGGTCCGGTTGGCCGTAAACAGCAAGGGCGTTGGCAGCGGGAGCCGAGGCGGAGACTAAAGTAGCTTGAACCAGGGCCATAGGTAGCGCCAGGTAAAGCAGGCACACAAGCACAAAATGAACTTTAACCTTCGTTTTTTTCGTAACTAACCAGATTAAAAGAAAGGTTCTCAAAAAAATAGAAAGTATATTAAGTATATTTTTCGCCATATGCCTGTAAGCCTTTTCTATTTAGAGACAGCTCTATTAGACCCGGTGCATAGTCTGCAATAAAAGGGTCCAATTATTCTACTTTACTAATGGAATAGACTACCCTTGAGCCTTAATCTGACCTTCTAAAAAGAGTGTTGCAGGTAAACCTTTTCAAAGGTAAGGAAACCAACCCTTAATTTTATGGAAGCAAGCTGGTATCCACGTTTATCAAGATAAAAGGGGGTTAATAACACGTTTATTTTACAATTGATTTTCCTGGAAGAGTGTGAGCTAGAGCACAAAAAAGATTTATCTTTTTGCAATGCAATATTTCTAAGAAGGTTAGCCTGTTATTGCCCTGAGGTAAAAAAAAACCAGGTTCATAAACTAGAAACCCTTACTGGTAAAATTAAAGCAACAAAAAGTGGTGGAGAGGCCGGCCCCGTGTTGTGGCTCGACCTGTTGTGGTTACCTGTACGATTCAAACCGGCTGGTCCTATTCCCCATCTTTTTAACAGGGGAGCACTGAGCTGTTCTACTCTCAAAAAGGGAGAGAAGGAAAGCCTGACCTCTCAGTAAACCAGATAGGCCACGCTCGTCCGGAGGGCCTCGGCCAGCTTCTGGCTGGTAAGCTCTCGACCGCGGCTTATGCCCGTTTCAAGTTTCTGGATAGTGCTGATATCCATTCCCAACACTTCGGCCAGATGCGCCTGGGAAAGGCTTCGTTGTTTCCTTCAATATCGCAGCCTGGTGCTAAATTTTCTGACTTATCTTTCTTTCTCATATCCTGGTGCTGCACCACTGGAACTGGAAAGGAGAGGAAGGAGTAGGCCAGGTGTCCCGGATAGAAAAAGAAGACACCCTGAGACTTTCTCAGGATGTCTTCTATACTTCGCGAATTGTCGCATACGCGGATGTGACGGGATTTGCTCACTCGCTTACGACCAGTCTACGCTTAACCTTCACGAACGCCAGAAAATTTTCGATCCCATCCCTTCGCTCTCTTCCCTAACAAAAGTACAGGTAGGCTGGCCGCCTGAATCTGCTGCCAAATCTAAGCCTCTAAAGAGATATACTCAACCGGGAAGCAGGTTACAACAAAACCTCGCCGGAGATAATAAGGCGAAAAGAGGCCGGTGAAAGTTTGAGAGAGTTAGCCGGCTAATAACCAATGTTGCTAATAGAAAAGGGCTAGAGCGAGAACTGTGCAATGGCAAGGTTACCTTCGGCCAGTTCTAACAAGCAGTTAAACATAGCGGCCAGGTAGCCAAACCGCGCGGTCAAATACGACTCGACCCGATGAAAGATTTTCTTACAGGCTTTTCGCTGTATTTCAATTCTCCCCCAGCAACCCTCTGAATAAGAAATTCTCCTCGACCATACTACCTTTCCATTAACTTTGAATATACTCCAGGATTGTTATATCGCGGATGAAACAGGCAGCCCTATCACCGGAAGCCAGACTAAATCCAGATAGAAGATACCGATATCTCGTTCATGCCGGAACCTAAATTTTGGATAGCACTTCCATAAGTGAGAGTTCCGGTTACTCCTACGGGAAGAACTATAGTACCATTTAGGGTTCCTCCGGACTTTACTTCCAGATTAACTTCAATCCGGCCTTTGGGATGTACCAACGAGCCACTGACCTGCTTCAGTGGCCCCAGGAATGGGGAAATATTTATATGGTTAAAACCGTAAGTCTGAGGCCGGATGCCTAATATGGTCGCAAAATAATGGAAGAGGGGATGCGCTCCCCAACCATGACAATCCGAGCGAGATGGCTCCGGCTGCTCGGGAGTAGTCTTGAAACCCTGCCCCGGCAAATCAAACCACAACCCCAGCCGCTCAAAGAAGGCTGTTTCCTCTCCCAGCAACCGGTAAGTTTCAAACAGATAATGGCTAAAATAAATCGTAGTCCGAGTTAGATCGTGATTAGTCACTAAACCTTGACCCACTCTCCTGGCCACGGCAGTTTCTACCCCTCCGCTGAGCAGGGCCAAACACTGCGTATGCTCTGAATAAGAATAGTGGTTCGGATCATCGGCGAAAAGTCCTTTTTCTTCATTCCAAAAAATCTTCACCACTTGCTCAACCAGGGCCTCCTGGCTGCGCCGGTAGAATTGTGCCAGTTCCTTTTCACCAAATTTATCTTCCAGCTCGGCAGCCAACCTCAAGGTATACAGCAGGTGCCAGTTGAGTAGCCCGCTGGGAGCCGTTGTGGCCTGCGGCGGGACACCCAGGCGCCAGTCTACTGCCCAATCCTCAAAATTCCAGCCTGGAGGTATGCCGAGTATGCCATCATCATTAATCAGGGTCAGAAAATGATTTAGAGTAGCGCGTACTCCCGGTAGTAAGCCCCTGATAAAAACCGGGTCATCGCGCCAGAGGGCAAAATCATTCACCATGGCCACCCACCACAGGGCAAAAGGTGGAATATATTGCACTTCCCGGCTGGGAAAACGGGACTGGACCAGACCCCGGCCGCCAGAGAAGCGCGAAATATCGAACATACTGAGGGCTTTGCGGGGTAGCCGGTCGTCACCCGAGAGCACCAGAGTGGTCAGGACTTCCAGGCGGGTATCACCTACATACATAAGCTGCTCGTAATAAGGGCAGTCCATGTAGGTTTCGTGGGCACACATCTGTAACCCGCGTAAAGCTACCGGGATTACCAGGTCTAGACGTCTATCACCACTCGTGAAGCGGCTCTCCATTTCCAGTGGGTAACGAGTCTCTTCTAAAGTGAGATCTTCAATAGTGAGGGACTCTCCGGCAGTTTCCACCAGAACCTGGATATAGCGCCCGGCTCGCCACCAAAGACTTTCAAAAAGCCGCTGACTTCCACCATCAGGCTTGATCCGGTCTTGCATCAGGGCTGCAAAATAGCGTCCTTCCACCTCATCCCGTTGTCCTTTAACGGTGGCTTCGGCATCCAGATAGAGCGCTTCCGCCCAGCCGAGCTTAATCAAACTTCCCGAACCGCCGCTACACTTCAGCCGAGGATAAGCGCAATAATACTCTTCCAGGTCGATTATAATCTGCTGGCTGGTATAGGGTGGAATTACTACCGGCGCCTGTTCATCCAGGAGTTGTTGCCAGCTTCTTACAAGCTCGGGTTGAGATGAGCGGGCTGGAACCAGAATAGTCTCCTGGTTACGAAAACCGCTTTTGTCGCTGGCAAACCGAATCTTCCCGGTGCAAAGACTTCGGGAAATCTGGGCGGGGAGGGTGGCAGGTCGAAGTATTCGCTCTCCAATAATTCCGGTCACCGATTGATGTTGCTCAAAGCGGCTGGCAACCGGTTCCCAACCTTCCCCATCACCATTTTCTATTCCCCACGGATAAACCAGGCCGTTTATTTCCTGGCAGGGACCCGCCACCATATATACATTCTGGCGGGGGGAAGCGAAGGAATAACCCTCTAAGTGTTTCACTTCCCACCTGGCCCGCCCGGTTGAAAGTAACGCGCCGAAAGGTTCGTCTGCTACCAGCAAAAACCCCGGCGCCACGCTCTCCTGAGCCATTGGAGCCAGATCACCAAGTTGCCATATTCGTGCGACCAGGACGTGGTCACCGGCAGCCAGAGCCAGTTCGTATGTTTCGAAAAACCAGGCCGCCGGGCTGCTCCGTTCCGGTCCCCGGCCCAAACGCTGCCCATCCAGCCATAACTCATAACGTTCATCGGCGCTAACGTGAATCATAGCCTTAACCGCCTCCACCACTCTAAATTTCAGACGGTAGGCCAGCACCGCTGGTACTGGTAAATCTTTTACGCGTGTTATCCAGATGGGTCGGTTAGAGGCATTTGCCTTCTCCTCTTCAGGTGGGTGATAGCTTATTTCAAGAGGGTTAAAGCCCATGATTATTTTACGCAATTTGCGACTCCTGGTAATCTAGTTCTTGTTGATGACCTTTATTTTGTAATTGCACAGTCAAATGCTGGGAGATAAAGAAATCTGGTGCCAGACTCCATTGCGGCCACTCTCGTTTCCTGACCTGGAACACCTGATTGTTCCATTTTATCACCACCTCTATTTGTTCTATCACAGAGGCACAAACTATCCTTCACTAACCTTTGACTGAACCGGCAGTCATACCGGCCACGATCTGCTTTTGGAAGAACAAAAACATTATCAGGGCTGGAATAGTGATGACCACAGCATTGGCAAAGAGCAGGTTATACTGAGAGTTGAACTGGCTGATAAAGCTGAACAGGGTCAACTGTACGGTCACATTCTGGGAGCCAGGCAAGAAGTAGAGGGGTCCTGCAAAATCGTTGTAGACCGCTACCGACTGCACCACGATGATTGTCACCATCGCCGACCGCAATAAGGGCAGAATCACCTGGAAGAAGACCCGCAGCGCCGAAGCCCCGTCTATGACGGCCGCTTCATCAAGCTCCCTGGGGATGGAACCCACAAACGCTCGGAAGATCAGCACCGCGAAAGGCAGACCGAAGGCTACCTCGATAAAGATCAGTCCAATCAGGGTCTTGTATATTCCAAGCTGCTGCAAAAGAAAGATGGTAGGCACCACCGCCGGAGGAATAATAAGCCCCGCCAGCATTACCGCGCTGGCAATCGAAGTTATCCTACCCTGCCGTTGCTGCATTATATAGGCCGCCAGCGCCGCCAAAAGAACGGTCAGGGTAACTGAGCCGACGGTCAAAATGATGCTGTTCCACATCGCCAGGATCATCCGGTTGTCGCTATAGGTAAGTACATCCCGGATATTGTCAAACAGTTGAAACTGGCTCGGCCAGGTGAATTGGAATAACGAGGCTTCCTGGCTCGTCTTGGAAGCCATCAACACAATGAAGACGAAGGGCACAATAAATAAGATGGTTACCACCACCAGGGCGATGGCATCCAGCCAGATGGTCTTAAAAAGCTTGCGGGTGGTCATAGCTCAATCTCCCTTCGGTTGAAGAACCGCTGTAGCGGATAAACGATGATGGTCACCAGGATAAAGAGTACTACATTGCCCGCCGTAGACAAACCGTAGAAGCCGGCCTGATACTCTTTGTAAATCACCGAAGTGAGCACATCCGAGGCGAAGCCGGGACCGCCGTGGGTCATAGTCCAGATTAAATCGAAAGAGCGCAGCCCGCCAATAAAAGATAAAAGAATGACCGAGAAGATAGCATTTCTGGAGAGAGGGATAATGATATAGCGGAATTTTACCCAGGTGCCCCCTTCGAGTTTGGCCGCTTCAAAATAGTCGGTGGGGATCGCCATAATGCCGGCGATACAAATCACCGTGGCGAAGCCAAGACCCTTCCATACATCAACCAGAGCCACCGAATAGAGCGCCAGGTCAGGATTGCCCAGCCAGTCCGGGCCGGAAAGACCTAGCGAACTGAGGGCAGTATTGATCAGGCCGGTCGAAGGTTGCATCAGGATGCTGAAGGTGATGCCGACCGCCACGGTGCTGACCAGCACCGGAAAGAAGATAATGGAGCGAAAGAGGGTTTTGAGGTGAAGGGCCGAGGTAAGCAGAAAAGCGAGGGGCAACGAAATAACCACCTTGAGGCCGCTGGTAATGACGGCATAGATAACGGTGTGAATAAGCCCGGATGAAAGCTGCGGGTCGCCCAGGAAATCGGTATAGTTGCTGAAGCCGATAAATTCGGCATCGAAGAGGGTCCAGCGGGTCAGGCTGAAGTAGAAGGCGTAAGCGGTGGGCACCAGGAAGAAGATGGTGAACACTACCGCCGCCGGTAGAAAAAACCAGTAGGGGTAAAGTTGCCGGGTGGTTCTATGGCGCTTATGCCTCTCAGCGGACACCACGCCCACACCCGCCTTACTCTGTCTTTGGGTGTCCATAACACCTCCTCTGCGCATCATCTATTATGATTAGAGCCTATCCGAAAAATCCTAAAGTACGAAAAACAATCAAGGCACAGGCGAAATGAAGCATTCCCAGATAGTTAGAAGCTTTCTTCTCCCAGCGGATCAAGATGCGCCGAAAGCGATTGAGCCAGCTATGCGTCCGCTCCACCTTCCAGCGCCTGGCTCGATAGCCCGGTATCACTCGAATTTCGCTTGCTTCCTCGTTCCTGGCTTTGATGTGGGCCCTGTAACCCAATTCTGCAAGCAATTCTCGCACTTGCTCGCAGTCGTAACCTTTATCCAGACAAAGATTTTGTGGCTCAGTTTCACTCGGTGCTGGTCGCTCTACTACGATATTGCCAAGAGTAGCTTCGATAAGCTTGATATCGTGGCGGTTAGCTCCGGCTACTTCAAGACCGATGGGCAAACCGTGCCCTTCGACCAACAGGCTGCGTTTGACCCCCTGCTTACCGCGGTCAGTCGGATTCCTGCCACTTTTTTTCCCGCTCCCGACCGAGAGGAGCTTTGGTCATGGCACCATCGGCGGCCAGCCATTGCCAGTCCAAACCGCTTTGAGCATCGTACTCAGCTAAACTCAGTTGCCACAATTTTAAGAATACGTCATGTTCCACCCACCACTGGTAGCGGTCGTGAACGGTGCTTGAAGCGCCTAAAGAATGGGGCAAAGACTTCCATTGACCACCTGTTTTTAGTAGATAGAAGATGGCGGTCATGGCTTGACGGTCACTCATTCTAGGACGTCCACTTTTCTTTTTTGGAGGTAAGGGTGGCAAGATGGTCTCAATTTCTTGCCAGAGTTCGTCAGGAATTTGATAAGCTTGGTCTACGCCGAAATCAGTAGTTGTCATTTTTAGCTTGTTACTCCTTTCGGTTAGCAGATTTTTCGCTTATTTTAGCTCCTTTTTTATTTTTCGGATAGGTTCTAAGTCTCCCGCCGGTGAAAACTGGGAATTTTAGCCCCAGTTTTCACCATAGAGAAGGGACGAACGTTGGTCAATAATATTCTGGCAGAGCGGTAATTACCAGCCGGGCAAGCCCAGTTGCTTGGCCTGTTTTGCCACATCCTGGTCGTAGTTTGCCGCCGCCTGCTGAGGGGACATCTGGCCGGAACCGACGGCTACGCACAGTTGCTCCAGGTTAGGACCCTTGACCGGCGAGAAAAATTCCAGCGCGGGAGTGGATTTTCCGGCATCGATGTAAGCGGCGATATCCTTGACTGCCGGTAGCACGTTATCGGGCAGTTTGGCACCCTTGATGACGTAAGGACCGGTGGGTGGAACTTTGGCGTTGAGGGCATCTACCCCCTGCGGTGAGGCAACGAAGGCCAGAAAATCTTTGGCTGACGGGATGTTTTTGCTGGTTTTGGGGATGTAGCCCGCCGCAGGCATCCAGACCGTAGCGCCGTTCTTAGAAGCATCTTTGCCGGGGATGCCGAAGAAGCCGATGTCGTTGATTTTGTCGGGTGAGTTCGCCTGGATGGCCGGAAGGGCAAAGGATAGCATGGGGTATTGAGCGCCCTTACCGTCAGCAAGCATCTTCAAAGCCTGATCATATTTGGTGGTAGCGAAGTCCTTCTCATACCAACCCTTCTGGAAGCCTTCTTGTAAATAGGTAAAACCTTCCATAGCAGTCGGATCATTAGCAAACTTGATCTTGTTAGAGGTATAGTCTGTGGCGAAATTAGAGTTGGCCTGGGCCACGTTGTAATAATCGGCGAGCACGAATAACTGGGAAGTCCAGGTATCGCTGCCGCCATAGGACTGTAGAACCGGGGTGATGCCGGCGGCCTTAATCTTCTCGTTGTTGGACTCAAACTCAGCCCAGGTCTTGGGGACGCTTAATCCTAACTGGCTGAAGACCTTCTTGTTGTACAGGATGCCCCCACCCTGACCGGCACCAAGCGGAACCCCAAAAATCTGACCATTCTGGGATACGGTAGGGACGAATACATCGGCGAGGTTGGAAATGAAAGGCTCTTTGGAGAGGTCAACCAGTGTTTGGGTCGGTTTGAGAGCCTGAAGCAGTGAGCCGGAGTTGTAGAAGAAAATGTCGTTCATTTCGCCGGTGGCGAGGCGGGTTTTAACCTGGTTGTCGCCATCGGTGCCGCCCGGTCGCGTTTCAATGTTGATAGTGACGTTCGAATGGAGTGTCTTGTAAGCGTTAACCAGGGCGTTAGTTTGATCCTTGGCCGTCTGGTCATCGCCAGTTAGCAAGGAGAGGATGACGGGCGCGCCGCTGGCCGCTGCCGTAGATTGGGTTCCAGTGGCCGCGGCATTGGTGGCACCGGGCGCAGCGCCAGGCGTGTTGGTGGCCTCGCCACAGGCGGAGAGTAACATCGCCAGCACTACCAGTACGGACGTCAGGCGAAGAATTACCGGTTTTGTTAACTTCATAGTCTGTACCTTTCCTCCTTTGGAAGTCGAGCGGTAGCCTTGACCGGTCTCTTCCTGGTAATTATGGTGAAAAATAGTCAATCCCACCGACTCTGGTGAGACAAGAAGTAGCCCTGGTCCAGGTTTGAAACAGTAAGTAATAACCCTCCCCGGGCAATACTAAGGAAACCCCTCTTTGAGGGATTACCAGACAATTTATTTAATCGGTGAACTGGCGCAGAGAAAGAACTAAGACCGTTTCGAATTTTGAAAGAGAACCGGTTAGTCTGAATAAATTCAGGCAAAACCAAATCAATAGAAGGCTTTTTGAATAAGCATCACCCTCTATCTGAGCCTGACAAACAGCGTTTACCCTGGTTAATACACGGCCACTTTGTCAGATTTTATTTTTCTGGTTTATTTGAACCTGTAGTTAGATAATTTAATAACTGTAGATTAGCTCTGGCTAAATTTTTGGACCGGTCGACTTGCGAATAACTAACTGGACTGGCACCGTGACCTGAAGACCAGGTTCGGTTTTCTCATTAATCAAATTTACCAGCATTTCCCCTGCCAGCCGCCCTAATTCCTCAAAAGGAAGTTTGACGGAAGTCAAGGAAGGACTGAGGTAAGCGGCGAATGGGTTGTCATCAAAACCGGCTACCGCAATTGATTGGGGAATTTTTAAACCCCGTTCTTGAATTGCTGCCATAGCCCCCAGAGCCACGGCATCGTTTAAGGCGAAAACAGCGCTAAAAGCCGGCCCTTCGTCTAAAAGCTTCGATATATTCTCATAGCCGCTCTGTTCAGTATCCACCCCATAGCGTACCAGGTCTTCATTGAAAGGGAGGTTAGCGGCGGCAAGAGCCTCCTTATAGCCCTGTAACCGTTCGCGCAGGCTGGTAAGGTTATCGGAAGCATGCATATGTGTAAGGCAGGCGATTTGGGTATGGCCGAGCGCTAACAGGTGGTCTACCACCGCTCGCGCGCCCCCTATGTTGTCAAAATCTATCTCTGTAAGCTTCGGTTCAGGTAGATGGCCCAGAACTACCACGGGAAAGTTATAATCAGACAGGTATTTAATGCCCATATTATTAAGACTGGGCTCTGGCAGGATTAAACCATCAATACTTTTAGTCTGCGCCAGCCTTAAATACGAGTCTTTATGATCTTTCTCCCCTACTCGATCAACCAGCAGGCGGAAATTATGCTGCCTGGTCACCGAAAGGACGCCGGATACTAACTCCTCCCAGACGAAGGAAGGGGCATAATGTCCTTCGCCTAAAATCAAGCCAAAGGTCTGGGTGCGACCGCGAGCCAGTGCCTGGGCTACTGTGTTAGGCACATAGCCAAGCACCTGGGCTGCTTCCAAAACACGCTGCTTGGTCTCTTCGCTGATATTTGCCTCAGTTCGACCATTAAGGACAAAAGAGACGGTTGTAGCGGAAACTCCGGCTTTTTCAGCAACGTCCCGATGTGTCACATTACGCCTGACCACAGTTCCTTACTCCATCTTCCCGGTTCGATAGTTATAAATATCTATTTAAGAGAAAACCTATTATACAACGAACCGGTTCAGATGATGTGGTTTCACTTCGGGTCAAGCTGAACTCCAGCAAAGTTTATGCTTCTACTCTATACTAAACCGCGTTACTAATGCGCTTTAGTATAGAGTACTTCTAAACACTTGTCAATAGCCAGTTTTTGTAGGAAGTACCGGTGTTGTGGGAGGTGCTTGCTGGCTAACTGGTAAATAGTGAGGTAGCGCTCTCGCTAGTATGCCCGCAGGTCAGGCCGGGGCAGAGCACTAATGGAAGCGCACGAATGGGCGATCCTGCGCGTTAGCGACCGGGAAGTGCTGCGAGTGCTGCTGGAAAATACGGTCTTACCGGCCAGGAGTCGCAGAAAGGTTTGAGCAAGCGGTTGCGAGGAATTTAGCAGGTGCAATTGAACGGGTTTCTCTTCAGGTATAACTTTTTTCCTTTTTAAGATTTAGGATGTTTAAACTATAATAGGTTTAGCCGTTCACACTCAAACAATCACTATTTTCTCTATTTACACATTTTACCCTTTTGATTATAATTTAACCAGTTACCTTTATCGTCTAAAGCCTTGCAAAAACGAATTAAAGGTATCGGCAGAACAGAAGCTAAAATACCACTATTTTTATTCAAAATTTACTGGAAACAGGTGTAATTTTTAGTGATGCGAAAGCGTTCTTATTATATGCAGTAGGAATGCTTAAACCGGTTAGCCGTCTATAAGGGCGACCGGGTATTCAACCTCTCCTCCCAGCAATAAAACAACATGTTGTTCGCAAGACCTGCCACAATAGCGGCCAGGGTTTATTTACTTTTTTCACCGGTGCGGTTTGCCGTATTCAGCAACCAGTCATTTATTCAGCCAGAATGGAGAGGTCAGTAATGCCTGAAATTCGTTCTAAATTCCGCTTTGCGCTTATAGCGTTCCTTGTGCTGTTCTTTGTAGCCGGGCAGTCAGGTAGTATCCAGGCCGCAAATTCACTAAAATTTGATAACCCCAATTTTCAAAAACTCTGGCAGTACAGCGATAAAATCTTTTCCGATGGTATCTCTGAGCCGCGAGGCTACACCTGGGGACCGCTTTCGCTGGCTATTACCCGCGAACACTACGAATACCTCGATATAGAAGGCACCGAACGGCAGGTACAGTATTTTGATAAAGGCCGCATGGAACTTAACGAAAACACCGGTCCCGGTGGCCGGGTGACGGCGGGCCTGCTGCTAACGGAACTACTTTCGGGCAAGGTTCAGGAAGGCGACAACCTGTTTGTGCAGCGCCTTCCTGCTCCTAACCAGGTCGCCGGAGACGATAACCAATCCGGACGAAACACTATAGCTCCGACTTACACCAGCTTTGCCAGGGTAGCAACCCTCGCGCCCGGCCAGAATAAAGCCCCCGACCTTACCGGGCAACCTCTTAAAGAGTCCCTCGACAAAGATGGCAAGGTTTCCAGCCTGGTTACCCCACCGGCCAATCAAACTGTGGCTTATTACGAACCGGTAACAGGCCATAACGTTGCCCGGATTTTTGCCGACTACCAGAAGAGCCGGGGCAAGGTATGGGACGGTTCAAAATATACTGAAGGGCCTCCTTTTGGCGTACAACCCTTGCTGGTTTTTGGTTACCCGCTGACCGAGCCTTACTGGGTAAAAACCGAGGTTAACGGGTCTGTACGCGAAGTACTGGTCCAGCTTTTTGAGCGGCGTGCACTCACTTACACTCCCTCGAATCCCGACCCTTATAAAGTAGAGATGGGTAATATCGGCCAGCATTACTACCAGTGGCGCTATAAGACTACGGAGCCTCTCCCGCCTACCCTGCTGAGGCCCGTCCTCAATACGGGATCGCAACCGGGCCATTTAAGCCGGCGTCTTTCCGTAGTTATCTATGCGCCCGATGGTAAAAGTATCTACAGCGCGGCAAACGATGGGTTTGTCCGGCGCTGGAACGCAGCTAGCGGTGAAGAGCTGGCACACTATCATACCAGGGATACCGCCGGTATCTACACTATGGCGCTCAGCCCGGATGGTAAGTACCTGGCTACCACTACCGTACGAGGCTTTGTGGTGTGGGATACAGCCGCAGTTAAAGTGGTTGCCGCTGTCAAACTCCCTGGAGACTCTTATCTTCCGGTAGGAAATCTCGTTTTCAGCCCGGATAGCCGCCTGCTGGCTTATAGCGAGGATAGCACCGGCACGCTAAAATTCTGGGATTTAGCCGCCTCCAAAGAAGTGCACTCAATTGATATTCGTAACAAAGATAATAGCGGGGAAAAATCTTCCATTTCTATTAGAAGTATGAGTTATTCACCCGATGGGAAATATATCGCTACCACTGGCGGAGGTATTTTACAGGTCTGGCAGGTAGATAACGGGCAGCGGGTAGCGGTTTTGGATGGTCAGGGTTACACCCGCTCGCTTGCTTTTAGCCGGGATGGTAAATACCTGGTAGCCGAGGGAAAAGAAGAGTCGGACAAGGCTGGCCGGAATAACCCGATTTATGTCTGGGACTGGGCCGCCAACCGGCTGGTCAACGGCTTTAATGGTCACGGTGACACGATACTTTCGCTCAGTTTTAGCCCGGACGGCACCCGTTTATTGAGCGCCAGCAGCGACAATACCGCTCGTATCTGGCCTTTTGATGGCAAAGGGGAAGCGCTGGTGCTAAAAGGCCATGCTAAAGCGGTGTGGTCCGCTGCCTTTAGCCCGGATGGTAAGACTGTCGTTACCGCCTCCGAAGATGGCACTATCCGCACCTGGGATGCGGCTAACGGTAAAGAACTTCTGCAATTCGGGATGAACAAAGGCACAATTTACTCGGTGGCAGCTCAGCCTGGCGGGCCGCTTCTGGCCCTGGGTACCGCCAGCGGCACCATCCGGTTGGTGGACAGGAACAGCGGCAAGGAAATCAGGCTGCTACAGGGGCATAGCGCCCCGGTTAATACCCTGGCCTTCAGCCCCGATGGCAAAACCTTAGCCAGCAGCAGCGGCTATGAAATTATCCGGGATGGTTACTATCCACGTGGAGAGCATAGTGTCCGGTTATGGGACATCGAGAGCGGCCAGGAAATCGCCAATTTCACCGGCAACCAGGGCATTATCTGGGCTTTATCCTTTAGCCCGGACGGTAAAATCCTGGCCTGCGCCGGGGAAGACCGGGGCGTGAATCTGATAGATGCCGGTACGGGCGCAAAAGTGGCTACTTTAAGGAGTGCCAATATTCAGTCAGCCTTTGCCCTGGCCTTTAGCCCTGACGGAAAAACGCTGGCAGCGGCGGGCGAAGCCGGTATCGGCGGCGAAAAAGCCCCGGTAGAATTATTTGACCTTGCCAGCGGTCAGAGTTTGCGGACGCTCCTGGGACATAAAGATGAGCCGGTCAGACGGCTGGCTTTCTCGCCGGACGGTAAGACCCTTTTCAGTGGCGGTGAGTACTATACCTGCAAAGCATGGCGCGTATCGGACGGGGCCATGCTGCTTAACATTAATACCGCTGGCGAAAATCTGGTTCTTAGCCCTGACGGTCGCTATGCCGCAGTAGCCGGGTATAACGGGGATATTCTGATCTGGGATGCTGCCAGCGGCCTAGAGCTTTCCCGCACTTCCAGCCAGGATTATTCAGGCGCTCCCTGGCTGGTATATCTGGATAACCAGATCCTGGCAAGCGGACACCTGGACGGTACGGTTAGAACCTGGCAGGTCACTATTGAGCAGTAGCCAGCAATGGAGAATATTTATATGATGAACAAGACCGCTAAGCGAGAGGTGAAGCAGAACCACTTCTACGCACGAATGGACATCCTCGGTATACTTTACATAATCACCAGCCTGTTTCTGACCGGGGCTGGCGGAGCGGTCCGGGCCCAGGCGGCCGACAATAACTGCCAGTACTTCAAGGAAACCGGCTACGAAACTTGCGGTCTATTTAATGAGTACTGGAAAGCCAACGGCGGGTTGGCCCGGCAGGGTTTTCCGGTAAGCGCTGAGTTTGACGAGGAACAGGCCCCACCCCCGGCCGGAGATGGGCTGGTCCACCGGGTACAGTACTTTCAGCGAGCCCGCTTTGAGTACCATAGCGAAAATAAACCGCCGTACAACGTGCTACTGGGCCTGGTGGGTACTGAGCAATATAACACAAAGTATGCTGATAACCCGCCGGCTTTCCTTGAACCATTAAGCGGCGATTGCCAGTACTTCCCCGAAACCCGGCTCAAGGCTTGCGGAAAGTTCCTGGAATACTGGCAACAGAACGGTGGTCTGGCCCAGCAAGGCCTGCCCATTTCCGAGGAATTTGAGGAACAAAACGCCCCTCCTCCGGCGGGCGACGGTAAAATCCACCGGGTACAGTATTTTCAGAGGGCGCGTTTTGAGTACCATCCTGAAAACCAGCCGCCCTACCAGGTGCTTTCCGGTCTTCTGGGAGCCGAGCAGTACAAAGCCCGCTACGGCATTGGCGGGCCAACTCCCCCGGCAACCTTTGCCACGCTTTACCCGGCCCTTGACCGGCTGGGTGACGAAGTAAACGAAGTGCGGCTTGAAGATGACTGGGATGGAATGTCTATGATTGCGCCGCTGGTGGCCCATTACACCCTGGAGCGCCTGAATAACGGCTTTGAAGGCGAGGCGGTCTTTGGCGCGGGTAGCCGGGATAACGGTGGTCTGGAAACCAGCCGGAAAATAGCCATCCCGCTGTCCGAAATGCAAAAATTTCTAAAGCTGCTTGGGAATGCCCCGGTAAAAGAAGGCAAATACGAGCCTCATATTGACCATACCGATGATTATCCTTACCGCTCAATTGCACTCGAGACGCCGGGTGGTCCTCTCAAGATTTACAGTAGTTCACAGGGCCGGGACAATATTCCCTGGGGCGCGAGCTATGCCGGGAAAACTTTTGTCCTGCAAAGCGACACGCCGGCCAGAGCTTTTGATGTTCTGGAACCCTACCTGGCACGGGACGTTCAAAAAGAGTTAATAAACCGGGCCGAAAAAGACCCTGAACCCGAATTACCGGCCTTACCGCCGCCCGGTCAGGAACCGCTCAAGGGACCTCCTCTAAGCAATATTTACAGTGTGCTGGCTGAACCTGGCCATACTGGCGAAGTTTACGGGTTAACCTATAGCCCTAATGGGAAACTTTTTGCCAGTGGCGGGAACGCCAGCGACAGGACTATCCGGCTGTGGGATAACCGGGGAAATCTGGTGAAGGTCATTCAGACCGGCCATCGCGAGGTTATGAGCCTGGCTTTTAGCCCTGATAGTAAAACTCTGGCCGCTGGTTTTGCCGATGATACCATCCAGCTCTGGGACGCGGGTAGCGGCAACCTCTTACCCACGAACTTTAAGCCGGTAGACGGTGCAAAAAATAATACCGAAAGCATTGAGGCCCTCGCTTTCACCCCGGATGGCAAACACTTAATAAGCGGAGAAGGTATTTTTGGCCGCTGGGTAGTAATCTGGGATGTAGCGCTGGGGCAGGCGCTAAAGGTTTACGAAGGTACTTCTTTCTCAGTTACAGCGGACGGTAAAACTCTGGTGTATCTCCCTCGGTTTGAGGATGGCCTCCGTCTGGTAGACCTGGCGAACAACCAGGTAAGAACCATTTTCGCGGAGCTAAAACAGGCTGCCGATTTAATCGCGCTCAGCTCTGACGGTAAAACCCTGGCAGTAAGCCAGCGTGCCGCCAGCAGAGACGCGAAACCCGGCGTGTTGTTGATAGATATGGCAACCGGCCAAAAGCTTCATACCCTCAGTGTAGCCGGTAATTTTCTCTTTTCGCTCGTCTTTAGTCCTGATGGCAAGCTGCTGGCCTCTGCCGATTTCATGGGCAGTCAAACCCAATTATGGGATGTCGCAAGCGGGCAGTTGCAAACGACGCTGGAGAGCCAGGGGCGCTTTGGCTATCAAATGTCCTTCCGGCCGGATGGTCAGACCCTACTGACCGGCGGAGACAGTATCACAAACTGGAAGCTCGACAGCGGGCAGATTGATTTTAATATCGAGAAAAACTACTCCCAGGTAGAGGCTCTTGCGCTTAGCCCGGATAAAGCCAGAGTGGCGACAGCCACAAACGGGGGTGAGGTAAAACTTTGGAACAGTGCGGACGGTAAATTACAGACCGTCTTAAAGGCTAACCAGAACACCGAGCTAAAGAGCGTCGGTTTCAGTCCTGATGGTAAACTGGTGGCGGCCGCGGGCGGAAATGAACATTATAACGAAAATCATGTCAAAGTCTGGGAAGTAGCCAGCGGTAAAGAGGTTGTGACCATAAGCGGGCATAGCGGGCCGGTAGAGGCCCTGGCTTTTAGCCCGGATGGGAAGTCCCTTTTTAGCGCCAGTAGTGACCGGACGGTGCGGCAATGGGAGATTCCGTCCGGTAAACGGCTGGCAACTTTCAAAGGTTTGCCGCCCGACTTCTTTGAGTTTTACGCCCTGGCGGTCAGTCCGGATGGGCAAAGAGTAGCTGCTGCCGGTAGCGGTAATAGCGAAAGAAGCTACTATCCTATAAAAGTATGGGAAGTAAAAACCGGGCGCGAGCTGGCGAACCTGACCGGACATACCTTGCCCGTGCGCAGCCTGGCCTTTAGCCCGGACGGTTCCCAACTTGCCAGCGGCGGCAACGACCAGACTGTGCGGTTGTGGAATATTGCCAGCGGGCAGGCTTTAAAAGTTATGAGCGTGGATACCCGTACTGTAAACGGCGAAAAAGCCCGGGCCAGTTGGGGCTTAGAGGGTACGAATACCGGCACAGTATCGGTCGTCTTTAGCCCGGACGGCCAGACGCTCGCTACTGCTCATCCTAACGGCTACCTGAGGCTATGGCGTGTTGCCAGTGGCGAAGAACTATCGGTAACGGCAGTACAATCTATCCCTGGTAATTTTTATATTGCTTACGGAGGGGATGGGAAAACTATCTTTAGCGGTCATTACCTGGATAGCACTTTAGGACGCTGGAGTGTCAGGTAATTTGCTAAGAGTATTCTTTAATATTATACCGGTAGCTTCTAACTGTATTATGAAGAGGCAAATCGAGAATGGGGTGAAGACTCTCTACTCTCAAGACCCTCTGCCCCTTGTGAGAACTGCTGGCCCACCTCTACGTCCTCCTGCCGGTGCTTGACGATGACAAGCACTACTGGATTGGCGAGGATGAAGTGGAGAAACTGCTGCGGCACGGAGAGGGCTGGCTATTTAAACAGGAGTGTAATTGAATTATGAGCAAAGCTGCAATTATGGAGTCGTTTGGCGGCCTGGAGAACCTCGAAGTTCGCGATGTTGACGAGCCGCATGCCGGGGCCGGTCAGATAAGGGTGTGCGTTACGGTGGCCGGGTTAAATCCGATGGACTGGATAATGACTGCTAGCGACCAGATAGCTGCCAGGTTCGGATTGACCCTGCCGGTAGGGTTTGGGACTGACTTTGCCGGTGTCGTGGATGAAGTCGGGGAAGGAGTAAGCAATTTCAAAACAGGTGACCGGGTGTATGGGGCGGCGGTTTCAAGGTCAGTGGCCGATCACATTGTCCTTGATCTTAATGGCGCCAACAACGATGATGTGCATCATACTCCTGATGGTATGGATGACAAAGTTGCCGCTTGCCTGGATATAGCGGCCCGTACGGCGGCAGTTGCGCTGGACGTGTTCAAGCCTGGCGAGGGTGATACTGTCCTGATTGGCGGGGCCTCCGGGGGTGTAGGAGTTTTTGCTGTCCAGCTTGCCCGCCTTGCCGGTGCCAGGGTAATTGGAACGGGTTCCGAATCCTCATTCGATTTTCTACGCAGTTTAGGCGCGGAGCCGGTAACTTACGGTGAAGGCCTGACCGAACGCGTAAAAGTCCTCGCACCTGAGGGTATCACCGCCGCAACCGACCTTTTCGGGACCGAGACTGTTTCTGCGGCCCGCGAGCTTGGCGTGCCGGATAGCCGCATCTCGGTCATAGCCGCCCAGGTTCCCGGCGTCAGGGGTGTTACTGGCGCTAATGCTGCCCCGGGTACTCTTGAAAAGGTCGCCGAACTGGTGGTCGCAGGCAAAATTATAGTACCCATAGCGGCAACTTATCCGGTCGAGCAAATCCGGGATGCCGCCAGGTTTCAGGCTACCCGCCATGTCCACGGCAAAGTCGTTGTAACCCTCTAATCGGATAATAACGCTGTTTGATCAAACGATGATCTTGCTCCGTGACATCCTCCGCGCCCTACAGGGGCGCGGCTTCCACCGGATTGCTCCGGCTTGTTTCCTGCTTCTTTGACACCTACCCTTCCGACGTAACCTGTACTGACTACTTTTAACATCCGGATCTGTTAAGTAACTGCCACAGGCTTAAACTTAATTTAAAATTGGGTTTATAACCTTTTACCGTTCATTCCCCTTCCTGAGCCAGTCGATGTAGTCGGCAATTCCACTTTCGATAGTGTAAGTGGGCTCAAAACCGGTGTCCTGGCGAAGTCGGGTAGTATCCAGGTATAATCGCTGACCTGCGCCCCTGGGGTCATAGCCTTCAGCCAGCTCGATTTTTATCTCAGGAATAACCTTTTTGACGGCCTGAACCAGTTCGTTGTTGCTGGTAGCGTATCCCGAACCGATGTTATAAGTAGAGTAATTCAGCTTCGGGGTTGTTTGGAGAAGGGCAATCGCCCTTCCGCAATCCTTAACATAGCACATGTCCAACCCATCCTCCGCGTAAGGTGGAAATTGGGGCAGCGAAAAGTCAAGCGTTTCACCTTTCACGGCAGCATGTACCAGCCGGGGCGTTAAGAAAAAGCTGGATTGAGCCCGCCCCAGCGGCCCCCAAATTGCCCCAATCCGCATATTCACGACTTCAATCCCGGTCTGGTTACCCACAAAAGTCGCGAACAACTCGGAACTTTTCTTGACCGTTTGGATTGGATGCACCGCCGACATTGGTAGTGGTACTTCTTCCCGAAAAGGGTTATCCTGAATACCGATATAAACTCCAATGGCGCTGGCGATACTTACCCGCTTTACTCCCCACTCTTTTGCGGCTTCGACAACATTAAATAACATTTGCATACTTACCCGCAGATTTTCAAAGAGATCCAACGCTCCGATGCCGGGACCGCCAAGATGAATAATGTGTGTAATATTGTGCCGTTTGCCTATTTCGAGCAAGGCGGATAAATCGGTAATGTCCACCTGCTCGATAAAAACCTGCTTGCCTAATGCGGCTTTTATAAAGTCAGGACGGCGGGCCACCTGATGTTGAGTTAGTACACATTCTTCGCCCAACTCGAGCAGGGCACGCGCAGTATTAAGCCCGATAAAACCGAGCCCGCCAGTTATTAGAATCATCGACAATTTTACCTTTCAGAGAGATTATCTGATTTATTTTTGGATAAATTCCTTTCTTAAAGCGCCTTTGCATCAATAGCCGATTTTAAGTTGGGATAGATGGGCCGGAAGCCTAGCTCCTTTTGAATGCGAGAAGTGTCAACAATGCCTTCCCAGGAGTCTGGTGGTACAGGCAGGCTAAAAGCTTTCTCGCTCTCGTCCACCGGTTCACCATCCAATTTTCGAATCTCAGCAATTGTTACCGGCTCACTATCTGCGACGTTGTAGACTCGGCCCTCGGTATGGGACGTCTCAAGCGCCAGCATGAGCGCCTGAGCTACATCGCGATGATGCCCCATTTGAAACCGCCTGGTCAACGGCCAGGAGCGCACCATGGGCAAAAGCTCGGCCAAATGCGGGTCGCCATCGCCATAGACAAAGGGTAGCCGCAAAATAGTTAGACCTAACCCCTCCGAACGCTGCAACTCTTGTAAGGCTTGTTCCGCCGCAAATTTGGAGACTGGATAAGCCTGAACCGGGCGTGGTTCGTCATCTTCGTTAAGAGGACGCCCCCGTCCGGGTCCGTAAACTAAATTGGTGCTGGCAAAAACCAACCGGGAAATACCGGCCTTTAAGATAGCTTGAGCCAGCGCTACAGTACCTTCCAGGTTGGTGGCGTGAGCTTGCTCCGGGGTAGCACCTCTAAAGAAAGCCGCCAGATGTACAACCGCCTCTACATCATCCAGAGCCGCAGGTAAAGTTTCAGGCTCAAGTAAATCGCCCTTAACTACCTCGGCGCCCAATTGGCCTAAAAAATCGGCCTGTTCAGGGTGCCTCACCACTACCCGCACCTGATCGCCCCGCTCTAACAGGCGTGGCACAAAACGGCTACCTACTCTGCCAGTAGCCCCCGTTACCATAATCCGCATTTCAAAATTTCTCCTTTGCCTGGTGCAAAACAGCCCCTGGTTTTTGCACCAGCTACCTTAGATGGTTTAAGGCTTGCTTGACTTTAAGTGCTACACTACTACTGTAGTATCGTATATTTGCCAGAAGGCTACCAGCGTTAGCTTATCCTAGGATTGAGAGTAGCAGGATAAAGCGTGAGGTGGTAAACGCACCGGGCTAGCAAGGAGTTAGCAGGCAACATGGGAGATATGGAACGCCGTCAGGAGTTAGCCGAATTTTTACGCACCCGCCGTGAACGCCTTACCCCACAAGAAGTGGGTTTGCCGCCCGGTTTTCGCCGCCGAACCACCGGATTGCGGCGCGAAGAAGTAGCCCAACTGGCAAACATTGGAACCTCCTGGTATATCTCACTGGAACAGGCGCGCGAGGTGCGACCTTCCGAGCAGGTTCTGGAAAGCCTGGCTCAGGCTTTGCGCCTCACAAGTGTCGAGCGGCAACATCTGTTTTTGTTGGCTCTGCAACATGCCCCGGCCAATTTACCCTCTCCCCAGGAAGAAGTTAGTCCCGCCCTTGAACAGGTAATTCGGGCACTCGACCCTAACCCGGCATATATAGAGGGAAGGCGCTGGGACTTGCTGTTATGGAACCGGGCAGCTCAGTATGTCTTTGACTTCACCGAATTTCCCTCGCCCTATTCGCGCAATATGTTCTGGCGCTATTTCTCGCGCCTTTCTAGCTCTAAGAGAGCCAATTGGGAAAAAGTGGCCCAGGTAATAGTAGCCGAATTTAGAGCAGATAGCGCCCGCTATCCCGGCGACCCGGGTTTTAGAGAGTTAATCGAGGAATTACAGAGAACCAGCAGCGAATTCCGAGAATTATGGGGTCGCCACGACGTAGAGCAGATAGAGGACCGCCATAAACAGTTCGAGCACCCCAGATTGGGTCATCTGGAATTTGATCATGTAACTTTGCAAGCGCCAACCAGCCCGGATTTGAAGGTGAAAATCTATACCGGTACTCCCGCCACGGTCACTAAGTTAGCACAATTTCTCAAAGCGATTGAATTTGATTAAATTAAATACTAAAGGTGCATCTTCGGAAAGATCGTATACCTCACATACCCCGTAGGGTGCAGAACATTAACGGCAGTACCTCTTACTGTTCACAACAAGGCGTGTTTGTTGGTTCAAAGCTGGTAGAGTTTTTTCTATTGCTCATAAAAGTAGGGATTGGTTTCTCCTCGTAAACAGCTCCAGGTTACAAACAGTTAACAAATTCGCCAATAATATAACTTTTCAAAGGGGAACATAACAGTGGTTCAAAGAGGTCAGATTATTTACCTGAATGGCATTTCCAGTGCCGGCAAAAGCAGTATTATTAAAGAACTCCATCCCCGGCTCACCCAGCCCTATTTTAGTATCGGCATTGACCTTTTTATCGAGATGGTGCAGGAACGCTACTGGAACTGTGAGCCGGCCGGCTTTGTGGTGGTAAGGGATGAAGCCGGAGCGCATATCGTGGGTGGCCCGGTAGCCCACCAGATAGACCAGGCAATGCTACATACGGTGGTAGCCCTTGCCGCGAGCGGTAATAATGTGCTGGTGGATGATGTAATTCTCTCATCCCAGACCCTCGAAAACCGCGTAAGGATGCTGGCCGATTTTGAGGTCTGGTTTATTGGAGTGAAATGTCCCCTGGAAGTAGCCGAACAGCGTGAAAGGGAACGGGGGGATCGTACAATTGGTATGGCTAAAGCTCAATTTAAGCGTGCCCACCCGCTTGATATTTATGACCTGGAGGTGGATACTTCCAGGTCAGACCCACTGGAATGTGCCAGGCAGATTTTGAGTGCGCTTAAAGACCAGCCTCATCCCCACGCCTTTCGACAGCTTCTCAACTATAACTGGTAACAAATGATATGAAGTATTATTTTGGGTAGTTAATCGTTTGAACTCAAAAGCAAAAGGCATTACAGATACTACGAGGGAAATGTGAGTGAGATAAACGAGATATTAAATATCATGGGAGTTAGTGGAGTAGAGCGACAGATACAACAAATACAAACCGAAGAGCGCTTAAAGCTTATATCATTCTGGGACATACCAAAAGGTGCAAAGATACTTGAAATCGGGTGCGGGCAAGGCGATACAACCGCTGCGCTTGCTTATATTGTGGGCGATAACGGTTTTGTGCAAGGCATAGATACTGCCCCTGAAAGTTATGGTACTCCCTTTACGCTTGGTCAGGCCCGCGATAAACTAATGAAATCCGCAGTAGCCTCTCATATTAAAATAGATTTTGAAACCGATTTTCTTTCCGATGAAGTTTCTTTGGCAATGCCTCATTTTGATATTGTGGTATTGTCTCACTGTGCTTGGTACTTTAATAACGAAAATATACTTGGGTCAACCCTGGGTAAAGCTAGACAACTTGCAGACCGGCTTTGTTTGGCGGAATGGAATATTACACCACGCTTGCCTGAACAGGTTTTACATTGTATAGCGGTTATGATACAGGCAGAATGTGAATGTTTTCAAGAAAACAGTCTATCAAATGTACGCACATTATTTACACCCTTTGATTTGCTGCGGGTGGCTAAAGAAGCAGGCTGGACAGTGACTAAAACCGCTAATGTTTTTTCTCCCCAATTGCAGGATGGCGCGTGGGAGGTTAGTAGGACATTAGCTGAATATCCTAACATTGTTAATTCAATTGAGGCTATGCCCAGGAAATTGAAAGAATTATTATTATCAAGGATTGAGCTTCTTAAGAACTCAGATAAAGATAAAGATAGGCTATTTGCACTTGATACTTTTGCTTTTTCGGGAGAGCATTCTTTTCCAGGGGCCAGCCGAAATAAATAGGGCAAAATAAGCTATACTGAAATAAGTCAAACCAATTAATTTCAGTAGGACAAAACACCTTCACCCTTTCCCAGGAGCAAAAGCAAAAAAGTTGGGGGTTCATATTTTTGGCTCATACGCATTTTTAGTACAAGGGTAACAAGAACCCATATTTTAAGTATAAATAGTAATTAATAGCCCGCTCAGGGCTAAAACAAGGAGAAAATTAGACCTGTCGAATTATTATTACCAGATACACGAACTTTAAGAATCGAATCTTTATGATTGGGCGCCGCGAGCAGAGCGGGTCGTAGGTCATGTCCCGCTCAATCGAGGTAAGAACTTAACCTTGCTGTGTACCTTGAACGTTCAAGATGGTTTGAGGCCCCAGACTGCGATGGTGATTGAGGGTGCGACCGACCGCGCAGTTTTCGAAACTTACCTTGAAAAGGTACTGAACAGCACCTGTTAGAGGGACAGGTTGTGATAATGGACAATTTGAGTGAGCATAAAAGTGCCAAAGTCAATCAGTTAATCACGG
This sequence comes from Chloroflexia bacterium, assembly GCA_036261665.1. Lineage (GTDB taxonomy): Bacteria > Chloroflexota > Chloroflexia > Chloroheliales > Chloroheliaceae > 54-19. The sequence goes on from DATAKM010000155.1 coordinate 33,082, forward strand.
CTAAAGGCTCTCAAGTGCTCTTTCTACCAGCTTATTCGGCCGATTTATCGCCCATCGAGTTAGCCTTTTCTAAGCTCAAGCAGTATTTACGGCGAGTGGGCGCCCGCAGCCGAGAGGCTTTAGAAACGGCGAGTGGGCAAGGCCTTGCACTAATCACCCCTCAAGATGCCACCGGCTATTTTAAGTATTGTGGTTATTCTTAATTGGTTCATTTATTTTGTAATCTGCTGTACAACCCTGGGGAGTAACCTTACTTGTATCAGTAAGTATTCCAAGGATACATTCAGGTTCTCTGCTAATGTAACCCTGTGCTTCTTTGGTTACATCCTTCTTATAGATAATTCTGATGGCTAACTCTTTACATGCACTGTTGCGCGGTTGACTTGAAGCGGAAACCCGGTTGATTCTGGCAGAAGTCCAGAAAGCGGCTCTGCTCGCAATCGGGTGACTAAAATAAAAATATATAGTGCTACTCTGCTTACTTAACATAACTCTATTTATAGGTTTATTCGGATTCAGAAAGTATCATGCTGAGTGAGTCTATACCCCTTTCCCCGCGCCGCGTAATGCAGCGAGGTTTCGCTACAAGAATTATGTAACTTTAAAATTTAACATTTGTTCGCTTTTCCGATTGTAAGGTAAAAATTAATCTTAATCTGTTACCTTTGAAAGGTGGTATATGCCATCACCAGGCTATATTTCAGGTTTAAGTAATCCGTTTACAGGTTTCTCATCTCGTCTCATTATTCTTATACAACGTTTTAGCCTTTACATCCTAAAGCAGAAAGGAAACAGTCCTACTCTATGAGAAAATACCTAAATTGGGCCGCAGGGTTATCAGGGCCGCTTATGTTGTTACTGGTTGCCTGTGGAGACCAGTCCCCAAATACGGCGCCCGCTGCTTTGCCCGTTACAACTATTGTGGCCACTACAACTGCTGCGGCCACTACCGCCCCCGCTACTACCTCGTCACCCGTGATTACCGTCGCTACTCCCCCAACTCAGCAAGTATCTACTGGTGTCGCCGTGACTGATACTACTTCGATCCAATCCGCCGGTACTCTCGCCCAGGCTACCGCTGTTAATGCTGTGACTGGCAGCAGCGCTTTCAGGAATAATTTTCTTTCAAAGTTAAAAGGTGTAAGTGAGGTTAAAGCTGAAAATGAACTTAAAGCCAGGCTTACCCCCTCCAAAAAGCCTGGTGTACAGGATTTTGATCTCCTTTTACTTTACGCAGATACTCCTTTTGAAGACCTTTATAAACTGATAGATGGAACTATGGTTCAGTCTGGCTATAAGCTGATTAACGAAAGCAACCCGCCGGATGGGCTTGAAAGTGACTACATACACGCCAACCAGCCGGATGTAGAGGTCATTTATGAGCAGCCTGATAGCTTGCAAAAAACTTTTTCGAAGCTACAACTGAGTGATAAGGCGCTAACCTATTACCGGCAGCAATTTGCCAGACATCAAAACGCTCTTCTTATCTTATACGGCACCGGCCTTTACCAGACTGAAGGCACCGGCCAGACTACACCTACGGCTGCGGCCAGTATTTCAACTACGCCAGCATCCCACTCGGAGGGGCAAATCATCTATGCCACCAGTGATAATCAGATTTACCTGGCGGATAGCGACGGTAGCCATAAGACTAAAGTCGCAGAGGGTTCCAGTCCGCTATTTTCACCCGATGCTAAAACAGTCGCCTTTATCAGTGTGCCGGAATCTACTACTGACCCGACCTCACCGGCGAGCTGGATTGAAACAGTGGCGCTGGACGGGAGCAACTTACAAAAATATTGCCAGCTAAGCGGTCATTACTTATTCTCGCTTCAGGACTGGTCACCGGATAGCCAGTTAATAGTGGTTAGTCAGGATTCGATCAATGTGCATTTGCTTAACCGGTGTGCATTAAAAACTAAAAAGCTCAGCGACTTTGCAAATAAACAAGGGGATCTTAAGTTTATTTATAACTGGTCTCGGGATGGCAAGTACGCGGTCTGGGAAACCGCTGATGATCCCAACGCCAGTGACGAAACGAGTAGCTTTACTCTTTACTATGGAGCGGCCGATGGAGACGGCATTGATGCAAAAGCCCTCACTAACGGTCAGCATGCTAACAGTACACCTCGCTACTATTCAGGTGGTTCAATTTCTCCGGATGGTAAGACTGTGGCTATCGCAGGAGATAGTATTTTCTTTGTAAGCACACCCGGTCAAAGCAGTCCGCTGGCCGGTAAACTCTTTTTCAAAGGAGCTAACCCTTATAATGTGGTTTGGTCCCGCAGCGGTATGAAACTGGCGGCAGTAATATCTACCGGCAACAATGAATCATACCTTAAAATAATTGAGGCTGCTACCGGCAAAGAGTTGCTTTCTATTCCCCAGGTGACTGCCCTGGATTGGTCGGTCAGGTAGCCAGAAAGATGTTTCGACACTCGTAAAAGTAATTCATCCTTATACTGGGGCTTAAGTAACATATAAGAATAATAGTAGTGATAAGGTTTATTATCACTACTATTAAATCGAGGACAATGTATGGACTTTACAAAGTCTACCAGTAATACTCATAACCTTCCAAATTTTGTATTCTGGAACCTCTAATGTGCTTTTCGACCCTGACTCAATCTACCAGTCTATTGTGATGAATGTTTCGTAAAGGGAAAATCAAGCACAATCCTCTTTCTACTCTTCCCGCTTTCGGTAACAAAACATGTGAGCAGAGCTCTATCCGCCTGAATCTTGTCAGTATGACTTGAGGCCTAATTGCAGGGCCTACTTAGAACCGCTCAAAAAAGGGTCTATCAGGAGCGGGGATTTACAGCTATACTTTGAATCCTGTTTGCCTGATTGTAACGGCTCCGGTATTTACTAACCCGGTTAGCTCAAGCCTCTTTCAAGCTCTCATACCGGTATGAACTGGAAGCGGATTCCTTGCAGGCTTAAAATATTCTGACCCTGAATTTAGCGAGTAAATCACACAAATATTGATCTGGAAAGGTTTCTTGATGTTCGCTCCTCCGCTTATCCGGCTCGCTCCAGTTAAGTTAAAGACTGTACTTTTCCTGGCCGGTTTCTGTTTGGCTCTCTTCTTAGCTCTTTTCAGCCCTGTTGAGATAAAAGCAGAGGCCCCAAAAGCGCCTGGCAGCACTTATATCCTTGCAAGCACCGGCACTACCGGGAGCGCTCATACTGCCCCGGTCAACGACCTGGCAGTCTCCCCTGATGGTAGATACCTGGCAACTGCCGGAGCCGATACTCTTCTCAAAATCTGGCAACTTTCCGGGCAGAGTGCAACCCTTCAGTCAACGAGTCTCTGCACTTTTTACAACTTTCCCGACCCTCTGGTGGCGGTGGCCTGGTCGTCCGACAGCCAGTGGTTAGCTACAGGCGATGTCAACGGTGGGCTTAAGATCTGGAATTTAAAGTGCGGCAGCGCTCCTCTTAAATTAGCCGGGCAGCAAGGAGCTGTACGGGCGGTGGCTTTTTCGCCTGATGGCCGCTTTCTGGCCAGCGGGGGTAGTGATAACAATCTTCGCCTGTGGGATTTAACTACCTATCAGCTAGTTTATACTTTCGACAACGGCCACTTTGGCATCAACGATATTCGCTGGTCTCCCAGCAGTAATCGTCTGGCTTTTGTTTCTACCAGCGGCCAGCTAACCATGATTAATGTAGCAGGCGCGAACAGCCAGGTGGCCGAGCAACGCAGCGGGCCGGGAAGTGCTTTGCGCTCTCTGGCCTGGTCGTCCGATGGCCACTGGCTGGCGGCAGGCGATGATAGCGGAGGTATTACGCTCTGGGACAGCTCGAATGGCAGTCTGAATATTCATTTTCAGGCGACAGACCGCACTGCTGCGCTGCTTTCGCTGGCCTTTTCAGCCGATAGTAGCGCTCTTGCCAGCGGGGGTGGGGACAATAGCGTAAAGCTCTGGAGTATCAACAGCGCGCCCGATGGCACCCCACGCTGGCAAAACCGTCTCAATTTAAGCGGACACCAGGCTGCGGTGCGCGCGGTAGCTTTTGGTCCGAACAACCTGCTGGTTAGCGGTTCGGATGACTGGAGCGTGCGGTTGTGGGATAGCCAGAGCGGCGCGAGTCGTGGAATAGTGGCCGGCAACCTGGCATCGCTGACCACTACAAGCTGGTCACCCGATGGAAACTTTGTAGTCAGTGGCACCAATCAGGGTCAACTAACGGTCTGGCAGGCTTCTAGTGGACAACTTAACCGAACCATCAGGCCGGAACCTGCAACCGATCAGCAGGATAACCAGGCAGAAGCGGTTCGGGCTAGTGCTTTCTCTCCGGACGGACACTGGCTGGCAGCAGGTGGAGATGATGGGATTTTGCGTGTGTGGCAGTGGCCTGCCCCTGACCAGTCTATTCCGTTTGCCCGGATCGTTACCGGGGAGGGAGCTATTCTGGCTCTGGCTTTTTCCCCGGACGGACAATTCATTGCGACTGCCGGACGCAGCGGGCAAGTGCATCTCTGGCGCTGGGATGGGAAGAGTCTCAGGCTGGCGGCAGCTACACCTTCGAGCTCACGGGTAATTCGAACCCTGGCCTTTTCTCCAACCGGCAATTTTCTGGTGAGCGGAGACGATAGCGGGAAGTTGACGCTCTGGAATAGCCCGGATTTAACTTCGATCAGGCAGATAGCGGGGCATCGCGGTTATGTCAAGTCGGTGGCCTTTGACCGCAGTGGGGCCAATTTTGCCAGCGCTGGGGGCGATGGTAGCGTCAGATGGTGGAATATACTTCAGGGTACCGCTAAAGCGGCGGTCCAGCTTCCACTGCCGGTAGAGGCCCTGGCGCTTTCTCCGGACGGCCAGACCCTCGCAACGAGCACTGATGATGGGGCTGTAACGGTATGGCGTGCGGCTGATAGCCGGACTTATCTTACTATAATGGGTCAAAGCCTCACCCCGCTGGGTTTGAGTTTTGCTCCCCAGGGCACTTCCCGGCTGGCCTCCGCCACTCAGGACGGAACCTTACAGGTCTGGAACCTGAATCTGGCTACCCCCGCTGCTACGCCCCTGGCCGCTCCGGGACTTGATCCTCTAACCACCCCCGGAGCAGGCTTTGTACAGGTCAGCGGGGACCGGCTGACCCTGAATGGACAACCGGTAAAGTTAAAAGGCTTCAACTTTTACCAGCATTTGGCTCCCTGGGGAGCTTTCTGGCAGCACTGGAACGGACCACAGGTCGCTGCTGACCTGGATAAAGCCGCGGGTCTGGGCGCTAACGTTCTCAGAATACTGGTTCCTTACGGTAGCGGCTACGAGTGGACCCAAAGTGACGGCACTCCCAGGCCGGAAATGCTGGATGAAATGGACCAGTTGCTGGCGCTTGCCTCAGCGCGTGGTATGCGGGTGCTGGTAACCCTGTACGATTTCTACGGGGATTTCCCGCTGGCCGGTACCACAGAAGAAGCCGCTAACTGGCGTTACCTGGATAGCCTGCTGGCGCGCTATAAGGATGACCGGCGCGTGCTGGGCTGGGATCTGCACAACGAGCCGGATAACTATAATCTATGGCAGGCCGGATACCAGGGCCAGGTTCTAGACTGGCTCAAGCGGGTGGCTTTGCATCTGCGCCAGTCTGACTCGAACCATTTTGTGACGGTAGGCTTTGGTAACTGGACTAATCTAAGTTTCAGTGGGCCAGATGGAGTAGATGCGCTGGCTTTAAGTGATGTGGTGTCACTGCACGCCTATAATCCGGATGTCCTGGAGCGGCAACTGTCCGAGGTAAGAACGTCGGGAGGGAACAATTTACCCACCATTCTCGAGGAATTTGGCTGGCCGAGCGGGCCGGGCGAGCTGACCGCCGATTACAGTGAGACTCAGCAGGCCGAGCATTACCAGCGCAGCCTGGATTTCATCAGCCAGCAGAATTTAAGCGGCGGCCTGGCCTGGACCCTCTGGGATTTTACACCCAGCAGCGTCTTGAATCTCAAGCCGGATATTTACCAGCAATTCTTCGGGCTGGTACGGCTGGACGGCACTCTCAAACCGGCGGCCCTGGTTTTTAAACAGGCCTACCCGGCCAGTTCTCTGACGCTAGCGGCTACCCCCACGAGTGACCCAGATCCGGTGCTTACGGTACGGCCTGTAGACCCTAATCTCTACCCGCAGTATTTCCCCCAGACCGGTTTTGCCGTGCCGACTCCGTTTAAAGAGTACTGGAACCGGATGGGCGGGCTGGATAGTTTTGGCTATCCGATCAGCGGGGTGCGCCTGGAAGGAGGCTATCTGGTGCAGTATTTCGAGCGGGTGCGCATGGAGTACCATCCTGAAGCCGCCAGCGCTCCTGATTACGCCGGGCTACCACGCGGTGAGCAACTGAAGCGAATTGTAATGCTTGGTTTATTAACCGATGAGTGGCTGGCCAGCCAGGGACGAACTTTTTCGACTGCTGGTCCTGCGCCGGGCAACCTGTACTTTAAGGAAACAGGGCATAACCTGGGAGGCCGTTTCGAAAGTTACTGGCAGTCACACGGCGGTTTGCAGCGCTTCGGGCTGCCTTTGAGCGAGGAAGTGGAAGAAGTTTCCGCTACTGATGGTAAAACCTACCGGGTGCAATATTTCGAGAGAGCGCGCTTCGAGTATCATCCAGAGGCCGCGGGGACGCCTTACGAAGTGGAACTGGGACTCTTAGGACGCGAAATTCTCTCAATCAAAGGGCAGTACTCCTGATATACATTCTGAGAAACGCTACAGCCGGTCCTGCCCCACAACTATCAGAATTTGCTGAGAGGTATAATCCTTTCTGAAAAACGAAGATTATTCTGGTGGTGGTAGGACTTAAAACTGAGAACTACCAGCCAAAATTCTTGTGACCCAGCGCCCGCAACAAAGCTTCCAGATAAAAGTAGTCGCCGTAAGGCAGCATGTTATCGCACAAGCCTGCTTTGACGTGGGTCGCTCCATCTCTCGGCAACGAGAATAAGTCAAATCGGGTTGGCCTAAATTTGGCTGTTGCTCCCCCATCAGGGAGATAGTATACGTAATCGTTTTCAAGGCCGACTCAAAAACGGCCTGGTATGAGGTCGCGCTGGCCTCTACAGGTACACCTGTCATTATCCTTAACTCTCCTTTGCTCCCAGCGGCATTAATTTTGTAGGGCTAATAATCAATTAATATACGTGCATGGTACCGTCTACCCGGCGGACGGTAGGCATGTAGGCTCTCCGGTAGGGATATTTACGGGCAGCTTCTTCATTAATATCGACACCCAATCCCGGCGCTTCTGGCGGGTTGGTATAGCCGTTCTCCACTCTGCAACCGCCTGTAATTACCTCGCGTACCTGGTCCGGAAAGCCTATCCACTCCTGGATACCAAAGTTAGGAATAGCTTTATCCAGGTGTACCGCTGCTGCCTGCCCGATGGGGCCAATGTCCATGGCACCGTGAAAGGCGCTGCGCACGGCGTAAGCTTCGGCCAGTACGCAGATTTTACGCGCTTCGGTAATGCCGCCCACGTGAATCGGCGCTATCCGTATGAAGTCGATCAACTGGCGCTGGAAT
>DATAKM010000171.1:0-23676 GCA_036261665.1 Chloroflexia bacterium
AGCGCTCCGCTAGTACTTCGACCGAACAGTCCTGTAGACCACCAAAGCCGTCATTAAAAGTGTCGCATAACTCTGCCAGAAATTTAGGATCAAACACTTCGTGACCATTTAAGCGCTGAAACTTCCATTTATACATAAGGGCTGCTCCTTAACAGAAGTAGGTGGCAATTAAAGCAAGCGGAAATACAGGCTGGGTTAGCTGAAAAAACCGCTTGTCCTGAACCACTCTTAAAATATGGTAATTTAATCTTTAGTTATTATTTTGAAAGGGACTTGGAGTCACCTGACTCCTTTAGTGAACCAGGCCTTACTACATAGTCTCAATATGACTGTATCAATATTTATCCGGCAGAAATATTGAAAGTCTAAATAAAAGTAATTAACTATATTCACAATTGCAAAGTACTCTTTTGCCAAAGAAATGAGTTTGCGCCCGCTAAATTATATTAGGGTTGAGAGATTACGAACTACCTTACTAAATCTGCTTTTAGTACTGAATTAGCCAAATCAGGTGATAGATAACCAGCAGTTATAGCAGACTTGAGACTTTGTTTCTGCCAGGGCCTTCTGAAAACCACTCGCCAGGGTTTTTAATAATTGAGGCGAGTGGTTTTGTAGTTTGAAAGAAACACTTCTCTAGCTTGAACCGGAATTTTGCTAATATTAGTACGAATTGTTACCCTGTGATCCTGTTTAGTTAAGAGCAGGGAGGGTGCCCTGGTAGGGCAGGCTCTCGAAACGCCCATTGGTGTCCGTGACGCTCTTGCCCACCAGTGTCCCCTTTAGCTGAGCATTCGTGAAGTTAACATCGGCCAAGGCCGCCCAGACCAACCCCTGCAAGCCCACTCCGTTGACGCTGAAAGTGGTGGTCGAGCGGATATTGTAAACCAGTTTGGCCGGGTTGACCCCGATTAGCTGCACCCCCATATACTGCATCCGGGTAGTGTTGCCGGTCACGTTCACAATGACTTCAGAGGAGGCGGGAGCATCAATAACCAGGCTGTTGGTGACCGAAAGTTGCGCCCCGTCCACTACGAAAACATTCCGGGTGATGTCCGTACCTTTGAGGATAATCTGGCCCCAGGGTTTGACATCGGTGGTGCCGTTAGGGGTGAGCGCGGCCCAGGCATCCGAGGCTGTTTGAGCATAGGAGGTAAGAGCGGCGATGGGTAGCACGCTACTTTTCTGGACCAACCCACCCCTGGCAAAGGTGAGATAGGCTGGGCTGAGGCTGCCGCTATAAACCACGTTGCCGTTGACCTGGTTACCCCAGTTATTGAAAGCGGCGTTGCCCTGGACCAAGACGGCATCGGCTTGGGGGTTGGTAGTACCCAGGTTGGTGCCGTTGAAAGTGCTGTTGCCCCCTGCCCCAAGCTGACCCTGTACTTCGCTGGAGGTCATGTTTAACCCACCTAAAGAGAGGACATTAAATTCGGTGGGTAGTGGGGTAGGCAGTGTGGCAGGAGGCGCTACAAAAACCGCCTTGAAAGCAATATCAAAATTTGGGTAGTTGTACCATTGATTGTTAACTATTTCAGCCGGGTCTAACGTGGCTATTGAAGCCGCATATCCTCCATTGTAAACATTGTTAGCAGCGGCAAGAGTGCCGTTGAAGCCACCGAGCTTAACTACAAAGATATATTTAGCGCCAGCGTTCAGTTTCAAATTGCCCGTGTCAAAGGTAATCAGGTAATATTTGTGAGACCCATTTTGAGTAAAAAAAGTGCTTGAAACTGTAGCCATCTCTTCCCACACGGACTGGCCGCTCGGTCTGGTATCGCCCCAGGGATAAATTCGGCCGAGGAGTGAAACTCCTGACGGCAAGGGGACAGCAACTGTGAAACTATGCAAGGCGCTGTCACCGGCAGGGACTGTAATAATCTGCCCCACGAAACCCTCTGTGCGGGTGCTAACACCGATACTACTCTGATTGTACTGGGAGAAAGTATCAATTACAGTATCTGGGCTGGCGCTGGCCGTAGTGCTGAAGCATACCAGCAGGCTAAAGGTTAACAGGAGCGCTAACAGGCCGGAATTAAGACGCCTGAAGCGGTTACTTCTCAACATGAGATTTTCTCCTTTTACTTTGAGTAACATCTAACGAATAATTTCCAGTTTTGACGTAAGTTGTAGTTTATGTCTCAAGTATAAGGAGCCACCGCTTCAAAAGCGTTTCAAATCCAGTAATTCTAAAGTGATTGAAGTCACACTAAGGTGACTTTAAAAGAGCCGCACCTTCGCCAGAGGGTTCTATTCTCCGACGGCCAGTTGGTAAGCTTCCTCCAGCGCCATCTTTTGTCCGCTTTCAAAAGCAGCCTGATAAGCCTCTTCGCCCAGGGTCTTTTTTGCCTCGGCCATTGTTTCCTGGTATATTCGCTCAATCGCCAGGTCAGACTTAAAATTAATCGAGAGGCTTACACTTTCAGCGGCAGCGGCGAGTTGCACAGCAACGCTGTAGCGCGCTTCCTGATAGATCACCGCCGCCAGCATTATTAGCGTATCCACCATTCCGGCTTTCATACCGATTTCCCGGCGAATGGTCAGGCTTTCGCAAAGTAAAGCCCGCGCGCGGCTATAATCGCCCTGCTGGAAAGCCAGTTCTCCCAGCAGATGGAGAACCTGCGAGAGACTGCGCGGATCATTTATCTCGCGGGCCAGTACCATGCTTTCATCCAGCAACTGGTGAGCGCGGTTTAAGTCACCCTGAAGCAAAATTACATTGCCTAATGAGTGAAGCGCCTGAGTAATACTAGTTTTATCACCTGTTTCCCGGCTCAAGGTCAGGGCTTCCTCAAAGCGTTTTCCGGCTTCAACCAGTTCACCCGCGTATAAGGCTACCGTTCCCAGAATGCGCACCGATTCAGCGACACTCCATTTTTCACCCATTTCCCGCCGCATAAGCAAGCCTTCTTCCATAAGCGCTCGCGCCAGGGTATAGTTACCCTGATGTTTGTGCACCAGACCCAGATTACTTAGAGTGATAGGAATGTTAGTCTTATCGCCTATCTGCCGTGCCAGGGCCAGGCTCTGTGCGTACCATTCGCTGGCTGTTTGAAAATCACCCTCGCTAAAGGCTACGTTTCCCAGATTATTAAACAGACTGTTCAGACCGCGCTTATCACCTATCTCGCTTTTAAGCGGAAGACTCTCGTTATAGAGCTTTCGAGCGGCCTGATAATCCCCCTTATAGGCGGCAATATTACCCGAAATTTTGAGCATCTCAGCCGTTAGCCCTTTCTCGCCTATCTGCCGCGCCAGGGCCAGACCCTCTTCCAGGGTCTCCCGGGCCTTCTCAAAATCGCCTTTCTGAAAGAACAACTGGCCCATATCGCTAAATAACTGGGCCAGGCCCTTTTTATCGCCGCTGCTTTCCCAGCCCACCCGGGCCTGCTCAAACCAGTCTATGGCTGTGGTATACTCACCGCGCCTGCGATAGAGGACGCCAAACAGTTGCTGAATCTGGGCCTGCCGCCACGTATCGCCGGCTGCCAGTTCCAGGGCCAGTTGGAGTTTTTCTTCCAGCTCATCGTTGCGCCCCAGCAATACCAGCACACTTGCATATTTAAGGTAAGCATCAATCTGGTCAACCCGCTCGCTCAACAAAGGCACTAAGCGCTCATAGTAATCAAGGGCAGTTTCGTTAGCATAAGCTTCTCTGGCCGCATCCGCCGCTTTCTGGAAATATTCGATCTGCTTGGCCCGGTTCTCGCTCCGGCCGTAGTGAAAGGCCAGTAAGTCATAGGAGAGTGCGTAACCATGATCTTCGAGATAGGCGGCCAGTTGCTGGTGTAACTGGGCGCGAGTGGCGTAGGGCATACTTTCGTAAGGTACTTCCTGGGTCACAAAGTGTTTGAAGAGGTAGGCCAGTTCCGGTTCCGGGGTATCCAGGGGAGTAATATCAAGCCGGGCCAGAGTATTCAAATCAGCCTTGACCGCCTGGTCCGGTCCAAGCACGGGGTAGTAACCCTGTAACCAGGCGAAAGGGAATAGCCGGCCTATAATGCTCGCCACCTTCAGGATTACTTTCTGGGCTTCGCTTAACCGGTCAATCCGGCTCAGGATAAGGCTGTGTAAACTGGAGGGTAGTTCTAGCGCCTTCAAGGGCTTTTTGTCATAGGGGCTGATATCCCGGTCGTGCAGGTAGTTAAGCAGTTCCTCCAGAAAGAAAGGATTGCCCTGGCCTCGGGTAGTCAGTTCTTTAAGTAGCGCCTTATTAAGCGCTGCGCCGGAGCTATCCGGTGGAAAGAGCTGCGTTACTTTAGCTCTGATCAGTTGTTCGACCTCCTCCTGACCGAGTTCTGCCAGTTCCATACGGCTAAAGTGCGGTAAAGCCTCTATCTGCGGAGCCTGTAACCGCTCCAGGTCAACCGGGCGGTAGGCCAGCACAAAGCAAACCGCCGAGTTCGCCGTAGCGCGCCCCAGGGCTACAAGCAGATCATGGGAGAGGGCATCTATCCAATGGAGATCTTCCAGCACTATTAGAATAGGTTCCGCCCTTGAAGCGGCTTTCAAAAAATCTTCGAGCAAAGCCTCCAGGGCACTAAAGCGGTCTTTAGGCTCCAGGTTGCGGGTAAACTCGTTATCCTCCAGGGGTATATCGAGTAAAGGTCGAAGTAGCGGTAGCGCCGGCAAGCGCTGGGGCGCGAACTGCGCCAGCTTGCTTTCCAACTGCCGGACCTGTTCAACCCTGCCGGCCTGCTGGTCAACTTCAAAGAAGGCCTGCCAGATTGCTTTCCACACAAGGTAAGCGCTACTGGTGCCTGTGGCTTCGCAGGCTCCCCCATAACAGGCTATTTGCCCGGACTGGGCCTGGCGCAGCACTTCCGCCACCAGGCGCGATTTACCCAGCCCGGCTTCGGCGGTGATACCGATAATTTGACCTTTGCCCTGCCGGACAAGCTCAAGTTTACCTGTAACCAGATTTAACTCTTCCTGGCGCCCGATCATTGGCAACCGGTACTCAGGCTCAAGCAGCCTGGTAGCCCGGCGGCGAGCAACTCCTTTGACCCGGGAGACGCTTACCAGCGCTTGCTTTCCTTTAACCGTGACGGTGAAATGTGATTCTAGGATAAACTGGTCATCCAGGAGAGTGCGAATTCGGGATGATACCAGGATTTCACCGGGCTCAGCAAGCGACATCAAGCGGGCGGCCAGGTTAACTTCATCACCCAGCGCGCCATAAGTCCGGCGGGTTGCTCCGCCATAAGCGCCTGCTCTCAGTACCCCCTGGCTGATGCCAATCTGGACCGGTTGGAGGAATGCCAATTTTTGGGGCAGCTCGCGCAGCGCCAGCGCGGCGTTAACCGCCCGCCTGGCGTCATCTTCATGGGCGGTTGGTGCGCCAAAGCAGGCATACATGTAACTGCCTTTGTCACCTATGGTAAGTTGTAAAAGGGCTCCATCGAATCCTGCGATGATCTGCTGGGCCTGTTTAATAAAGGCATTAAGTTTTAGTTGAGCCGCGCTATCCCCGTCATAATCAATACCGCCAAAGCGCAGAAATAGTACGGCTGCCGGGCGGAACTCTGTCAGAAATTCGCCCAGTCCGTTTTGTTCCCTGGTATAGACATTCGGCAAAACCCACGGCCGCACCAGATCAAGGGGAAGCTCGCTGCTTGCGCCGGTCGCTGCATGGTTTTCAGCCCTGGCAGATGCCTCACCAATCAGGCCGAACTCTTCCCCCGTTTCACTCTCCTGGCGCCACTCTCCAACCTGCAAGCCCTCCCCAAAAGCCTCAATAGTGGCTCTGTCGGCCACTATTTCACCCTGCCCGGCGAAGTGTTCGGCGGAGGCTACCCGCGCAACGGTTTGACCGGCGAGGGTATCCAGTAGCTGAATCTGGGGATCGCCTACCACGAAACGGCAGATTGTGCCGCTGGTTATAGCAATTTTGAGCGAGATTTCCTCGAAAGCCTGCATGGCTTCCTGCATGGCCAGCGCTGCGGAGATAACCCGGGTTGAAGAAGCATTTTCTTCAGTCGCAGTGAACCAGCATGTTATAGAATCGCCCGCGAAACAGATTACGCTTCCATTCTGAGTTTCAATCAGCCGAATAAGCGTGTCATAGACCGTATTGATACGCCTGGCCAGTTCTTCAATCCCTCTCCGGTCGCCGAACTGCCGGGTAAGTTTTTCAGTAAGAGGGGTAAAACCGGAGATATCGGCAAACAAGGCTGAACCAAAGCTGCGTTCAGGCAAATCAGTACCACGCAGCAAAGCCTGCTGGCGATCCTGGGGAAGGTAGGCAGAGAGAGTCTTTGTCATTATAGCTCCTGTTTGCCGTGCGCAACCCGGGCATGCTGGGGTGCTTTACTGGATTAGATATTTACTTGATTAGAGCTTTAAGAAGGGTTAATGATCGTTCGTTATAGTTTACCCAAGTTTCCAGGGCCTGCCAAGTTTTAATTCAAACGGAGCGTGACCGGGTAGTATTAATCATTTTGATCTTGAATGGCGTGCAGACGCGAGTCTAACTCGACAACATCCTGCACTCTCTCCCGCAGGCGCTGCGATAGCATCCCGATAATCCCTTTGACTACCTCAATTCGTCCTGCCATCAGCTCATAAAGAGTTACCTGATCCAGGCGCCATAAGCGGGCATCGGTAAGGGCGGTTACGGTAGCCAGGCGTGGCGCTGTATCGAGCACAGCCATTTCACCGAAAATATCGCGGGTGGAAAGATCATTAATTGTGCGTTGCCCGTCGTGTACGCGCACCTGCCCTTCGGCAATAATGTACATACATTCGCCCGGCTCGCCTTTTTCAAAGATAACCTCTCCGGCCCTGTAGCTGACCTCTTCCAGCCGTTTGGCCAGTTCAGCCAGGAGATGCTCCGGTGTACTGGCAAAAATACTGACCCTTTTTAACTGGTCTATCTGATCTGAGGGCTCTGAGGTAAGACCGTTAGGCCGGGTTAGGACTGCAAGTGCCTTCGAGTTATTGCTACCCGGTGCGGGTATTTCATTTTTCTTGATTTTCTCGAATAAATCTGTGGTTGGCGCTTCTGGCGCGATGTCCAGTTCACGGGCCAGGTATTGCTGGTATATTTTGTAATGGTTAAGGGCGGCATGGCGCTGTCCACTTTGCGCCAACAACCACATCCTGCGGCGGTGAGCTTCTTCCTGTAAAGGGTCTAATTCCAGCAACCGATTGACCAGTTCCGTCGCTTCCTCGTAGTGAGCCTCTCTTTCCTTATAAGCTATCATTTGATACAGGGCCTGTGAGATCTGCTGCTGTAACTTTGTCCGAATTTGACTGCTCCACTCTTCAAAGCCGGGTGCCTCACTCAGATAAAAACCGGCCAGGAACTCACCCCGGTAAAGCTTTAAATTAGGTTCTATCTGAGCGGTAATTTCCTTTGAAAGACTATCAGCTTTCCTGACTTGTCTGGAAACCTCTTTCAACCCCAGTTCAAGTTCAGCTATATCCAGGTGGTATGGCTGGGTCTGGTTGAAGGCAATTGTACTGCGAGTAATGACCAGGTAAGGCTCCAGGTGGGTACGTAACCTTGTTAGCAAAGTTCTTAAATTGGACAAAGCTTGCTCTTCGCTACGCTCGGGCCAGAAAAGCTCGGCCAGGTGCAAGCGGGATTGGGGCTGGCTTTCACAGGCTAAATAGATCAGAAGAGCAACAGCTTTATTAGAAAGAGTACCGGTTAGCTCCCTATCTCCAAGCCGTACGCGAACTCTCCCTAAAGTTATAATTTCCAGGCTACTGTTCATCATTTTATTTTTGCTTTGTACAATAATCAGAATTATTTGAAATTATGGAAATAGACGGTAAGCTTGAAGAATTAGCAGACTACAGTAACAAACAACTTAATGCTTCTTAGGCAATTTTATCATATTCCAGTGGCTCAAGATTTGTGGATTGGCCCTGAAAAGTTTTAATTGAGCCAGTATTGGTTGTCCAGCCTGATAAGTTGCTGGAGCCGATTGTAATTGGAAAAATTGATTTGATTGTACATACATAATTTATCTTTAGCTTACCAGCAATGATAAGTTATGGACCCACTACAGCCTGATATTCTTCTTCCTCGATACTTGGCAAATTACAAGAATTTAGATAAACTAGCAAAACAATCAACGCCCTTCGTTTATATTCTTTGTATTTGGTTTTCCTGTTTTCACGTTTACTAATCTGAAGGTATAAATTTACCGCTTAACTTTGTGCGGTGTTTATGGGATAACGAGGAAGATATGACATCCACACTTTCTGCTTATCTCCCTCAAGACCGCCGGTATGCCTTGTTCTACAACACCAGTCTGCCCCAGCATACCTCAGGTGCCGCCCTCTTCGCCGATATTTCCGGCTTTACTTCCCTATCCAAAAAATTGACCGGGCAACTTGGTGACCGGCGCGGTATTGAAGAGTTAACCAGCCGCATCAATTCGGTTTACGAAGCCCTCATTCGCCTGGTAGAGCTTTACCAGGGCAGTGTCATCAGCTTCGCCGGTGATGCCATCACCTGCTGGTTTGATGCCAGCGAAGGAAAACCTTCCCGGCGGGCTACCAGCGCCGCCCTGGCAATGCAAGCCGCTATGCACACCTTTAAAGACATCTCTCTCAAAGTAGCTGTGACCACCGGGCCGGCCTGCCGTTTCGTGGTAGGCGACCCCCAGGTTCAACTACTCGATACTCTCGCCGGTCAAACTATCGCCCGGCTTGCCAGGGCCGAACAACTGGCCCGGCAGGGAGAAGTTCTGATTGATAAAGCCACGCTTGAAACCGTTAAAGAAGAAGTTAAAGAGGAAGTAACTTTACAGATCGAAGATTGGCGTTATGATGATGAGAGCGGCGAGCCCTTCGCCCACATCTCTATCTCCACCGGCAGCCTCTCAATTCCCTTGAAACAAAAAAACACGGTTGAGCTTGCCTCAGAGCGGGTACGTCAGTGGGTGTTGCCAAATGTTTACGCCCGGGAACTGGGCAATCTGGGTGAATTCCTGACTGAGTTGCGTCCGGCCGCTGTGCTGTTTTTGCGTTTTAGCGGCCTGGATTATGACCGGGACCCGCAAGCGCAGCAAAAACTCGACGCTTTAGTTCAACACGTTCAGCGAATAGTTGGAGGTTTCGAGGGCAGTCTGTTGCAGCTTACTATCGGAGATAAAGGTAGCTACCTCTACGCCTGCTTTGGAGCGCCTATTGCCCATGAAGACGATGCCCGGCGAGCAGTCAGCGCCGCCCTGGCCTTGCGCGATCTGCCACTAACCCTGACCTTCCTGCAACCGGTCCAGATCGGAATCAGCCGGGGTATCTCGCGGGTAGGTGCTTATGGCGGCACGACTCGCCGGACATACGGGGTGCTGGGTGATGAAGTGAACCTGGCTGCCCGCCTGATGGGAAAGGCCAGACCCGGCGAAATCCTGATCACCAATCATTTACAAACCTTACTGGCTGACCGGTTCGTGCTTGAATCGCGTCTGCCAGTGACGGTCAAAGGCCATTCAGAAGCTGTCAAAGTGTTCGGGGTGACGGAGGAAACACCTCAGCGCTCCACGCGACTGCTCGAACCGGCCTACCGGCATGCAATGATTGGACGGCAAGCGGAACTGGCCCTGATCAGCAGCAGAATGGAACTGGCCCGGCAGGGCAAGGGTCAGATTATTGGCATCACGGGCGAAGCGGGCCTCGGTAAATCGCGACTGGTAGCGGAAGTGATTGGCCTGGGCCAACGGCAGGGTTTTAAGGGCTACGGTGGCGCCTGCCAGTCCTCCGGCACAAATAGCCCCTACCTTGCATGGAAAGCTATCTGGCAAGCTTTCTTCGAGATCGAGCATGACACAGAAAGCGAGATACAGGTTAGCAAGCTGGAAAGCAGGCTGGCGGCGCTGGCTCCCCGGCGTTTGCCCGCTTTACCTTTGCTGGGGCCGCTGCTGGATACTCCCCTGGAAGAGAATGATTTCAGCCGGACGCTACAACCGAAGGACCGGCGGAACGTGCTGACCGCTTTACTGGAAGAATGTTTGAAAGCGGCCGCTCAAGAAGAACCGGTCCTGGTAGTGCTGGAAGACGTCCACTGGATAGACCCGCTCTCGCACGACCTGCTTTTAGCCCTGGGGAAAACTATAGCCAATTCAGCCGTTTGTTTCGTACTGGCCTACCGCCCGGTTGACCTGGAACGGCTACAGGCGCCCCAGGTTGAAGCTTTGCCTTACTTTATTCATCTGGAACTGAGCTCACTGGAACCGGCTGAAGCCGAACAATTGATCCGGGCCAGGGCAGCGCAACTCTTTCCCGAGGAAAAAGGCGAGTTACCGGGGACGCTCCTGAAAGAACTGGCGAGCAAAGGGCAGGGCAATCCATTCTTCCTGGAGGAACTGCTCAACTACCTGCGGGACCGCGAGATTAGTCCATACGATGGCCGGGCCTTGCAGGCCCTGGACCTGCCAGCCAGCCTGCACACCTTGATCCTGAGCCGCATTGATCAACTGAGCGAACGGCAGAAAGCCACCCTGAAAGTGGCGAGTATTATCGGGAGGCTATTTGCGTTCAACTGGTTGCAGGGCTACTACCCTACACTGGGAACGGTCGAGGCGGTCAAAAACGATTTGCATGAGCTGGCGAGACTGGATATTACACCGCTCGATACGCCGGAACCCGAACTCTCTTACCTGTTCAAACACATTGTGACGCAGGAAGTGGCCTACCTGAGCCTGGCCTCTGCCACGAGGGCCGACTTACATGAACGACTGGCCGGGTGGCTGGAAGGGCAAGACCCGGAGCGGTACCTGGACCTGCTGGCCTACCATTATGGCCGCAGCGAGAACAGGGCCAAACAGCGGGAGTATTTTGAGAAGGCCGGAGATGCTGCCAGAATAGCTTATTCTAACGAGGCCGCCCTGGATTACTACGACCGGTTGCTGCCGTTATTGCGCGAGCAGGGCGAACAGGCCGAGCTATATCTGAGTATGGGTGCAGTGTTGGAATTAATCGGGCGGCGGGAAGAAGCGGAACGCCGCTACCGCGAAGCCCTGGCCCTATCCGGTAAAGATCTGGCCCGAAAGGCCCGGGCACAACTGGCCCTGGGAAAATTGAACCGGCTGCTCGGCAATTTTCCCGAGGCGCTTGTCTGGCTAGAACAGGCACGGATTGGATGGGAAACGCTGGATGATCGTGGTAGTTTGAGCCAGGTCTTGATTGAAAGCGGTGTGGTAGAGCAAATGAAAGGAGAGTTTGAGGCAGCCTGGACCTACCTGGAAGAAGGATTGGATCTGGCGCGAGAGGTAAACGATAAGAGAAGTATTTCTCTCGCACTTAACGTCCTGGGAAATGTGATAAAGAATAAGGGGGATCACCAGGCAGCGCGAGTTTTTCACGAAGAAAGCCTGAGCGTCCGGCGTGAGATGGGCGACCGCTGGGGCATTGGAGCTTCCCTCGCTAACCTGGGGAACCTGTTTCTGCTGGAAGGCCGCAACCTTGAGTCACGAGCCCTCTTTGAGGAATCTCTGATCATATTTCGCGAAATTGGCGACAAGGAAAATTGTGCCGCGCTCTTAAATAACCTGGGAAATGTACACTATAACCAGGGGGATTACTACGAGGCGCTAATTCTGTACCAGGAGTGCCTCACGCTTGCCCGTGAGATTGGCAATAAATGGGGTATCGCGCTGGAATTGCACAATCTTGGGAATGTCTTTTTTTACCTGGGTGACTACCCGAAGGCCCAAACACTCCACGAAGAAGCTCTTTTACTCCGGCAAGAGATGCGTGACAGGCAGCATATTGGTGAGTCACTTCACAGCATGGGTGTCCTTGCTCTATACCAGGGTGATACTGATTTGGCTCGGACGCGCTTTGAGGAAAGCTACAGCGTAGCGCGCGAGATTGGCAATAAGAGGGGTATGGTGGCAACCCTGATAGGGTTGGCAGCAGTACTGCATCGTCAGAACCAGAGCCAGAGTACCGCCCACCTGGCAGGTGCCGTCGAAAACTGGCGAGCTAATTTTAAATTTGCCCTTGAGCGGGGAGAACTCAAAATGTACCAGGAAACAGTGGACTCCGCCCGGCAGGTCCTGGGCGATAATAATTTTCAAGCCGCTTTTGAAGCGGGGCAAAAACTGACCCTGGAAGAGGCTATGCAACTGGCCCTGGAGAAAGAGTAAGACCATGACGGTTATTCCTGCTCTCCGTAAATATTTCACCTCTTCTATGCCGGGGGAGCTTCGCCTGGCCACTCTCGCAAACAGCCTCTTTTCCGGTCTGTTGATTTACATTCTCGAAGTTGTCTTCGTGATTTCGTTCGCCGCCCTCGTTTTCTCCGGCCAGTTAGCCGGGCAGTTACCCCAGGCACTCGGCTTTATTATCCTGGGAAACGCCCTCCTGATGGGGCTGATGGCTTTGCTCAGTTCTTATCCCGGTACGATTGGACATGTCCAGGAAATGCCGGGAGTAGTAGTGGGAGTGGTTGCCACTGAGATGGTGGCCGCCTTACCCGGGATAACGACCGGACAACTATTTCCAACGGTAGTGATAATGCTCACCGTAACGACTATCATAACCGGTCTTGTATTTCTGGCCCTGGGGATTTTCAAACTGGGAGGGTTAGCCCGCTTTCTGCCCTATCCGGTAATGGGCGGGTTTCTGGCCGGTACGGGCTGGTTATTGGTTTTAGGCGGCCTTGGCATTATGGTCCCTAAGTCCCTCGGGCCGGAGTGGTTAGAGGTAGACTCTCTTTCGCACTGGCTACCTGGTCTGGTTTTTGGCCTGATCTTATTTGCAGTAGTCTCCCGCTTTAACCGCTCTATAACCCTACCCATGATGCTCGTACTGGGCACCGTGTTATTCTATGTTGTGACTGCCAGCTTGAATGTTTCTCAGGATCAACTTAAAGTGGGAGGCTGGCTGGTCGGTTCTATTCCAAACGTGAGTATGTCGAGCTTTCCTTTAAGTCCCGGCTTTTTGTCGCAGGTCAACTGGGAAGTGTTGTGGAATTATCTGCCAGAACTTGCCCCGGTGCCCCTCATCTGTGTGATCTCCCTGCTGTTGAATTGCGGCGGAATAGAGCTGGTGATCAAAAAAGATATTGACCTGAATCGTGAATTAGTGACAACCGGAGCGGGAAACCTGCTAGCCGGTGCGCTCGGCGGACTGGCCGGTTTTCATGCGATCAGCCTCTCCACCTTAAACCATAAGATGAGCGGCGGAAAGCGTCTGGTAGGACTTTTTGCCGCCCTCTTGATGGCCTTGACTGTATTCGTTGGCACTTCGGTGCTGGGCTATATTCCCAGGCTGGTTTTAGGAGCGGTCCTGGTGTATTTAGGGGTTGCCCTGCTGGTTGAGTGGGTCTACCAGGCCTGGTTTAAATTCCCAAAAATTGATTTCGTGATTATCCTTTCTATCCTGGTTATGATCGTTTTGAGCGGTTTTCTGAACGGGATAATCCTGGGCCTGATCCTGGCGGTCATCATGTTCGTGGTTAGCTACAGTCGCCTAAACAATGTCAAGTTTTCCCTGGCGGGCGGTAAATATCCCAGCCGGGTCACCCGGGGCTGGCGGCAGCAGCAACTGCTGGAAACCCACAATGACCGGCTGTTTCTTCTCAAACTACAGGGCTTTATCTTTTTTGGGACGGCCAGCAACATTTTCAAACGGGTGCGCGAGTTGGTCGGGAGCGAACCGGCCAGCCAGACCCGCTATGTCCTGCTGGATTTCTCGCTGGTAAACGGCCTGGACTCTACCGGGTTGCAAAGCTTCAGCCGTATTTTACAATGGGGCCAGAAGCAAAAGATTGTACTGGTGCTGACGGGCTTACAAGGACGCATTCGAGGCCAGTTTGAGCATGGTGGGTTCGAGGAACAGCTAAATAGCCTGCGCTTCTTCGATGACCTGGATCACGGGCTGGAGTGGTGTGAGAATCAAATTATAGCAGGGGCTACCAGCCGGGAAACAGCTCAAACCGGGCTTCTAACCGAGCTTAAAGCTATTACCGGGGAGGGAAGCAGTGTCGAAAAGTTACTATCTTATATGAGCTGCCGCGAATACGGGGCCGAGGAATATCTGATTCGCCAGGACGATCAGCCGGACATGATCTATTTCATAGAGTCGGGCGAAGTTACAGCACAATGGGAAGGCACCGGCCAGGCTCCGGTTAGGCTAGAAACGATGGGTGGCGGGCGGCTGGTAGGCGAGTTAGGGTTTTACCTTGGCATCCAGCGGACGGCCACGGTAATTGTGAACAAACCGGGTATTATTTACTCTTTTTCACGGTCAGCACTGGATGAGCTCGAAAGAAGCGAACCTGAGATAGCGAATTTGTTTCACCGGATAGTAGTTCAACTCCTGGGGGAACGTGTGGTCCACCTGCTGAAGGTTGTGGAAACACTGGAACGCTAAATAATCTGACTACTTTGTTTCCTGGAATCACATGATAGTGAAACTCGCTGTTTTAGCTAGCAGAGGAAAGGTCACATGACTTTATGACCGCGACCAAAGCGCAGGCGCTATGCCGCTATATCTGCATGGCAAAAATGCTGCTCAGTTACGGGGCGGCGCTGGAAATGATGGTAGCCATAATAGCAACTTTGTGCATTATGCCTCCTGATTTTCAATCGGGTAGTCCACCTCTTCCTTTGTAAACCCGCTTCCTACCACCGGCACTGGCTTTCTGTATCCCAGTGCGGCCAGGTAATACTTCCCCTCTTTTTCCAGCACCTGCCCTCCCCCATCCAGAAAGTGATTCATTTATGCCCGGCCAACTCGGCTGATATGGGGGTACGTACCTGACTCTTCAGCGCTCGCTCCGAAATTCACTCCAGAGCCTCGGCCTGATTGTGGGAAGACACCCCTGATGACTAATAGGTTCATCCGCTTCGATACTTTCTGAATTCACCTTACTTTCCGGACTAGCCTACATAAATCTCTTTCAGCTTAGTTAATAGTAGAATAAACAGACAACTTTGGGCATTAGGCTTTCTGGTTTTCGATGAGGTAGTCCAACTCCTCCTCGCTCAGAGCTGTCTCATCAGCAGTCTCCGGTCCGCCTGTGATACGCGAATTGTTTAACCAAAGTTGATTAGCTGAAGGAGTTGTCAAGATAGAGTCATTACTTTAGATTTTGCATATGGCTTTTTTTTGATAGCACGAGAATGCCACCAGAAATATTGAATAAGCATCAAGGGGCCGAGGACTACCATTACCGGAAAGACACCCTGTAAAGGTAGTACAAGCAATACACCGATTGCTAACTGGTTTATGCCGAATGCGCTTAAACCGGCCCACCCTCTGTAAGCCTTTCTCATTACCAGCGGGAAAACTGTAGCCAGCAGAAGATCTCCCATCCCAAGCGTAATTACAGCCTTACCACTGGCCCAGCCAAATAGCGGGGAGAGAGGTAAACCCGCCAGCTTTTCAAACAGATTTCCGGTTACACTGTTCAGTGAGGTTGCCACAAAATCGTAACCGGTTAGAAAAGCTCCCAGGAGCACGGCGTGTGCGGCCCGCATCCCGGTCTGCACCCACAGGTTTGCCAGCCCAATTACGATGAGTAGCAAAACCAGATTGTTGATACCATATTTGAGATTGATCTCAAGTCCAGAAAGGAGTGAGGTCTGGATATCCAGGAATAATAGCACAAGCACAAGGCTCGTAACCAGGCCACGCCTCATACCTGGGAGCATCCCTTCCAGGGTAAGGTAGAGAATACTACCACCGCTAAGCACTAACAAGCCCCCTGCTATCCAGGACGGTAAGATCAGGTAGAGATACGGCGTCACTATTATAAATATGGCCAGCACTGCCAGGTCGTAGTAGTTAAATACACCGATAGGCGGTCGAGTTACCCGGCAGTAAGATAAATAGAACCAGCCTCCCAGCCCGGCTGCCAGGCTTAGACCAATAATTACCACAAGAGAAGTAAGCATGTGCAAGTCTTAAACCCTCTTATCCCGCAATTTATAAACTTGTAGACGTTAGTACAAGCTTATTGAAGCCAGTCTTATAGAAAGGAAAGGATTGCGCTTAAACCTTCGTGCGGGTTGACCAGCGCTTCCTCAGGGGACTTTTCCTGGAAGGAGTATTCGCGCAAATCAGCCCGCCACGGAAAAGGTTGTTTTAGTTCGTGCGGATTGGCTACAAGCTGTAAGTCTTCCAGCGGAATACCCTGCTCTATTAGACTAGCTGCTATTTTTCCACTCAGGTAGCCTGTAGTCAGCAATGCGTTAGAGTTAAGTGCTACCTGCACCACCACACCGCTACGACCTGGCTGCAGGCTAAACCGGGCCGGTAGCGGTACTTCCTCGATAGCTTCAAGGGCTTCAACTATCTGCCGGGGATAGATATAGCCCTGCGAACAGGCTATTGCCAGGTCCTGCTTGCCCAGTAGCGGCCCGGTCGCAGGCCAGTGGGCCAGGACACAGCCTGGGTTTTGATCCAGGACCCGCACGGCATCTCGGGTGTTATAGCGCAGCAGCAGGGTGGTTTCGCGGTAGGGCGGGAAGGGAGTAACCACCAGATTACCGGTTTCACCGGGTTGGGCCAATCGCCCCGTTAGCGGATTGTAAACCTCAACCAGGCCCTGTAACGGATCAAAGTGCAAATGTCCCTCGGGACAGATTGTCCCACCCAACGGCCAGATTTCGGTCATACCATAGCCTTCCAGCCAGCTTACCTGCCCGAAGACTGTTTCGGCTCGCCGCTTCAGACCCTGGCTGACCGGTTCGCCCCCGATAATGATTTTTTCCAGGCCAAAATCCTGCGGTCCCAAACCCTCTTTGCGGGCGGCCTCGACCAATTGCCCCAGGTAGGAGGGGTAGGTATAAAGAACACTGGTCCGGGCTTTTTTACCCGGTATCCGGCGGTTTTCACTCAGGAGGGAAAGAGCCAGAACCGGGTCAACTATCCCGGCCAGATAAACTTCCGCGCCAACCAGGCCGCAGCCTCCGGCCAGGGTCAGATTGCCGAGCGTACCTCGGGACCCGGTGCTAATCTGGACAATGTCTGCACTGCTGATCGTGCCGGATAGCAGGTAGGAGATGGCGGCCAGGGCGGCATAAACTTTTAATTCGTGGGCTGAAAAGCTGATACAGGTCGGTCTGCCGGTAGTGCCGGTAGTCATGGCCCGCAGGAAAGGTCGCCCCTGGCGTACCACAAAAGCATCCGGATTTTCGCGGACGGTTTGTTTTTCGGTAAAGGGTATTTTTTGCAAGTCTTCCGAGGTCAATTTGGTCGGGTCTAACCCTAGCCGGTTAAAGAGGTCACTGTAATAGGGGGTCTGGCTGGCCGCCTGGCGCGCCAGTTTCCTGAAACGGCTTAGCTGCATTTCGGTCTGCATTTGCGGGTTGAGGGAGGGGCCGTTTAGGGCGGCTGCGGCTTCACTCTGCGGTGCGGCGTGCCCGAATACCTGGCGGGTGGCCTTCAAAGATTTGATTAGCCGGTGGAGTGACCAGAGGGCAAACGGTTTGCCAAAAGCGGTGGAAGCAACCAGCCGTAGCTGGGCGAAAGGCACTTCAATCATTGGTTTGAGCCTCCCCAAGGACAATTAAAGATGTTTTGGGTAAAAGTTCGGGCAGGAGGTTGCATTTAACCTCCTGCCCGATACTAACCGTTATATATACCTTGATAATTAAATTAGTTGGTAGCCAGACCAAAACCGATGGCGGCCAGGGACGACAGTAGATAGCGGCTGTAGCGAGTAATTTTCTTCATAGGGTTGTTATCTTTCTATTTTGGCCGGTGTTTTGATAACCGGTAATTTTGCAAATAGTTCATAGCTTCCATTTAGTTCAGTTAGGCGCCCAACCAAAGCCGGTAAAGGCCGGGTTGGTTAGTAAGTAACGGGTGTAACGAGTTAAAACAAGCCGCCTGTTCCCAAACTGTAGATTCCGGCCCAGGTGTTTTGGCTGGCTGAGTAAAAACCTTACTCAGGTCAGCCAGCGGTAAAGTTCAGGAGTCCACCCGGGCCAGGCCGGTAAGAGTTAAGGCGGAGAGTGGATAATGACGATAACGCTTCAGAAGCTTAACCTTTAACTTTGTTTGTAGTAGGGCGCCGGTAAAAGGTTATTATTAGTTCGGGTTTATGCCGAAACCGATAGCTGCCAGGGAAAATAGCAGGTAACGGCTGTAAACGGCAAGCTTTTTCATGGTTTGACTCCTGTTTAGCTCTAATTTATTCGGCGGAAATGAATTAGTTCTGGGTCAGGCCGAAACCGATAGCTGCCAGCGAAGATACTAAGTAACGGCTGTAAGCGACGATCTTTTTCATGATTTTTGTTTTCCTTTCTTTTCAAAATAGTTGCTGTAATAATGGTAATACCAGTACTTTTTTGTTTGGCTCCGGCATTTAAGTTTAAGTTGACCTTAGCCTTACACCTATTTACAGGTTAGTGTTCAGCTCTGGATATGAATAACACCGGCTCAGAACTTTTTGCGGTCGCTCTGCTGCTTAGGCAGGGGCGGGAATAGCGCCAAGCTGGGTTAGAAGCTGCATGGTGTCCATCAGGATGCGGCTTTCGCGCATTTTGCCTCCCACTACAAGGTCAAAGACCATTCCTGACATTGTTACCTGCCTGCTTCATCGATTGGAAGAATTAAGGGCGAGGGGTAGCTCGTTTCAGACGTTGTTGCGACAGTGTGATGGACCTGGCAGCTTGCATTTAGCTACCCCTCAATCGAAATGCTTGGGAAGTTTTCATTTGGAGATCTACTGCTCTTCCACCAAAACTTCTTCCTTTACAAGTATCGCAGATAGCTACTGGTGGTAAAATGCCATTGAGGTGACAGATACCTGACAAATCAGCCGGAGTTACTGCTTGAGGGCAGCTATATATAGTTGTGTGACACTCCGTGAGGGATAAAGCCCTGCGGCTGCTATTGTAGCACTCCCGGTTTAAGCGAGGTCCACAGTATTTGCTTCGTAGAAGCTACTGCTTTAGGAGCGTATTAGCCTACGGTTATGAGCCGTAGCCTCAGCAATACCTGAGGACAGGTAGAGTTTACCAGACCTCGCCTGTCCCAACTGGTCGTGTGTATGGCTTAGCGGCTTCATGAAGGGGAGTGTTCAGTTAACATCGTACTACCTAAAACAGAGCAAGTTAACTATCAAAATTAGAATACGATGTGCACTGAATAGAAGCTAGTCATGAAGCCGCTAGACCATACACTTATCGCCGAGCTTCAGTAAGAAGACGCGGTTAAGGCTTGGTGGGGAGCAGGCAGTCTTACTTTTCTCTTTCTCTTTGCAGAGGTTCCTCTTCCGCTTATGGCAGGCTTTTACCGCGCCTTTCCTGTGGGAGGCTAGTTACGCTGGCAGCGGAATGAGGAAGTTTTGCTTTCTAGAAGAGCCAGTGCTATGAGTGCTGCCATAGGTGCTGACGCTGCACTCCCTTCATGTCGAGCAGCTACTGGAGAATCAGGGGGAGTTTTGGTTACTTTCAGTAGCCGGCTTCGTATAAATATTTATAGCATTAAGCCCTAGCCTCCGACCTTCTTCCAGCTCATGCTCAAACTTTTCCCGGCTCAGATGGTTTTGGAGGGTCGCCAATTCCCGTCCATACCGTTCTGCCAGTACCGGAAAAACCGGAAAGTCAATCCTTTCCCGCAAGGCTCTGGCCGCTCCGAACAGGCGGGCGGCTTCTTCAGCCCGGCCTGAGCGCAGTAGAAGAAAAACCTGACCTTCCAGGGCGGCCGCTATATCCCGCCAGTGGTCAGTTTTCAGGGATAGGTTTAAGCTTTCCTCGAAGTATTCTTTAGCTTTATCCAGATCTCCCTGGTCCATATAAGCCAATCCCAGGTAAAGCGGATAACTGCCAGCCGCAAAAAAGATGCGCCAATTTTTCATTAAGACTGTGCCTTCTTCGAGAAGTTTAATTGCTTGCTGGTAATTTCCCTCGCTCCAACTTAACATACCTAAAAACAGTAAAGAACCTCCCATTCCAAGCTTACTCCCCAATTCTCTGCGAATGGCCAGGCTCTCCTCCAAGTATTCTCTGGCCGACTGGAAATTTCCCTGGGTCCAGGCCAGCAGTCCCAGTTCGAAGATGTTGATAGCCAGGTTTGCAAAGTGGTTGAGGCTACGGTTGAGGGCCAGAGCTTCTTTAAGGTGGGTTTCAGCCTTTGCGGCTTTTCCCATATAGGTTAAGGAAGAACCCAAGACATTCAGGGCAGAACCCAGGGCAGCAAGGTCACCCAACTCCCGGTAGAGGGCTACGGCTTCTTCTGTAAATATGATGGCCCGCCGGTCATCCCCACGCATCCAGGCGGCCGTCCCCAGGCTGCTTAAAATTGTAGCTATCTCCTGTCTGTCCTGTAATCTCCTGTAAAGATTCAGGCTCGCTTCGAGGTATTTCAAGCCGGTCTGGGGCTCACCTTGCAGGCTGGTAAGAGTGCCCATAACTTTGAGAGCCTTAGCTTTTACCCTCGTATCAGCCGCTTCTTCCGGATCTTCCGGGCTGGCTTCTAAGGCTCTGGCCAACCACTTCCGCCCCTCCGTGACCAGTTCTCCTGTCTCCCAGAAACGGTGGAGCGCGCTCGACAGCCGTAAAGCTTTTTGGATATTCTGGCTATGATGTGCGAGTATGCTTTCAGCCACACCTGATTTTTCTCCAGGTGCTTTTTGGGCTCCCTGTGACTCGCGGTCTAAAGCCCAGGAGAGGGCTGCCCGAAAATTGGGATATTCCGCTTCCAGTCTCGAAAACCAGCCAGACTTTCCCTCCCCGGTTACAGGTTCAATTTCCTCTGCCAGCGTTAAGAAGAAATCCAGGTGGTTGTCCCTGGCTGCTTCAAATTCACCAGCCTCCACCAGCTTAATATGAGCATACTCGCGTACAGTTTCTAGCATCCGGTAGCGCTTGGATCCACCTTTTTCGTGGTTCACATTTACAACCTCTACCAGCGATTTGTCCACCAGTCGGGTCAGAGGAGCCAGCACTTGCCCCTCGTTTCCCACCACTCCAGCCGCTTCAAGGCTCCAGCTACCCGCGAAGACGGAAAGCCGCCGGAATAAGCAGCGCTCCCTTTCCGGTAGCAAACTGTAGCTCCATTCAAGTGAGGCTATGAGGGTCTGGTGACGGGGTGCACTACTGCGCCTGTTACCTCCTAATAGTTCGAAGCGTTCTTCCACAGCCCCGCTTAATCGCTCCAGAATTTGGGCTGTTGAGAGGATTTTGATCCTGGCTGCCGCTAATTCAATCGCCAGAGGGAGGCCTTCCAGCAGGTTGCATATCCGGGTAATTGTAACTATTTCCTCTTTTCCGGGCGAAAAGGTTGGAGCGATAGCTTTTGCCCGGGCCAGGAAGAGGCGTACCGCTTCTGCTTCCTCCTGGGAACCTGGACTATTCACTTCTCCTGGCGGTTCCACCGGTAGAGGCTTAACCTGCCAGAGACATTCACTATCCAGTTCTAAGGCTTCCCGGCTGGTGGCCAGGATTCTCAATTTGGAGGAGGTTCGCAGCCATTCCTCGGCCAGGTGGGCGCATTCCTCGACCAGGTGTTCGCAGTTATCCAGAACCAGCAGCAGTTCTTTAGATTGTAAATAATCTCTTACAGTCTGGGCCATGGAGTAACCAAATTCTTCTTCCAGGCCCAGCGCTTTTGCCAGGAGCTGGGGTATCAGGTAAGGGTCAGAATGTGGCGCCAGTTCCACCAGCCAGATGCCATCCTGAAAAGAAGGCACTAACTGCCTGGCTACCTCTAGAGCAAGCCTGGTTTTACCTATTCCACCCGGGCCGGTCAGAGTGACCAGTCTTAAATCCCTTTCTCCAAGGAGCTTTCCGATCGCCTCTATTTCAACAGACCGGCCTACAAAAAGGTTGGTAGGTGCAGGGAGGTTATTAGACACAGGAACTGGTTCTTTTATTACGCGAAGGTCATTTTCCGGTTTTTGCCCAGCTAAGGCTATCTCCTGCCCTGAGAGAGCGGATTTATCGTCGTTAGCAGGGGCTTTTTTCTGAGTTAGCATTAAGCTGGCAAACCAGCCCTCATCAAAAATAGGATAGGTTTCAAAATTAGAGCTGTTGGCATCCGCCAGGTCTTTGACTGCCTTCCACAGCTCCCGGGCTTCCTCTCGCTCCTGTCCAGCTACGAATACACCCCGGTCGAGATACACCTCGATTAGCTTTTTCAGGCGGCTTGCTTTAGGCAGATAATAGCCCCCTTCCCATAGCTGGACCATCCGCTCTCCCTTAAGACCCAGGAGTGTTGCCAGTTGCACTTGGGTGAGCTCACTGCGCTGGCGGTACATTACCAGCAGTTCGTTAGGCAAGCGATTTTTTTCTTTAGAGGTTAAATGACCATGGCTACTCATCACCAACTACCTCAGACAGTCATCCGAAAGGACTATAGGTATTAAAGAAAGAAGAGGTGGAATTAGGTGCAAAAACCTGAAATGGCGCTTCATTTGTAACTGCTAGAATGAAAACAGCTAACCACTTCATCATAGCATAAGCTGACAAAGAAGTTTAAGGCAGGGAGATAATTCAAAGGATCAACCTGATTGGAGCATCAACATGGATTTGGTACTGTGGGTTTTACAGGGCCTGGTGGCTCTGGTCTTTCTTTTTGCCGGCATACTGAAACTTACTCAACCGGTCCAACGCCTGGGCAATCGTATGGAATTTGTGAACGAAGTTCCTGAGTGGGTAGTCCGTTTGATTGGACTGGCCGAACTACTGGGAGGGTGCGGTTTAATCTTACCAACCCTGAGCGGGGTAGCGACCTGGTTAACGCCCCTGGCAGCCCTCGGTCTGGCGCTGGTAATGTTACTGGCCTCTGGTTTTCACAGCCGGCGAGGTGAATACAGCCGGCTGCCTGTTACCCTGGTCTTGCTGGGCCTGGCAGTCAGCGTGGCAGTTGGTCGCTATTTGGTGGTGCCTTTCTGAATATTAAATTTAGTCCCAAAAATAAACGGGAAAGTTTATTCCTTACGGAAAGGAGAATAAAATGGCAATACTCTTTATTCATGACGAATCGGAGGATAGCCTGGCAAATTACGATGAGGGTATCAGGAGATTGGAGGCAGTCGGGGAGGGGCATCCTTCAGGGCGGCTATTCCATACCGCGGCCAGGAAGGGGCAGGGCTACCTGGTCGTGGATCTCTGGGAATCCCAGGAGGCTATGGAGCGTTTTGGTCGAATCCTCATGCCTATTCTTGAGCAGTTAGGCAGTCCGAATGCTACACCCCTGGTCTTGCCTGTCCACAATATTATCCAGGCTGATTGAGAGTTTTATGCAGGTTTGAGACTTGTCGCTTGCGAACTTTAGATATTCCTTGATATAGGTGAAGAAAACTGAGCGGTAGTTTACTTTGTTATTAGTAAGCTACCGCTTTCAGTTCTACTGTGCCAAGCTGCGCACGGAATCTAGAAATGACAACAGTCTCAACCAACCAAATCTACTACTGCGTTTAGTGGGTCGGGAGAGTTTGTGCGAAAGGTTATATAATTTATAGCCAGAGATCGAGATACTTTTATCATTCATGCCTCCTGGTTTTTTATCAGGTAGTCTACCTCTTCCTCAGTAAGCCCGCTTTCTGCCACCGGCAGCGGTTTTCTGTCGCCAGGTGCGGTCAGGTAATAGCGATCCTCTTTTTCTAGCACCAGCCCGCCACGTTCCAGAAAGCGGTCCAGGCTAGCCCGACTGATAGCGGCTGTCCACACCTGGCTCTCCAACGCTCCTTCCGAAATTCGCACCAGAGCCTTAGCCTGGTGGCGAGAAGAAACTACCAGCGCTCCGGCCATTATCAGG
>DATAKM010000078.1:0-23130 GCA_036261665.1 Chloroflexia bacterium
CGTAGCCACGTGGATCACAATTATTGACAATAGCCCAGTGTAGTAATCCAATCGGATTTCTTTTGCAATGACCATGCGTCCACATTTCTCTTACCTGGTTATAGCGTAATTGCAGAACTTCAAAACTAAGATTTTGCATAAGGGCAAACTTAAGTGCCTCTTGAGTATCAAGGGTTGCTCGACCATCTTTTCGACAATAACCTTCAAAGCTGGCTTGATTGTTGAGGAAATCGAACCTGGCTCTTTGTTCCGTTGTTAGCCTTCCTAATTGTTCTGGATCAAAATTACAAAAACTGGGAAAACTTTTCGAGGACATTTCGGAACTGTTCGTTGAAACTACGTTCCTAACAGGGCAAATGTCTTTAACAGTTTTTGTTTTTGAAAAAAAAGTTATAGCCCCATCATCAACATCATGTATTAATTTATCATAACCATGAATACCTGGGAAAGACCCGGAATTAGTATTATATTTGATAGTTTGTAGTTCTAAGTCTTTCCCAGGTATTGTAAGGTCTTCCCCATTTGTAATTTCGCTTTCAGAAGCAGTACAAGGTCTTTCCCGGTCATCGAATTCTATGTTCTCGTCTTTCCCACTTATAAAAGGGTTAAAAGCTGGTAACGTACTATCTAATTCTACTGTTTCACCCAGGCGATAGACTAAGGTTTTAGTTTGGACCGAATGACGACCCCAGTATTTGGAAGCTTCTGTTCCTGCTAACTTACCTGAGTTAGTACAGTCATAACGTAGCTGTTCAAAAGCGTATCGCTCAATCATTCCGTTTCCAGCCTGTCCAGTAACAATCAAACCAGCTGCCTCTAATTCTTCAACACATTCTCTAAATTGGCTAACTCGCATCCTTAGTTCGCGGGAGCAATGAGCGGTGGCTAGTATCATCCATCGACCCTGGCGATTACTTATACCATTAAAAAGAGGGAATCGACACCAAGCGATAATCAAACTAAGCACTTGCTTACATCCAAAAAGCAAACTATCTTGAATAGATTGCGTAGTGCAATTGGCTACCAGGCGACTCGCTTCGGCAAAATAACACGAGTTGACATAATCAAAGTTTGTCGAGCAATGTTGCACTTTATCTTCCGCTTTTGTTTTCTGCGAAGTCAAAGTGTCAGGAACAACCCATAGTCCTTTGGTTCTAGTTTCATTAGCACCTGTATTTTTAACTTCTTTACTTTGTTCGTTTTGATTTCCTCTAATATTGTAAGATTTAACTGAAGGTGTATTTTGAACGGCTGGTTGACCAGGTTGCAGCTCTTCTGGGGGGAGCGGCCATTCCCCGGTCTGATGATAGGTATATTTGAGCCAACTCAGCAAAACATCAAATGGTGGGAAAGCAGTTGTAAACGATGCAACATTTTCTCCTATATTTCGTGTGTTTTGTGATATGGCCTGCTCGCCTCGAACATTAGTCCTCTTGCTGTCATCTTGCACGAGGGTTTCGGAAATTGTAAAATTACGCATAAAAATTCCTCTACCCGATTGACAACAGACATGTTCTATGATATTCTCTTACTAGCGGAAGACCACTAATTTTGAGAATATAAATAGCAGTCCTGTCTTTCAGGATTGTTCCGCGAAAATCCCCGAGGGCTGGGCGGCGTCGAGGGGATTTTCTAGTTTATAAGACTTTTTGCCTCTTATATCAGCAATATTTACATCTAACCTTTTAGGTCATATTTTTAGTCCTTTAGTTTGTTTCCAGGCTTTTGGTCTAATAATAGGCAGATTTTCTTTTTCCTTGTACTATTATAGTAAATATTCAGCCATTGAATAAAAATACGGACACCAGGAAAACAAGGAACTGATAAATTGGTCTGCCTCTGCTAAAGACATTAAGCCTATCATGCATGATTGTAAAGACCATGCGAAGGTTTGTCAATAGACTCATACCACCAAGTTTTACATAAAACTCAAAGGTGGCTAATACGGGCGATCATTTCCAGTTTGCCCGCCTCAATATCCAAAACTGGAATTAATTACCCGGCGTTAAATGTACTAAGTTGACATAACTAAATTGCCTTTCTCTGTTGTGCTGCTACATTATTATTCCGTCTTCTTTTTAGATTAGCGGCTTTGTTATAGAGTTCTACTACATCTTCTTCAGGTTCTTGATCGTCATGCTTGCAATTGGTACAGTAATCGTTGAAGACAGTTCGTAAGCCAGAAAGGTCGTTTTTAGAGTGATAAAGCTGTATAAGGGCTTTAATTGGTTCCGGGTAGGTCGGCTGGACGAGAGCCGCTTGTGAGTAATGTTCAACCGCCCTTGCCATAAATATATCTTTTTGCTCATTATTACAATTACCACTCTGTAAGCTTGTATAGTGGTCGCCTAGAGTCATGTTCAGGTCAAACCAGCGTTGTACAACGTGTTGCCGCATAATCGCTAAATCTTCCCAATCCGCTGCATGGTGGTCGCCCCATACTCCCAGTAGTTTAAGACGACTTTCCTCCACTTCATCGTTATGAATGTCAGCCGTAAATTGTACTAACCAGTAAGCTTCTTCCAGCCACTTTATACGCTCGGCAGTGTCGGTAGTAGCTGTCCGTTTATATTCAGTAAGCAAACGGTCAAGCTCCCAAACGTCAACCCATATCAATTTGTCATTCAGTTTGAGAGTTTCCCGTTTGGTATCGTCCTCTATAAAGTTTAGGTTCTCCACTTTTACCAATCGGCCTAATTCTTCTTTGGCTTCGAATTGATCACCAAAAATTTCCTGCAAGCAAGCTGTCACCCAACTTCTCAAACTTTTGTGAGTACGGGTGAGACGAACTTCCAGATTACGCAATAGCTGTTTGTCAGTCTCGGTAGGTTTCAGAATAGCCTGTCCGACTGTGTAACTGCTTTGTGCGCCGGTGTGAAGAGCAAGATAAGAGAGAAGTGCCAGATCGCCATTTTGTATTCTGGGCATCAAATTGTCACTTTCAAGCCAGCAAAAGTCGTGCAGAAGCTTTTGCAATGCTACAAAAGCTTCTTCAATTTCTTGATTTTCGAAGCCTTGTGCTAATAACTGCTCCGCTAATTCATTGTTAGATAGTTTTGCTTCCGACTGTGCTATAGTTTCGTTGAGCAGTTGATCAATCTTTTCTGCATTAACGATCTTACCTGTTTCAAGCTCGGTATTATTGGCTTCTAAAAGGGCCCTATAATCTAGACCAGCCTCTTTCAAACATTGATAGCTCGCAAGGGGTTCAGGGCTGAACGGGAAATAATGACCTTTTCCTGTTCGGCTCTTTTTAGGTGTTGGTAGTAAGCCGAAATGAACAGTCAGGCCATGAAGGGCATGAATAGTAATGGCTGGTTGTAATAACCCATTTTGCAATAATCGCCAACGCCAGTTTTGGAGTAGGGTAGTTAAATTCCTGGTCGCTTCCGCTTCTTTTACCTCTAAAGCATCGGGAACATTTTGAACCGGGCTAAGCGTAACTTCCGCCTCTACCTTCAGTTCTTCCGGTTCTGCTATAACATCCTCCGATTCTACTTCCTGCTTTATTGATGGTTCGTAGTCTTCAACTACCTCTAACGGCGATTGGGCTATTATTTCTTCAGGGTTAAGGTTTTTGTAAAGTGCCTGTAACAATTCTACACCTTGCCTCAGCTGCTTAACTTCTATCCGAAACCCACGCAGACGGGTTAGTTGTTTATTGACTGAACGGAAAAGCATGTCGCCATCACCGGATAGTTCAAAAGCAGCTGGGCTACCACCTAACAATTGTTCACTGCTTTTTTCATCCGGCGTGACAAATAGCCCTAGGCTGCCAAAATGATTTATGATTGACAGTAATGGTTGACTAGCAGCGTAACTTTGTAAGGAAATGGTTTCAAAATTGGTTGCTGCTAAAATATAAATTTCCCAAGCTGGACCTTCTGTCAGTAACTGTAATAGAGTGCCATTCTGGTCAACTGCCACCACGGCCGCCAGATCAGAAATAACCAATACCAATCTTGGCAATCTTTTTACTGCAGATTGCTCCTCCTCATTTTGCAACTGATCGCTTCGGGCGACCTCGGCCCGACGACGGACCAATTCTTCGAGTAGCAGGTCAAGCAATTCAACTGTATTTCGCACCCAGACTGTTTCCTGAGCATCCAGATAGGTTCTGGTATCCCCTGCCACCACTGCCACAGTCTGTGGCAGTTCCACTAGCGCATTAAAGACCTCTCGATTCTGTTGCAATTCCTCTTCGTGCGTTAGATGCGCTTCGGCACTCAAGCCAAATTCCTGACCGCTCGTTTGGATTTCTTCGTCAGTTAAAGCTACAGCTCGGTCTACTAAATAAAAGGCTACATCTTGTGTTCCAGCCGCAGTTGCAATTTGAAAAACGCTGCTATATAAAACTGCTTGGGCGGCCTCATCCCCCTTACTCGCGACAAACAATAAATTGCCGCCAGTATCAAGACAAAGCTGATAATGGCTATGACCTAATTTGATTTCATCCGCATTTTCCGTTTGAGAAAAATCGGCTGCTTCAAATTCAAACGGCTCATCTTTGTCAGCTACTGCTCCCAATCCGAAAAAGAGATAGCCCGGCGATAAAGAGCCTGGCTCGTACTCAAAATTTTCTACATACTCTGAAACTATTTCTGTAGTTCCGTTCTCGTGACTGATTTGAGCAAACTCCTGACGTAATTGAGCATAAGAATGTTCTTGCAAACTGGCAGAAGCTCTTGCCCTCATTGCTACAGCAATAAAAGGTTCCTCGAAGACTTCTTCCTCTTCCTCATTGTAAGCCTGGTAAAGGTCATTTTCGGCTGAGCTACTGTCGTATTCTGAAGCTAATGGCATTTTGTCATATTGGACAGAATCAGCTTCTTCTGGAAAAATCTTCTCATCCTCAATAGAGAAGAATTGTGGGCCTGTAGCTATTGGACTGTAACCGTAACGCGGTTCAATTCCCTCTAAAATCACCATAATGCCTTCTCGCTGTTTTTCGATCAAAGCCATCCCGCCAAGTTTTCTAGTTATCGCTTCAACCAATTCACCCTGTACGTCCTGCTCTTCTTGGAGTGTCTCAGACTCGTCTTCATCCTTTTTGCGACCCAGACCGGACAGGAAAGGTATCACCTTACCTTTATAAGAGGACATTTCTCCCTGTTCTTCTTCGCTGCCTTCCCCTTCCTCATCAAATTCGTCATTTGAAGTGTCATAGGATAGTTCAGAATTTATTTCGCCCTCACTGGCGGCTTTCAAATAGATTGCTACTGTTTGCGGGCTGCCGGTAAACTGGTAGGCTAAACGTCGTCTGCTCTCAATACAATTAACAGGTTGTAACAGTGGTAATCCCTCACTGGTAAAAACACTTTGTAAAGCTTGTAATACCAGCCTGGGTCTGTCTGCATCAAAACCGTTAGCCAAAAGTTTAAGTAATTCGAGTGGTCTATCAGTGGTTGCAAAACCGACATCTTGCCCCCATTCATCGGTTTGTACTACAGGCAGCGCACGAGTTTGTGGTGCATTTTCATTCTCCCACTCGTTTGTTTCCCGGAATGTCTGCCAGCGGCTGCGGCGTAGACCATTTAACTCGCCACTTTTCCATCTTTTACGAAGAACTCCACCTACCTTGCGAAGTCCCAGCCCTAACCCGGTTAAAGCAAGCAAACCACCTAATCCCTCTAATACTGGCCAAAGCCAATTCTCTTGCTGGCGTTCAGCCGATTGGATAATTGGTTGTTTAGGCTCAACCTGAGGTAAGGGCGTAGCAATTGGAGCAGGCGTAACTGTCGCAGGTGGTGCGGTCACTGCCGGGGTTTGAACAGGGCTAACTGTGGATGAGTTACTGGGTTGCTGGGTCGGCGTTGGGGTAGAATTATTGGCCGGCTGTCCACTATTTTGGTTTCCACCATTTTGTTGCTCTTGCCCTGTCGGTGAATTAGTAGGTACTGTTACGGGCTGTTGGTTAGTATTGGCTGGTTGCGGTTGGGGTTGTTGAAGGGGCGGTTGCGACGTCTCGACTGTTTTGGCTGGTAACTTTAATTCCCAACCAGGATAAATAAGGTCAGGGTTGGAGGGTATAAGGCCATCCTTCATCGGATGGTTGAGGTTTAATCTCCATATTTCAGGCCAGCGCATTTCATTACCCAATAATTTTTGGGCAATTGATCGCATACTATCTCCACGCTGCACAATATAAATCTCTTTGTTCTGTTCTTGAGTTTGTTTAGAATTAGAAGCAGTCATATCCCAATTATTATCTACTTGTGCCTTACTAACATTGGGAATAGTAAGTATCCATCCAGGTTGAATTACGCCGCTTGCATTGAAGTGAGAACCACCGCCCATTGGCTGACCCAGATTAGCCTGATAAATTTGAGTATAAAGTTGACCACTGCCGTAATAGCGTTGGGCCAGGCTCCATAAACTATCGCCCGGTTCTACTTTATGTTTAACTTCAATGGTTTCCTGTCCATAAAAATTGGCTACTGGTGTCGGGTTATTAACAGCTGCTACCAAATCAGGTTGGGATATTACAATATCAGGATTTTCGCTATTAAAGCTGTCATCAACCAATGGCTGGAAAGAAGCTTTGTAAAAAGCTGACTCAACCACCTCTGTATTATCCTGTCCATAATCAACCTGATAACCATCAGAGGTTTCAAATACCAACCCTGCTACTTCTGGAGAGGTACCTTGCTGGTCATTGTTAGTAACGGTAGCGATATTATTGGAAGTAGCACCACGACCCCCCGCAACAGTAGTGACAACAGCAAAGAAAGCTGCCCCTAGCAAAAGACCGTCCAGCGCTCGGCGGGTCGGTGACGCGGGCAAGAGTGTGGTTACTTTCTTTAAGCCTTGTGCTATCTTGCCTGGCTGTCCGCCGCCTAACTTGACCGAGAACAAGTAGAAAATATCTACCAGCCCTTCCAATACCAGTGTGAAAGCTACGTAGGCGAGCATGAACCATCCCAGGCTACAGGTCAAATACTTGATAAAATCAAGGGGTACGCCTGCTGACGGTCCGCTCAGCTTATCCCAAATTTCCTGCCAACTCCAGATATGTTCGGGTAAATGGGGCGCGCCATCCAACGTGAGAAGTACGCCTGTCATGGCCACGAATAATAACAAGTAGATTAACAACGTTCGCAAGCTTTTCAGCCGAAGCGATGGTGCGGATCTATCAAACTTATTCTCATCGTAATCGACGCTGTGCTTGTGTTTATCCTTGCCTTTATTCCTGGTTTCTTCCACCAGTATCGAAACTCCTGGCTTAATACTTTCGTGGTCTTTCTCGGTTAACATAATAATAAATCCTTTTACAAGCTTTATCAGTTAGTTTAGCGTTCAGGTACGCCCGGCTCAATCAGTACCGTCTGAGCCTCTTTTACCCGGTATTCGCCTAGTGCCAGCGTTTGCCTGAATTGGTCCGGTAGTGCTGTCCAGCCGCCACCGTTCCAGGCGTAACGAGGCACAAAAGTTAAGGTGGATTGTGGGAAGTAAGTCCATTCGTTGTTATAGGCATGGGTAACATTTGATTTTTTCGGATACTGCTTGCCCACAAAAGTGGTCAAAAAATACCGCTTACTGTTATTAGAGTCGGCAAAATCCCACAGTACCTTTGTTACATCCACCAGCACCTGAACTGTATGGGTTTGACCAGGCAAGGGAATAGTAACCGTAACACCGAAAGGTTGACCGCCTTCATTTGGATCGGTGCCTGGCCACCATGCCCGATTTTGTTTAATAATCAGCCAGAACCAGGCGGGTACGGTAACAACCCCCGTCTTAGGATTAGCCGACACTTCCAGTTCGGGTAATTCAATCCGTTCCCAAATAGATTTTGCGATGTCGGTTATGTCCTCAATCTCAATTACGGGTTGCGGAATAAGATTAACTGGGCCATCTTCACCACAAGGCGAGCGTCGAATAATCGTAATTTCAGTAATACCAGCCAAATCTGGATCTGAAAAGGTGCCTTCTGGAAAGTAAATTTCAATAACGGCTTGACCAGCGTTGGGGTACTGGTAGGTTTTGGTAACCGGGTTATAGTCGCCGCCACAAAGCGCATTATCAACCTCAAAGTTATAGCCAGTTATATAGGGCTGTGGGTAATTGGCAGTGGCTGTGCCTGATGTTCCCGTAAATTTTACGGGCGTTATAGTTACTTTTCGGACGTGAAATTTAACATACACATCCCAACCGTTGCCACGAGCCTCTACTCGAATGCTTGCCCCCGATGGCTCCTCGGCTTGCGCCACCTTTGTTGATATTGACAATGTTAGGCTGGTAAGATCTATTGCTAACAAAATTGTAAGCCAAAACATACTAATTTTTTGCACTATCGAACTAGGGATTTTCATTATTGTGTACCCGCTCCTTCACCAGCCAGCACCCAACTGCCGTTTTTAACCACCATTTCAAAAGACTGACCAGGTTTGGACTGCTGTACATATGGCTTTGCGTTGTCCTTGTCAAAAGGTTCATCGGTGCCTTTCTTCTTCGCGCTGATGGTTAATTTTGCATTATCGAATACCGAGATTTGGCATTGTCCTGGTCCGCCAAAGGTTGGATTGATTTTGACTACAAGGGGGTCTGAATGTTCTACCTGGTAATCAAGATAATAACCACCTGCCACCGTTTTTTGGATAGCCTGTTGTTTGCCTTGCCAGTATTTGCCATCTCGCGCCTGGGTATCCACGAAAGGCTTCAAAATTTCAGGATTGCCTTCGCGGTACGCCTGCTTGAAAGCTGTCCAATATCCCAGGTAATCACTTCTAATCTTTTCTATAGGCAAGGGCTGCGGGCAGCTTTTTGCTCCATCTGAGGGCACAAGACCTTTTGGTAACGAAAAAGGTTGTTCATTTATTTGCGGCGTTGCATTAGTCTGTTGTATAACCACTGTTGGTTTAATTGTGGCTGTTGTCGTCGCGGGTAGCGGCGTAGTTGTTGGTGGAACGGTTGCTGTGGATTTGGCTACTGTGACGGTTGGAGCCGCTGTTGCCGTTACAAGAGGCATGTCCATAACTGTCGCTGTAGCTTTAGCTTCCACTGTTGGTGTGCCAGTCGGAAAAGAGTTTTCGCTTGCGAAAAAATTAGGTACGAGTAGGACAAGTAATATTGCCCCTACGACAAATGCCCCTAAAATACCTAAACCAACGAAAATATCACGTCTTGTCATCTAAGATAGCCTTTCCATTTGTTTCTTGCAGAAGTTCTCATAGCCAACATTACTCGTAAGCTGGAAATTATCCGCAAGTGATTTTTTGATCGGTGTTATTCAACCGGGCTTTGGCCGACACTCCCACTGACACTTCCCGAACTCCGACAATGGACACAAACACAGTTGGAACTTTGTGTTTAATGTCTATTTGCATAGTGCAGCGACCCCACTGCCAGTCCCATTCGTTGCCGTGATAACCAGCCCTTGTCATAAACTCACTAATATTGAGGCCGGCGACATCAGCAGATTCCTGAGTATTACCTGGCGAAATGACATGAACCTTGTCACCATCACTAACTCGTAAGCCGCCGATGTCGAGTTGCATTGCTCCCCAGGTCGCCGCTGCATCCGCGTCATTTTGCAGTTGTCGCCGGGCGATAAACAGATTACCTGCTTCTACCACCACGCCGAGTAGCATTACGCCCATAAGGATGAATAACACCATTGGAATTAGAGCTTGTCCCTGGTAAGCTTGTCGAAATCTACGCTTCACACTATGCTTCACAAAGTTGCCTCTACTTATATTTCCATTCAGCTTTTTAAGCCGGAAAAAAACCAAATATTTGGCTATAAACTTACCCATGTAATGTTCCTTTCACCTTTTACTGTTGGTCGGGTGAAACACAGGTGCCACCGCTATTTTCGTCATCTCGCTTTCTCCAACATTCGATAGCCTCGGTGTGTTTGCCAACGATTTGAATTTCGACGAAATTAAACATTTTGTAATGATAGGTGATGGTGGCAGTTACTCGTCCGCCTCGCGCTGGTGTAGCAAAATCTTCGGCCCCTTGAATTTCGATATTTAGTTTATTGAGGTCAAAGCCGTATTGTTGGGCAACCAATTGCGAACGCCCTAAACCCATTTGGACAGACCCGTTGCCAGTATTTTTGGCAACCACACGAGTGGCTTCACGCGCAACCGCTTCGGCCTTCATTTTGTACGAAAGGGCGATGCCAATCGCAATAACGCCGACCACCAACACAAAAATAACCGGGATTATTAGCGTTAATTCCAAAAAGGCCTGTCCTTCGGTTTTTTGGTGTATTCTTTTTTGAAAAACCTTTTTCAACCACTTTTTCTTGTTCATGCTAAGAACGCCAGCCTTCCTTGAGCATATCGGCTTTACCTTGCAGGTCAAACCTTACAAATGAGCCTACAAAAGGTAGAAAAGAGCGTATTTTGACCGAGGTTTGGACAACTACCTTTTCGTCATTAGCACTGCCTTTAACATTTTTATCAACATTGCCCAATCCCATATTGAGATTGCGGTTGGCAACGGCAATTCCATCATCTATCCCTTTATCGGCAGAGGCGGCCACTCTTGCTCCTTCTTGCGCTGCCTCAGTCACAATGTTTTGAGCATACATAACTATGCCGAACTGAATAACTGCCAATATGAGGAAGATAAACAACACCATTCCCAATGCGAACTCAATTGTGGTTTGTCCTTCAATTCCCCGGCCTATTACTGTTCGCCAGCTTCTATTTCTTTTGAACACGCTCATTTTGCCACCCTTTTGCGTCACTCTGCCTCAGATTGAGTCGCTCCCTCATGGCCTGAAGGAGCGAACCCAACCATTACTACCGCTTAGCTGGCTGAACCACCGGAAGTGCTGTTCTGCACCATCTGAAGAATATTCTTCATTATGGCTTCAATTTGCGGCTTAAAAACTGTCAGGAGGAGGGCGACGATAATCACCACCAAAATACCGCCAATCAAAACCCACTCAAGGGTTGCCTGGCCGGGCAACCCTTTTGCACTGCGCTTCCGAGTTGCTGTGGTTGCGCCAGTGAACCAGACTACTAACCCCGAAAGTAATACAGTTAGTATCACCTCGGTTTGGGCGTATGCCCGCAAAGAAACTTCATTTAGTCGCCTCATATAATGTTATCAATCCTTCCTATACATGTAGTCGCTTGCTCGGCTTTTAAGCCTTTGCTAAAAACCCTTTGTCTGCTAAAATTACTTTGATTGTGGCCTGGCACTCCTGTCAGAGCTATGCCCGGCTCAATCACTCTTCGACCAGTGCCATCACTTTATCCAGTCGTGGTACTGGTTGCCTCTTTAATTTAAAATTTTGTGCTGCGGTTTTGCTGTCCTAAAATAACCCAGCACTGGCCTCACCCCCTTTCCGACCAAAGTGTAATTTTCCACACCTGTTCCCACATTTCTGTGGATAAATTGCTCAGTTGCCTAGTTGTAAGAACTGGATAAGTGCTGGTGTAAGAAGTAAAAGCAAGAATGCTGGCATGATGAACAAAGCTACCGGGAAAAGCATTCGCACCAT
The DNA here is from genome assembly GCA_036261665.1 of Chloroflexia bacterium. GTDB lineage: Bacteria > Chloroflexota > Chloroflexia > Chloroheliales > Chloroheliaceae > 54-19. Next base: position 11,462 of record DATAKM010000078.1, read on the forward strand.
GCTTTTGCTACCCGCCTCAATTAAACGAGCCCGCCGTTTTTCACGCATTACACCCGCCAGACCCAGCAAAGTTTCTGTAACCGGAACACCTTGCCGGTCGGCTGTTTCTAAGGCTGCCACAAAGTCGTCTAATTCCGGTACTCGAAACCGTTCTGCCATATCTGAGAGTGCCAATAATGTCAGATTTTGAGTTTCGACAGCTCCTCCACCAGCCAGTTGAAATCTTCCACTGTTTGCGCTGTTTCGATAAAGAGTCTCGCCTTCTACACCAACTGCTACCAGTGCGGCAGCTCCACCGCCGATAGTTCGACGATTGCGAAGCTTACTTTGAGCCAGGAGATTGCGATACTGAGCTTCACTAAAGGCTCGTCGTACTGCGGTTGATAAGGTGCCACTGCCGCCGGATTTTGCTACTTTTAGCATGGCCCCTTCGAGACCCATTCCGGCCTGGACGTTGATAGAAAGTAGATCAATAAAACCCGGTAACTGGTTGGTAGCGTCCTCCCGCATCCGGCGCACTTTACGTGAGAGGGTTAGAGAAGGCAGCATGAAACCAGCACCAAAGGCAGCTATCAATCCGATAAGCGAAAGTTCGAGTATTCCAACCATTTGGAGACATATCCCTACTGCTACCAGTACCACTCCACTTGCAAATTTTTGTCCGTAAAAACCTGCGACGGTTTCACCTGTACCCAGCAAATCTAACTTGCGCTCTAGTTCACCGTGTGCCGATTTGCCTAGCCCCAGGCGGTTAAAGGTCTGGGCAAACAAGTGGCCTACCTGTTCTACCAGTGGGCGCAGGTTCTGTTCGAGGAAAGCCAGTTTATAAACCGGATTCTCTGAACGCAGGCGAGAGCGCAATTCTTCTCGTTCGGCGGCGACTTCCCGTTCAACCCGCTCTGTTTCACTCATTACAGGTAAAGGCATAGGCCAGATTAAGCCCGCCAGTCCAGTTGCCAGCACATATAAACCGAAGAGTGCCAGTGCCAAAAGTAGTCCATTTACGACTTGACCGCCCGGTAAAGCCAGTTCTTTAATTGCTAAAAGAATCTCTTTCAGAATAGTCATAATTACCTGCCATTTGCTTTCTACTTGAAAGTGCGACGTTCACGAGGCAATCCACTTAAAGCCCGCATCATGACGTAGCCGGTTAGCATCAACCCTAACGCGATGACCAGCACTATCTGTCCAAGGGCAGTATCAAAGGTGGTGGTATAGTCGCTGCCGGTAAGTTTCAAAAGGGTGATAATACCAAGAGGCAGGATTGCCACCAGTCGGGCGGATAGAACCTGCTTTACCTGCTCGGCCTGGATTTGTCGCATAATGCTAAGATTTGCCCGAATAGTGCGCGAAAGATTATCCAGTACGCCACCTACTCGACTCCCGGCCCGATCAGCCGTAATCAAAGCTAATGCTACTAGGTCAAATTGCGGATCGGATAAGCGACTTTGCGACAACCGTAAAGCCTGTTCCAAACCATAAAGGCTGGCATCTTCATAAATCGTCCGAAATTCACTTCTTAAACGCTGTGGGCCTCGTTCGGCCAGGGCTGCGATTGCACCAGTTAGACCCAGCCCACCGAACTGTAAAAGTGTCCGAAGGGTATCAATCGCACTAGCTAAGTCCTCCTGAAAGGCCAATCGTGCTTTAGCCTGTCGTCCGGCCATGTACCATAAAGGCGTAATTCCACCGGCCATCAAACCAGCAAAGATTAATACCGGCCAACCCCAGACTACGTTAGCTATTAGGCCACCTGCCAGCGCACCTGGTATCCCAATTAACAAGGCTTTTTGAACCTGCTTACTTTCTAATCCCAGGCGGCGGGCTAGCCGACTTAAAAGTCCGGTATCTTGCAAAGTTTCTGTTTCATTGTCAAACTCACTTTCGAGTTCATTTTCACCCGGTTGTATTGTGCTCCTGGTTGTAGTCAGACTGCTCCATAGGAACATCATGCCCACTCCCGTAAAGAGGGCCAGCATTAGCAGAAGCATTACCGTGTTCCTCCTCCTGTGCTTGCAACCTTTCTACTTCTGGTCCTGGCAACACTTGAACTTACATCCAATGCCACAGGTATTTTCTTTTCATTATCAGAGGATAGATTGTCAGGTAGACTAGCTATTTCTTCCGCGGCAATCTGACTTTCCCAATCCAGTCCCACAACTTCAAGCTGGGGCAAGCAACGCGGCATTGTGCCTGTCCAGACCAAGCGGAGTAACCCGTTTTCATCTTCTTTCAGGTGAAAAAGCTCATTACCCAATACTTTGCCTTCTTCTCTTCCGGTAACCTCCAAAATTGACGATACCAGGCGCTTGCCAGTTACCAGGTCATGGCGTAAATGCACCACAATCTTAATAGCTTTGGCAATCAGCGAAGTCAGACGTTGCTCATCCGGGCTTTCTTTGGACATTCCGGCCAGGGTTGCAAGCCGGTCGAGCGCTGAATAAGGGTCGTCGGCGTGCAGCGTACACATGCCAGCATGACCCGATGTGATAGCCAACAACATTTCAAGGGCTTCTGTACCGCGTACCTCACCTACCACAATCCAAGTGGGCCGCATTCTAAGCGAGTTTTTGATAAGCGCCCAGAGTGCAATTTCTCCCTGGCCTTCGATATTGGCTGGTCTGGTTTGGAGCGCAACCGTATCAGTCACCACCCGCTCAATTTGAAGTTCGGCAATTTCCTCAATAACCACAACCCGTTCCTGACGGTCAATTTTTGACCCCAAACAGTTGAGCATGGAAGTCTTACCTGTGCCTGTGCCACCACAAACTAGCAGATTCAAATGAGCCGCTACACAGGCCGATAAAAAAGTTGCCGCTGGGCGGGTAAGGGTGCCACGTCCCACCAATTCTTCCAGATTGTTAATCGTTTCGTTGTGTTTGCGAATAGTTACTGTTACATGGCGGGCAATTGGTGGAATTACCACATTCAAGCGTTCTCCATCCGGTAGTTGTAAATCGAGTAGAGGACTGGCTTCGTCTACGTGGCGTCCAGCGCTGGCTGCCATTCTTTTCACCAGTGCCAGAACCTCTTCTTCGTCTCTAAAGCGAAGGTTCGTTAGTTTTTTGCCTTTTCCCGCCAGGATTACAAAAACTTTATCCGGCGCATTCACCTCTATTTCTTCCACAGCTGGATCATCGAGTAGGGTTTGAAGCTTACCCATCCGAAACAGCCGGTCGAACATACGACGTTGCGAAACTTTCGGATTGGATAAGAGCAAGCCGTTTGTGCGAGCGGCTCGCTGGTTATAACGGGCAATTTCTTGAGTAAGTAATTCGCCAGTATATTGGGCTACTTCGGGGCTAATGCCATCCGGCGCACCTAGTAACCCGACCCCAAATAATCCCTGGTCTTGCTCGTTGCCGGTTTCAATCAAACGCTCCACCCGCAATTTGGTAATTACCGCCGCTAATAAAGTTGCCTCAATTTCTTCAACTTGCCATTGCATTTCAAGATTGCGGTCATTGAGAGGCAAACCGGCTTTGATTCCATCTATGTTATTCACTGGTAATCCCGTAGCCATTCTGATAATCTCCCCTAGCGATTTGGTGTAGTTGTAGTAGTCGCTTGAGTGGTAGTAGCCGGCGAAGCGGAGGCGGCAGGTATACTTGCTTCGGCTTCAACCTGGAAAGGTAACAACACGACATTTACCGTACCGGTCTCTTTGGCAACCGCAAGTTTTTGAGCTTGTTCGGGTGTTAATAGCAAGGTCAAATTAGTTATGGCAGCCCGACTGCTACTAGAGACCGAGCTGTCACCGGAACCACTTCCACTATTACTGGAATTACCTAAACTGACACTCGAACCACTTCGGGCAACATCTAGCACTACTACTTTTTCGGCTAATACAGCTGTTCCCAAACCGCCCTTATTAGTTCCGTCTGTTTCATTTTTGCCCACATTATCAACCGCACTGCCCTTGCTGTTTACGTAGAGCAGATTCACCATATCACCAACCGTAATCCGCGATACTGCGGTTGAAGCTGAGACAGGTAGCGCCATGGCGACCATCCCGTCTGGTACCCCAGTTTTGTTGAGGGTAGTTGGGCTGACAATATCACCCTGCATAATCGGTTGATGCACTCGTAACTTGCGGGCAGCCACCTTTATCGAACTTTTTGAGGTGCTGTCAGTTTCGGTCAGAGAGTTTATTTCACCACTATTAACCAGGAGTGCGGCAAAATCTGGTGGCACGCTCATTCTGGCAGTAGCTAAATCGGCACTGGTAATAGGCTGACCCGGTGTAATATCACGGGTTGCTACAATGACTTCGATACCTTTAGTGTTTGATTGCACTAGCAGGATTGAACCAGCCAATCCAATTACAAATAACCCAAGACCAAAAAAGAAACGCCAACGATTATCCTGTTTGGTAGGAACACGCTTTGGTTTAGACGATTTTTTCTTGTGGTTACTTTCGGTTACTGGCCTTTTTTTGCTATCCTGCCCGTTGTCAGGAAGTTGGGCCGGAGTGGATCCAGGATTAATCCGACCGGGTTTACTACCAACTTTTGCGACTCCAAAACTTGGAATACTACCATCAGCAGGACTGGCACTATGTTCGTAGGTGCTTTCGTTGGCAGGATAGACTTCTAAATCCTGATCAAACTCGTGCCAGTCCTGGGCCGGAGAAGTCAGTTTCTTTTTGTCGTTTTTCTGACCATTATGATTAAACAACTACTGTACCCTCCCATTTCAGGGCAAACCTAAAGTCAGGTATAGTTGAACTGCCCTTTTTCTGAAATATTGAACTTAAAATGCGCCTGAAACCTTTTCCGAATGGAAAAAGAGGAATTAATTGTGTTAAAATGGGGTCGTTAAGACCGCTTCAGGCACTTAACACGGTAGCGTGACCGATCCGACTTAGATGCCACTCCGAGCGGCCCGGTCACTGCCCAATAAAATTTCTTCTTTAGTGTGTTTCTATTGTGCGTCCTTTCCACTCAACTGATTTTCTCAACTCAGTTTTTATGGCGGAATTAAAAGTAATCAGCGAAGTTATTAGTGCAGCTAATGGGTAAAAGACGATATAACTTCGCGGCACCTGTAAGTTACGGTTTACCTCACTGTGTAACCCCAACTGTAGAACAACGGCTATCAGGTTTAGAGCCAGACTCAAATTGAACTTTGGCTTTGGATTTCTTAATCGCCTGATTAGGGTCCAGGTTGGTAAAATACCGTATAAATACTCTATACCGACAACCGCCAAAATTTTAGACCAATCCTTATGCGCTACCAAAAACATATTTTTGGAAACGCCTTCCCATAATTCTGTAAGGTTGTCATACCAATGATTGCTCAAATATTGGGGTGTGGCAATTTGCCGAGTTGTATAGCCTTTTGAGCGAAAGAGGCGGGCCAGTTCAATGTCTTCGACCACCTGGCTCTTAACCGCACCATGGCCACCAGTCGCCTCGTATGCTTCACCCTGTGCCAGAATAAAAGTGCCAATGGCTGACGCTTCCTCTACCGAGCCCGGTTTAGCTCCTGGAGTACCGGCGACAATTGTGTAAAATTTGAACACTTCTGGCATAAGCAATTTTGTCCAGAAGTTTTGCGAAATCATACCAGGCGCGAGCGAAAGCATGCTCAATTTATTACTCTGAGCAAATTTTACTGCCCCACCTAGTGTACCGGGCTGCATAAGCGTATCAGCATCTAGAAATAGAACCCATTTAGACGTTTTATTGATATGTGTGTATCCTTGCCAGAGAGCATTAGTTTTACCCGTCCAGCCGTTCAGTGGCATTGTACCCAATACAATTTTTAGTTTTTGTGAATATTGAGTAGCTAATTTTTTAAGGATTCGAGGTGTTTGATCATTAGAGTCATCATCCACCACGATTACTTCAAAATTTGGATAATTTTGGGCTAATACCGCCTTTAAACATTTTTCAATAACCGTTTCTTCATTTCGGGCAGGAATTATGACCGAAATAAATGGGTCATTTTCTGAAGGACGATAATCCTCGAATTGGAGGGTTGTTTCATTAACTTCTTTTAGCATTTTGCGAATACTAACCAGACCTGCTACTGATAACCCTATTGAGAACATCGAATTTAGCAAAGAAAAACTATTCTCAGGCAACTTCATCCTTTTTTCTTTCAAGCGTTGTTTCATAAAAACTCACTCCTAAAATACAACTTACTTCTTTAACTAACTTTACATAATATTTTGAATGTTGCTCAAGCTCATTTGAACGCACTGCTTGAGGTGGAATATCTACAGAATGTTGCATACTAGCAGTCAATTGGTTCGTTTCTACCGGCTCCTGTAGACACCTAGCCCAGACTGCCGCTTCTTGTTCAAGTGTGATAGGTTTAATTGCTGCTAAGGCTATATTTGCTACTCCTTTTTTAAGCGTTTGGCGTTTAGCCTCAGCCTGCCAGAAATAGTTTCGCAGATCAGCCAACCCGTCCAGCACTTCGTTTAATACCCAGCTTGGCGGTTTGGTTCCTATCGCTGGATAGGGTGAAAAACGAAATTCGGCGGGAAATCTGGCAGTGCTATACTCATAAAATCCTCGCAACTGACACACATACTTTAAGAGCAGACGTTCGTAGCGTCTTTCTATCCATTTGAAGATTTTGCTATCGAAAAAGACCAATGTACCCACGGTTGCAAATGCTGCCAGTCCAAATAGATTGCGTAAATTAAGTCCTTTTTCCAAAATTTCTGTATTCCCACTTGAAAGAAACAAGAGATAACGACCCAAGTCAGTACTAAAATAAGCTGTTCCCCAAATAGATATCAGTGCCAAAGTGACACAACGATATTTGAAACTTAATTTCCCACTTTGGTGCATTCCTCGCAAAGACTCTGCCAAAATAAATAAGGTCGCACCAAGGACATATACAAGAGTTGCAAGTAGTCCTATTACCAACCAGATGTTTTTCGAGGCTTGATGATGGTCTGCCATTTTAAGGGTGTTAAAAGCCTCTCTGCCTGCTAGCTGAAAAGTAATTAATTCAAAAGCGTTGGTTAGCATCAGTAGACCTAGCGCAACTGGTCTTACAATTATTCCAACCTCCTTCTCCCCCTCATTGGCAGAGTAAAGATTAAGCCGCACCCAGCACAAGCCAAAATAATTCATCAATTCAGTAGAAACTGATGCACCGTAAAAAACCCAATTATTGCCGGTGGCTTCGCCAACCAATCCGCAGCTTATTGATAGAAAAGTGAAAAGAGTTACGTAGAAAAAATAACGGTTGTTACGAGCAGTAGCGAGAGTAGGATTGTGGTAAATGCGGCGTAGGACATTGGCAAAGGTCAGAAAAGCCAGGAGCAGACTGATAAATAGGCCTGTCAATAAAAATTCCTCTAAGCCCGGTTTATCCAGGACTCATCAAGAGTACCATCCTTAATCGAAATTAACCTATCTAACCAGTTGGAGCAGATAAACTCGACTTCCTCTTCCTGGGCATTGTAAAAATGTGTCCGACGTTGATAACAGACTATCTCCCCGCATTGTCCGGCATAAGCCGAAGTGCTATATTTGCGGTCTACATCCCCGCGAGCTATATGTCCCAACTCGTGGAGGATCGCCCGTAACGCAATCCTCCGCTGAAGTTTATCGTTATAGCCGATTAGATAACTTTGACCGTCTTCACTGAGTTTGGCACAGCCATAAATATTGGGGGATAATGGCCCCTTATCGATGTCAATCCGGCGACCTCGTTTTTGCTCAATGCAGCTAATCAACTCCTCAAGCGTAAAATTAGATTTTAAGCCGAGTTTCTGCATCAAAAGCTCATAACGTTCGGTAGCACCCAGAAAATCCAATTGATTGCTCATACTGTCCCATTGTATTTCCAGCCGCTTTCAGACTTTCATCTTTGGAAGGCTAAAAGCGAATGAAGCCGATGTTATTAGGGTAAATTGCGCTTGCCTCGTCCTTCGCCCACTCTCTTGAATTTACCCGATTTTTCCAGATTTTGCATTAGATTTATCACCATGCGTTGACCTTCTGGCGAAAGATATTTGGCGCGAGTGGCAATATCTGCTACATTTTCGTCATACTCTTTCTGACTTTGGTTGCTGATCCATTCATCCAGACTAATGAACCAAAAGGTCGGATCAATTCCAAAGAAATCAGTTAAAGCTTCTAAAGATTGGATATGCGGGCGTTGGCGCATCCCTTTAGCCATTTTAGACAACCAGCTCTGTTCCACCTTCCCGTCGGTTAGTTTCTCAACCTCATTGTAGGAGTAGCTGTTACCGTTTGGTTTCTTAATGGTTTCAAACAGATAACGCACTTTCCTCGCCAGTTCGGTCGAAGCTACATTACCGACAACTGCGGAAGTATTTTCAAAGCTGTCTCTTATGTCTTCTTCGTTCATCAATACGCCTCTAACTTTAGACACAAACTTTCTTGTAAGCCTGCTATGCTTATCGGCATAGTAACTTGAGTCAAGATTATACATTCTCGGCTTAATAAAAGCAATAACCAATTTTGGCTAGGGACATGCTTGTACACGATTGGCATACATTTTAGTACAGGCTAACCAGTTAGAGGTGATTTCAAGGCTAGTGTAGCATCTACTAAACACTTAGCTGTTACCAGCTACTTTGGTTAACCAAAACCTATTTCTAATGACTCTCTTCCTGATTTTTCTACTTTTGGCTAACCAAAAAAGGTTAAAGTATAACGTTAACTTTAACTGCTTGATATTTGGTTAACCAAACAATACATCTCACTCGGAATAATTCTGCCAAAGGATGAGAGCATGGCAGAATTGTGGCGGAATTATGGCAGAATTACAGTCTGTAATTCTGCCATGTTAGAGAAAACTCCGACTTTTTTTGCTATAATTCTGCCAAAGGATGAGAGCATGGCAGAATTGTGGCAGAATTAAAATTGTAGAATAAGGAATCCTCGAATGATTGATCCGATGGCTTTGTATAATCTTATTAAGAACGGCGAAAGTGGCTTTTTGGAATGCAAAATTGCCCCACCTCGGTATGCAGAACTGGCCGAACGGGTTTGCGGCATGGCAAACAGTCTGGGCGGTTATATTGTCATAGGGGTCAGCAATGATACCTGGGAAATTGCCGGGGTGAAGGATGTACCGGCGGCTTTAGACAATATCGTGATGGCTTGCCGCCATTGTAAACCGCCGGTACGCCTCGAAGCTGACCAGCCCCAACAGCTTGATTTAGAAGAGGGTAAATCGGTAGTAGCCGCCTACATCCCACCTAATAGTGGCACGCTCTATCAGGCTAACGGTATTTTCTGGATACGGCGTGGCACCCAAACCATGCCACTGGAAGCCGATGAAATTGAGAAGTTTTTCCACCGGCGTGGCACGCTTTCCTGGGAAACTCGCCCCGTCAGGATAGCCAGTTTTGAAGATTTGAATACCGAACTAGTCGAGGATTTTGCACGTCGCCGTCCCAACCGCCGGATGCAAAGTGGCAAACCGTTAGAAGTTGGGCGGTTTTTGGAACAACTTGGTTGTGCTGCCCCTTTATCTGAAACGGCTGATAACGCTCCGCTTTACCCGACAAATGCCGGATTATTGCTTTTCGGCTATTCACCCCAGGACTACCTTATCCAAACCGAAACGGTTTGTGTTCTATTCGGCGACCGCCTGGGTACCCGCCGCTATCTCGACCGGCAAATCTTTCATGGTAATCTGGCCCATCAGATTGACCAGGCCGAGGAATGGCTCAGAAAGAACATTCGAGTAGGCGCACATACCGAAGGCTTTCGGCGAGTAGACGACCCCGAGTACCCACTGGAAGCATTGCGCGAAGCCGTGGTTAATGCTCTGATCCACCGGGACTACAGTTTAGCAGGTGAAGCGGTGCGCGTGTTTATGTACCCTGATCGAGTAGAAATTCACAGCCCAGGGTTGCTCCTACCTGGCATTCGATTGGACGATTTACGAGCTGGAAAAGTGTCCTCCCATCCGCGCAACCCGGTAGTGGCAAACACCTTACGAGATTTTCCCGGTGGCTATGTTGAACGGTTGGGTAGCGGCATCAGTTTCATGCTGGAGCAGATGAGAATGAACGGCAACCCCGACCCCGAATTTATAGAGCAAAATGAGTTTATCGTTACCTTTCGTAAGGAAGCAATCGTGGAGCAGGAAGAACCTTCCAACCAATCAGAGCAACCTCTCAATCCCGGTCAATTTGTAGAGTCGGTCGCACAACGCTACCGGTTGGCGTTAGAATATATTAGTGAGCATGGTTCGATTACTAACCGGGAATACCGAGCGATTACCAGCGCATCGGAACGTACCGCCGCCCGCGATTTAGAAGCTCTAGTGGAGCAGGGAACCCTTCGAGCAAGCGGCAACCGTCGTAGCCGTAAATATTTGAAGTAAGGAATAGCGAATACCTGGTTGCAAACATATTTGCAATCTTAACAGTGAGTACAACACTTTATGCTTCTGCTATAATACATAACTTCAGGGTTATATAAACTGCGAACCTATAGATACTTGCTCGTAAAGGCCGTAACTTCATGATTAACTTCCACCAACTTCGGTTATTTTGTCAGGTAGCGCAACACGGTAGCTTCTCGGGTGCTGCTAAGGAATTATTTATTAGCCAGCCCGCTATATCAGCTCAGGTACGCGAATTAGAAGATAATCTGGGGCTTAAACTGTTTGAACGTAGTGGAAAAATGCTATTTCTTACTGAGGCAGGTAAGTTGGTATATCGCTATGGAAATGAGATTTTTAACAAATCACAAGAGATGGAACAAGCGATTGCTGATTTGAAAGGGTTAGTAAGTGGTCGTTTGGCACTCGCCTCCAGTACGACGGTGGGAGAATGTATTTTACCTAAAGCCTTGGGCAGTTTCAAAGGGGTCTATCCTGGCATCGAAATAGAACTTCAAATTTCTAATACTACTCAGGTAATTGAACGCATTTGTAACCACCAGATGGATTTAGGCTTTGTCGGCGAGATAGTAGATGACCCAGGGTTAACGGTAATCCCTTTCTATACGGACGAGATTGTTTTATTTGTAAGCTCTAGTCATCCCCTTGCACTACGTAGCCGCCCTGGAATTACCCTTACAGAATTAGTTGAGCTGGATTTACCTTTTGTTATGCGCGAGAAGGGGTCAGCCACTCGCCGATGCGCCGAAAAAGCTCTACTCGAGGAGGGGTATAGTCCCACCATCGCAATAGAAGTAGGCAGTAACGAGACTGTTAAGCGGGCGGTGATAGCTGATTTGGGGGTTGGAATGCTCTCCTCCTGCACTCTTCTGGCCGAGCTTAAAGCGGAGATGGTTAAAATTGTTCCAGTAGTTGGACTGCGCTGTGTGCGCCAATTCAGTATCATTCATCGTAAGGATCGTAATCTGAGCAAGGTGGAAAAAAAATTTATAGAAATAGCTTTATTGGCAACCGGATCTAATAACCGAGTTTAGTTCAATCGCTCTGACTGTAAAGGAAGTTTTAAAAGATTAACAATGTTAGTCAGTTTGGCTGCCTGAAATGAGGTAGAAAAAGCCCATCCAGAAGGGCTTGCACCACACTTTGCCAAAGTTCTGCTCTATCGTCTGCCTGACTGTCTTCCACGGACGGCGTTTGATTACCTCAGTTGTGATACCGTACCAGGGTAAGAAAAACAATCCATGTTGCAACCACCGCGGCCAGCCGTTGGGCCAGGACATATCTAATACTACCCACTTTCGTCCTGGTGCTAAAGT
>DATAKM010000176.1:0-8222 GCA_036261665.1 Chloroflexia bacterium
TTTCCCTTACTGATGCCGTGCTATGTTTCCTGTCAAGTTTTCACCATCGAGGTAAGGCACTGAGTAGCTTCCCTACCCTCAGGAAGCAAGATTGCTCCACACAATCTCACTGGCCTTAAGACCCTTTACGGGCGCACCTTCCCAGTTCAGGCACTACCAGCACGCCATGGATTCCTCCCAGGTTCTCGATGGTCGACACTACCTGGTTGGAGCGGGTATCGAAGACCACCAGACGGCTGTCACCGAGGTGGGCAATAAAGAGCCTGCCGGTTTTAGGGTCCAGGCTCTGGTAATCAAAGCGGGAAGAGTTACCGGGGAGCGGGATATCGGCTACCGTTTGTAGCACCCGGTTAATCGGAAGAGGTGAAGAGGCGGGAGCGGGATTTAGTGTCAAAGCGGGTGCCGGAAGGCCAGGAGTCAGGCTTAAAGCCACGTCCTGGTGAGTGGTTGAAGCAACCGGTGTAGTGGCGGCACCACTCGCAGCGGTGGCAGACAAAACCTGGCCGGCTGTAGCAGCAAGAACCGGTAGAGTGGTGGTCGGCTGCATCCCAGAGGCAGTGGAAACCACATTATGCTGGTTCTGAACCAGGGCTGCTGGGTTATTATCTCCGCAAGCGCTCAGTGCCAACAGGGTAAAGGATAAAGCCATAAGTAATAGGCTAAATCTTTTTTTACGGTTTCGCATCCTATTTCCGGGCATATAACTGACCTCTCCTCAGTTCCTGAAATCTACCTAAATGCTTAATCTCTTCAAAGAAGCCTACTTAAATATACCTTCTCCTGTTAAGCCCAGTATGAGTCCCAGGTGAGAGAAAATAAGATTTACCTGCCACCCGGTAAACCAGGTTAAAGCCAGGAAGGCTTGTTTTTTTCTTTTTTAGAGGTAAAATGTAACCACTGTTACTATTTATGTTATTTGTAACTTGATAAAAGTGGACCTGGACCTGGCTGAACGGATTGTTTCCTGTGAGAGGCGGGATTTATACCTCAGGGAAGTTACTGGCTAGCGGCTAGTCTCTTAAGAGAGCTTGAGGAGTTACCAGCCTTGTATTCGGAGGAGTAAATATCTTGCATACCTGGCTATTGTTGCACTACAGAGTACCTCGCGAACCTTCGGCAAGCCGCGTCTACGTCTGGCGCAAACTAAAACGCCTGGGAGCCCTCCTCTTACACGATGCCATCTGGGTGCTGCCGTATACGCCGCGCACCAGAGAGCAATTGCAGTGGTTGGCCGCGGAAATAAGCGAACTTGAAGGAGAAGCGGTCCTCTGGGAAACACGCCTGCTCCCGGGAGGCTCGCTTCAGGAAGAAAGCCTGGTACGGCAATTTACGGCTCAGGCAGAAGCACTCTATACTGAAATTGACACCGCCCTGGAGGGTCTTACTCCTGACCTGACCACTCTCTCGCGCAAATACCGGCAGGCCAGTTTACAGGATTACTTTCATTCCCAGGCAGGCCAGCTACTGCGCCAAAAACTGATTGCGGCAGGTGAAGAAGCTCAACTAAATGATCGAGTAAATCACCAAAAGGAAGGAACTAACAAAGGATGAGATGGGTAACCTGGGAAGAGGTAGGAATAGACCGTATGGCCTGCGCCTGGCTCATTCTTAAATATATTGACCTTCAGGCCGCCTTTGAGTTTGTGCCGGTCGGAGCTAAGCCTCTGCCGGGTGGAGCCGAAGCTTTTGATATACCGGGTGCCAGGCTTTCGCACCGGCGGGGTCACTCTACTTTCCACACCTTGCTGAGAGAATACCGGCTAAAAGACCCGGTGCTGGGCCGGATTGCCCGCCTGATTGATGAAGTAGACGAAGCGCAGGAGGTTAACCTGGAGCCGGGAGCTTATGGTGTGGACCTGGTCTGCCGGGGTATCCGCTTAACCAGCCCCGATGATCTTACCGCCCTTGAAAAGAGCCGGATGATTTTTGAGGCACTCTACGCCCAGCTTAAAGAGGAGCAAGCCTGATGACAACCTTTCAACTAAGCCAGCTTGATGCCTACCAACTGAGCCTGCCGGCTGGAGAGCCTGACTTAACCTCGAAGGAGGGGTGAATTAGAGCATGCATGAAGATATTTATCTACAACCGGGAGTACCGGACCCGCGCTTGCCCGATGAAACGGTGCTTGCCATCGCCCGCAAATATATTCCCCGGGCTCAGACAGTCACTGAAGTAGACGAATCGGGTGGTGAGGCACGCGCTTATGTAATTGACAACATTTACGTTTTGAAGGTTCAGCGGCCTCACCGTCTCCGGCCTCGAACCAGTCTTGAAAAAGAAGTGTTTTTCCTTAAAGAGCTGGCCACGGACCAACGCATCACCGTTCCTGAAGTGCTGGGATACGGGCGTGAGGAACCTTACATCGAATATATCCTCTTGACCAGGATGCCGGGTAGAGCTTTTCGCCGTCTTAAGCTGGAAGGCCCGGCTAGGAAAGAGGTACTCCGGGCTCTTGGTCAGACCCTCCGTTTGATCCACTCGCTCGACCAGGAAAGTCTGATGGAGAGCAATCACTTTCCGGGCGATCAGACCTTTGAGGAGTTTAAATTCAGGCTCAAAGAGCTTTTCGCTGATAGCGTGGCTCTTATCAATAACCAGATCGCCGAGAAAAAGTTAAACTGGTTTCTTAAAACTTCACCTTCCGAGTTTGCCGGGGAGGCGCTGGCCGGCCTGCCGGAAGAGGGCGAAAGGGTCGCCCTGCACTCCAACCCGGGGCCCGAACACACTTTCATAGACCCTTCAGCCAACACTTTTACCGGCCTGATCGATTTCGGGGACGCTTACATCAGCCACCCGGCTCTAGATTTAAGGCGCTGGCGGCATCCGCTGGACCGGATGGCGCTACTGGAAGGTTATGTTTCGCTTAAACCTGTCAGTGAGAGCTTTCTAAAGACCTGGCGGGTAGTAATGATCCTGGCTGACCTGGCAAGCCTGGCCAGTGCAACCGATCCCCAACTGAAGCAGGCTCTTGAGGAAGATTTAGAGGCCAGGATGGCGGAGAAATGAGGCGCGCTTTACTTTGTCCGATTTGATAATTGACGTTCAGCATCTTACGAAGACCTACGAGGGAGTGGAACTTTCCTTGCGAGGCACCAAGTTAGAACTGAAGGGGCCGGCCCTCTGGTTTCGCAACTTGAGCCGCTCTATTCGCCTGACCTCCAATAGCGCTCCCCCGGTCAAAGCGCTTGAAGATGTTTCACTTAAAGTAAACTCCGGGGAAATTCTGGGACTGGTGGGCCACAACGGTTCTGGTAAAACCACCCTGATAAAAATCTTAAGCGGCCTTCTCAGGCCTACCGATGGTACTGGACTGGTCGCAGGTATTTCCCTGGAGTATCCCAGGACTATTCGGGCCAGAGTCTCCTACGTCTCCACCTCAGGCTGGATGGGGCTAGAATGGCCTCTGACTGCCGAAGAAAACATCCGCTTTTTTGCCTCGCTGTGCGGGATGCCCTCCCGCTTAGCCCGGGAAAGGACTAAACAAGCCCTGGAGGATGTGGAATTGTGGCAACACCGCTCTAAATACCCCTCTCAACTTTCGAATGGCATGCGCCAGAGAGTAATCCTGGCCAGGGCCCTGCTTTTCAGGACGCCACTGGTTTTACTGGATGAACCGACAGTCGGTCTCGACCCTATCACCAACCAGGCAATCCTTAAGCTAATCAAAAGCCGTTTACGCGAGCGAGGCCAGACCATTATCGTGACCGATCACCGGTCAAGCGAGCTAGAAGGGCTGGCCGACCGGGTGGCAGTCTTACAGGAGGGCCGGATCGCCATGGAGGGTAGCCCGGCTCAACTGCGAGAGAGGCTGGAAGGATTGGCTGTGATCGAGGTCCAGACCGAGGAGATGGATTTACCGGCAGAGCCGCCCCCGGCCTTAGTGGTAAACCTCCGGCGGGAGGAACGACCCGGTCCCCTCGGGTTACGCGCCTGGCGGGTTCACGTTTACAAGAGCCCCCAGGCCCTTCAGAACTTACTTGACTGGCTAGTCCAGCCTTCCGGGCGGGTAGTCTTTTTAGCCGAATCGAAACCGGTCCTGGCAGATGTTATAGATCTGGCCCCTTCCCTTAGGCTTGCAAACGAAAAGCTTTCCGCCGGTAACGGTGAACCTGGCGAAAATGCTTTCCAGATTCGGGGGCGCCGCCAGCTTGAAGAGCATATCAGAGAAAGTGAAAGAGGAAAAAGAAGTTAAATCAAGTGGCAGGCGGCACATGCTAAGCAAATCCTGGTGGCGGGAATTAGGGGCTTTGTGGGCTTTCGGGATCAGGGAGTACCGGGTCTGGCAATCCTACCGGGTCAACCAGCTTTTGTGGTTGACAAATCTCTTCGTTACGACCTGGCTCTTCTTCTTGCTGGGTAAAACCATCGAACAGAGCGCGGCCCAGGCCCTCGGCCCGGCCTACGGCAACAACTATATGTCCTTTATCGTGATCGGCGTAACCGTCAATATTTTTATCAATACAAACCTGGCCGATCCTTATACCAGGATAGCCCGGAGCTATTTCAACGGTACCATGGACTTATATTTGTTAAGCCCCATGTCAATTTATACTCCCCTGCTGGGACTTATGGCCAAGTCCTTTATCGACGATTACCCCCGGTTGTTCTTTGCGGGTGGCTTTGGCATCCTATTCTTTGGGGCCACCTTTAACTTTAGCGCCTGGCTGCCCGCTCTCGGTTTTACCTTCCTCTTGATCGGAGCGGGCTTTGGCCTGGGAGTAATCAGCGCCAGTTCCTTTTACCTGTGGGACATCAAGAAGGGCAATGAGCCGGTCCAGTTCCTGGTGCAGCAACTCCTGGCGCAACTTCTGGCCGGGACTTACTACCCGGTAACGGTTTTGCCAGAGCCCTTGCAATGGCTGGCCTGTGCTATCCCGCATACTTACGCTTTCGATGCTTTGCGGCGTCTGCTTGATCCCGGCGCTCGACCGGAAGTGCCCGTTTTACCCCTCCAAATTCTTCTTCGAGGAACTTCACCCCTGCTGGTAGATGCTTTGATGCTGGCTCTGCTCAGCCTGGTGCTTTTGCCGCTGGGCTTTTACCTCTACGGCAGGGGCATCGAGCGGGCCCGCCGGGAAGGGAGCCTGACCAGATGGCAGTAATCGAGATTGAAAATATCGGCAAAGCCTACCACAGGGGCCGCTCGGAATTAAGCTGGGTGCTGCGGGATATTGCATTAAAAGTAGAAGCAGGCACAGTGCTGGGACTCTTAGGTCCGAACGGGGCAGGCAAAACTACGCTCATCAAAATCCTGGCCGGGTTATTACGACCGGATGTAGGCAGCGGCCGGGTACTGGATTATGACCTGCTCAAGCAGCCCCATAAAATCCGCGCTCACTTAAGCCTGGTCTCTACCACCGCCGAGGTCGGCACGGATAACAACCTGACAGTCCGGCAAAACCTGGCTTTCTGGGCGCCGGTCTACGGGCTGCACGGCCGGGCCGCCAGGGCCAGGATTGACGAGTTGTTGCATCGCCTGGGCCTGGCGGATAAAGTCGACGCCTGGCCTATGCACATCAGCGCCGGGCAGCGCCAGCGGTTGGCCCTGGCCCGCTCCTTAATGGCCCACAATCCCCTGATCTTCCTGGACGAGCCCACCAACAAGCTGGATCTGGAAGGAGTGCGTTCGGTCAGGTCGCTGGTCAGTGAAATGAACCGGGAGGAAGGGGTTACAGTCATCCTGACTACCCATGTTATGGAAGAGGCTGAAGAGCTTTGTAGCGAAATCGCCCTTTTAAACCAGGGCAGGCTGGTAACCCACCAACCAACCTACCAGCTCACCCATTCTCTGCACCTGACCCGGCCGCTAGAAGTAGTCTTGAGCGGCGAGGTTAGCCTGAGCAAGGAACTCCTTTCGGGTCTGGCACAATTGCCAGGAGTAACCGCTGTAGATTTCACTCCTTCTTACGAAGAGGCTACTAAGGAAACTCCACCCGGGCAAATTACCCGGTTAACCATAGAATCTATAGACCTTCGCAGCACCACGCCGGCTCTTTTGAACTGGGTGCGTGATCGTGAGCTGGTGCTGGTCAGCCTGAAGGCCGAGCGGGTAACCTTAGAGGATGTTTTCTTTGCGCTTAATCCTCCTCCAGTCTGAGATAGGCCTGGATTTCAGTTAAGAGAGAAGTATGGATGAAAATTAGAGGGTGGGTTCAGAAGTCTTCTAGAAGCCAGAGGGAGACGGAATATCAAGCAATGGAAGCGCAGCAGATTGACTTTCCAGGTTTTCTACGTGGTTGCAAGGCAGCGGCCTGGCTGGAATACCGCCAGCTTCGCTATTACCCGGCCTCCTTAATCCTGGGGGCAGCCCAGCAATTAACCGCGGTGGGAGTGTGGTATTTTGTAGGCCGCTTTTTAAGCGCTGGTGCAAACGAGGCGGTCCTGAACTATGGCGGCAACTATGTGGCCTATGTCCTGCTGGGAGTTTTGCTAAACCAGGTAGCCCTGGCAACTCTTGATGGCCCCTTCCAGATCATCTCGGAGGCTTTCTGGGACAAGCGCCTTGAAACCTACCGGCTGGCGGTCCACGGCATCTGGTCCAACATTATGGGCCGGGTTGCCTGGCAGGTCTTGTTTGCTACCACTTTACAGGCATTGGCTTTTATTTTGGTGCTGGCGTTGGGCGGTATACCTGTTCACTCAAACGTGAATGTGCCGCTGGTTGGGCTAACCTGTCTCATGTTAATAGGCTCAAATCTCGGACTAGGTCTGGCCGGAGCCAGCCTCTTTTTCCTGCTGGAAGTGAAATCAGGTCAGGACCCCATTACCTGGGCGTATCGCTACCTGGTAATGCTGGTAAGCGGGTTATATGTGCCTCTTAGTCTTCTTCCTGCCTGGTTGAACTCGTTCTCGAAGTTTTTACCCCAGACTTCCGCCTTTTCGGCGGTTCGAGCACTTTTATTGACCGGCGCTGGTTGGTCCTCTCCCCTGGTAAGTGAAAATATCGTGAGCCTGGCTCTTGCCACAGTCATTACACTGGGTGCTGGGATATTCCTCCTGAATTTTTCTTTACGAAGGGCCGAAAAGAAAGCCGGGATCGGCGTGCTGGTTTAGGATATTTTATGTTTACTGGCGATCAACGGAGCTAAAACCGCCGCCAGGTATGCCGTGCGCAAGCAGACCTTCGGGGAAGGCGGTTACAGCCAGGAACTACCCTACAACTCTCACCGGCTGGCCTTTTTGTGATAAAAGCTTTCTTTCAACTGCTGAGGGCACTACCAGGCTGCTTGCTCCTGAGGCCTTTCTTTAACCTCCAGGTTAAACCCTGAGTAAGAGTGAGCCTTCTGCCGGGGAAATTATCATTCAAAGCTGCTACTTGTTTCTCTTCTAATTTTCCAGGAGGGCCTCCCTTGCAAAATAAGAACGTTTGTGCTTAGATTAGGACAACCGGCTGGTACTCCCGGTTTGTAGAAGCGGCTTTAGGTTTGCTGCTGAATTAGCGAGGAGGAATAGCCTGTCCGGACTGGCCGAGCAAAGCAAGCACGCTTTTTGGGAAAAGCGTGCGCAGCAGGCGAACTGGTTTCTTGAGGCAAGATTAACCCTGTCTTGAGGATTTAAGCATGGTCAGCCCGGGGAGGGGTGAGCCGATAAAGCTCGATTGGCCCAAAAGCACTCAAATAATGTTGTCTGGCCCTTCCAGATGAGAGGACGCACTTTGGCTGGTGGGACAAGCATCACTCCTCTCCTTAAAGCGTAGAACCAGGAGAATTTGAAGAATTATATGACGCGC
This sequence comes from Chloroflexia bacterium, assembly GCA_036261665.1. GTDB lineage: Bacteria > Chloroflexota > Chloroflexia > Chloroheliales > Chloroheliaceae > 54-19. The sequence goes on from DATAKM010000176.1 coordinate 7,730, forward strand.
CAGAAGCTATCAGGCAAAGCCTGATTAAAATAGTAAACCAGGCTGAATACCGGGCAGTAAAACTACTTTTAGCTCTGGTGAACGGAAATGTAAGGTAATGAGTTCAATTCAATTTAAAATTTACCCGGCTCCCCGGGCTCTCCAGGCGGATGTAGAGTGCTTCAGGCTGTGCCGCTACGAGGGAAATGAAGCCCTGGCAATCAAGGTTAGCTTAAACGGTACCCCAGGCCTGGTCTTTCAGCAGCCTGAAGCCGGCCCCACTATTAAAAATATCACCGCTCTTTCCGGGCGCCATACCGGCCCAACCCCTACCCTCTTTGTTTACGGCCAGAATACCGAGCGCACTGTCATGCAGATGGCCGAAGGCCCCTTCACCATGCTTCAGGTAATCTTTAAGCCCCACGGCCTTAATACCCTGCTCGGTCTGAAAGCTTCCGAACTGACCAACAGCTCACTACAGCTAAACCAACTGGTGGGGTTAGACCTCTATTCC
>DATAKM010000185.1:0-7225 GCA_036261665.1 Chloroflexia bacterium
CATCGCACTGAGCGCACTGACTTGAGCTTTTTTCAGCTAGGCTGGCGGCTACTGGAGCACTGGCAAAATATGGCTTATCCCTTTAGTTTCGACCTTAAGCTCCTGCCCCAGTTCTTATTCTAAACTTTGTACGGTGATGAAATTGAGGAAAGTTCTGCAAAACATGCAGGATTAGTTTCAAAACCAGTTTATATGTCTTAAATTTTAATATTTAGCATAAAGTAAGGACTTAAAATTAATGATTTAAAAGGTCTTAAGATATACCTGAAAAGCTTGCAAGAATAGCAGACTGGTTCAGAAAGCTACCATAAAACCTTTTTAGAAACCTGCTTTTATCCTAACTGGTTAAGGAATATTGCCGGGTCTGAATTATCGCCGGGTAGCCTGGCGACACCTGATAGGGTTTTAAACTTAATTCTGGAGCCGGCAAGCTGCTCCGCCGGGCGGGCCAGATAACTCCGTAATTCGGTTTGCGCCTCCGTTTCCCGGTTAAGGGCATAAAGGGCAAAAATAGTGAGAAGTTCTCCTTCCGCTTCATATCCGCTCAGGGCAGAGAGGGTATCGGCGGCTTTAAGGGCAGTAGAGAAATAGCCTGTCCGAATTGCCTGGTAATAAAGGGCCTGTTGTGCTATGGGTTGGCCCGGGTCAAGCTCTACTGCCCGGTTGAGGGCGCTGTAGGCGCTTTCGTCTGCCCCTTTTAAGCGATAGCGCGTAGCCAGGTAGAGCGCAGCCCGGCTAGCCGCTTTTTCCATATCCGGCATAGCTACATTGGTAGCCAGCACGCTCTCGTAGAGCGAAGCAGTTCGTTCATACTGCCCGGCCTCTTCCAGCAACCGGGCCTGAAACCACTTCAGAAGGCCGCGTAGCTCGGCTTCCGGGCTACCCCCACTCCTCGGAGATACCCCCAGGTTTTCAGCCCGGTACCAGCGGCCTCGTCCTGATGTGCCTAATTCTTCCAGGCCTTCCAGCGCGGCTAACTTCTCTTCCAGGCGTGCTCTACCTCCGCTGTAACCGGGGGTCAGCAACACACGCAGGTAAGGTAATATTTCCTGACCTTCTACATAAAAGGTTTTATTCATACCTTCCGCCAGCGCAAGCAAATCGTGCGCTAAACTTTCATTATAGGCCAGCGCTATCAGCCAGCGCGGTAGTAAAAAGAACCAGCCGACCGCTTCATCCAGCCAGAAGCGGTAATAAGCTACCTGACCCACCAGTTTTCCCCACTCCGCGTCTCGAGCGCGTCCGGCCAGGCTTCCCTTGATTGTTTCATCCTGCACCAGAACCTTTTCACGTTCTGCCAGGCGCGTCACGGCTACGCTGCGGGCGGGTTCGATAATGGCTTCCTGGACCGGCTGGGAAAAGCGTCTTTTTTCCACTGTTAGATATGTGCGTAAGCGTGATTTTACGGCCGGGTGCAGGTTGCCGGTAGTAGTTTCCAGCAGCCAGGGATAGCGCGAAAAAAGCTCATTGATGATGCTTTCATCAAAAGGATACCCGGCCTCCTGGCAAGCCTGCGCGTAGAGGGCTTTAAATTCGGGAGAGGGTTCGTGTAATAGCGCCGCCCGGTAGAGGGCCAGTCTTTCACTCTGGTTAATCAGGTTACTTTCTTCCGACAAAAAGACTAACAGCGCTTGCAACCGATCATCCTTTGCAGTGAGGCTGACATCAGCCAGTGTCTCTAACGGGATGCTGGCCTTATATAGGCTTCCGGCCAATCTCAGGGTTAGAGGCTCACCACCACTGATCTCAAACAAATGCTCAGCCTCTCCCGGCGTAATAGCGGAGCCGTAAGCCTGGCTCATAAAATTAATCACGCCCTGCGTGGAAAGTGGTTCAAGGTTTAAGGTGGCTACTTTGAAGATATCCCAGGCAGGTGGATTCTTTGTGTTTATTAGCCAGAGGGTTTGACCACTCTCTTCAATTGCCATGCGAATAGCGCGCTCGCTGGTAGCTTCCGGCAATTGGTAATCATCAAGAGTTACTAAAAGTGGTTTCTGCGTGGCCTGTGCGGCCAGTTTGCGGCCAAAGGCTTTCGCCATTGTTTCTTCAGGACGAAGATATAACTCCCATTCTTCGGGGCTAAAGCTACTCTGAAGCTCTTCTACAAAAGCCCGAAGCTGTGCAAGGTTATTAGCGTTAAGAGTGATTAAATGTTCCAGTCCCGTTTTGAGGAAAGCGGCTGCTTGCTCGCTTAAACGGGCCGGGTCGTAAGTGGTATAAATCCGGCGGATAAGATAATGCAAAGCCTGCTGCGGAATAGCCTGGACTGCCCGGTAGCGCTCCTCGGTGCTGGGCGGATTTAAGACCGGTAGACCCAGACTTAGCTGGGCAATTTCCACTCTTTTTTCTAACTCAGCCAACTGTAACTTCTGGTCTTGATAGCTTTCTAAAAAAGATGCGGGCAGGCTGTCCCGTAGTCCTTCCAGGCTGCCCGCACCGGCAACCCATTTTCCGCTGAAAACCTGATACCCAAATTGGTCCCGCGCTATCTGACCGGTTACATCTAAAAGGGTGCTGCTCCCTCGTCCTGCCGGAGCACAAACGAATACCGTTCGGGGCACATCCGTTTTTCCAGACGCTCTCGCAGCCAGCACGCCTTCCAGAAAGATTATTTCTCGTTCACGCTCGATTAAAATCCGGGGGTTAGCTGGCTGTTCTTTCATCTGACTCTCCTGGTTTTGCAGGGCTTAATTAAGAGAAGCTATTTTTTAAAAACGCGGCTTTTCTGATTACTTGCCGGATTTGAAACGCTGAATCACTTTACCGGCTAAACCCGGACTGAGAACTTTGAGAAAGCTGAAAGCGCTGGCAACGCTTCCAAAACTGGCGAAGCTAAAAATACTGGCCACACTCCCAATACTACCGATGGAGAGGATACTGCCGCTGCTGCCAATCGAAAGGATGCTACCGCTGCTACCTATACATAAAATGCTGCCGGCGCTGCCAATCGAAAGGATACTGCCGCTGCTGCCTATACTGAGCGTACTTTTCCTTCTTTGCTTTTGTTTGCTCTCACTCATATTCATGGCTTTCTACTTTACTTATTAACCGATAACTGAGGGTTGTATGTCTGTATCGCAGGATACAGTTAACTATAGTCTTTATTGTAGAGTTTGTAAATTGACTCGTATAATAAAAAGTTGCAAAAGCTCCCTGGCTCTTGACGCTCTCTGCTTGAAAGGGGATAATAACAGCGGATGAGTTCCATAAACTTTATTAGCAACGAATCACAATGAACAAACTACTCTTGATAACGCGACGTGAGCTTAAAGAACTGCGCCGCAACCGTACTTTCTTTCAGACGATGGCGGTTTTCCCGGTACTGATGGTTTTGTTGCCGACCGCGACGGTCCTTTTTTTCAACGTAGTTATAACTGACTTCGCGGCGGCCCATGCTCAGACCACCAATCCTGCCAATTGTGACCAACTGGGAGGATTACAGGCCTGCGATAAGGCCGGTATCGTCGCAGGCTTGATGAGCATTTGTTTTAGCTTTTTCTTGCCCGTTCCCGCCGTTCTGCCTATGACTATTGCGGCTTATAGTGTCGTTGGCGAAAAAGAGCGGCGCAGCCTGGAACCCTTGCTGGCGACCCCTCTGCGTACAAATTCCTTACTCCTGGGAAAAAGTCTCTCGGCCATTCTGCCGACTGTTTTCCTGTGCTGGTTTAGCTTTGGAGCGTTGGTATTGATATTGCGTTTGCTACTTAGTGAGGTCATTTTTACCAGGATTGATGTTCTATTATGGCTGGCAACAATTGGTCTGTGGACTCCTTTGCTGGCTTTTGTAACGACTATGGTGGGAGTTACTATTTCAGCCCGCGCTCGCGATGCCCGCGCCGCTCAACAGTATGGTAGTTTAATGGCCCTGCCGGTGGTAGGAATTGTAATTGGTATTGCGCTGGGCTTTTTTAATATGACCTGGCTATTGCTGGGTCTGGGTTTGGTTTTCCTGATAGCTCTGTGCGGCTTGACCTACTGGATGGCCCTGGGCCTTTTCCAGCGAGAAACCATTTTAACCAGGTGGAAATAACCGGAAAAATCAAATATTATGACGCTTAGATTAGGTATTTCAAAAGACGCCGACATGGCTGTGCTGTTTTTCCCCTTTGAAGCCGGTTGGGTTGATCCTCCGAACGGTACCAGCCTTATTTCTAAACCGCTGGCTGATCTGGAAAAAGATTTATTAGAGGGCGCGTTAGATGTAGCGCCGGTTAGCCCGGTTACTTATGCTCGTAATTACTCGCGCTTACGACTTCTGCCCACTCCCGTGCGTGCCTTTGACCTGGCGGCTGATAGTGTCTTTCTCTTTAGCCGCAAGCGGCTCGATTTCATTGACCAGGTGAAAGTAGCCGTATCTCCCAACAGTTCGCTCGGTGAGGCTATTCTACAGATTATCGCTCCCAAGTACTATGGGATTACGCCCGAAATTGTTTACAGTCCCAGCGAAGCCGCCGCACTGGAAGCCTTGCAGGGCCAGACCGAGGTTTCTATAGTAAGCGGCGAGGCGGCAATGCGCGCGGCCGGTTGGGCCAAAGCGAAGGGTTATTTTGTAGAAGATCTTACTAAGGCATGGTGGATCATGACCGGGTTACCTCTTCCGGTCTATCTATTTGCGGTACGCCAGGAATGGACCGTCCAGGAACCCGACGCGGTGGGAAAGATCCGTTCTCTGATGCTGGCCTTCCGGCGCGCTATTCAGTACAGCCAGGAGCAGAGGCCCACTTTGTTGCAGCGACTGGAACAACAGACCGGATTGCCCGAAGATGCCCTGGATGCGCACTACCGCGCGCAGCGCTATGACATCAATGAGAGTCATCTGCGAGGCCTGCTGGAGTTTTACCGCCGGGCCGCGGCAGCCAGAATCTTTACGGCTCCCGACGACCTGGCTTTCTTCCCTGCGCTCTCGCCTCTCGCACCCGCCCCTTCCGGCCCACCCCGGCGCAACCAGCCTGAAGCCGAGCGCCCTCAGTCTTCAGGTGAACAGCGTCCTCGCCCGGTACGCAAGGAGAAAGAGAACCGCCCTGCGCGCCCTAACCCTTCCCGGCGTGAGGAAGCCCAGGCGAAGGGCTTGCGAGTGATTAAAGGCGGGAAAGATACGTCCAATCATGATGATGAAGATTCGACTGAAGAATAAGCCAATAAACTTTGCAGGAGGAACTTAACAGTCCATGAATTACTTCCTGGCTAAAACCGATCCCGAAACTTACTCCATTGACCACCTGGCAGAGGAAGGCCGGACCGTCTGGGACGGGGTGCGGAATGCCCAGGCGCTCCAGGCTATTAAAGCCATGCGCCCGGGCGACGAAGTGCTGATTTATCATAGCCAGGGCGAGGCTGCCATAGTAGGCCATGCCAGAGTGGTGTCTGACCCGCGTCCAGACCCCAATGAGCCTAAAAGCTGGGTCATAGACCTTGAGTTTGTCAAAAAGCTTGCTCACCCCGTAACCCTGAAAGAAATTAAAGAGAGCGGCCAGTTTAACGATTGGAACCTGGTGCGCCAGAGTCGTCTGTCTACTATGACCGTGCCGGAAGAATTTATCAAGTGGCTGCGCGGGAAAGAAGCGTTGTAGCAGTAGTCTGGAAAATAACAAAAACAGGAGGCAGTTAGAAACAGGCCTCCTGTTTTAATTTACTAAAATCTATAAAGGTTCGGGAACTGTCTTAACTTGCCAGGGCCGGTTCTGCTACAGGCCGCAAGCATTCTTCTACCGCCTGTAAAATTTGCCTGACTCGGAACGGTTTTGGCACCACTTTTTTAACATTTGGATGCGGAATGAGCGCCTCAAAAGCGGCGGAGGCTACAATTACGGGTACTTTAATTTGGCGCCTGGTCAATTCGGCCAGAAATTGATTGCCATTCATGCCCGGTAGCATCAAATCAAGAATAATTAAATCAAAATAATCTTTTTCGAGGAACTCCAGGGCGTCGAAGCAATTGTATACCTCAGTAGGTATGTAGCCTGAGTCGATCAGGACAAGGTTAAGCAGGTCTACAATATCGGCCTGGTCTTCAACAATAAGAATTTGTTTCAAGATAATTCCTTTCCCCGGTGGTGGTAATACTACTTTATGATTTAATTAGACATTAATGGCGGAAATTCTACAATAAGACTTTTGTCACGATTGAGCTATAAAAAAGTACCAGGGACTTCTGGAATAGCGCAGAAGTCCCTGGTACCTCAGATATTACAAAGAGCCAAAAATGATTTAGTAGCGGCGACGGCGCGTGGTGCTGTAAACCTCGCGACTGCTGCGACTCGGCGTCAGCAGGAGGTTAAGCAACTGGATAATACCGTAGGTCAGCAGGGCGTAGATAGCCATTGCAATCAGAGTGGAGAATTCCACCACACTGCCCCTGGTAATAGCCTGGTCGTTGAAGATACCGTTGAACGGCGCTACGAAAGGCGCGGTGAGATTATAAATAAAATTGACAAACCCGTTAGCGGTCCCGGCATCAATTACCCTGAACAGGAAGCGCAGGGCCAGCAACACTTCTAACAATCCCATCACAAAGTAGACGATTCTGGTTACCCGGTCGAGTACATTCAAGCGGCGGGTGTAAGGATCGTCAAATACCTGCTCCTCGCGTTCAACCAGGTTGCCATCGGCATCATAATAACCCTGGCGTACGTTCTCAACCCGCATATCACCCATTTGAGAATAGCTGCGAGTATTATTGGCATAGGGCGCAGGCTCTACTGGCACCACCGGTTGTTCATAGACCGGCTGGACCGGCACTACCGGCTGTTCATAGACCGGCTGCACAGGCTGTACCGGTACTACCGGCTGTTCATAAACCGGTTGCACTGGTTGAATCGGTTCATAAACGGTTTCCTGCTGTTCACGAACAACTCGCCGGCGATTAGGATTCATCGAAGCGTCCATAAAATCGTTCCCTCCTTTATTGCTAACCCTTCTGAATGCTGTCCAACTGATATTTTTCACTCAGAGGGCCTTACAATTTGATCTATCTTTAGATCGGTTTCTAACTTTTCTTTCCTGGTTGTGTAGCTTTCCTTGCTACTTCATCCCTTCATTAATTTTTAATGCACAAACTGTGCCAATGCCATTGTCAGCTTATCTACTACAGCGAGTTGCAGAATAATTGAGCCAATGATAAAATGAGAATATGGAAGCATATTCACAAGATTTAAGAAAACGTATCGTAGCGGCTGTCAAAACTACCGGCAACCAGACCCAGGTTGCTATCACTTTTCAGGTCAGC
>DATAKM010000186.1:0-10531 GCA_036261665.1 Chloroflexia bacterium
CATGAGCAGTGCAACTGTTTCGACCCTGGCGCACGAAAAACTGACCAACGTTGCCTTGCAATTTACCGAGCGTGACGAATTTGTAGAATATCTGACGGCAGACTTGCCGCCTGCGCCGCCCGATTTCCGGCGAATTGTAGAGCTGAACCGGGCTGGATCACCGGAAAGAGTAGCCGGTTTAGCAGCCCTTTCTGCCGGCGAATTGCAAGCTAAACTCGAAAGAGGCGTAACAGTAGTAGATCTGCGAGAACCGGAGGAATTCTGGCAATACCAGCTTCCCGCTTCGATTAATGTACCTCTCAGCATGGGGCAGTTTGGCGCAAATGTAGCCTCCTTTGTCGCTATTTCCAGCCCGGTGGTGCTTCTGGTGAACAACGAGAGCGAGGCGCGAATGGCTCAGGTTGCCCTGGGCGTGGTGGGCCGTTATGAACTGGAAGGCTTTGTAACCGCCGCTGAAGCCTCCCGGTTACTGGTGAAAGCTGATTATATGCGGATTGAGCCGGAGCACTTACACAAATTGCTGGAGCTGGAAAGTGTGGCAGTTCTGGATGTAAGGCAACCCGCAGAGTTCGAGCAGGATAGCCTGCCCGGAGCAATTAACCTGCCCCTGGCCCAGCTACCCGGGCGGCTGGCTGAACTGGAAGCCTTCAAAGATAGTCTACTGGTAGTTACCTGCGCCGCTGGCTACCGGTCCAGCCTGGCCTCCAGCTTTCTTACACAGCAAGGCTGGGGCTATATTCAGAATCTCAAAGGTGGCATGAATGGTTTTAATAGCTGGAACAGGGCTGACCGGCAGGCAGCCTGACAAAAGTCAATTATCTGAAACGAACTCGAACAAAAACCACCGGCAGGCAAAGTCGCCCGCCGGTGGTTTTTGTTTTCCAGAAATTCTCTTAGGAATAGTAAAATTTAGACCGGGCAGCTTATTCCTCAAGAGACCTGTCTTGGCAGAATCAGCGGGCATAGCGCCAGTTAAAGCGGTAATCAGGAAGGGTAAATATTTTAACACTACTTTTTGGTCTGGTGATAACAGGTTAACTTTTTGCCTAATCAAGAGAGCCAGAAGACCCGTATCAAAAATGCAAGCACAAAAGCAGCCGGACAGCTAAACACCGGTAGTTTCTGGAACCGGCCGGACGGTAATTTGTGTTTTTGAACCTGTCGAGCAAGGTGTGATTTTCTACTCTGAATGATGCTTTTGCCGTTCACTCTCTCAGCCGGGAGTCTCGGCTTTCTTGCCCATAGTGCCTGTGGGCCTAAACCACTGTATAGCGGCTCTGTTTTGGCCTGATCTATTATCGTCTGGCATTAAAAATCCTCGTTTATAATTACTAATTTGGCCCGGCGGCCTGGCTAAATCTTCCCTGCTGGCCGGGCTTTTAGACAACAGGTCTTAATTTATAAACACTACACTGACTGATCTGGCCATTCACCACTGATCTTTACCTACAAGTTGGAGCTATATCCTGACAAGGGGTTAGTTTTATGTAAAAGCTTTGCTAAATTTTTATTCAATTATAAAAGCAAGCGGTAAACTTTAAAGCCCTGTCTTATCCTAAAAAGAAAAGGCTGGATATGAACATATTGACAGTTAATTCCCCATCATATAAAATATTATGTCCGTACATAAAAATTATAGTGAGCGCCAACGGGAGAAAACGGGTTAATGTGGAACGTTTCTAAACTTGGCTTACTCTTTCGAAGGAAAGAGGATGGCCTGCCGAACCTTCTTTTGAAGTGGCCTGTTATTCTAGGAATATACCTGGGAAGCTTAGGCCTGTTCTTTTTATTAAAGTCAGAAGGAGGTAATACACCCGAGTTATTACAACTGGGCGGTTTAAGATTACGCTGGTATGGTCTTTTAATCGCGTGCGGAATGGCCCTGGCCAGCTTGCTGGCAGCTTACCTCGCCGAACGTAAAGGGGAAAACTCAGAGCACCTCTGGCGGGTTCTACCGGTCGTGCTCATTTCAAGCTTGGTGGCGGCCCGGCTCTGGTTTGTAGCCTTTACCTGGCCGACCTACGTTCATGATCCCGGTCGAATTATTGCCATCTGGGAAGGTGGGATTGCCATCCAGGGAGGAGTGCTGGGCGGACTTTTAGGAGGTTACCTTTACACACGGTGGGCAAACCTGAAAATGTGGCGCTGGGTAGACTTTGTAGCGCCCGGTCTGGTTCTGGCTCAGGCTATCGGGCGCTGGGGCAATTTTATGAATAATGAGGCCTACGGCCGCACTACTGATTTGCCCTGGGGCATTAAAATTCCCTGCGCCTACCGTACGGATGGCCATCCCGGCACGGTAGATACGCGCTGCTCTACCCCGGGCAATCCAGGGCCGGAAGCTACTTTTCATCCCACTTTCCTCTACGAGTCACTGTGGGATTATGCCTGTTTTCTAGTGCTGCTTTACCTGGCTCTACATCCGGCCCCGAGCTGGCTGGAGCGCCGGCTAGGCTGGCGAAGAAAAGATGGAGACCTTTTTCTTTTCTACTGGGTAATATATTCAGCCGGTCGTTTTTTCACAGAGGGTCTTCGAACCGATAGTCTTACTTATGCCGGACTGCGTACAGCTCAGGTAACGGCGATTGGGGCAATTGTAGTTTGCAGTCTCTGGCTCTTCTGGCGCCACAGGTACGACTCTAAACCTGATCCTAACAGTTCTGACCCAGGGATAGTAAATGAATAAGACAGGCGGAGACAACAGGAGCTAAAATTTCAGCACTGCCTCAATCCCGGCCAGGCTCAAATGTACCGGCATCAGCGACGGTGCTGGTACATTAGTCAGAACCTCCTCTAACAGTCTGCTCAGAATCTTAAGGGTTTAGAAGCTAATAAAGCTAAGAAACCCTGCCATACCTGTTGCTCAGGAGTCGACCATTCCCTGAGACTTCCTCTCGAATAACTACACTTTTGAAGAAGCATGCATATCTGCGAGTCCGGAGCGAGAGAACCATGCGGCCTCCGAAAGTTTAAGCCGCATGGTTCTCTCGCTCTGTTAATGCCTTAAAGCTTAGATTTGCATCATTCAGGCGCTTAAAATCCCTATGTCACCAGTTGCCGGGCTCATGTTGAAGGGGTCTTTCAGCGAAACTTTAGAAAACGTCCACCACCGTTCCAACCGGTAACCGCCAGATCAGGCTGGCATCATAAACCGTGGCATTGACACAGCCATGACTCTGGGGAGCAATCCCGAATTTGGTATGCCAGTAACTGCCATGAATGGCATAATCCTGGTAGAAATAAGTCACATAGCGGATGTCTTCCAGGCTGTAGTAGCTGTCGCTGGCCCGGCTCCCTCCTTCCATGGTCTGGGAAGCAGGGCGGAAACCTCCTATAGCGTTGTATACTCCTTTAACGGTAGAGTGATCCTTATCTCCCACTCCCGGAATGCCTGTAGCTACCAGGGTCTGATAGATCAGGCGCTTCCCATCAAAAACCGCCATCATCTGCCGGTTAACCGAGACTGAAACCCACAGGCCGGAATGGGTACGGGGAGGTGCAGGATACTCTGGCATGACCGTTTTTTTGAGGTAACCGGAGTAGACGAAAAGATCCGGTTTCTCATAGATCTGGTACCACTTCGAATTGCCTTTGATTATTTCCTCTCCCTGTACCTCCCGGATTACCTGCACGTTATCTCCGCGCTGCATTTGCTGGACGAAGGGATGGTTTTTGCTGTAATCGGCGTGCGGCGCATTTGAGAACGGGGCTGTCCGGATATTTAGAACCTCCGTGGAGGTGTACCACTGCGGTTGCGCACCGCCGAAAATGCTGGTGAGAGGGGAGGAGTAGCCGGGAAGCTGTCCGTTATAGCGCCACTGGATATAGTGCAGGCCTACATTACCCATCTCCACCTGGTAATCAGTGGGATTTGCAGGCGTATAGGTAAGCAGGCGGCGCTCGAAAGCCTGGAACAAGACATCTTTTTCAACCCCGCCGACTTTTACCCTGGTCCAGAAAGCCTCTGTGACCGGGTACCCGGTTGAGAAAAGCCACTCGCTAATCACGTCGTTACGGTCGCCCCCCGGAGTACTGACCAGTCCCTGGCGATTCAAGTAATTCCAGAAAGCGGCCGGGATGCCAAAACCCTGCTGTACCGAGGCCACTCTAGTAGCGGCATCGGTCCGGTAGCTATCCTGCCGCTCCAGCCCGCCCTGGGTTAGAAGAGCGGTTACTGCCTGTCCCAGACCCGGACCGCCGGGCTTGTTGTAGTAAGCACTCAGGTCACGGTAGGTCGGGAAAAGATTGTCAGGATCCCCGGCCAGGGAAACACTGGCCGGGGCCTTAGTTTGAAAAGAGTTATCGCCTGCCTGGAGCTGGCCCGTAATCATTTCCACTACCAGAAGACCGTTGGTAACGCGCCCATCCTCTGGATTATTTAACTCCATCCTGGCTTTATCGAAGTACTGGACCAGCCTTTTACCAAAAGGAGAACCGGCATAGTCCTCGTAAAATCCGCCTGCCAGGGGTGCCGGTCCCCAGTACCAGCTGCGCGCTGTTTTTTTGGCAGCGATAGGCTGGTCAGTACGCTGCCAGCTGCTCCTGAACGGGCTCGCGGCAAAGTCATCGCTGGCGGCAGTGGCTACCTTTTCCACCCCGCTAAATGAAACAAACTCAAACAACAGTAGCGAGGCCACAAGATAAACCAGATTAATAATTCCAAACCTCTTATAATTTTTTCTCAAGCTCATGCTTTCCAGATCCTTTTTGAAGATACCTCATTATAAGCGCCTGTCTTAACTACAAGTAATGCTCTTAGATTTTAGATGGAGGATAATACTACTGTCAATAGTAGATAAAGGGAGAACGAAGCTACTTAATTAAACTCTCATTTTTAGGAGGATGTGTAGTACTATTGACTGTAGTAGTAGCGCCCTGTATACTGGCAGCAGACCGGGCCGGGAAGGACTTGCCAAGCGGGCAGTAGAAAGGTGAGAAAGGTGGCCGGGTCAGAGAACAGGAACAGATATGCCTAAAAAAAATAAAAATTCTAGCGGGGCAGCACCCGGGCAAGACCAGCTAGAAAGTGTAGCAGAAGGAATTGAAGGGGAAGAAGATGAGCCGGAAATAGGGGTTTTCCGGCCGGAACGGGAAGGTATTCGCAAAGTCCTGGGCGATCTTGAGGCCGATATAATGGAGTATATCTGGAACCTCGAACCACCTTCCGGCGAGGGCACAAGCGTGCGCCAGATTTATGAAGCCTTCCGCCTGGAACGAACCATCGCCTACACCACGGTCATGACTACCATGGCCAGATTAGCGCGCAAGCACCTCCTGGTGGCGCATAAGAAGGATAATACATACCTTTACGCCCCGGTTCTTTCCAGGGAACAGTTTATCGATAATTTTGTCTCTCGCATTCTAGAAAACCTGCTGGTAAGTTTTTCTCAGGTAACCGAGGTGCATCTCAAAAGGCTGGCCGAAGAAAACAGCCCTGATAAAATCGCGCACTTACGCCAACGCCTGGACAGCCTTCGCTCAACCAGGAACAGGCAAGCTAAACAGGGGCACAACCACAGCGGGAGCCACCAGGAGAACGAAAGGAACTGACTTGATAAACCTGCTTTTAATGGCTGGCGGGCTGGTGTTAACCTCTCTGGCCCAGGCTTTGATCCTTTTACTCCTGGGGCAGACCGTGAATAGGTCGTTAAGAAGAGGCCTGCAAATGTTGGGTCTTTTCCTGCCGCTAACTCTTACGTTCTTTTTCTATCTTACAGGCTTGCCCCTTATTCTGCCTCTGCTTGACGCTGGGAAGCTAAATGAGGCAGACCGTCACTACTGTCTGGGCGCTTTAATATCCCTGGTACTACTGGGGTTACCTTTGCTGCTCTCTTTGTTATATAACCTGGTCCGGCTGGTTTTGCTATACAGGAGGAGTATAGGCCAGAGCTGGCAGGCCCCGGCCGGGATGCAAGCCCTGGCGAAGACAGAAACAACCGCTCGGCAGGTGGAAGTGCGGCTGGGGCCGGATCGCAGAAGTTACGCTTATAATTTGCCCGCTCTCAGTCCCCGCTCTCCTGACCGGGTGATTCTTTCACTTGGGCTGGTCGAGAGACTGGCTGAGGATGAAGTAAGTTCGGTGATCCATCACGAACTCGCCCACCTGCGACGGTACGATTTCTGGGTCATCTGGCTGGCCAACTGCTGGTTTGGTGCTTTCATTTACCTGCCTTTAGGTCGGCGCTTTTATCAGATGTTGAAAGAGGAGCAGGAGTATGAGTGTGACCAAATGGCCGCTGCTATGGGTGGTAAGGGGTCAGGGCTGGCCCTAGCTGAGGCTTTGTTGAAGGTCTGGGAGGATCTGGTGCAGGCGGAACGGGATAAAGGCACTGTTAAAGGATTTGAAGCGCCTGGCCTGGCTTCTGATAGCGGACCCGATCTGACCGAGCAACGCGTTATCCGGCTGATTGAAAGAGAGCAAGCCGGCGATTCGGTAGGAGTATTAGCTTCTTCAAAGAGGTATCAACAGCTCTCGTTCAACCTGGCAACCTGCGGAGTAAGTTGGTTCCTTTATGTGGTGGGTCTGATAGCCCTGATCGAGCCTTCCGGCTGTTTTAGTGTTTTCAAATAAGCTCAAGGCTTTTGAATTTATAACTGTGCCGGGAGATTTCACGCCAGGAACAGGTGCCGGTAAGAGCGAGCGCAAATATAAAATAAGATAACCATAGAAAGGAATTGAAATGTCAGAAACGGTAGCGCAGAATCAGACAGTAACGAGCTTCAGTAAATATATCATAAATACAATTGATGGTATTATGAACAGCCTGTGCGGGCTGGATGCACAGCAACTCAACTGGCGCCCACCTGCCCCGGAAAGCAACAGCCTCTTCGTTATTGCGACCCACGCCCTTATGAGCACTCAGGAAAATATCCTTAAAATCCTGGCTGGACTTCCGGCGGAGCAACTACCCCTTAAGGCAGTCACCAGGGATGAAATCTTCAGCGCCAGCGGCAACACCACAGAGCGTCTAATGGAAGATTGGAGCAAGCTGCGCAGCCAGCTTGAAAGCCAGTTCATAGCCATCACTGAAAAAGACCTGGTTCGAGAAGTTGACCACCCCAGGCGGGGTAAAATCAGCGGGTTGGAGGTTTTGCTGGCCGTTACCAGCCACATGGCCGAGCACCTGGGCCATGCCGAGTTAACCCGTGATCTTGTGAAAGCGCTTTAATTTAGCCAGCAGGCAGAGTAAAAAAGGGCGGCTCCCAACAAAGGCGGAGCCTTTGTAAAGTTCAAAGGCTAACGGAAAAAGAATATTAAACCCTCTAATGGAGACCACCTGGTTACAAACATACAGCTGTAACCTGTACTAGCAGGTACCTTTTAAATTAAAGGCAAAATAAAATAGGTGAGTACGACCGTGCAAGGTTTCCGGCTAAGCAGGGGCATTGTTTTGGAACATTCCCGAGGCAGAACAAACAACCCACTAGCGAGCGGCCAGGGCTCCCTACAACCTCCTCAAAGTAAGGTGCAGAGCAAAAGCCTGTCAGATAACCCCGATCCCGCTGTGAAAAAAAGCGGCAGTCTGGATATAGCCTGATCATTTGGACCAACCGAATAACCAATGATAGCGTTCCTGTTAGGAGTAAGGTCTGTAAGAAACAGCAGCGAGATAGCGGTGCTCCCAGGAAGAGGGCAGTTGTGCCAAAACCGGCTTTTCATAAAAGGAGCAACTCTGATCCGATCAGGTTCCCTGATGCTCGTGGTAGCAGTTTGAGCATATCCACCTACCACATTATAAAAAGGTTTCTTGATGCTTTGGAACGAAAAAAAGCTCTGATCTCGTGGTAACCCTTAATGATATCAAAAGTGCTACTTATTGTATAATTAGGTTTAATACCTGAACTACTAAACCTTACCCACACGCTACTATAAAGGTATGTAGAGAAACTGAAAAGAGATATTGTGGCAAAAATGAGGATATTCAGAAACCGGACTATCCCAAGGCTGGATAAGTCTAACTTGCTATGGAGTTTAATAGCTATTCCGCCAGCAGTCGGGCTCGTCACTTTCCTCGGGATCACACTTCGGCGCCCTTCAGGTAGCGTGAGTCATATTTTTCTCTATTTACTTATAGTAGTACTGGCGGCAGTCTGGAGCGGACTGGGCATGGCTTTCTACGCTTTCAGTTTATCGCTACTGGCTATTTATTACTTTTTTGTACCACCACGAGGTTCTTTCAAGTTTAGTTTTGATGATTACAGCTATACCAGTGAAATCCTGGGTCTGTCCGTTTTCTTTATACTTTCCTTTTTTATTACCTATCTAGTGTGGGCGTTACGAAAAGAACGCGACCGAGCCCGGGTACTCATGCTAAGCGAACGCCAGGCTAAAGAAGCCGTCCTGGCCGCCTCTTTAGAACTGGAAAAACAGCAGCGGCGCACTAACTTTTTGCAAAGGGCTAGGCAGTTATTGGGCGATACAATCGAGCCGGAAACAGTCTTGCCGAAAGTATTACTGGAACTGGTGCAGGCTATAGGTGGCAGAGTAGTGCTCATGCTTGAGAGCAGCCAGGATGGCAAGACTGAGCTTTCTAACAGGCGCTGGCATGCTGGTACTTTTACAACCAGTGAGTTTGAGAGAGACCTGATTGAAGAACAGCAGCTGGTGTTGCCAATGCGCGCAGGCGGCCAGCTCTTTGGATGCCTGGGTTACAGTTTTCAAGACGAACAGGAAAACCTAAATCCTGAAGAGAGGCAAAGAGAAGAAAGTGTTATCATCCTGGTTCTGAGTACGCTCGCTGAATATATTGCAATTTCGCTTGAAAATGCCAAGCTATACCAGACTATTGAGTTTCAAAATATTGAACTTGCCCAAATGCTCCGCAGTAGCCTGAATGCCGATACCGCCCTTAGCAAAAGAGTAGACCAGCTTTCGGTTTTCTACCGCATCTCGGCTAGTGTTATCTCCGGCGTCAATCGTTATACTTTAATGACCCTGTGCTTGAGCGAAGCTGCCAGAGTGCTTAACATGGGCATCGGGGTTATTTTGCTCTTTAACGATAAAAATGATCGGCTTGAATTGGCTGCTCAAAGGAGTTATCTTTCTATAGATCTTTCGAAAGTTACAAACTATCCTCTTGACAAAGGCATGATCGGGCAGGTGCTAAAGACAGGACAACCTTTTGTTTCTAATTACTATGACCTTCTCATTCAACAGGAGGAATATCCGGTCCTGGCCGCCAGCCTCAGCCCTATCCGTTCCTGTTTCTATTTGCCAATTAAAAGCGGTGCCGAGACATTTGGCGTGGCCATCATCGGGGCAGCTGAAAAAGACCAGTATTCAAAAGAAGATGTAGATTTTATGGAGGGAGTGGTTAGCCTCCTGGCAATGGCCCTGGTCAGCAATAAATATTACCGCGAACGTGAACGGGCGGCCAGCATTGAAGAGCGCAACCGTTTGGCCCGTGATCTCCATGATGGTCTGGCTCAGTCTATCAATTATATCGGAATGAAAACCCAACTGGTAGAAGAGCTTTACGAAGCTGGTGAAACCGAGCAAGTCAAGCATGAAATCGAGCGCATTGCCCACGCTGCCGAGTTAGCGCGCCTGGATGTGCGAGAGGTACTATACGGGCTGCGCCATACTGACCGTGACCGTAACCTGCTCCTGTCTCTGGCAGACCTGATCCATAGTATCTCAGAATTATCCGGCATCAAAATCAGCCTGATAGCCAGCGAACCGGCTAACTGGCCGCCCCTATCACTGAATACCAATATTCAGTTGTTGCGGATTGCTCAGGAAGCGCTGTCGAACATTCAAAAACATGCAAAGGCTACCGAAGCCACAGTGGAAGCAATCTACCTGCCAGAAAAGAACTGTATCAGCTTAAGGGTGTGTGACAACGGTATAGGCTTTGAACCGCACCTCACTCGTGCCAATGGCAGTTACCACCTTGGGCTGGGAATAATGCGTGAAAGAACTGCTAGACTACATGCTCATCTTGAAATTAAAAGCCAGCCTGGTTCCGGTACTGAGATAGTTGTGGAGTATGACTATAGACAGAGCGACCCTAAAATTAATTAGTTCAATAATGCAACCTTCAGCTAATAACAAAAATAATCAAAAGTTGGCTGTACCTGGCTAGTGGTAGCGGACCTCAAGGGACTGTTTCGGGGAGGTCTGGCTGGCTGCTGGCACTTAAGCCGGAAGTACAGGTCGCCGGTCAGGCCTAAGATCGCAATAAAGCACTGGAGCCAGCCTGTTAAATTCCCCCCGCTTGCTTTTGATGGTTGTAGGCCAGGGTTACTTTACACCGATACCAGGTTAATCAAGGTAGAGTTATCTCTAGTTAAGAGAATAGTACAGATTGTCCCTGAAAAAGAGTTTTTCATAGCGATAAAAGCAGAAGCCAAGGAGCTTCCTGAATAAAAATATCATAGGACTTTCGCTCTACAGCGAGTTGCAGAATAATTGAGCCAATGATAAAATGAGAATATGGAAGCATATTCACAAGATTTAAGAAAACGTATCGTAGCGGCTGTCAAAACTACCGGCAACCAGACCCAGGTTGCTATCACTTTTCAGGTCAGC
>DATAKM010000014.1:0-146940 GCA_036261665.1 Chloroflexia bacterium
TAAAGTTTGACCGCCATTGAGGATTACCCGCTCACAATCAGGGATAAAGGTCAGGGCAAACGTAGATATAATGCCATCCACCTGAGTTGGAAATTCAAATTGGGTGGCATCGTTCTGCACCAGTTCCACATTCTCCCAGCCATGGTCGGCGATCCGCCTTCGAGCCTGTTCTAACATCGCATCCGTGAGATCAACCCCGATAATCTTGCCCTCTGGGCCAATCGCCTCCTCTAAAAACGCAAAATTGAGTCCAGTGCCACAGCCCATGTCTACCACTACATCGCCCCGTTTCAATTCTAGTAACTTGACGGCATCCTTGCGCCACGCCTCGAACGAGCTGATGCCACTGGTGTCATAACCTTTGGCTCGCTTGCGATAAATGTCAATTAGTTGTTCTTTATTCTGCTGTGATTTACTCACGACCTACCTTATACCTATCTCAGCTATTCTTAGTCGCTTTGCCCTGATAAAGATAACCAGTCAGCTTTCCAAGTTTGGGGTCAACAAATTGGTTGAGTTCAAGGATTTGCAAATGCCCGGTTATATAAGCGGCTATGTCGCGGTTAAGATGGCATCCCCCTGGTAATCTACAGTGCAGAGGGTCAAGGCGCTGCTGCCATTTTTGGGTTTGGGGGTTATTATTAAGGCCATGTTCCAAAAATAGAAAAGTACCTCCTGGTTTTACCACTCGCTTTATTTCATCTAACGCCTCATCCAACTTGGGCAAACCGCATAAAGTCCAGGTGCTAACAACAGTATCAAAGCTATTATTAGGGAAAGGCAACTTTTCGGCGCTTAAGAGGTGCTGTTCGACTGGAATAGGCGAAGCTTTAATCCGGGGTTGGGCCAGCTTATTTCCACCTGGGCTTGGATCAACCGTGGTGAGCTGGCGCACCTTCTCTGCCAGATAATGCGGAAGATTAAGTCCGCTCCCAAAACCAATTTCCAGTACTACACCTTCAGCCTGGGATACCACCTGTTGGCGATAAACGGTGAAGAGAGCCTGGGACATTGCTTTATCAATATAGCGTGGTACCAGCACATCGGACAATAGCTTCATTCAGCTTCTCCTTGTAATTAAGCTGTTCGGGTAGCTGCGGCCCAGAAGATATTGATGTTGGTGGTGTCAAGATTGCCCTGCGCGTCAACTGACGTGCTACTCTTGACACATCACTGCGTGCCCACCCAGCCGAATTCAAAATTAGTCAGGCCACTCCCTTCCATGAAGGCTTGCATCTGGTCCCGGCTGAACCCTAACCAGACATCGGCCATTTCCACTTTGAACCACTCCTTATCGTGGGTATCCAGATCGGTAATAACTATTCGCCCGCCTGGTTTTGCCACCCGTGCCATCTCCCGAACCATTACCTGTGGATCAGGCGCGTGATGTAATACCATGTTGGCAAACACCGCTTCGGCTTGACCACCCTCTATCGGCAGATTGCTTACGCTGCCTGGCTTTAACTCCACATTGTGCAATCCTAGCGAAATCATGTTTTCTTGAGCTACCACCAGCATACCCGGCGAGTCATCTATGGCGACCACCCTGGTAGCATAGCCAGCCAGCCCAGCCGAAAGAAACCCCGTACCGCACCCCACATCTATCAGCAGGTCAGCCTGGTGGGCCTGGTGTAGGCCCGCTGCCGCTAACGCTTTGTTAATGACTTCTACTCCATAATAATCCTGGCGAATACGATCCCACTCCCGTGCTACCCCATCAAAATAAATCTTCACTTCTTCACTATTTGGCATACCTTTATACTTGCTCCTTCATCCCTTTATCCCAACCTTATAAATTAAACCCCGCCTTAGTCGTCACATAAGCCATGTTGTCGAGGCAGGCAAGCATGAGTAAAATGCCATTCCCGACGTTCTTCAATCACCCTGGTTAGCATGTTTCCAAAGGAGATGTCACCAAGCCCTTTCCCATCTAGCCAGCAGATTGCCAAATACATAACAGTAGGGTTAGCATTGGCAACCCAGAGACCAATCGCCCTTTCGGCATCATTCCCAGTCTGCTTATCAAAATATAGCATCAACTTCGCAAATGCTTTTTCGCCAATATTGGTAAAGGCTTCACTGCGAATTTGCTCTGCCAGTTCGTGTAGGGTCGAGCCAGGCTTAATAAGCATAGTGCCACTCCCCTCTCGTTCAGCTCTTCCGTCGGGTTTTAATTTAGATAATATCTGGCCCACTATCCTATTAAAAGGCTAATTCTCGCCTAATAAATCGTTCAGACCAGATTCCTTCAGCTCAAACTCGCCAGTTTACGGGCGACAAAATTGATTCCAAGCGTACCAAAAGCCGCCGCACTCGATTGCTGTGGTGCGCCCGCAAAGACATCTTTTTGCCATCTAATCTCAAAATCTTCAAATCCGGCTGCTACGACCGTAGCTTTTAGCTCTGCGTCCAGCAAAGCCCCCGCAATTCAGCCAGTCCATAAATCTATCTGGCTTTTAGCCGACTCCGGCACCGCCTTTTGCACTAAAATGTCACCAATCTGAAGCCGACCACCTGGTTTGAGAACTCGATACATCTCTCGAAAAACGCTTAGCTTATCCGGGCAAAGGTTAATCACCCCATTAGAAATAACTACATCAGCCCACTCGTCCTCAACCGGTAATGCTTCGGCATAACCCTGGCGAAATTCTACCATGTTGTTTAGACCAGCCTCAATCGCAGCCTGCTGCGCTTTGTTGAGCATCTGCGGTGTCATATCTACCCCAATAACCTGGCCGGTTGGATTTACCAGCCGGGCGGCAATCAAGCTATCAAATCCTGCTCCTGCTCCTATATCCACTACCCGTTCCCCCGGTTTAATCTCACCCAGGCTGAAAGGATTACCCGTACCCGCAAAAGACTCGACTGCGCTCCTGGGAACAGGCTCTACTAACTCATCGGAATAACCCAGTATTTTTGCCAGAGTATAGCCAGTATGGAAATGGAAGCCCTGGCCCGGATTGGTCGCAACCTGAGCATATTCTTTACTAATCTCCGAACGTAAAATTTCCAGGTTGACCCCTGGTACGGAAATGGGTTGTGTCATCAAACCTCCTTTTATTTTATAAGGAATGTATAACCCCCAGAAATTCGATTAGACCCGACAATTCTTTTCCATTCCAGGGTAGTTCTCACTTGGCCGGCGCTGGAACAGACCTATTATGGCGGGTTTCTTGTAGATATATCGCTGCTACCAGTCCGGAAAGAGCCGTAAGGGCAGCCACGACCCCGATAGCCAATTCCATACTTACCAGGTCGGCTAACACCCCGGCCAGCAGGGCTCCAACCGCATAGCCACTATCGCGCCACAGCCGGTAGCCGCCTACCGCCGAGGCCCGCCAATCAGGATGCACCACATCTCCAATCGCCGCCAGTAAGGTTGGATAGACCATGGCGGTTCCCAGCCCTAAAAAGAAAGCAGCCGCATACCAGAGAATATAGCTGTGGCCAAGCAAAAGGGCCGCAATCGCGCCACTTTGCAACAACATTCCTCCTACAATCAGCCCCTTACGACCAATTCGGTCTGATAAGCCACCCGTTATCAGTTGGAGCGTTCCCCAGCTGGCAAGATAGGTAGCCCCAATGGCGGAAATTGCCTCAATTGAAACCCCAAAACGGGCCAGATACAGGGGCAATAATCCCCAGACCAACCCATCATTCAAATTATTAACCAGTCCAGCTTGGCTAATGGCAAATAAGCGCCGGTCTTGCCAGCTTACCAGTTTCAAGATTTGAAGAGTTGAAGGTTTCTCGCTGGTTGTGGTGTGATTGGCGGCCTCGTAGCGAGCGTGGGCATGCGTATCCTTAATCAGGAAAACCGAAATTAAAAGACCCAGGGCCACAAAAGCTATCCCCAGTAAGAAAGGGTAAGGTCTTAGCCCGTATGCCCCGGCCAAATATCCGGCTGCCAGGGTAGAACCGGCCACTGCCAGGTAGCCTGCTGCTTCATTAAGGCCCATGGCAAAGCCCCGCCGTTTTGGGCCAACCAGGTCAATTTTCATAATAACAGTAGTAGACCAGCATAGCCCCTGGTTAATTCCCAATAAGACATTGGCAAAAACCACCCATTCCCAGGAAGGGGCAAATATCAAAATAAAGGGAAACGGTAGGCCCACCACCCAACCTGTTACCAGTAATTTCTTGCGCCCAACTTTGTCTGAGAACCGCCCGGCAACAAAATTGGTGAGGGCTTTGACCAGACCGAAACTGATAATAAACGAGAGGGCGGCACTTTTAAGGGCCACGCCAAATTCGCGCTCGGCCAGCACCGGTAGAATAGTACGTTCCAGGCCTACCATTGCGCCAACAAAGCCGTTGACCAATACCAATAGACTAAATTGCCCTAGATTTTCTCGTAATCCTAGCTGCAGACCGAGTTGAGGAGTAGAGAACTCAGCAGGTGACGCCGTAGGGGTAGTCTGCCGGGTTGCTACCAGATCATTCTCTTGCTGTTCGTTGTTATCCATTATGTAGCTACCCTTACTTATTTCTAGACCTGGCTAGAAGCGAGGGATTGGGCGGGACGAAGACCCAGGTTGGTCTCAATGATCGCGTTAAAGCCATCTGGCTTGGCAGGAGTATCGGCAGTCATAAACTGAACAAATTCGTCCATAGCACGCGGTTGTAAGGCCGGGTTGAAGCGCCGCTCAAATCCAATTGTCGAAACCGGCTTGCCGCTCATGCCACGCCCACAGGCTGAACCAGCAAAATGGGCCGGATAGACCTCGATATAATCAGGCAAGCTCAGTAGCTTGTCGTGCAGACTGTGATAAAGATGTTGCGCTCCTTCTTCGCCGCCAAAATCGGGCCGGCCCGCATCACCTACAAACAAGGTATCACCCGTAAGAACCATCCAGGGTTCGGGGCCACGAGTTTTATCTGTGACCAAAAGGCAGATACTTTCAGAAGTGTGACCAGGAGTATGTAGCACTTTTGCCCGCACGTTACCTAAATCAAGTTCATCACCGTCGTTAAGAGCGGTAAAGGCAAAAGCTGCCGAAGCTGAGGCGTGTAATCCGAGTACCGCGCCACCACTTAATTCAGCCAGGCGACGATTACCAGAAAGGTGGTCAGCCTGAATATGAGTATCTATTACATGAGTGATTTGCATTCCATAACGACGAGCACTCTGTAAATAGGTTTCTATATCGTGCAATTGCGGATCAACGATAGCACAACGCGCTTTTCCCGCGCAGCCAATCAGATAAGCAGCACACCCGGTATCAGGGTAAAGGAACTGGCGAAATATCATAAAAAGTCTCCTTTGGTCTATACTTTTGGAGTATTAAGCGGCTATATTCAAAAGCTTCACTGTGTACAGCATACCTCTTAGCAGGCATAATTCCTAATATATTTTTCTTATTATTACTATAATCCACAGGTTATATGATGTAAGAAGCCCCTGAGTTTCTGTTTACCTTAACTTTAAGAATTTACTCTGCTCGATGTTGATCCAAACGAGTGGCAACCCAGGCAGAAAGACAAACAGGTCTTACTAGCAGTTTGTTAGAAAAGCCTATTTTGGTAAAATACAGCGATGGCTAGTTCAACTTTATCAGCAGTTTTATAGGGTAGCTGATTCGACTACTTAAGTAAGCTGGCTAATAAGGCGCTCTCAAAAGCTATTTACCTGCTTGATGCTTTGATAGAAGGTTGCTTATAATTTTCTTTTATTGGCTCATAATTATGCTAACGCGCTGCTTGACCTGTTGGATATATTGGGCTGTATTATTCTCAAAACTAGGGGCGTAGACCGGAATAATTTGGTCAACTGTGAGGAGACCTCGACCAACGTAGTAATTCTTAATCAGGCGAAACCAGGCTTCCATTCCATCCGTCCAGGTAGGAAAAGCCTGCCATATGCCATCTAACGTTGGGCAGCCGCAGCCTTCAAACCAGCGTAAATTGCCGTAGTCATGAGCTGCCAAATTATCACCGAAATTGCCGCAACTTGATTCCTTTGTAAAAAAAACGGCGGCATAAGCTGGATTAATGCCGTACTTGCGACCCATCCGAAGATAGACCTGTCCGATAGTTTCGCCTGCCGGTGCTTCGTCCAGTTGCGGGCTACGCACCCCCTGCCCACCACAGTTAGCAAGCCAGCTATCGATTGCCGCCGCCTTGGGCTCACCCTTCGTTACATCAAAGCTACGCCAGTCACCGTTAATCGGCTCACCACCTAATTCATCCGGGTCAGAACCGCTGGTAGGTGGTAGCATACCCGACCTCTTGGCGCGGGCAAAACCGTACCAGTGCTCTTGAAAAAAGGCATTATCCACCCTTTCCTCTTTTACGACATCTCCTTCCTGTGGGGCATGAATGACAATTCCTCCACCCTTATAGATGCCAACGTGGGTTACCCGAATGGAGGGGTCGGAATAAGTATTTTGCAGAAAGAACATATCACCCGGCATTAACTGGTCGTTGGTCACCGGCTCGGCAGCAAAATATTGAGCTTCTGAATTACGGGGTAGACCCACTCCCAGTTGGGCGTGAACGAAAAGAGTTAAACCGGAACAGTCGAAAGCGTTTGGCCCGGTGGCCGCCCAGATATAAGGTTTACCTTCCTGCGCCACTGCCAGTCCTACCAGCCGTTCCTCGAATGAACCCGGCAGAATAAAGCCATACCGTCCCGCTACCTGTAACACCCGATAGAAATAAGTTTCACCCTTTTCCGGCTTGTAAGCTTTAATGGCTCTTTCGATAGCCGCACCGTCACCACTCCGCATACCCATATCAGCCAGCACTGCCACCAGAATTTTGATAGACTTTTCAGCGTTAGCAAAATCTGGCTGGGTATTTGGTTGCCAGTCAGTCAACATCTGTGGCGCAAAGCGGTCCCACTGTTCGGCAGTCAATCCGGCGTAATTTTGGCCTTTATGCCCGAAACGGCTTTCAAGCCGAATAATAGCCGTCACTACTTCCCAGGGCAGATTTCGGTTAGAAGTGGCACTGCGGATAACGGTTAATTGCTCTCCCGGAATTTCCGTCAGATAATCGCTACTTGGCGGTAATCCGGCCACTGCGCCGGCTGGGCGGTTCGTAAGTGGGTCACGGGCTACCCCAAAAACATCAAGACCAATAACGGTAACTACAATCGCCACCAGAAAAAGCAAAACCAAACTAATTAAGGCTCCCTTGAAGAACCAGCCTACAAGTTTGGAAGTAACCGTTTGCCCCAGTCGGACAAATTCTCCTTGAGGGTCATAATTATAGGCCATTGTTAAGCATCCTCTCTTCTATTTAAGCGCGGTCTGCCAGTAGCCGGTCTATAACCAGTGGGACGGCTACGCGAAACTCTAGACATCGTTTGCCTTCCCACCAACTCCTCTCGTCCTGCCACCATTAAAGGTGTTGAAGCATTCGAGGTTGTTGAGCCGGGTGCATTATCAGAGTGGGGTCTTTCGGTTGAAGTGGGAGTAATCCCCCCTGCGCTGTCCTTACCCAACTCGCCACGTGGCATTAAACCGTTCTTATTACGGTAAATCGTGGTCGGTTCTACTCTTTCCCCTCCACCGCCATTTCCTGAAGCTTGAGCCAAGGAGAATGAGCCGTTTGTTCCTGATGCTGGTATAACCGCTGAACCATTACTGTTCGGGTTGCCCAAAGTCTGCCCTGTACCGGATCCAACAGCGCGGACATCCGAAGCTTCATCTGCTCTTAAATTTCCACTGGCACCGGATTGGCTGGTAAGAGGTAGCGGCCTTATGCCATTATTCCCATTGTCAGAAGGCGATTTTGCGTTGGTAGGTGAAGTTTCCGAGGCTGTTGTAACCCCTGCCCCGGCAGCGTTATTTGATGAAGATGGGGCAGAACTTTGATAATTCTGACTTGCCTGTTCATTTCGATTCGTGCTGTTGCCACTATTAGACTTTCTAAAAGCCGCTTGACCCACGCCACCATACCGTAGGCTTTCATCGGCGCCCGTTGGTGTATCACTCGCCCCGGCGGCACTTGAGGCAGAAGTATTTTGAGAATTACGTCCAGCACCTGTAGCTGATGGAACAGGTGAACCCATGCCCGCGCCGTTAGAACCACCCCGGCCACCTCCGCTGCCAGAACCACCGCTTCCGCCTGATGGAGAAGGCCCACGGCTACCATTGCCATTACCACCGCCACCTGAATTTCCGCCACGACTGCTACTCCGAACTGCACTGCTGATACCACCTGCCGCCATTCGACTAATTGCAAAGATCCCCCAGGCTCCCACCGGTGTACTGCCACCCAGCACCGAACCCATTACCCGTGGTAGCCCTAAGACCAGAAATAAACCGCAAATTCCAAAAAGCATACTCAGAGAAGTATCGTCACGGGTACCATCTTTGAGGTTAGAGGTGATATAAATAGCAGCCAGTTGCAGAGGTTGAACGAACAAAGTGGCAACGAAGCTGGTAAAAAGTAGGCGAGCGTAGTTTTGCGTTCCCCGGTTAATCCACAGAATGCTGCCGACTGGAAAGATAAACTGAAGTAGAATTAGGTAAATATAACGGGTTGCCATCTGCATGACTAGCAGAAGTGACGCAAGGGCTGCTGCCATCGAAAGAATGGTGTTAAAGATGTTGCCGTTGGTATCTACCTGAAAGGATTTAGGGTCGAAAAGGCTCAGACGGCTGGCAAAAAGACCGTTTAAGAGGTTGCAAAAACTAACCACCCAATCCAGCACCGTTGCGCTGATAAGCAGTAAAAATCCGCCCAGCAGCGCACGAGTAATGGCCTCCTGTGCGCCGGCATAACCATTACCCAATTGTCGATTCCAGATAATAGCAAGGGCCGTCCAGGTGAATTGCAATAGTAGAGCGGCTCCGATAAAGCTGCCGTCCCAGAAAAAGAGTTGCCAGTTACCGGCTTTACTCCCGTCCAGCCGAATATAATTGGGAGTTTGAGTTACAAAGTTAATTCCGGCCTGACTACAGCCTGTTCCCCAGTTAATAACCTGATTGGTCAGGCTGAAGAACACCGTAGCAATAGCTTTACATAACTGCCCAAGTACCCAACCAATCCAATCCACCGGGTTGATGGAAGCTGGTGGTAGACCATCAAGTGGCCCGCCACTCTGATTGGGTACTGGGTAACATTCCAGAGCTGGTAAAGTTTGTAAAAGGAAGCCTGTTCCCATTCCAAAGTCGGCGGCCTGGGCTACCCCGGTACTTAAAAGGGTTAGCACCAGGGCTGGTACAGTTAGAAGGACAGGTTTAACCGACAAAGCCAGCATAGTGGCTTTGTCCTTCAAAAGAATATGTGACATATTTATTTACCTGTTATGTTGGTATACTCGAAAATTAGGAGAGGCGAACTGGGTTTCTTTAGTTGTGATTGGACGCTGTCAGGGGATGACTACTGAACAGGACACCGTCTTCCGTGTCATCTTCGTCTGAGGCTTCTTCAGAAGCTGACTTCGTTTCATTTTCCCCTTCAGTTTCACTTTCGCCTTCGCTCTCACTGGTCATATTCAAAAGCCTAATTTGCTCGGCTACAATCCAGGGCTTGTTACCGCTCTCTCCAAATTTGCGTCGCTCTGAACCATTGCCCCAGCACAGCCGTCCTTCCAGATATATCAAACTGCCTACCCGCAGATTTTTGATACATAACCGCGCCAGGTCTCCCCAGGCAGTTACCGAGTGAATACAAGTTTCCTCAACTACAAAGCCATTGCCTGTCCGAATTTGCAACTGCGTTTTTAACTCAAAGTTTGTCACCAGACTTTGCTTGGAGTTGAGGCGGGTTGGTAGCCTGGGAGTTTCGACCTGACCAACCAGAATAATTTTATTGACGTGACTGTTAATCATTACGTGTGCTCCTGAAGTTGTAAGTTAGTTCCTGGGTTTGGGCGTAAACTGTTACGGCTTCCAATTCCATTTCTTCTCGCATCTCACGTAAGCCAAAAACGGCAAGGTGGACTCCAAAATAAAATTGGATCCTTTCTAAAAGCCACTCCGAAAGAGATAAACCTCCTGGTTTGATAAAAACACTTAACAGAACTACTAACCCTACTAGTCCGCTGATAATCAGGCGAACTCCTAAAGGCAGCCAAGCCAAAGCATAGTTGTAGAGGATGGCTGCTACCGCCAGTCCGACAAACAGGGTTATAAATTGTGGCATAGTTAGACCGAAAAAGGGTTTATCTTCGATTTCAAGGTGGGTTGGGACTTCATGCTCAAGTGCCATTTACCTATTCCTTTCTTCTTTTCAAATCCCATCTGATTTTCCCTGAACCTCCCGATTAAGGCTGATCCTTCTTTAAGTGAAGGGTCAGCCTTTGACACGAGGAGGAAAGAGGAAAGAAGGTGGGGAAAGGAGAAATTAACCGTTAACATTCGGAATGTCGGTTCCGGCGATACCATTGAAGAGGGCCCGGAGTAAGGTGCTGGCAACCAGGACCAGGGCCAGACCAATCGCCGCAAACATCATGGTTTGCTTGCCCCGACTGGCCTGGTCGTAGCTCATACCAGCTGTCGCAATCTGGATAGCACCCCAGGCGAAGAAAACCAGGGCTACACCGCCACTGACCAACTGCAAGGCACTAACGGCGTTGGTTACTACCTGCACAATTTTTTGAACATCACCTCCAGCGACCTGTGCCAGGGTGCTATTGGGTAAGCCCAATGCGAATATGGGATAGGTAGAAATTAAATCATTCATACATACAAACTCCTCGAAATAAATCGGTTTGGTATTCTCAAACCGGCTTGCCTTATCTGGTTAATAAGCGATTGTTCCTGTGGAGAACACTTAGCACTTTAGCAAAGGGTTCTTACAAACTTGCTACACTCTATCTCGAACCTGAATCTCTAATCTAATAGGAAGCAACAAAAAACCGGCTGACCACAAGTTGGATCAACCGGTTTTAATTTGCCGGAAAATCAGGCCAATTCTACTCCTGATTCCTATCTTTTTGGTTAACCAAAAGCAATTCTCTGGCCTTATCTCTGGTCTGGCGAGGACTAACCTTACCTGAATTTAGAAATTCCCAAATTTGCTCTTGTGCCTCATAGGGCAACTTGCGCCGTATCATTTCGCTAATAGCCTGATAATATTGAGGCTGTTTTTCTACAAACTGTAAAAACTTAGAAGGGGCCATTGATAGGTAGAATAAATCATAAACGGTTGCAAGCGGCAGATTGAACAGTTTGCCCAGTGCCTTGAAACTCAAAGCTGATTGTTCTCTCAAGTGTCGAACTTGAGCAGCCATTTCCACTCGTGAAGGATTTACCCGATTCTGGTTTTCCAGCACCAATCGCATCAACATTTCATCATCAGACAGTGATTTTATGACCGCTGGAATTTTAGACAACCCGGCGATACTAGCCGCCTTTACTCGCAAATGTCCATAGGCCAGTTGGAATCTTTGAGGATTGTCAGGATGGGATCTAACCAGTGCTACAAATTCATCCATCTGGCCGTTACGAAAAAGCTGGGCCAATTTTTCCACCAGCCATTTCCGACTATCTTCAATATTTTCTTCTTTTGCTATTTGGCTAAAGCCCATATTATAGAAAGGATTAGGGTCAATCGCATTAATTGGTATAAATTGTAAAGCCAGTTCACGCTCAGCCACCTCTATTGGAGCAGCTTCCATTTGGGTAACACCAATCGTCTGTTTTTTGGATGTAGCATTTTTATCAGCACGTTGCACCTGTGAGGTTGCTACCCGATTTGTTTCAACGCGCCCTTGCAAAACAGCTTTAGCTTTCGGCGAAGAAAATAAACTATCTTTTGGTTTCGATTTTTGGTTAGCCAAAACCTCTTCACTCTTTTGAATAACTTCGTCTTTCATCCTTTACCCCGTTCATCTGTTACACTTTTTGACCTGCAAGTTTGGGTACCCAAACTTGCAGAATTATAACACGGAGGAAGTTTAAACTATGAAGCTATCCCTGGTATACCTTTATTTACTTTCGCCACGTCCAAAGTAATAATGAAACACCAGGGTAACAAATGGGGCAACAAATGGTAGTAGATCTTTGAGGGCTTGAGCTTCCGGGAGTAGCAAGGCGGTCAGGCAAATAATCCCGAATAATAGAATGGTTGCTAGTGCCAGGAAGAACCTCACTGATTGCAGGCTTAATACGAACTTGTTCTTCTTCTCACGATTTTGTCTAGAACGACAATTTTTATTCATTCCCTGACCTCCTTGATTACTGCATTTCTATTCCTCTGAGGCCAGTGTATAGAACATTTGCCCTACTTTATCGTTAATACGCTGTGGCAAACTTCATAGCTCTTGCATTCAAAACTTCAGAAAAATAATATGAGAATTCAGAGATTTTCTTGCAAAGAAAAAGGCGCTCTCAATTTCTTGGGAGCGCCCTTGTACTAAATGAATGGAAAAAGGTTGTGATAACTCTATTCTCTCCCGTTCCAGTCCCAAAAGCCGTCTGGCTTGCTGGATATTTCCCGCTGTCTTGCCTTGCTACGCTGATAGCTGATTATAACCGCTATCATAGTAGCAGTGAAGAAGGTGAAAAACGCCACTAGCCACACTACTCCCCAATCATTCACGAAAGGCCCGGTCTGGGTTGGATTAACAGCTTCTTTAGTAATAGCAATAGGAGTAGAGTAGGTAGAAATCTTAGGATTGACAGTTTTAAAGTCGCTACTGCTGATAATTTTGTTATCGGTGTTCATTCCCTGTGCTGCTGTAGATAGTGCAAAAGCCATCGCTAATCCTAGCGTCAGGGTGAAGAAAATGCCTAACTTGAACCATCGAGCGCGGATGCGACGTAATTCCTTAACATCCATTAGTATTTGCATGGTTTGTCCTCCTTATCTTCACGGCTACAGCCGTAAAATCTACTAGTAAAGAGCACTGTTCGTTTCTGATGCTAGTAAACAATAAACAGGCTGCGAGAAATTTGGTAGGCTGTGAAGAAGGTTCGGAGAAAGGCGGCTATGAAACTTCATAGCTCTACTAGGCAAAATTCAATAATAGCAGTATGCTAAACTGGCAGCTAGAAATATAAGACAAAACTAACCAAACGAAGTGGAAAAGATGCAAAGTGAGAAATTCGGACGATTGCTCAAGGCAATAATTAACAGTATTGCTACTCAGGAAGGCAAAACCAATCCTATCATTGAAGACGAATTAGGTCAGAAAGTTGGGGTTTCAGCAGCGTCTATTCAACGGTATAAAGCTGGACATATTCCACCTGAAGTTCGTACTATTGAAATGTTTGCTGAGGCTGCCATAAAAAGAGGTGGCTATAGCCGAGAATGGCTACAAAATTTTCTGCATTCTGCCCGCCATCCTCACATAGACAAAGTGCTTGACCAACTTTGTCCGATCAATTCGTATCGCCCACGGTCAGAACGAATTTATCATAATCTACCTGCCCCTACTTATAGCCAATTTGTTATGCGCGAACAACCTTTTAACGAAATATTAGATGGATTATCGCAACGTTCGGCAGTTGTGCTGCTCGCTGGGATGGGTGGCATGGGCAAAACCAGCCTTGCTCTTGAGATTGCTGATTATTGTATTAAAGAGAGTCTTTTCGATGCTGCCGTTTGGGTAAGCGATAAAGACCAACCAGGTACTACCACTCTTAGTATCGTTTTGGACGATATTGCCCGTACCTTGGATTATCCCGGCCTTATTCAGTTTGAGCATGAAGAAAAACGATATGAAGTGGAACAGCTTGTGCGCCGCCAAAGAGTATTGCTATTAATAGACAATTTTGAGACCATCACTGATGGTGCACTGTTATCCTGGCTTTTACGGTTGCCTGAACCCAGCAAGGCACTCCTTACTACCCGCGAATACCGACGGGAATTTCGGCGCAGCAGTTGGCCTATAGAATTGCGCGGTATGACTAATGCCGAAGCACAAGAGCTTACCACTCAGAAGCTCCATCAATTAAAAATAGATAAACAAATAACTGATCTTACACAACTCGCCCCTTTGCTAACAATTACGAGTGGCAATCCCAAAGCTATTGAGATGGCTTTAGGTTACATCAAGTATCAACGCCAACCTCTCGAGCAAGTAATTAACGATCTTTATGTAGCTAGAGGCGAATTATTTGAGGATCTTTTTGCCCGTTGCTGGTCATTACTTGATGAAGCTTCACGTAGAGTGTTATTGGTTATGACCTTCTTCCCAGATACTGTTAGCAGTGAAGCTCTTTCTACCACCGCTGATGTCCAAGGCTTTGCCTTTGATCGAGCAGTGGAGCATTTAATTGACCTAACTTTACTCGATGTACAACAAGAAGATTTGAATAAATCATCACGATATGGTTTGCATCCATTGGTGCGAGTCATTGCCATAGTAAAATTATTAGAGCAATCAAGTCTTGAGGCGGGAGCAAGAGAGCGGTGGGTAGATTACTATGTACAACTAGCAATGAAAGTAGGATACCCTTGGGAGGATTTGAATAAACTCAAGGCTCTCGATACAGAGTTTGAAAACGTTTTTTCAGTACTTGACTGGACTTTTAAGAAGCAACATTATTCAGCTACAATTAAGATTGCGAATAATATCAGCTACTACCATTATATTCGGGGTATTTGGGCAAGGAAATTGGAGATAGAAAAAATGCGTGCAGAGGCGGCTAGAAAGGATGGAAATACAAAATCAGAGATAGGTGCGCTTTCTTCCATAGTTGGCACTTTGAGTAGGCAGGGTAGAACAACTGAGGCACGTGTGTATTTAGAAAGATTAAATGAGTTAGAAAATAATGTCGAAGTAAAAAGCTCTACTTTTTTTAACTTACAAAAAGCAATAGCCTATTATTATGCAGGGATTGGTGAGATCGAGGTAGCATTGATGAGATTGCAAAGATGCTTGCCATTTGCTGAGCATTTTAACAAGCAAACTCATATAGTTATTCGTAATAGAATGGGAAACTTGCTTTATCAGCTAGGTGATTTAGAGGCAGCTCGGCAGCTTTTCCTCGCTTCCCTAGAGGATGCTACAAAGACAAATTATAAAAGGGGTATTTTATACAGTAATTTAAAATTATTGTATATAAATTTGGATGAAGGTAAAACTTCAGGTATCTTAGAAACATTAGAGATGTTAATAAAAGAAGGAGAATACTCTCAGTCTAGAGACTACCTTCCTCTCATTTACTACGCTTATTATCGGTTGTCTTTAATAGAAGGTAATATTGAAAAAGCAATAAGTACTCTCAAGTATTCTATAGATTTATTTGAAAAGCTTGGAATGCGTAATGATCTAAAAAAAGCTCGTGAGGAGTTAGCCAACTTAGAAACCGCTAATTAGTTTTTATGTGATGAGATAATAGAATTTAAGAAAGCCGAGTTTTGGTTAACCAAAACTCGGCTTTCTTGTAATATTCCAGCAGTTCTTTCTTGGATATCATCTTTTTTAGAGTCTGTAGTAGGTTTGTAAGAACCTCTTGCTAAGATACTGCCGTCGAAATTAAATTATTAGCGATAAAAGAGACTATCCCAATTGTGTTTATCAGCTTGTGAAAGAGGTCGTAGGACATGAACCGTCGTAATTCTTTTTATTCTAAAGATTACCAAACCAAGCTGAAACAGCATCGGCAAAGACCATTATTTTCTCGCCATAAAGGTAAGATGACTGTTTCAGCCAGAAAGAAAAAAAGCTGGACTGGTCGAATAGTTGTTTTCACAGGAATTTGTCTAACGGTTATAGTAGTTGGAGGTATTGCATTCTGGTTATTCTTCTTCCCTTCTGATAATACGCAAACAATCCCGCCTGTAATGCAATTAGAGCTTGTGTCCAATCCCGCAGGTGCAACTGTTCTGGTTGGTGGCAAAGAAAAAGGTGTAACTCCTCTCAAATTGCCGATAGGTATTGGTCGTCACAAATTAGAGTTCCGTAAAAGCGGCTACTCAGCCTATTTTACTGAAATAGAGATAGATGCTCAATCCAAAACAACTCACAAGACAACTTCTATAACTAACAATACATCTTTACCAACCACGGTTATTTCCGATACAGCATCAAATCAAGCTAGTGTGAACTCCACTCCTGTAATTTCGGATAGGCTTACAGCTAAAGCGTTACCGACATATCCCTTTAGCGTTGAACTTTGGCCTGACCGAGTAATAATGCAGCCGTTACCTAAGCCTATCCCTAATGCCAGAATAGAATATGCTCGCTATCTTAACAACCAAACGCTTGAACTAACTTACCTAGCTGCCGAAGGTGAACTTTTACCGCCTGGGGCAGAAGGTCTACCGACCAATCTGTGGCTCTATCGTCCAGTCACAGGCGAACCGCCACGTCCGGTAGTGTTAACTCAAGCAACTTTTCAGGCATTGGCTCGTTATCACCTTACAAATTCTAACAGTAATTCTGAAACGACAAACTCTGCCTCGCTTTTAAGCGGATTAGCGGTTACTACGCCGGTTGTATCGCCCGAAGTAAAACGATTAGCTTTCGTTTCTAACTCGCTAGTCAAGAATTCGGCTAACCAAAACAAACCTACTTCACCTGCAAATACTGCCAGTGAGGCAATCCCTGCTTGGGACGACCAGGCTATCTGGATTAGCCGCCTCGCCGACTTACCTTCAGCAGGTGGAGCAATTCTTACCAGAAGTGAGGCAGCAACCGAGCAGCCTTTACGCCTCTTTAGTTTGAAAGATTTGCAGTCTATATTACCCGGTCTAATTGTACCGGACAAAACGGCAAACACTTTTTCCAGTAATCAGCGTTTCGCCACCATCCGGCAATTAAGCTGGTCTCTGGCGGGCGACAAACTACTTGCGGTTATTGAAGTAAATGACACAGCTCTTTCGGGCAGTCGAAGTGGTAGTGGTAATGGAATTGCTACATTTCTGGCTTTAATCGGTATAGGCGGTGGTTCTGCACCCGGGCAGGTCAGTATTGTCACTCCTCAACCTTTAACGGAAGAAGTGCTACCTGGCACGATTAGGTGGAGTGCAGATGGTACGGCAATTTCCTTTTTGGTTAACCAAAATCGCTTGGCTTCTGGGAGTAATGGAAGTATTGGACTATGTTTATTAGATTTAAGCTACCATGCTAATGCGAATACTCAGGCGCGATCCGGGGCTGGAACTTCGATCCGCACTCCTCTGCATTATGTGGGTCAAATTAGCAGCGCCAAGGTCTGGGTTACCCAAAACAGCAGTAATCTATCCAATTTGCAAAGCGGTCGGATATACCCACCTATTTACGGTGCTATTCGTTATAACCCTTTTGCCTGGCCTTGGCCGCCAATTGGTTCTGATGCAACAAAAAGCCAGAATTTAGCAACTCTGGGATTTTACAGCGCTCTACCTGAGAACAGTCGGGGTAATAGCCAGTACAGCATCAATAATCTCTATGCCTATTCCTTAAATGAAGGAGTATCACGCCCAATCCCTTTAGTAACCGTCTCTCCCAACGTTGCGAACAGTAAAGCTCCCACTGCTACCCCTCGCCCCGGTCAACTTCCGGCACAAATCAAAACTGGTAGTTATCCTTATTTGCAAGCCGGTAGTAGCCCACTTTATCTGGCGGTGCGTCCGGCTACCGGCGATAAAGAGGGAAATAAGAAGCAGTCCAGTGGCGGATTGTTAGGTAGTGATGCTGGTGGCGTGACATGGCAGCTGGGAATAGAAACCTTTGCTCTGCCACCCGAAATTGAGATGAATTTTCAAAATGGGAGCGAGGTGGTAACAGTTGCGTTGGGTCTTACCTTAAAGAAATTGAGTGAAAGGCGAGATCCAACTACCCTGACCTTGCCGGGTAGCATAGGTACAACCATTGCTGGACTGGCCCCTGGCAGGCTTGAAGCTTACTGGCGACCCGATAGTAAAGGGGTGTTGTTAGCACTCCCAACCATTACCGGGCAAAACAACAATTTGTGGCTGGCAAGCTGGTCCTAACAAAGTGCAGGGCTTTTGCCTGATTAAGGCAAAAGCCGAAGGAAAAGAAAGAAGATAAGGAGTAACGAGGTGAGTCTTTTAGATTTTTTGAACCTTAATTCAAGCCGAAAAAATCCTTTTGCCTCCGAAGATTACTACGACCGGCAGAACCTCGATGATTGTGATTACACACCAAAGGAACTAAGCCAGTTGCAGGACACCCGTGATTTGGGACTGGGGCCGGTACGCATTGCCGATGGGGTAGCGATTTCCCGCGACGGCTACTTCAGTGCCGTGTTGCAGGTGGGCACGGTCAACTTTGCGCTTGCTACAGCAGATGAGCAGGAAGCCATTATTGGTGGTTATCACGCCGTATTGCGCCAGTTAGCGGGAACTCGTTACCAGATCAAAGTACGCATGGTTGAGGCTGACCTTGAACCGTTGGCAGCAAGAGTAGATTACGCCCTCAGCAATTACACCAGCGCACCGCTGCACCGACTGGCCTTACAATACAAGCAATTTCTGCGTGAGGAATTACCTCGCCGGCTGGTACTGATGGAACGGCGCAACTATGTAATTGCCAGTGTTCATTCACCCCTTCTGGTCAAAATGGGACAGGTTTACGAGCGCGAAACCGGCAAACCCAGTCCTATTTTTGCGGGATTGGGTACCCAGTGGCGCGGGTCAGACAACTCAGCGAGCAGACAAAATAAGAACCAGGCAAAGCGAAACACTGGAAGCAAAAAGAACAGGGGTAGAAAAACTGCGCCATTAAATGGGGCCGAGCAACGCCGCGAACAATTACTCAAAGCGCGGGCGGATGGCGAAATGGAAGATAAGATGTATGAGGAAGTTGAGCGCACCCTGCGCCGCCTCAAACACGAATTGAGCGTGCTAGTTACAGGCTTATCAGCTAACGGGCTGGCCTTGCGTCGCCTGAACGATTGGGAACTGACCGCCCTTTATGCAGAGTATTTGCGACCGGAACTGGCCCAGGAAGTACGGCATTCGCTTTCGGCCCAAATGCGAACCCAGTTACGCCAGGCGCGGCAGGGACAGGCTACTTTTGGTTCAGATAGCAACTGGTACGGTGGTGTCGTTCGACCTCTAAGTCTGCCTCAGTTTATAGGGGAACAAAGTGGCACTGTAGTAGTTAGCGACCTCCCTGAAGAAAGTGAAGCTTATGAGGCGGGTCTGGTGCATGCAAAGACAGCTCTGGCAAAGGTTTCTCCTCAAGGCGAAGTTACTCCCTCAAGTAATGCGAAACCACCAACCCTGCAATCGCCCATCAAGAATAGTCATCCTGTCTCAACAGGTAACACTCACATTCAGGTAGCTGCACCTGAAGATAGCCTACTCAAGCGAAAAGAGCAAGTTAGACCAACAGACCAATCCCAACGAGATAATCTTAATGAATTGGTCAAATCAGGATCAGGAGGGAATGGGGCAAATCGTCTGGAGCGAAGAGTTGTGGCGGTACCTGTGCCCTCTTTCAAGCGTACCCAAGAAAGACCAATGCCAAAAGCTTCTGTCGAGGCAAAGGAATAATGCCGTTTTGACTATTTATTACCGCAAAAATATTTAACCTGTATTGAAAGGGAAAAGCATGGTTCTGGCAGCTTCAAATAAAACCAATAAAAATGAAACCGAGCAATTATCTGAAATTGCACCCAGGAAAGAACCGGACAACAAAGGAATACTGGTGGAAACGGTACGCGACCTGCCGGATCTGCTGGCTCCGCAGCTAATTGAGATTCGTCCACATTTTTTCAAGGTAAACGAGGTCTACTTTGTTCACCTTTATGTTGCCAATCTGCCGCGCCGAGTAGCTCCTGGCTGGCTGGATGCATTACTGACCTCGAACATTCCTTATGAAGTGGATTTCTTCTTGCATCCCGACGAAGCTCGCCAATCAATCGGGAAATTACAACGCCGAAGGCGTGACCTGAACTCAACCGTAATGCAAGACCGTCAAAAAGGGCGGTTGACCAGTCCCGAGGTAGAACTGGCACTGGATGATCTGGGTGGTTTGATTGATAAGCTCGAAAGTGGTAACGATAAACTGATAACCCTCGATATTCTGGTAACTACCTGGGGTAAGAATCAGAGCGAAGCCTGGGAAAGAGCTGCCGGACTAACTGACGCGGTTAGCCGGTGTGGGGCCGATTGCCGGAAAATGACCCTTCGCCAGCAAAGTGGCTTTTACTCACTTCTACCAGATGGGCGTAACTATGTGCGTCGTCCCAAAAAGGTGGATGCTACTACTGTCGCCTATACCTTTCCTTTTGCCTCAACTGACCTTGTAATGGAAGGCGGAGTGCTGTTTGGGGTTAATTTGCGTGAAAACTCGCCGGTAGTGGTCAACCTCTGGAAGCGTCCCGACCTCTCCAATCCGAATGTTTGTGTCGTTGGTAAATCCGGCTCAGGCAAATCGTTTTTTGTGAAAGTGCAGGCCCTACGTCAATTACTTAATGGGATCAAGCTTTTTGTGATAGACCCTGAAAACGAATATGACCGTCTGGCGGCGGCGGCCGGAGGACGCAGTGTTTATATATCCCCTTCCCGTCCGTTTGTGTTTAATCCTTTCGAGCTTCCTTCCACCGCCGATGGGCAGTTAAGGCTAGATGCTATTAATCTCAATTCTTCTGCTACCAGTAATCACGGGTCACAAATACCAGCAGAGGACTCGCTGGGAGATCCTCTTTCGGAAAAGGCGGCTACTCTCACCTCACTACTTACCATGATGATTTTAGGTAGCAATCAGGGTGACATTCGTGGCACCGAAGGTTTAGACCGTAAGGCGCGTGACCTGTTGGATAAGGCTATCTTTGAAACTTACCGAAAGTCGGGAATTACCCGTGACGAAATCCAATCGGGCCGACTGACAGCCTCACTCCTGGCTACCAATACTAATATCTACGCTGATCGTCTGACGACTGCGGGCGGGCCAGAAAACAATTCTCAAATCGCCCATGAGTTTGGAGGCCCCCGCGTACCTGGCCTGGCCGACTTGCGCGATACCCTCCTTGAGTTAGGTGATAGTCAAGGTCTGGCGGGTGGTTTAGAGCGTTACATTGGCGGCTCCTTCGCCGGATTTTTTACCAATCGTCCCACCGCTGTAACCAACAAAGATTATCTTACCGTATTCAAAATCCGAGAAGTTTCCCGTGAGTTGCAACCACTGGTAATTGCTATGGTAATGGATTGGTGCTGGTCTTTGGCTGTCCGAGAACGAGTACCCCGCCAATTTGTTTGTGACGAACTATGGAGCTTAATCGCCTCGGTAGCGGGTGGGGAACTGGTCGAAAAGTTCGCCCGGCGCAGTCGTAAGCTGGGTTTATCCTTAGTGGTAGCCACTCAGCAGGTAGAGGATTTATTGGGTTCAACACAGGGCCGGGCGGTACTGGCAAACTGCGACACCAAATGGATCGGGCAACAGGAAGCCGATCACCGCAAGATTTTACGGGAGAGCCTGGCCCTCACTGAAGCTCAGACCGGGTTCGTCACTAATACGGCTGGGGCAGGCCAGGCTCTCCTCAAATGTGGTAAACGCTGGGTGCCGCTCTCGGTTGAACACAGCGAATTCGAGTTCAATCTGGCCGAAACTAATCCTTTAGCGGCTACTCCCATTTAAGAATAAACTTCGTAAATGTGTTCCCATACGAATAAGGATAGAGGTGAAACCTTTGCAAATAATTAGAAGGATAAGCGAGATAGTAGGGCAAGCTTGCCTGCACGGTGAAATGGTATGGATAGCTCTTTTGGCTCAAGGTCTGATCTGGTTACAAACACGCCTTTTCCCTAATGCAAACCAGCAAGAAACTGAATTATACAGAACCCTACCCGAAAATGCTAATGGGGTTAAGGTAGTTTGCCAGCCTAACACGAATAGAGTATTCCCTCGAATATTTTCAGGGTGGCTGATAACACTCAGTCTTGTATTAGCAGGGTTGGGCAGTGTGGTATTAGTGGCTTTAGTTAAAAGATGACAAACGGAAGGATAATTCGAGGTGCAAAGCTCTAATAACAAAGTGTCGGCTACCAAGCCAGAGCCATTCCAGTCTCATTTCTTAATAGCCGACCTATTAACACTTGCTCCCTTATTACCAGGGGCAGGTAGCAGTCAGGTGCTAAAAATAACTCCACCCCGCGAGACGGTGAGTGATCCGGCTCATCTTGAGGCTTTCTTCGTGACGCTGGTATCCCTTCTTTCTAGGACATCTGGTAACGGGCAATTGGCTGGCGCACGGATAAATGGTGGCACTAATTCCAGACGATATGACAAAAATAAAATGGCCCGACAGGTTTTTCTCAATGGCTTGGAAAATTCTCTTGATAAGCAGAAAAAAGCCTTATCAGAAACTACCCGATTTGACCCGGAAAACCTCGAAATAAGGGCTAAATTTAAGGGAATTGCGAAACGGTACCGGCCGGAATGGCAACACGTGGTCAGCTTCGAAATTGCTGGACGTTACCAGGAGGTTTGTTTTCTCTTACGGCTGGCCGACCCAACAATGCTTTCACCTATCGTAGGGCTTTTGCGGCAGGAATATCCTCATCTGGCAATTGAACCTCTGAATATCGATCTGCCAACAGCCTTTCAGGCTAATTACTCTTTGACAACGACGCTGGTAGCTTCTTCCGGTCAGCACTGCACCAAATACGAGGCCAATTATGGTAAAGGCTCTCTACAAAAGTGGCGAGCTTTTGACCCGCTTGTTATGGCCGATGACACCACCCGACAGCTTTCAGCTTGTCGCTGGCTCATGCTTTCGGAACACCCCACCATGCCACTCACTCTTTCAGGCAGTGCCACTTCTCGTAAGAGTAACGCTGCCGACCCAAAAGCTACCCCGTTACGTCGCCTTCTGACAGCTCTGGCCGAGCTAGAACCAGGGGAAATCGCCTGTTCCCAGCTTTTAGTGTTTGGTTCAGTTTCCAAAGAATGGATTAAGTATCAGGAAGCGCAAGCTCTTCGTCTGCAAGAAAGACAAATCTCTTCTTATAGGGTTTCAGCTTCCTGGACACCAGGCGGACAACACCGAAATATACCTGGAAACGCTCACTCGCCCATCTCTTCATCTTCTGACAGCCGAGGGTTGTTATCAGCAACAGTGCTGGCAACCTTGCTTTGCGCTGGATATTTATCCTGGTTGGACTTCCAACAACTTCTCGAAAGTGGGGATACAACTCAAATATTACTTTGGCTAAGTTTGAGGTTAATTCTACTGCTCGGTGTGCTGGCGATATTACTGGTCATTTGGTGGGTAGTTTGCTCAGGTGCAAACGGCGGTAGACGAAAAGGTGAAATATTTTCGATGCAACCTCTCGAAGAAAAGTTTAGCAGCCCATTGGTACTCGCGGCTCTCCGGCAAGTGGTCTCGCTCAATCGCGAACCTTATCTGGAGCGGGTTTGTTGTGACCCGTTTTTCAAGCCTCGGTTTAAGGAGCAGGGCTTTAGCCAGATACAGGCTGCCAAGCTCTACAAGGTACGTCAGAATTGGTTACAGTACGTGCCTTCAGGCATTTCGAACAGTCATTTTACGGTTGGTAATAAACAGAAACTGGGGGAAATAAACACTCCCCAAAATCAGGCACTTTGGAAATTTGTCCAGGATATTGCTCAGGTTCTTGTTGAGGAGCGATTAGATGCACTACAGGAAAATGTGGCGGCAGGCTACTCGCCTTTTGGCAGTGCTAGTGCCAATGCTTTTGTAACTGTGCCAGGTGAGAGTGTTCCTGCTCAATCTTATTCAAGCCTCTTGCCCTATGACTGGCCCAGCCCGCCGCACCTGCATAGTCCTGGGATAGACAGCCTGTGGCCGTTTAATACCCCTTTGTTTGACTGGCTAAACAATCTCTTTGACCGACATTTGCCAGATGCTGCCCGTGAGCATCGCGGTTTGCAGGTTCTGAATTCGCTGGAGCTTTCTTATCTGTGGCATCTGCCCGGTGGTTACGAAACCCTAGATTTTGTAGACCGCACCGGACCAAAAACCATGAGTCCTCCGCCCCACTTAATCCAAAGCTCCCGAGAAATGGTCAGATCAAATAATTTCTGGGATGATTATCAAGCGGAGAGTGGTGCCTCTGCGGTAAACCCGCTTTATTGCTTAAATGTCGAAGACACTGACGAGTATGAGGATTAGACCTACCATAAACCTACCAACTTGAAACAACTGGTGAACTAACAATGAGTACGAAATTACAATTTGAAGAACCTCCGATTTTATTGGGTGAAACGAGGATTGGTAGCCAGCTACAACGGTTTTATTTGCCACTGGCTACGGCTACTGGTCACACTTTAGTAATCTCCCGGTCAGGCGGTGGTAAAAGCCATACGCTGGCTACCCTTGCGATGGGGATGGCAAGGGCCGCCGCCATTCGCCGCCTCAATTTACTGTTCGAAGTAACAAGCCAGCGCCATCCTAATCCGCCTATCAACAAAAAAAAATCCAACCAAAATGCGGCGAATATACTTTTAGGAATAGTTTCTGGCTTTTCGCCACTATCTTTATGTGTATTTGACCCACACCGCGACCTTGCCAAACGCTTGTTGGAAGATTTAACCCGGCAAATAGCATGGATACGAAACCAGCGCAAGGAACAGAGGCGTAAGCAGGAAGAAAACAAACAAGCGGTTGCATCACCGCTAAAAACACCAGCAAATACAGTACCTAATTGGGAAGATATATTGGAAGGAATGATAACTTATATAGATTTGGGTGACCGCGAGAATGTGTTCGGTCTGAATCTGTTAGATACGACTATGTGGGAAAGCAAAGAAAA
Source organism: Chloroflexia bacterium (assembly GCA_036261665.1). GTDB lineage: Bacteria > Chloroflexota > Chloroflexia > Chloroheliales > Chloroheliaceae > 54-19. The sequence goes on from DATAKM010000014.1 coordinate 24,592, forward strand.
CTGTGCCTCTACCCTCATAGAAATTTTCAAACGGATTTATCCAGATGCGTGGGGTAGTCGAATGGAGGATGTTTTTCGGCATAGCGTGTTTGCTCTTTATCTGCTTAACACGAAGCGTCATAGGGCGGAGCAATTCACTTTACTTGATGTCGTGCCTTTTATAACGATAGACCTATGGCGCGAAACCCTGCTTGACCATGATGTAATTGCCAGAGATAACCCAATTATTGCCGCATGGTGGAAGATTCAATTTGCCGATAAAATGAGCGACAACTTTAGAAACGAAGTTATCAAACCAGTCCTTAATAAACTCAACCCTTTCCTGGGTTCAGATATCCTAAGCCGCATATTTGGACAAGCTCAAACTACCCTTGATTTTGGGCCACTGATCCAGCAGGGTAACATCGTTTTGATTGACCTGGCCGCCAGCGAAATTGAGACCGAAAACTGTGCGATGGCTGGTGCAATCCTGATTGGCTTTCTCCTGAAAAAGGCTCGCCATATTGCCGATAACATTGAGCAGGAGGCTGACCGCCCACAGGTACAACTAATGGTGGATGAATTCAATGTCATCCTGGCTGCTCCCTATGCCGATATTATGGGTCAATATCGTAAGTGGGGGGTGCGGGCCACTCTTGCCACCCAATCGCTAACTCTACTGGACGAACTCGATCCTACCCTGCGCCCTCTGGTAATGGCAAATGCTGCTAACTTACTGGTACTACAGGTTAACGCCGAGGATGCCGAGTATCTACGGCGGGAACTGGTGGCTGACGGTACGACCACTACAAAGTCGGTAGGGCTAACCGGATTTGCCGGTAGCTTAATCAGTCCCAGCGCCGGTGGCGGCGGCTTAGGACCTGACCTGTACGATCTGGTCAATGCCGAGCGTGGGATGTGCTATTTCAAAGGCACTTTTAACAATATACGAGAGCCAGTTTTTACAGTGCGAATTGCTCCTCGCCCCTTCCGAAACCTTTTGCAATTACGACCCCCTGCGATTAGAGGTGAAGAATTCTCTAAAGAAAAAACAGTTATAGAACAGGAAAGACAGGCTACTCTCACTCGGATACTAACTCACTGTCGGCAGAAATACACTTTTAAGGCTGAAGAGATTAGTTTACGCTTAAACCAAAAGCAGCGAGATTATTTAGGCCTTTACACTTTGAGTGGTCTTAACTCAACAACATCTGAGCTACTAACCGGTTTTATAGAAGGAGAAACTGAACTGGTTTCAGGTCTGGAACGGCGCTTAAAGGTGGCTCAAAATGAGTTAGAAGCTCAAAAAATGGAGCGAGCTAAACGTGCCCGCCGAAACAACCGATATAATCAGGACAAAGACCAATCTGAAGCTGGAGTTGTATCGGGAGAAGAGTCAGAAAACGAAAGTGGCAATGCTGCAACTGGTCAGGAACTGAACTCACCTTCAATTAAAGAGCACAAAAATGAAGCGAAGAAAAAAACGCTTGATTCAATCACAAAACCGAATAATGTAGTCCAGCTTCGTTCGGATATTCCTCCCTTCGCCCCTGGTTATGCTATTGCACCACCTGTTCGAAAATCTGTATCTTATCAACAGATTTTCGAGGAGACCAGGCAATTACCCGATGGAAATGATTACAGTGCTGCCGCACAGGTTAAAAAGGAGCGCGCTAAGGAAATGGCAAAAAAGCGACAACGCTGGAAAAGCCTGGCAGAAGCCGAAGCTGCCCAACAGCAAGGGCAGGAATATGCCCGTCTGAGTCAAGTGCCTGGTCATGGCGCAGCCAACCTTGATAATACCTCAGAAACACCACCACAAGTTAACGAAGCTTTGTAAACAATTCTTTAGCTAAAGAAAAACGCAGGGCCATGTCGAAAAAAAGAACAGAAAAACAAGCGAAGTTCCGAGACAAACTCGAATCTAAAAAAGTAAAAGCAATCGAGAAAACAGTAAAAGCCCAAATTTATCAGCTCGGCCAACCTCAATTTGTAAAAATGCTTGGTGTGATTGCCCAATTGCCGTTTTCAACTACCGAAGAAATATTGACGCTGAGTGGCGGATTAGCCGAAGGGCTTTCACTTAATCGGACCCAAATTTATTTGCGTCGGGCAGTAGATTGGGGCTGGTTAAATTTTGTGAACTATTATCGCGGTACTAAAAATGTTTCCGACCTGAACCCGGTAGCTATCTCAGGATTGACTTGTCTTTTCTACAGTTCAAATTTACCGCTGGATAGTAAAGTCGAAGAAGAATATTTTGAAAGTCTTATCCAACGACCTGCTGTAACCTCAAAAACCCCGACTCAGCGAGCCCGTCATTTCTACCTCACCTCAATAGGCGCAAAAGTACTAGCGCAATTAGTTCAATTGTATCAACACGAAAACCATGATGAGCCTAAACACGGAGGTTTGCACAGCTGGCAAAATGAATTTGCTGAATTATTCGGTTTCAGGGAGACTGAAGTTTTACAATATGCTAACCGGTTGGAAGGGCGGCACTTATCCCGACAATATCTTCTACTCTTAGCGAAAAACCTCTCTAACCGAGCTAAAGTGGCAAATAACTCCATTGTATTTAGCTGGCAAGAATGTGGTGTTCTAGGACAAAAACTTTATTCAAGCAAAAATTTGGGCAGCCATTTCTGGGGCTATTTTGACGGGTTCGTTTCAATTGGAAAAGAGCGATTACTAATCCTGGCCGATACTGAATATCTGTCCCCTTCCTGGATGATGAATTATTTGAATAAAATGTATTCTGAATTAGAAATTCTTAAATTGTTACATATCGGGTTAAACTCTTCTATAAGTTCCAGTTACAGGTGGAATACCCGAAAACTTGCGACCCTTCTTGACAATCTGGCTGAGGGAAAAGAGTTTCTTATGAAGCCTTACACAAATTCAGAAATTTACTCTGCTGATAATTCGACATTGAAAATAGTAGTATTAACCCGTTCTAAAGTGAGAGCAATTTTATGGCGCGAAGCTTTTTCACGAATTCCTGTTTCTATAGAGGCGGAAGAAGCACTGGCAAAGCATTCTTTGGGGTTTGAAATAATTTCAATGTCCGAATTACATGAAAAAACCTCTGCAATTGTCGAAGCTGTCGCCAGTAGTGGTACTACTTTGGATGGTAGCAAAGTTAGCTTTATTGCTAATTCGCACCCGGTTACTTCCCAAATGGCTTATTATTTAAAAAAGCTTTTTTCAAATCAGGGCGAAACGACCAAGCCAACCTCCGGCATTTATTACCCTAAGGATTTTCTTCTCGAGAATATTGAAGACTTTGTTGTGTCGTTCCCATTCCTAAAAAACTTGAGATTTGAGGAGAGAGTGTTGTTAGACCTGTTTGAGCAACCATCTAAACGCCGCTTGCTTTTTACGTTACACACCTACGGCTTGCTCGATGCTCTAGCTTGCTCCAGACTAACTTCTATTGAAATGACTCACCTTCGATTACAGCTTGAGCAGCTAGAAAAGGCCGGATTGATAGCACGCTTGTGGGGTGCAACTGCCAGCAAATGCCGTACCTGGTCGCGTTGGACTGAAGCTGATAAAGATGAGGAACTTATTGAAGATAACCAGCCCAAAACAAAATCCACCTTTTGTACGACCCCTTATCAATTCGATAGACAGAATTTGGGAGGATTATCCGTTAATAATAGTAGACAAAAGTATCAGGATTATGGGCAGTTAAGTTACTTTACCTCAATACAGGCTGCCGAGCTTCCTTTTGCATTGGAAAGTGAGCGCCTCAAACGGTACTACTATTTTATTAGCGAAAAAGGATTGTTAGCTTTGTTGTGGCTGGAAGGAGTTTCTCTAACTTTTGAACCACGGTACCAAGGTGAACTGACAAGACTAGCCCGTATTCGTCGTGAAATTGAAGCGGGTGAAAGAAAATTGGTAAGGCTTGATGATACTTGTACTGAGCTGATTGATACTAGCAGCTTGTTTTCAGATTGCACAGTTCCAACTAAAGTTGATGTAAAATCAAATGAAGTTGAAGATCAGGTTGGCTTTAGCTGGCCGTCACTCTTAACGGAACATTTTAGTGGTGCAACCAATTTTTTCTTGTCCTTTCCCTCACGTCATTTGTCATTGCCTTTTCAAACTGTGCCAGGGATCTATCCAGTAACAAAAAAAGTGCATGTGGAAAAATTAACTCATGAAAAAGCCTGTCAAGGCTGGAATTGCAAAGAACGACGGCAACCATTATTTGAAAATGCTATCAATGTTGAGCTGGAAAGCTGGCAAACAGAACCGCTCTGCCACAGATATTATATTCTACCAGAAAGGTTAGCAGTTGCTGGCTATGACGCGCCTTATTCCTACATACCAAATTTGAGAGCGCTGAAGCTAGAAACGGGCGGTGAAAGAGGAGAGTGTTTACCTGATGGTTATGGAGAATTCATTATTGAGCGGCCAGGCAGGTTATATGATAAGGCATTAGTGTACCTTGAATTTGAGAGAGGCCACCGTAATTGGACAGAACGCTATAGGGGGAAAATACGCTCTTATCTACAGCTTCTTTGGTCTGAATGGTTACTCCAATCTATAGGCTTGCGGCAACCGTTGGTACAACTTTCTAAAATACCCAGATATTTGCTTATTGTTGTAGCAGATGCTTCGCAGGAACGGTCGTTGGTTGAGTTATTTAAGATTACAGTTCAAGAAGTCCTTAGCCAGCTCTTAACGGAGGCTCATTATAAAGGATATGGTCCGAATGGTATCAGTAGAATTGCAAGTGAAAGCAGAAAAGAAGATTCTATAACCCAGGCACTATTACATGGCTTACAACTACAGATCCTTGCAACTAACGAAACATTTCTGAATTCTTTTGGAGTAATGGCACCTGTCTGGCAAAGAATTTGAAGTTCGACATTACTTGTATGTAGCAGATGAAAGTAGTATGATTCTTTTAGATCTATTTTTATCAAAAAAGTTTGGCTGATTGTAAAGCCCTAAAAATGGCCTCATGCTACAAGCCGTTTTAAGGCTCTCTAATTAAAAGAGTGTATTTAACAACCCTTTTAGACAAACAACCACCTTAGAAGCCATTGTAGCATGAGGTATTTTTGCTAATCTGGAGTAAAATAGTCAAGAGCACGGCTCTTGAAGTGAAGTTTTACGTTCATTTGGTAGTGTTGGTTTTTTCTGGCATGGTTTGGCACGTCTCCAATTTTTAATAAGGAATATTGAGGAGGTCAGTGGCTTTACTCTTGGCCTCTTCGCCCCGCCGGTCATACCTGGCAGTGGTGGTGACACTGGCGTGTCCAGCCAGCTTTTGAACCGTAGCAATGTCAGCCCCCGCATCTAATAAATCCGAAATGAAGGTTCGGCGTAAATCATGGGGACTGAAGGGTTCAAGGTCAGCTTGCAACCCTCGTTTCTTGAGAATTTTCATAATGGCTTGGTCAGTCATCGACTCTACCCGAATTTTGCCACTTTTGTGAATTGGGCAGAAAAGTGAACCTGTCGCTTCACCCCGTAGGGTTAGCCAGCCTGCCAGAGCTTTTGCCGCTCCGCTTTTGACATAAACCAGGCGGTCTTTGCCACCTTTAGCACCTCGAATGGTCAGAGCACCAGTTAAAGATTTATAGTCTTTCAATTCCAGTTTGACCACTTCGGAACGCCGCAGCCCCGTACCATACATTACGCCTATCAAGGCTGCATCACGAGTTCCGGCAGGTGTCTTTTCACTCTGGCAATTCTGAATAAGTGTTGTAAGTTCAGCTTTAGCCAAGGCGCGACCCCGCGGCAGGGTTTCAGCGCGTTTGTTCTTGACATCGCGGGCGCGTTGATAATCTTCACTTTCCATTAAACCTAACTTCCAGGCGTGGTAGAGTACACTACGTAGCCCGGAAAGAGCCTGATTTACGGTAGCCGGACGGTAGCCGCGTTCTACCAGAGTGGAGGCAATGGCGGCAGTGTGCTGATAGCGAAGCTGGTGCCAGGGTAGAGTAAAGGCAGTTTGTTTACCCTCGCTGGCAATTTCGGCAATCAGGGTCAGGGCACGTAGCATTCCTCGCCGTCCAACCGGACGCAAGGTTGCCAGATAAACCGCTGCCGGATTTTTGTCAAGACTTGTGTAAGGAGAAAGGTTTTCTTTATCTTTTAGTACAACCTCTGTTACTTGGGTAAGAGTTGTGCTTTTATCAGGGCATTGTGTCATATATACGCCATTGACTTTTGCTTAATGCTTAACTCCGCTAAAAACTTCTTTTAGACAAAAGGGTTATCATGCTCTATATCATCAGCCCAATAGTTATAACGTTCTTTTAGGAAATGTTCGATTGCCACAAGGTCAGGGGTTTGTTGATGACATTCTAGATCAAAGTGCTGGATTGTATTAAGCATAGTCATGCGTAAAGTATCATAAAATTTCTCTCTACTAAATTCAGCCATTGGTACAATAATATCATTTTCACTTTCCGGCTTCTGCATATATTGGCGAAGCAGTCGGTCGTATGCTTCATAACTCCAACCACTATCTCGTCCATTCTTGCTTTTTAGCTGCTCAGTTATCTGATAATTAATTGTAATATTGGAAATGCAGGTAAGAATATGCCAGTCTAACCAGCCCTCTTGCTTCAGTTGCCGAAGAGTAGTTTGAAAGTCAGGTTCCAACTTAAGTCGTTTTACAGTACGCTCAATACCAGTCAAAAGCCGATGGTAACGATTTTCCAACATTTCTTCAGCAAAATTACGACTATAAGTGGGGCCTGGCCCACTAATCCAATCTAGTTCGGGCTTGGAGTCGGGTAGTGCAAATGTACAGTATGGAAGAAAAGGTTGCAAAGATTTTCTATTCAAACTCTCAAACGACTCTTTAGATACAAATTCAGAGTATAGCTCAACGTATGGCTTAACAACAAAGGTTTTTGCCGAAATACCACGTTTAAAGAGGTTTTTTAATGCCTCATCAAATTGAGACCGAGGTAATAAAGATATGTCTCTGAGGATGAAAGCTGTAGCACCAATTGCATCCGTTTGTAACTTGTCCAAGTTTTGACTTTTCTTTTGGTTGTAACTTGGTAATACAATTTTCCATTGCCGATCATCATTAGAGGGTAGGCTTTTAACTTCCACGTCTATTGCATCAGCCAATTCTATTTCAATGGTAACACTGGTTTTAAGAAGTGCCATATCAATTCCAGCTAGATCGGCAAGCACCATTTGGAAGATTGCAAGAAACTGCTCAACTATCTTGTTAGTTTCGTATTCATTATCCCAGTTTACGGTCCAAGAAATACCCAGTTCTGACCAGATTGCTTGTCTTACTCTACCCAAGTCAGTAAAAGGTCGTCCATTTAATTGAGTTTGAATTTTTTGCCAAATCTCATCTACCGCAACTTTTTTCCAGGCTTTCTTCGCTATCTTGTGGTAATCTTCCAACCAATCATCAAGTTCCCACTTTGCAATTGTAGCCTTAACCAGCTTAAAAAGCTGAGGGTCAATACGTTCAGTCAGAGCCATCAAAGTGGGAGTAAAAAACAAAACATTCTGGAGTTCATCTTCACCCTGAAAATTGTTAACTTGGTCGGTAAAATTCAAAATCCCTTTTATACTCAAGGCTGTTAAATCTAAATAACTCGCCCAAGCCCCTTGCGAATAATCACAAGTGGCAGCCAGTGTTAAAGCACTGGGAAAATAACGTTTAAATTCCAAGTTAGAAGAATGCCAGACCAAAGAAGCCACAGCAAGTGCATAATACTTACCAGCAAATGATAAACCAAGTTCCTTATATCCATCAGCAATAAACAACATTGAAAGTATTGCGCCTCGTAAAGTTTCTGCGGCAAACCACTTAACTTTAGCCTGATGCAGTTCATTTATGGCTCTGAGAGTCTTACCACTCTGGTGAAACTTCATAGCTCGCTCTTTACTTTTTTGAGCTGCCGTAAACTCTCCGAACCTATCCGCAACTAACCTGTCGACTTTCTGAGTAAGAAGCTCATATTGAGGATGGTCACCAATAATGAGAATATTAGTCGTTAAACGGTCAGCAAAGCGTTCAAGGGGAAAAAGCGGAGCGTTTTTAGCTCTTCCAATAAGTTTAAGCCAATAATCCATTGTTTTATCTAAATCTGGAAAAGCCAAGTAACCTCTTACTTCTAACAGAGCACAAATTGAACCTGGTGAGGTTACCTCTTCTAATCTATTCTCTATCTGAGTAATAAGTTCATTTTTCCATTGAGATAGTTCTATCTCAGTTAATTGCACCTTGTTTTCTCTAGCTGCCCCCAGACAGAAAAATAGTAAAACTTGAGCATCTTCTAGTTCAGCAGGTTCATCAAGCTCATTTATTTTAGAAAAATATTGTCTCAACTGCGTTTCCTGGCCGAGCATTGAATTATGACCTTTAAGAGAGGCTACTGACACTTCATAAATAGCCTGCCGTTTCAACAAAAGATGATTACTTTGAATGAAAGACTCTAGCAAGCTCAGCCAAAAACTTAAGTCTCGACCAGGCTGTGTAGACGAGGAGATATAGCGGATGGCATTTTTAATTTCTACAAAATCAGCATGATTAGTAGAACTTTGTGCGTTCGCAACGCGCTCTTTCCATTTATCTAATACACTCTTATACCATTCATCTTCATCTTCCATATTAACAACAGGATAAATCTCAGCTGGTATGGAAAGGTATCGCTCGGCAATCCAAAAAATTTCACGATCTGCTAACAATTCAGCAATTGCTTGTCCATCTTGAATCTCAAGATGAACTTTATAAGTTTTTTTAGCCCAATCCTGTAATTGGTGTCTTATCGCAACTGGTACATCTTTGGTACAAAAAAAGTAAATTGCTTCAATCTCAGATCCTGAGGTCATTATTGTTGTAACGTCAGATTTAACCTTACCTGTAATTTCCTTTTGAAGAGTACAAGCAAAAGCGATAGGTTTATTTGAAGCAAGACCAATAAACGTTGAAGAAGATATTGGTGTGGAGTTAAGATAAGTTCTAAAAGTTTCAAAATCTCTACCCTGGTCGCCGCCGGTAGAAACCGGCCCGGTTGCTGGTAAAATATTACTGCATATTCTGGCACGCGCAAGATGCCGACATAAATGCTCAAACTCGTGTTGAGCATTATTCGCGGACAATTGTTCCAGACCAAATCTAAGTTGTTGGAGTACTTGATCTAATCGTGCCATTTTCTAATAACCCGTTCTTCAAGCCTTGAAACTTCCTGGTTATGCGGCTCTACATATTTTAATGTAAACCTATTCCGTACAAAATTGCTGATTATATTATAACATAACTTCCAAGTTGTTACAATGCTCATTGTCATAACTTGGAGGATTAGAGGATAAGGAAAATAGCCAAAAATGACCTCGGTTTAATGAGCTTAGATTAGTGCTGCATTTATAACTAAAGCTTGAATAAATATCTCTTGGTCAGACAGAATTTTGGCTTGCTGTTCTAAGTCGGATTGCAATTGGTATATATCAGAAAACTTGTTAGCTTTTTCAAACCTACTGTCATTACTATGCCATAAATCGCAATTGAACCAACCCACCAGATAAAGACCGTGGTGGCAGACATGATTGCCTTCTAAATAACCCTTTTTAAGTTGGGTTTTCATAGAGGTCATTAAATCTGCATTCCAACAACCTTTTGCCTCAATAATTAAATTGATTTCTTTTGATAAGGAGAAATTATTAATTGTAATAGCCTTTATCCAAATATCAGTGCGTAATCCTGTTCCTCTAGCTCTACTACGACGCAACTCTGGCTCACGCACAATATCAAAATGACAATTTAATACGAACCCTTTTTCATTAAGCTCCTGTTCTAAGTATCGGGCAACATAATCAGAAAAATCGTTTTCATCAACCGGGTAATATTTACCCGCGATTACTTTCCCTTTTGTATTCCTAGCCACATCCCAAATATCTCTAGCGGCGGGGTTTTTCTTGGTACTAAGTTTCTTTTCTAAATTTTTCAATAAAAGCATTATTACCTCTAACAGTTCTTCGCCGTTTCTCACTAATCTGAAAATTTTATTAGAAATTAAACCAAACACCTGATTTGCCGAAGCACCATACCAACTATTACGCCGCATATTACTCCGCGCGGAAATAATTTGCCATTGGAGAAATTCCAGATTAGGTAATTCTTCATTTAACTTTTTTAATTCTTCACAGGCCTGTTCTGTCCCTAAATTGACCAGCTGGTAAATAAGGATATTTCTATATTCCGTTATTCTGTCCCTTTCCATCACGATATAGGAAGTTCCAAAGTGTTCCAGGTCGGTAGCGTGAGGGTATTGTTTAACCAGCCAGCGGTACAATTCCGCTAATTCCGCTTCCTTAAAGGCAAGATTAACTAGCGGGTTTCGGAAATCAACCCGGTTGGCTACCCGTGAAATTAGGGTACGCCCAAATTCTTCATCTTGCTGGATAGCCAACCAAATATTTGTCCAACGAATATCATGACCGTTACTTAGTAATTGGGAAGCGGCAATAAGCCCCCTCTCGCGACCTGTTTTAGTCTGCAACAAATTAGGGGAAATAAGGGAGGCGGCAAAATCGGTTGCTCCTTCAACCTTGTAAGTAAATAAAAGCTCTAAAATGTTGGCTAAATTATAGTCATTTAGATCAGGTTCCTGCACCTTTTTTAACAGTAAACCAGCTATTTGAGCATCCCAAATTAGGGTTAGCTTATAGAAATCTGCACTATGATTAAGGTTGTTATAGGCATCAGCAAAAGCAAAAAATACTTTTAGAAACTCGGAAGGTATCTTTTGGTAAGCTTCCTTTGTAATCTGTTCCTGAATTTCTAAGCTTTTAGCACTACCCGACCTATGAAGACTAACTACTGTGCCAATCCATTTCCCCCAAATATTTGCTTCAAGCTTTGCAAAAAATTTCGGTTCTTCTTGCAAAATGATTGCGAGTGCTATATACCCACTGATTGCCCAAAAAGGATGGTCAAAAGTGCCTAACCATTCATTTAGCCCTTCGTCTTCGGTGAGAGTAAATTTTTTAGCCGCTTCGACTATTCTAGCTTGATACTCGACCGCAATTCCCCAAACTGGTAGTTCATGCAAGGCCAATTCTAAGTTAGGATTGTATCTACTATTCGGTTGAGAAACCAACTTTTGACATAGTTTCATCCAAGCTTCCAACTTACCAGATTCAATATTTTCTAAATCTGTTCTAATTTTTTCCGCAGTAGGAAGTGATTTTATACTGGTTTGTTGATTAGTTTGAGCATAATCTCTTTTTTGTTGCTGTGCCATTGGGGAATTAAGCCCAATTTCAAAATATTCTTGGAAGTCGGGAATGATGTCTTTCGCGTAAAACAGAGCATCAAAAACCTCAAAAGTTTTTGGTCTTGGCCCAAAGATATATTTGATTAAGCGAATTATTGCTTCACGCAAAGCAACTTCTTGAACACTTTCAAGATATTTTAAGAGCCATAAAATGTCTACTAACTGTAACAAAGGAGATTGGGCGTAAGGTAAAATGAGCGGGTTGTTAGCAGGAATACTCAAAATAGGTGCAAAAAAACCGAATACTTTCTGTCGTTTTTCTAAACCATCCCCTAATGGAGATGGCTGAGGGCGGTCATACATATCAGTAGAGTTAAGCCCCTCATATTCATAAAATCTTTTAATAGTGGCTTGGCAAAATTTGGGCAGTATATTTGGTTGTTCGAGATGCTCACAGGACATCAGCATGATTGCATCTCTAAAGCTATACAATTCATAAGATATTGCCCGTAATTTGTTACCCTTTTGCCTCTGGCACCAGTCAAGGGCAATTGGTAAATCTTCTATCTTTAATTTCTGGAGAGGGTTGGTAAATAAGAAATTTTGACAAACTAATTCCAACTCCTTTTTATCCAAACTATCAAGAAAAACAAAAAGTTCTTGGGCAGTTAAATTATCTGCCCAATTTGCCTGTAAACCATAACCTTTTAATCGGGCAAATTTTAGATTATTAAGATTTTGGTTCAAAAGTGGTTTTAAGTGATGGCAGGCACTCCGGTCTTCCAAGCGGATTACGGTAAGAGCGGCATATTCCCGGAGTAGCACATTTTCGGTGGGATTAATAGCAAGCCTAGCCAATTCTATTTGTACTTGTAAAAGCTGGCAAGCTTCGGCAATATGAATGGCTACATCTCGTACCGTAAAGTTCTTGGAAGTATTTGTAATATAGGGTAATAATTGAGTTGCTAGTGCAGGATGAGCTAATTTATCATAATGGAAACGCTCGTCCCAATTTGGTTGCGGTATTAGTTTTTTATCGTAAAGAGCTAAAAGATTTTTCGCTAGAATCGCCCGATTTTCCGGCGAAATAAATTGAAGTTCACTATTAAGAAATATTTGAGGGTCAGTCTTTACTACCTCTAAAAACACATCTGAGCGCATTAACCCTAACCAAACTGCTGTTTGATACAACTGAGGTGCAACATACCCATCTTCAAGGGTTATTAGGCTCATTATTTGGGCTAACTCCAAATCAGCTTCGACCAAACAATTAGCGGCTAAAAATTCAGCATAACTCTGATGCGCCCATCTACTGTAGCCAGCTTCACCTTCAATAAATAAACTGCTCTTTAAAACATCTTTGATTTTGCCTTCGCTTAGATAGGGATTGTCCACCTTTGCAGAAGCGACAATTATTTCCCGGATAGTAGAGATGCCATTTCCAGTCAATACATTTCCCTTATCAATACCCCGCCAAATCAGTCTACAACCTGAAAAGATGGTTAGAACTGCCAGTTGAGAAGCTATTTTAAATCGCTCAATAGCATCAGCCGTTTCTTCAAAAGTTTTGACCGAACGGTTTTCCATTTCTTCGCACAAGAGTAAACAACCCCGTTGGTATAATTCTATCTGAGTGGATGGAAAAGCACCGTCTCTAAAAGTGTTTAATAGAAAATTTAGCGTAATTGGTTTGCAGGCAAGAGTGACAAGTCGTTTTTGATACAACCCGTTCATAAAACTCTTATCGTCATATCCTTTTATCTGTACTGCCTGAATCACATTCTCACGAGTAAGCGGAGCCAAATAATAAACTGTTATCTGTCCAAATAATTGTTCCAAACCTTTTTCTAAAAAGTCTGACCAATCGGTTTGACGACAGGAAATTCTTAAAAAAAGTCGTTGTAACGCATCAGGATGAGCTTCTACCTGACGCTTTAACTCTGTTAAGAGGTTTTTGGCAGTTCGGGGAACTTTATTTGAACTTTCATCGAGACTATCAAGAAATAAGTGCAAACGACAATCGTTTTCGGCCCATGCTTTAAATTGGCCGGTTTCAAACAGCTTGTCTATATCTTGGCTTCCAAAATCGAAATATAAGGCTTCGTTCGCGTTATAAAGTTTGGCATACTTTTCCAATTCGGTCGACTTACCAACACCGGGTTCAGCTAGTAAAATTAAACATTGTAATGCGGATATATCTGCAAACTTAACCAATTTAGGATTACGGACTTGCCAATGTTGAATTTGAGGGTCAGGTAAAAATCCGCCCTCAAGTAAGTAAAGAGTTTCACTTCTAGGATACCAATATCTAAGCCAGTTATAAAAGTGATAGCTCATTTTAACCTCACGCTTGATCTTATGTTAATACTATTCTGAATAGTATATTTCAAAGTTAGTTTAGAACTTTGCGATAAGCAAAGCTTTCTTCAATTCTGTAATAGCTAATTTGTCAGTTATCATAAGACGAATAAGTTTCTTCGTGGAAAAACTGGACACGGAAACAATAAATGGTTAGGTAGCCGGACTTTTAAGTCATTTTAGGGCTTTGCGTAACTGTATTGCATGACAGATAAGTTATTTTAATTCGTTTCCTAAATTAATTTGCGGTATCATTAGAAGGACGCAATTTCAACGGCCGTAACGACCTAATGTGATTTTTGATAGCTTCCTTGATTTGGCTATTGATCTTTATTTGAACCACAAACACATAAGAATTGTAAAAGGTATGTTGGATCAAAAGGTTTTTACTTTTGTAAGTGTAGGCAAAGTCAAACCTGTACAACATCACAGGATAACCATAAGGAGGCTCGTACCAGCCAGGTTTCCAGTTTAATTTTCCTAAAAATACTTTATAGGTTTCTTTTTGTTCAAACCAGTTAACAAGCTCCTGTTGTGATAGTGCTTCTCCAGTTTCAATAAAATTCAGGCCTCGGCACATGACCTGTTCCCAGTTAATCGAAGGTTCAAAATTTCCAACAGCTCTATATACAAGAGCAGCAGTAATTTGGGTTATCCAGGCTCCTACATTAACACCCGGTTTGATGTGAACTACTGGTTTATCAGCTAATTCCGCCAAATCTTTGGTCAAGGGGCGTTCCTCGACTTTATTTTTAACCCGCTTGAATTCGGGTAAAGCGATACCGATAGCTTTATGTAGGTCTGGGTGACTTGGATATTTTGGAGTCGGGGTAGTCAGGCTTATAGATTTCAGAAACGCCTTTACAATGATTTCATCATAAAAACTTTTATCTGTATTATGCAGTTTACAGGCAGGAACAGTAATCGGGGTAAAGCTAAAATCCTTAAACATTTGTTGTGGTGGAGCATGTTCAATGCTAACACTAACCCCACCGCAATAGTAGCAAGGCCCATTTTTCTTAATCTTGTTCACAACTACCTCTTAACTTAATCAATCGATCCAGATGTATTTAGCATCAGGGTTTTGATCGAATATAACCTGCACCAACAACTGTCGCTGATCCCTTCAGTGTTAGAGTGGTAACCAGTTCGCTCTGAAACGAGCAATCAGTTATTACTTTAGGCAAAATGTCGGGAGTTAATAATTATGTTTTATTTGATGGCTGATGGAAACGAGGTAGAAACAAGTAATTTTCCTAGAGCCAAAACAAATTCATTTCTAATCTCATCATTATTAACCTATTGCATTCTAAAACTAGCAAGCTCGATTATTTCCATTACATACTTCAAACTACTCATCCTCAGACTTGGATAAAATCAGGCCAAGTACATTGAGTTCATTTGATGTTAAAGCATGACCTAGAGTATAAATTCTACGGCGAGCCTCACGCAAATTATAGCAGCGAAATAGAATATAGGGAAAGTCCCCATAGTTCGGTGTGACAGGTAAAATGTTTTCCGCAGGATACAAGGCTCTAATATATCGCGCCAGAATATCTCTAAAGCTGTTGTTTTCCAACTCCTCCTCGGTTGTGTTATTTAACTGGTCTCTTAATTCATTCAAATAATCTTTTAGTTCCGTACCGCTCAGTAAAATGAATTGTGGTACAGCATAATAGCGATCACTACTTCGGCTGGTCTGCTCCACAAATTGGGTGCGTTCTACTCGCTCCCGATCAATCTTTTCTACCAGTTCAATCGCCCGTCGTAAAGCGGAACGTAAACTTTCGGTGTAAATTTTTGGCTGTCTTATAATCTGCTCCATCTTGCGACGTAATTGTCCGTTAGCGTGAAGCTGAATTTCTTGTGCCAGACGAAACTCATAACTCTCGTGAACCTGATTATTTTCTAGTGGTGCTATCAGCAGGCTTCCACTCACATAAAGTGGTTCTATAGCCAGGCTATCTAGAAGCGGTTGGAGACCTTGGGCTATTAGCTTGTAAAAGCCATCGGTTGATAGTTTCTCAAGTATCTCGTTTGATAAAAGACGGTTTGGCTGCCCCGGTAATGAATTTATTTCACGGATAATTGTAGTAGAACCGGAAAAAAGGTTTAGCAGCGAGTCGTACACAAAAGCCACGGTAGTGTCCTGTCGTTTCCGGTTATGCTCCTTTTTTAATAGATTGAGCAAATCACCCATTGCGTCTCCAAAATTATCACTAGCCGCCGATAAAGATTTACCACCTATCGGGATTATAGTAAATTTGTCCCGACCAATTTGACCATAACCCTGTATCCTGGTCATTAGTGAAGCTTTCAGGATCAATAGTATGTTAAAAAGATTGAGAATGCCGTCGGTCAATCGCCGACGCACCTGGCTGGGTATTTCCCCATCAAAATTAATCGTTTCAGACAAATAAAAACTGATCTCTTTGGGACTGTTATCCAGCTTTTTATCGCCTCGACCCCGGTAAACTACCTGAATAATTTCCATAAGATTTTTTTCAATATCAAAACCAGGCACATCCACAATTATATGCCGAGCAAACGGAAAAGAGAGGCCTCGGCTGGCCGAAGCCGTCAT
This sequence comes from Chloroflexia bacterium, assembly GCA_036261665.1. Lineage (GTDB taxonomy): Bacteria > Chloroflexota > Chloroflexia > Chloroheliales > Chloroheliaceae > 54-19. Next base: position 40,732 of record DATAKM010000014.1, read on the forward strand.
AAAGATTACCCTCACCAAATTTCGTTTTTGCTGAATTAGTTCCTGCTCCTCCTGAGCAATATCGGCGTGGATTTCTAGGTAATCTTCCCCTCTTACAAATACCTCCGCTTCCGAATCAGCCTGGGGGTCGGCCCTTAACCGCCTCAATTCCTGGTTTACCCGCTCGATCAGGTCAAATAACCGGCGCTTATTTTGAATGTAGACAATCAGTTGGCCTTCGCTTTGTCGCACAAACCTTATTATTTCGCTCGCAAGGTGCTGCTGCATTTCATCGATCAATTCATATTGCCTGCGGATATTTCCGTCAGCTTCCTCAAAACTTAGCATAGGTCGTTCAAGCCTGATACCATCCTCTTCTAAGCTTAAAGCACTAGTCGGGACTGGCCCACCAGGCTGAATGGGTGGTAGCATACTGGGGCAGCCCACAAAAATGTTATAGTGCAAAGTTAAGTGGCTGGCCGGATACGAATTAGTATTGATAACGACCGCATCACTTTCTTTTCGATAAGTGTACGGGACTATACTCAAGGGTTGGGCTGTAGCTTCTTCAGCGCTGGTAAAAAATATCTTATCTGGTTCGACTGCCCGACTGGCGTTTAGATGCTGGCGAATCACTTGCTCCCCTACTAGCGAAGCATCGGCCACAATTACTTTGGTATTAAAGCCGTGCTGACCGCCTATTAGCTGATATTCCTCTAAAAGTTCGCTTATTCTTTGAAGAAACGCGACCCCGCTCTCATCCCCGGTTACTTCATCAATCATAATAAAAATATGCTTGAAGCGCCGGGCTAACTCTTTCATTTTGGCCGGATTTACTTCACCATCTCGTTCATTGTAAGCATTCTTAAAGATGGTAGTAAAGTGGCGTAGCGTATCCACATTGGCCTCGGATTTATTGTGGCTGGTTTGTTTAAGTGCTTGAATGGAAGCCGAAGCGATAATATTTCGAGCCATATCCTGGTCGATTACCGTATAAATAGCCTCAAATAGACTTTTCAATACACCGCTGGTGCCACCTCCCGCCACGTTAATCGTCTCGTCGCTGGCTCGCTTAAATGTTTTTACCTGAGACTTCAAAGAACCGCCAACTGGGGAATTCTCCTCAAAACTTTCCGGGTTATCCTTATCTATAAAGGTAACTCCTCTTTTCTTGAGCGTACCCTGATAGCGGTTAGATTGATAACGTACCGTGCTGCGACCTTTGTTGTCCCTGATTAAATAAGAGTTGGTGTTAAGGGCAATCATATTATTATCAGCAAGCTTACCTTCTTCACAAAATTTATCTATTATGTCCAGGTTAACCTGCTTACGTGGACTGACATACAGAAAAATAAACCCCTCGCCGACTAGCGGTGTAAGGAAACTTGCCAGGGCATGGGTTTTCCCAATACCGGGATTACCAGTAAGGAAAACGTAAGTAAGACCAGTATCGGCCAGGGCGCGGTGTACCAGTTGAGCATGACCATCCCGCAGGTCGAGCGCAGACCTATCCTCGGATAGTTCCAGATTGTATTTCCTGATATCGTCACTCGACAGCTCAGTTACCCAGCTATGAAAACCACTTATTTCCTCACGATGGTAACGTTGCAAGATAAGGCTGCCCCGGGGGCTTAGAAAAGCTCGATTGTTAGCCTCTGTATCAATTGGGGGAAGTGAACGTCCTGCCAGCACCATTTCTGCCTGAGTCTTGATTGACATCAAGGCCTCTACAAATTTTCGGCCATCTTGAAAACTGAGAGCAGTATTATGTTTAATGGTATTAAGAACATCCCGTTTGGACTGAGCGACTTCTGCTTGCCGGGGCTGGTGCTTGTATATCTGGTAACAAATCTCTAAAGCTTGCAAATCCGTGCTGCTTACTGTCATAGTGCTGATGCCTTTGTCGCTATAACCCACGACATTGAAGGTAATTTCATCTGTAAGCCTTAGAAAGCCGGTCTCTTTTGTCAAAAACTGGTAGAAACTGTAAGCATAGCTCCCGGCCTGGATCATCTTGGCACTTTCTTTATCGTCCCGTCTAAAAGCGGTAAAATAACGCCGCAGGCTGGCAGGAAAGACAAAGCCGTTGGCCTCGCCGGTATCCAGATTGAGATTTGAGAAAACACTTTTGGAGCGGAGATAAGTCGCTTCATCTCGCAGCATAGCCCTTAAGACTGCGACCTTGTTTATATCCTTAAGATCGCGCATATATTCGACCCCGAAAACCGATTCGTCCACGGCCAAAATCCGGTAAATTTTACGGCTGTCACTTCTTGGAGATAAGCGGTATTCCAGTAGTACCAGAGTATCAGCCTTTAGAAATTCCCCTTTTTTAGAATAGGCGTTATTATACTGGTCAGTCTGATTCACGATCTGTGGCCCCAACTGCCTTAGCAAGGAGATTGCCTCCTGGGATGGATATAAACCCTGGCTGTTATCACCACCAAAATCTGCCTGGAAATAGAAAATAGTTACCCTTCGTTTGTCCCAACCCAGCGCTTCCAGGTATTCTCTAAAAAAGTTGTAGCCTGCCAGGTAACCCTTACGAAAATAGTCGGTCGCCCATTTTTGGAGAAGTAGGCGGTATTCACTGCTGACTATGTCATATTTTGTCGCTAACCGTTCAACCACTTGTTCAAACCTGAAGCGCTGAAGTTGTTGTTCGTATAGCTTATCAAACTTGTGGTTAATCTTCTCCTGAAGAATATAGCTTATTATCCCAGTATTAAAACCCGGTTCGTAAATGCGCCCCATATCAATCGGGGTTACTCCCGAATTGCCAACCGCTGGCTGATCGTTCTCGTATTCCATTGGCTAGTACTTACCTTTCTAAACTATGCAGCTATCGACTAATAATGCTGCGTACTTCAGTCAGGAAGGAAAGCAGCTGAAATTTTGCGTTGGATGAAAACCCAGGTTGTATACTCTTCTTGCCAACCGAATTATCACCAATAATATCCTCGTAAGGATTTAACTTGAGGTTAGCCTCCCGCCCCCATTTTCGCCAGCGCGAAAAATGAAAGAGGGTAATAAAGTTAAGAATGTTATCCTTTAACGAGGGCCGGATATTGGCTTTATCGTAAAGCAGACCGAGATGAATATCCTGGTTTTTAATCACCTCGTCATAGAGGTTCCAAAAAGTAGAATAAGTCATAACGTGGTTATATTTCTCCTGGTCATCCCCGTCCGAATTTTGATCAGCTACTGCTATACCGTTAAACAGATTGAAAAAGGTGATAATACGCTGACTGGGGTCGTTAATAAGGTTGGCAAGTTCGGTAGTATCCTGAATATACAAAGAATTAACACCGGTTTCGGAAAGTTTCACTGCTGCATACATATCAAAAAAGATGGGATAGATAATAAGATCATTACGGCCTCCCTGGAGATATTTAAGCACCGCCTTCTCCATGAAGAACAGGGGACGGGTAGTTTCGTAATCACGTTGGGCAATGTCGCTTTTTGATGAAAGGTTGAGAGTGCTAGTATGAGGAGAATGGGCAATATAGAGAACATGACGGTATCCCTCATCATAAAGGTTAGTTATAAGGTCAGCCAGAACGGTGGGATTGTTATAAGCTCGGATAGTATCGGTGTTATGCGAAAAGGTTCTTGAATTATTAACCACAATACTGCCATCCTCCTGGCGGTCAATTGTTACAACCTGCCCGAAGATGGTGACAAGACGGTAGTTATTCTGGTCGTGCCAGGTACTGTCACTCTCTCGCTGAGAGACGATCAAAAGAGCTAAACGTTTAAGCCCGGAAGCGTTAGTCAAATTTTTGGGGTCGAAGGTACCACCAGTAAATTGAAACTTTCTGGGTAAAACCGAATAGAGGTCAGTTTTTGAGTTACGTACCTTATACACCGCTCCCGAGGGTACTTGCGGTAAAGGAGGCTTTTTAGCCGAGGTAGCGGCACGCTCCAGCTCTTTTAGGTATTGCTGAGCTGGTCGAATTAAAGGACGAATGTTCAATCCCTGTGTCTCGGTCAAATGCTTTTCCCCCAGCAGATGGGCTAAAATCCTGGTAAGTTCTCCTACAAAAAGCTCTTTTGGTGAGGCTTTATCTACCTCATTAAGGTGCAGACGCAGTATTGGGACAAATATAAGTGGTTCAGGATGATTATCCTTGGATTGCATGGTAGGACTATGTCGGCAGTAGGAAAGTATTTCTTCTAACGAGATTAAAAGTAGCAGACTGAAAACGATACGGAAAATAAAATTTTCCGGTTTCTTCCAGCTATACTCGGCTTTTTCCTTATTGTAGAGCGTTTCATTTGAAATCTCGGAAAGCCGATAAGGAATAAGGATAGCTGGTTGTCCTTCAAAATAAGTTTTATAAACCGGGGTGGTAAGCTCAGTAATAGGAGCCAGTAATAACCGCAACACCTTGATATTCTCGGTGACGTAAGACATATCAAATTTATCCGGGGTATCTGAAGCTGGATAAAACAAAACGTCATCCAGGCTTAGCTGCACATCAAGTTTGCAAAGAGCTTCTGCGGTAAGAGCCGCATCACCAATTGAAATATAGCGAAGAGCCTGTTTACTATTTTTGCTTAAGAGATCTCCACGGAAAAAGCTATGTCGCCCCAGAACTTTCTCCAAATTTTTCTCAAGAATACCCCGGCGTATTTGTAAATGCAGATCATAGTGCTGACCTACAAATTGTTTTTGCTTCCTGAGTAGTTCCCGGCAAAGTTTTTTCAGACCCTTAAGAGCTTGGCTGATGTTAATGTCGCCGCGTAAGTCAGCAGCCAATTTGATAAGCAACTGGTTCTTTTCTTCCTGAGTGCCACTTTTAAGTACCGGTAAGATTTTCTTTTCAAAATCGTCAGAAGGATCGTAATTAGAGTTGCCAAAATTGGTAAAAACGAAGTAGTAGACCAGCAGGTTCATTAGAAACTTCTCGGTAAAACCTTGAGCACCAGGGCCTTTAATCCCTACCTTGTATGCTTCGTTAGCAGGGTCAAAAAGGTTAACATGGTAATTAAAAGAATCCATTACAACCGGATTTTTCTCGCCGGTAGGAATTTGAGGACGGGCAGATACTTTGCCATTGAGTTTAAGTTTTATCCCAAAGACAAACTGATTCTCGCTGCCGTCTTTAGAAGTGGTTTCCCCCAGTGACCCCTCAACTTTGGGAATTATGGGAAGCCCTTCAAAGGCATTGGCCCGTGCTATCGCATCTCGCAAGTTAACTGCATAATCACTGAAACTTACGTCATAAAAACCATCTTCAGCCGCTTTTTCCCACATGAATTGATTGAGCAAATTAATTCTACGGGCGATGCTTTGTAAATAGGGGCGATAAGGGCTTGTCTGTGCCGATAAAGTCACTCGATTATTCTCGAGCTGGTAGTCTAAAAATTCCAGATAACGTACACTGGCGATTTTCTTGAGTTGTCCAATAGTCTCGGTTCTAAAAAATTCCTTAAGTAGCTGAAATTCTGAGCCACGGTCATCCACCTGGTTTTGTAACAGTTCCTTCAGCTCATAATTAGCATCCTCAGCCTTCTCCTGACTACCAAAGTCTTTAAGACAGCGCTCCATAGTAAAGGTTTCAGCAAGACTGGCAACCAGCTGCTCATCAAAGCTGTCAAGGCCGTTGACCTGAATCTTTAAGCGGGCAAATCGTAGTAAAGGGTCGATTTTAGCGGTAAGCGAAGGTTGAGATTGAGCATAGAGGGTAAGACGCTTTTTCTGCAAGTTCTTGTGGGGCTGAAACTCAAAGCCGAAGCCGGGTAGGTCATTAGCCCTGCTGCCTCTTAGGTCCTTCATATCAACTAATAACTTGCTGGCAAAAACCTCTGGGGTTAGATTTTCTTTTTTAAGAGTGTCCTCAAGACGCTGTCCCAGAAGAGTCTTAATCTGGTCAAGCAGTTTCGTAAATTCACTACGAGTAGTATTATTAAAATTGACGGTAGCCATCCGCATACTGTTAGGACTGCCCAGAATATTATTGGGCAGATCTTCTTTGTAAGCTTCTCCTAATTTAACCGCCAGTGCCTCGGCGTCAATATTCAAGCGGCCATTTTTTATACTATATATATTATGACCTTTCTTTAGCGACTCATATAATGCTTTAAGCAACTCAGTATAGGTGACAATCTCCAAACTACTATTATCAACCCGCAAGTTATGGCTACTCTTCATAAAATATAGCTGCTAAACCCGGTTATAACCAAGTTAGTCATAAATATTAAGAAGCTGCATGCTTAACTTTATGCTAAAGGCCATCACTAACAGAGTTTTCGCATCCCCCTTTCGCATTGTATTGAATATTCTATTTAAGGAGAAGTTTTCTGAGCCGCCGGGCACAGACCTACAGTATGCAAAACACAGCTTTACAGCCGTCGATGATCTTTATATCTATCAATTCTGGTTTTTGTGTCTATTAAATCCGCTTAAAATTAGTGAAAAGTAGTAAAACAGTACCTTTATAAGAAATAAGTCCTAACTAAAGGAAAGCGTAGATCAGATCACTAAATGTCCTGTTTGTCCGAGTCCAGGTTCAGTAAAAAGTTTCTATTTACAAGCTAAGGTGAAGCCAGGATTAATGGCTTCGGTTCGAATGGAATTTTCAACTGAAATCAAGTTATTAAGGGAATTCAGACTCCCGTCTATAACCTCAAACTGGGTTTTGCCCTCAATCATTCTTAAAAGTTCAGCTATTATCAAGGTGGCCGTTGTAACACCTACAAAAGACGCTCCGACCGAACGGCCAGCCAGTAAGGTAAGACCGCATTCATCCATACCCTCAGCTGCCAGGACCTGATACGCCGGGTTTGTACGAATAAAATCGGTATTTTTCACTTCAACCCGCCCACCCCAGCGCTCTTTAGCTCTGATGCTGGAAGGAAAGGAATGCAGCTGGAAAGCAAGGTATTCTTTTGTACCGGTTCCAAGTCCTGCTTCAATTATTCGCTTAAAACCTACTTCTTCGAGGGCAGCCCTGGCTTCACTGTTATCTACTCCACAAATTGCTACCTGTGGTTCCTCATGGTAAACCTGGAAATTGGACGAAAACCGGCGCTCTTGAATAACGGTTCGAAATCCTCTTTCCTCGCACCATGCAGCCATAGCCCTAGTTTTTTTGAGACCAATCAGTTCGGGTCTGGTTAGAAGAGAAGTGCTATCGTTTGCCGGAACCAAAGTGTCAAAATCCTGGAGAACCAGATTCACCTCTTGAGGGTTAGCGTAAGGCAATAACCCCAATATCCATAGGAAAGCCTGCCCCAGGTGACCCAGACCGATTAGCCATAAACTGGAAGGCATTCTGGTAACTTGGGGGCCTCGTTCGTTAATCTCAAGCCAGGATTCTTCTCTTCCCGGCTGCCATAAAGATAGACCAACTGCTCGCTCCCCGGCATAAGGATTGGTTTTCCTTAAATATTGAAAGGCTTCCGACACTCCCAGCGCCCCAGCAAGCACTCCTGCCGGAACGAATTCCTGGCTTTCTGCCAGTTGTACTCTGTCAGCGACAGGCACTACTCCACCTATCCAACCATCAAAAGTGGCCCTTACCACAAATTCTCCCGGAAAGGTAGCTTTTTTAGATAGACCAATTATTATTTTTGGTGCTATTGGATCTAAGTCCATTACAGGTTTACCACCCAGGTCGAACACTGCTTGCTTAAAGATTGTAAATTTTCGCCAGGGTACGAGTAGCTCAAAATCAATATTTCCGTACACTTCGACGCCGCCCAGCATACTCCGGCGAGCAATATTTATAGCCGTCAAAGCTGCTGCCTGGAGGGTTGGGGATTTTTTGACTTTTTCTCCCACAATAATCACTAGCCGGTAGGACTGATAAATCTTTTCCGCCTCGGCTAAACTGCTGGCACTACCATCATCCAAAGCCAGCTTCACGATTCGGTTTAGCTTATCCCCAGGATTTTCCTGTTCCACTTCTCACCCCCATATCCCGATATATAAATACTTCTTTATCTGCGACCCGCTGTAATCTTTCCACCGGTATTGACCCATGTACTCGTAAAAACCGATTTCTCCCCTTTGGAATTTACGACAGACAAAGTCCGGCAAGATAAGAGCGAGATGACCGGCCTTAGCCTTCATAGGATTGGTACGGTCCGCTTCGCTTTGCCGCGCAACTCCACCGTGGGTATGTACATCCGCGATCAGTTCCAGCTTCGTTTCACGGCAAATCTCCCATAAAGGACCAAAACCACTACCGTCAAATATGACAATCCCGTGATCGAGGCAGTGAGGGTCGAGGTCGTCGTAGTAAACAAATTTTTTTACTATCCGCCGGTTCCCCTCGCGTAGTCCTAAAAGAAACGCTCCGCTTTCGTGACGACCCTCGCCTCTTAATCGTAGTTCGGATAGCCCTTCCTGCCAGAGTTTAGAATCACAGCTTAAAAGATAGTCAGGAGCTACGAAGCCCCGTATAGTCGCTCGAATTGAGGAGATCATAAATTGTCCTTAAATATAAGGTTATATCTTTGTCTGGTGACCAGATCATTTCAGGATGCTGGTGTCGCCAGTTATCGTGGCCGTTTATTGAAATACGGTCACAGGGCAGATAAAGACATGTCCCACCCTGCCAGTCCGTTCTGAAAGCGGCCGGAACTCTAAATTTCCCCCCCGGCCACTTTGCTGGGGGAAGTGGACCATTCTGCTCGGCATCCCAGAGCTGAGCCGTTGGCCCTACCTGGGGGTAACCAGCACAATCAAGCCGAAAAGCATATTCGCCTGGCGCGTCTGGTCGTTCTGATGCGCTTACCGCAATTATGACAACAGGCCATTCAACAGAAATTAACCGCCATCTGCCCCGGTCTGCTCCACTTAGAAATGGTCCTTTATCCAGGTCTGCCCGGAAAACCCGCTCATCAGGGCCAATATTCTCGTCCATAGAGCTTAACCTTCTACCCGGCTTTTCGGGACCAGATTGAAGCACAACTTATAATCAGGAGCGTGAACTAGGACACCAATATGGGTTTCCTCGTCAGGCCGGGTAGAAGTACCACAGATTTGCAGAATGTGATCAGTGGCATCCACCCCTTTAAGATCAAATTTGTGGTCGGCCCATTTTTTCACCTTACCAACGGTAGTAGAGGGGGGAAATGACTCGACTGCCTGGTCCTTATCATAATTGATTGTTACTTCGATCTTGTGCCTGCTATGGATATGAACCCGACTGCGGTTGCCGATGCCAGCGTCTTTAAGAACCTGGTTTAACAAAAGTGCGGCTTCCGAGTCTTCAAGCAAAACAATCAGGGAATCCAGGTCGTCACCAGTCGCCAATCCGCTAGATTTAGCAACCTCGATCAGTTCACGGACTGTTCGCTGATCATCTATCTTCAACCTGGTTATGGCGGGCAAGCCTTCGCCTTGGACAAATATTTCAATTTCAGCCATCGCTGTTACCGTCCTTTCGGTTACTGATGTAAGTCGTAAAAGTAGAAGAGCCTGGGCTTGTTAGCTCTGTTGCCCTTCTACTGATTCAATAGCAGGATCGGCTTAAAATCGGTAATTTTTAGGATGAAGTTTTGGAAAGTCTGGCGAAATAAAAAGGCCGGTGTTAACCGGCAGGACAGATAAAATAATAAGGACAGCCAGGACATTTTCTTTTGTCTTTTTGATTGGCCGAAAACTCTCCTTGACGAATACCAGCTATAGCTGCCTCATAATCCCCTGTACCTCCGCCAGGGATTATTTTTGCTGGCGTTTGACCGGGTTCAGGTTGTTCATTCTTTCCTAAATAAGCAATTCTTAACTCCAGATCGACATCAGGATAAATCTTACTCGCAGCGGTGCGATACAAAGAATAAACAGGCTGCTTGTCCTCATTCTTGTTTGGTTTTCCAGTTTTAAACCTGTGGATGATAATTTTAGAGCGCCCCTGATTTTCCTGTCGCTCAACCTGGTCAGGGGTAAAACGTACCCGACCATTTGGCAGAGTAACTTCCCATTCTGGTCGGCTTAAAGTTCCTTCAAGTTCGCTAAAATAATCTAAGGCTCTCAAAACCATTATTTCCGCTTTTGTTCGATATAATGCTTCAAATGGATGCTCGGTTGGTCCTCGCTCTGTCCAGATTAAAGAAAGGTGTTCAAGAGCCGCACCCTCATCAATCGGTAGACTTAACTGATTTTGCTCTTTTATCCAGTCAATGAACTGGTATACTGAAGCGTGAAATTTTTTGTAAGCCGACTCTTCTACCCATTTGCTCAGTTTCAAAACAAATTCATAATAATAGCGGCGAGCGCAGTTCCGGTAAGTTTCTAGTTCATGGGTGTCGAATATCTCTTTATGATAAGGAACTGGTGCAGTTATTGATGTTGTTTTGAGTTCTGAGGTGTCAAAAACCCAGTTGACCGGACCATCAGGCGGATAAGGAAGGGCGTTTTTCAAGGTCAATATTTCTTCAGAAGCTTTACTCGACCGCTGGCCGTATCTTTGAGAACGAGAAAGGCACAGAAAATCTTTGGCCCTTGATAAAGCTACAAATAAAAGACACTCTTCTTCTTCCTGATGCCAGTCTTTTGCTCTGGCTATCCCTAAACCTGAAGGTAAAGGACAGGGGGATGCTGCTTTAAGGCTGCCAGGAAAATAACCGTTACCTAAATATGGCAGGTATACCGCTTTGAATTCGAGGCCCTTGCTGGCGTGAACAGTAAGAAGTCTTACTGCCTCAACTCCATCGGCCCCGTCCAGGGCTTGGCGAAGCAGGCGGTCTTCACCCTGTGCTTCTATTTTTCGTATATAGTTCAAAAATGCACGACGGGGATCCTCGTTACCTTCTGTTACTTTTTTTTGTTGAGCGTGAGTAAACTGGAGAAACTGATATATAGCCAGATTTTTTTGCTTACCTTTTACCGATGTATCTTCAAAAATCTTTTTAAGATAGTTGCTTCTATCGAAAAGGTAGTAAACCAGAAATTGCCAGGCATTTCGTCCAATTGATATACCGTCGAGGTGTTCGGCCAGTAATGAGAAACCTTTTTGACCGTCGAAAGATATGGCTGGAAGCTCTCGAGCCAGGTTTAGTGCGGTAGGTAAGCTGATTTCTCTCTCTCTGGCAGTGTTCAGTAACGTTTGCACATCACCCACAGGGATCTGATATTCATTAAAAGCGGCTACTCTGACCAGTCCAGAACCGGCTCCCTCACAGACCAGGGATACCAGTGACAGCAAATCACGAATTTCTTCCCGCTCAAATAAATCCCCCAGATACAAAACAGGTATGTCTTCCTCCTCCAGAAGGGCCGCCACTCGTTCTAACGTGGTATGGGTCCGGCAAAGCACGGCTTGCTCCTGGTAAGCTATTCCCTCGGCTTGATTTTTCTTCATCTGGTTCGCCAAACCTTTGATTTCAGCCTCAAGGGTTTGAGCAATACCAACCACCAGTTGGCCTTCTTCGTCGTTACGGTGCGTTTCCCAGGGGGTAAACATCTGACCGGCGGTAGCCTTCATTCGGGGTGCAAAAGTGGAGAACGTTTTAAGAATAGCAGGTCGAGAGCGATAGTTGCGCTTTAGAGTGATAATATTGAGGTTCTCAAACCGATCCTTGAGAAGGGTAAGATTTTTTGGGGAAGCACCTCGGAACCGATAAATGGACTGACGCAAATCTCCTACTACCCATAAACCACTACCATCTCCTGAAAGTTCTTCGATGAATCGCCCACTAGCATAATTTACGTCCTGGAATTCATCAACCAGAATATGCTGATAACGCTCACCGACTGCCTTTTTTACTTCGCCATGTTCAGCCAGTAGTCTATAAGCCTTAGAAATTAAATCTCCAAAATCGAGAAGAGATTCACTGTCCAGGTATTCCTGGTATTTAGTATAGACCCCTGCTACCTCCAGAGCTTTTTGCGCTTCTTCTACTGCTGCTGGATCACTGGCCTGGTCAAGCATTTTCTGAGCTTCGAGGGAATATCTTTCTGCACCAACCAGTTCATCCTTAGCTCTGGAAATGGCAGTTTGAATATCTGCGAGACTTCTAGTTGGTTCAAAAAGATCAAGATAGTAATCAAGATTTAAGGAAGGCAACAACCGTTCTAAAACAAATAACCCGCTTACAGGATCTATAAGGCCCGGTTTAGCAGGAAGACCAAGCTTTTCGCCATACTTTCGCAGCAGTTCTAACCCGAAAGCGTGAAAAGTTCCCATCCAGATTTTGGAAGCTTCCTTTGGAAGTTGTCGGGCAACCCTCTCCCTCATCTCTTCAGCGGCCTGATTGGAAAAAGTAAGGGCTAGAATAGATTCCGGTGCTACCCCTTTTTCAAGAAGATGTACAATACGCTTTACCAGGGTTTTAGTTTTTCCCGTGCCGGGTCCTGCATCTACCAGTAAAGGGCCATTCTCAATAAAAGCTGCCTCTTTCTGACTTTCATCAAGTTCTGACTCTGATTGAACATCATCAGGAGGTGGGGATAGTATTTTAGAAGCAGCGACTAACAAAACCCTTGAAAGTTGCTGGAGAACTAATCCTTCACTTACACCGGCTCTATTCGCAATAGTCTTAATACCCAGCTTTTCAGTAACAAACCAATGCTGTAATTTAGAACCTGGCAAAAGAAATTCTCGGGCAAACTGATTCGCCTCTCGTTCTTTTTTTTCCTGGGGACTGTATCCTTCAATTTTATCTACTCCCAGCGAAAGTTGCATGTCTTCAATTTCAGGATCAAAATCTTTACCACTACAGGTATCGGCAGGGTGTCCTAACCAGAAATGAGCAAGCTCATGAGCTATGTAAAAATTGTATGATTCTACTCCCGCATCTTCATCGTACCAGACTATGTTGTCAGATGAAACCAGTTTGGCATGCCCGCCGTCAAGAAGAGTGTCATTCCTTCCTACTGGAAAAAAGTTCAGATCGGTAAGATGGACCGCTGCTGAAATTAGGGCGCTGCTTGTAAAGTCACCTTTAGATATTTCAAGAGCTTTTTCGTGCTGTTCGTAAGCTTTTCTTGCAACTTCAAAGGAAAGTGTCATCTGAGGTATATCCTTATTGTTTTTTCGGCTCCAGGGCTAACCAGTACTGACGATCTTCTTCTTTAATTGTTCGGTCATTTCGAACTTCATCAAAAAAACTAGTTTGAGAGGCTAATTTGGGCCTTTCATCTGATAAACGGTTTGCGTTACTGCCTAACCAGGGGTCGCCATGAAATTGCTTATTTATTAGATGGTAAGGAACATTTAATTCCCTTGCAATATTTTCTGACACTTCAGAGGGAATAGTAACTGGAAGAATAAGCCGCTGTTCTAGTTTAGCCATAAGAGCCGCACTTAACCTACTATGTTCGGCTAAATTCTGTAAAGATGATCCTTGCTTTTTCCTTTCTTCTGCAATTCCTTTGAATTCCTTATTTCGAGCATCTTGAACAGCTTGTTCCTTCTTCTTATTATAAAGAAGGTTTTGAACAATACTCATTCCCCTATTCATTAACTTTTCATCAAGATCCTCGTTGAGCTTTTCAGCATGAGGTAGTGTCCCCATTACAGACCCACTCACTGTAAAATCAGTAAGTTCTTTTTCAAACTGGGGATATAGCCGTATCCATTCTAGTAAGTTAGCATAAGCTGGAAATTGAGGTGATGATATATATTCATTTAAGATATAATCCAGGCTAACTGGCCTGTTATTCTGCTCAGCCATTTGTTTCTCCTCGCCATCTCACTAAAATTTTTTCCGCTTCATGTAACCAGTTGCGAATAGTTTTCGGAGTTTTACCAAAAACGGTACTTATTGTAACTACTTTAGGATCCAAACTTTCAACGGGCCATTTATAACCCTCTTTTAGAATAAAAACGGTTCTGTATGGCTCGGGAAGTTGCTCTAAAGCTGATTTGAGTATAATTTGATCCTCAACTGAGGTAGTCGCTTGCCTTCCACTTTCCATCAATCTGTTTAGCTTTTCATCTGCATCGTCTTCATTTACATCATCACTTAAAAAATCTGATAAAGATTTTACGATCTTGTCTTTGCTCCATTTTCGGTGAGCATCGATTGCTAATTTTTTAACACCGTCCTGGAACCGGACTTGATAGTAATCACCTGAGTAACCTTCGAAATTAAGAATTTTTCTAAATAAGCTGTCTACTATATCTTCAAAAATCTCTGCAAGTTCCACTTCATTCATTTTTGGTAGGTTTAGCCAAGTTATTTTTTTAGTTCTATCGAGTAATATCTTAATTATTTCATTAACTAGCTGCTCTTCACCTGCTAGATGGTACTCTCGGAATAGATAAACTAAAGTTTCTTCTTTTATATATTGAGAGGAGCGATAATCAATAATTCTGGCATTGTTAATAAGATTAGTCGGGGACATTAAAAGAGTAGCCTTTATTTGGGCGGTTACTTCTGGTGTACGTTGGTAAGGTTCGCCCATCCTATTTTGGGCTGTTAAGGGTGAAATTTCCACTAATTTACTAGCCTCCCAATAATGAAATTAGAGCAAAACTGATTCTTCGATTGTCCTTCTAAAATACCAATAGCAGCAAAGGGTTAAAACCGGAAATTTTTGTGAGAAAGAAAATATTCAGACCAGATTTAACTGGATATTCTCAAAAGTAGTAGATCACTAAAATCGTCTGGCAGTAATTTTACGTATCGCCAACACTAATCAGTTCGGGCGATGAGATGCTCGCGCCACAAAGCGGTCACCCGATCCTTGAAGCGCACCTCAACCGACTCCTGGCCTTTGGTTTCGACCAACCACTGAGCAGATTCGTTCACAGTTTGGATGGTTTGGAAGGGCAGGGGGGATACGCACTGAGGCAATCTTTACACGGTCCTTGTAATTGCCATTCCAGACTAATTTGGTCAAGGAAAATTACTCCTATTCAGTCACAATTTCTGGCGATCTATGGGTTTGGCGAGGGTAAAAATTTTAATCTCTGTGGGTTAAATTCCCCGTCGCTTGCGACGCACCTTGTATTTAACCCGCTGAGAATACCCCGCCGCTTGCGGCGGCGAAATTTATTTGTTACTCATGCTCAAACTCTGCTTCCTTAAATTTCAATGCTTTAGCATTCTCGGTAATTGTCGTTACAATTTTGGTTGGTACTCCGGTTGGAATATTAGCTTCTATTTCCAGGGTAATTTTTACGTCAGCACCAAGCAGGGAAGTAAGATGTTGAATTATTTCACTGGCAACCTGGCTGGCGTTAGCACCAAGTCGCAAAGCATTTAATTCAACCGAACCGTAGAAGCGAGTTGGGCCAGCACTTTCCCCAGCACCTGCGCCGTTTCTAGTGCCAGTATTATAGGCTTGTGTCCCGCGCCCTTCATTCACACTACTGACTCCACGATTACCGTTCAATTTGCTGTTACTATCGGCCTGGCCTTGCGGGTAGGAGCCACTAGAGGCAGGACTGGTACTGCCAGAAGTAGCGGTGGCAGCAGCTTCCATTGCGGCTTTGATGCGCTGGGCAGTTTCAGGCTTGATGAGAACACTATTCTCGTCCACATAAACGCTGGCTGGAATGCGACCAAAGTGGAAATTCTGGTAATGACCGTCTTTGTCTACTCCGTTGGCATAGCCGAAGAAATCCTGCGAACTGGCCCCGTTGCGGACGGTTTCGGTAAAAACATCTGAATTTTGTAGGCGGGGCAGATAATTGTAGGTGGCTAGTTGCTGCCAGATTTGCTTTACGCTTACATGCTCTGGGGCATCCTTCCACAGAAAGCGGTCTAACTCAATTTTTAATAGAAGCGGCGACCATTTGGTAATAACTTTCTCGTCCTGAACAACCCGCTGACTGGCTCTTTGAATAGCTGTGTCGGTAGTGCTGCTGTTGCTGCCCAGCACCCGATCTGCTTCCCAGGTCAGACTCTCTACTTCCAGGTCTTCGTTGATCTCTTGCACGGGGGTAAGGAGCCAAACATAAGCATCGTCAAGTTGAGCTTTTACCGAATTATCAGCCTGGCGTAGAGCTTCTTGAGCCTGTTTCTCCTGGTTTTTATCGAGATTAAGGGCGGGTCCATCTTGAACTATAGATTTCCAGGCCAGATAGCGGCGAGTTTCGGTTTGTAAGGTGGCAGCTCGCTCGTGGTCGGCGGCCAGGAACAGTAACATGTTTCGATAGCGCCGGGGAGTAGCACCACGTGAGGCTAACAGCCTTTCAGCTTCTTTAATCGCTTCGCTAGTTTTATCGTTAGCCCGGTGTGGTTTATCTATACCTAGCAGCACTAACCGCGCCCGGTCTTCATCAGGCACGTCGCCAGGATCGCGAGGAAGCGGGTGAACTCCGGTAAAGGCTCCCTTATCTTTCCAGAATTTGAGCCGCTCGGCGATTTCATGCAGCACATCAGCGGCGTCAAGCTTGGAGGAGCGGTCGGTTACAGTGCGGTTCAGATTAGGCTGAACATCGAACCAGTAACGACCCATCCCGGAACCGTAGAGGTGAGTTAGTTGCTCTTTGAGCCGGTTAAGCGCATCCACGTAAACTGAAATACTCTGGCCGGGTTGGACTGTACCCAACTTGATCCGCACATCTTCAATGCCTCGCGTGCCTTTAACTGGTACGCTACCTAAAAAGATGGTGCGGGCCAGACGACGAGCCGCTTCAACTTGTCCAAAACGTGGGGCGCTCTGGTCAATTTCGGTACTGCTGGCGTTGTTGCCGTCCACATCCCCATCCACCACGGCGTTCCACTGGTCGCCCAGGTAGCGGGTCATTTCCTCCCGCACACGAGCATCGTGCAAAGGGAGAGAGCCGGGCATGATGAGTGGATCACGGTTGCCGCTTTTCCAGAGGGCATGAATGGTGTTAGCCATCAGACGCAATACTCCTCTAGTACGCTGGAAACGTTCCATCACCGACCAATCTTCGTACAATCGGTCAAAAATTTCGGGGTGAATCGGATAGCTGCTGCGGATTTTTTCTTCGTAGGCTACCTCCCGACATTCCGCCGGAAAATCACCTCGGTTTTCCCGATAAAGGCGGCCAAAGGCTTCTACCGTAGTGCGGCATACTGCCTCGTCGGTTAGCTCTCCGAAAAGGCGGCGGCGCACTACTTCAAAACTTTCGGCGGCGGCTACCGGTTGCCAGACGGTTTCAAGGCGGCCAAAGGTATTCTCAATCCGACGGGCCACTTCCTCCCCTGCCTCGTCGCCAAGTTCAATTCTTGACTCAGGGATAGAGGCCACCAGTAAGGCGGTTGGTACTCGCTTAACTGCTTCGGTCAGGTTTTGGATAAAAGTCAGGTTTGAGTTAAAATCCCCGGCACGAGGTTTACCCCGTGCTCCTTTAATATTGCGGATAAAGGCTACTAATTCATCAATCAGGATTACGCAAGGACCAACTTTGCGGAAGAGTTCAACTAAACTGTTAGCGCCAGGAGCCGCTCCATAAGCATCGGCTTCGGCTACAAGCTGGAGACCCTGGAAACCACCAAGCTGGTAAGCCATTTCGCCCCACAGCGTGTACACTTCGACCCCTTCCGGCAAAATTCGTGAGGGGCGATAAGGGTCGAGGGCCGTCCCAACCAGCACAGCTACCTGGGCATTTGGAATTTCGCCTACTGCTTTTAAAAGCTCGGCTACCGGCTCAACGCTGGCGGCTTTTTGAGGATTTTTAACCAGATGATACAAAGCCAGCATGGTATGGGTTTTACCACCACCAAACGCCGTTTTTAGCTGAATAACTGGGGCTGTACCATCGCCTTTAAGTCGTTCCAGGGCCGAAACTAGCAAGCTTTTCATGCCACCGGTCAGGTAGGTGCGACGAAAGAATTCTACCGGGTCGCTGTATTCTTTACTGGCTTCCCCACTGATAACCTGGGCCAGATCAGCGGCAAATTCAGCCTGATGGTAACGTCCGGCCTGTACATCCGGGTGAGGGGCAATTACATCGCGCCAGGGTGTGAGTTGTAGTTGGGCTTGCTGGGTCATTAGATTTCTTTTCCTCTTAGTGCATTTGGTCGGTCGGTCAGTGCTGTACTACTTATTTATCTTCTGCTTAACAGCCTGCTTATTCTAAAGGTTTTCCAGTGTAGCCGCACTGGCCCACGCGGGGCGAGTTTACTACTGGCAGGAAAAAGTCGGCGTGTTCTTTGTGCGCCCTGGCGTGCTTATCGCACAGCCAGCCTTCCCCATGCCAGATACATTCCATGCAAATCTGGCTACTCGCTTCGGCTTTTCCCTGACGGCACTTTTCGCAGGGGATTAGCGGCGGTTCGTTGCGGGCCATCAGGCAAATCGTAGGCTGATGCCCAATCGCGGCCCCTTCTCGTTCGCCGACTACTTTCAAATTCAATTTGGTAGTCGTGCCATAGTCGTATTCGTAGGTAAATTCGTTGCCGACGCTCATCATTATTTCTAGCCTGGGCCCGCGCATACTTTTTTCCTTCAGGCCATATTCTTTGTCAGGAGATGAAGCGTAGCGAAAAGGGCCAAGCTCGAAGGCACTCAGGTGGCCGCAACATTCCAGCCAGACGTAGCGCAGGAAACTGTCCAGATTGAGCAAACTGGCATAGGTCGGTATTTCCAGATGCAGCCAGTAGGCTGGCCGGTAACTTCCCTCAACTTGCAACTGAAAGTACCGAGCTTGGGGCCATTCTTGCTGGCTCAGAGTTGGGATTGCCACGACTAGCGGAGCTTGCTGATGGCGCTGCGGGCAGCGCTCAAGATGGATAGTCATCTCGTCCTTGCTGAAAATACCCTGGCAAAAATAGCATTTGCCGCTAGTAGTAGCTATAGTTGCTGCTCGGTCATCCATTCCTTCAGCCCTTTTTCTAACGCTTCCAGTGCCTCATCCAGACTCTTGTAGCGGGTCTGGCCTTCCCAGACCATTCTACCTTCATCTAACGCTCTAACCATAGACGAACTGTAGTCATCCCGGCCAATCTCAATCCAGCCTTGCTCCTTGACCCAGCGACTGATATTAGGGTAGTTTTGCTCAAAAGAATTCATAGCTAAAATAAGGTGGTCTGTACCGGAATATCCCCAGCATATTTTTGTACGCCGCCCCAGGCCGCCACCAGATCGTTATAGCCCAGCGCATCTGCCGACCAGCCTTTGCGGTTGGCTACATCATAAAGCTGGTAAGCCAGCGCCCTGCCCTGTTCCGCCACGCCGCCTAACCGGGCCGCCAGCACACCAGCTTCTTTGTCACCGCCGGTTTGCATGGCGTGTACCAGCCGGTGGGTAGCTTCCCAGATGGTAATCCGGTTTGCGCCGTCCAGATTCCAGTCGTCCGGGTAATC
Organism: Chloroflexia bacterium; assembly: GCA_036261665.1. Lineage (GTDB taxonomy): Bacteria > Chloroflexota > Chloroflexia > Chloroheliales > Chloroheliaceae > 54-19. The sequence continues at coordinate 59,893 of DATAKM010000014.1, forward strand.
TCCGGCACTCAATAATTTTACTTTGCCCTGTCCGGCCCGCAGTATTCCGGCTCGTTGAAGCATTGGGATACTGATATTTTTGGCTTTTGCCAGAATATCGGCCTCGCCGTAAAGCCCCTCGGTGCTGCCCTGCTGCCTGTACCAGGCCAGACAAAAGCGAGTTTCGCTATCCAAGTCGCTTTCCATTTCGGCAAAGAAGCTCTCAATCGCCCGGTTAATCAGTTGCAGGGCGGTACGCACCCGCATCGGTTCGCCATCGGCTTCAATAACTTTGCTATAGCGCGAGAAAACCGCCATTCCCGGCCCAATAGTTGCTTGAGCCAGGTCTACCGGCGCAACCTGTTCATCGGTCAGCAATTTCAACGCGGCAGGCAATTCCTTGTCCAAAGCTCGTTGAAAATCTCTCCGGGTTGCCATTGGCGCATTGACAGGACGCGGACGACATACTAAAACGATAGAAGATGCCAATGCGTTCGTACCAGCAGCAATGTTTCGATTTGCCATTTCCGTTCGTATCGGCCACGTTCCAGTAATGACAAAACCAGCGCGAATTAACCCTTCAAGCATAGTTTCCCATCCAGTAGAGGCGTGTGTCTCATCCTGTTTGAAGGAATAATAAATAGTAAAAGGATACTCAGAATGTTGATTTGTACGTATTAGGCTAAAAGCCTTATCTAAGCCGCTCTCAAAGAATTGTTGTGCTTTAATTTTATTACCGTCAAAGCGATGTGTAACAGCCACTAATTCTGGAGCTTTAGGAGTTAGCAAAGTGCTGAACAAATCTGGATAGATCTTGTTTAATGATCTACGAAGCCAGACATAAAAGAAGTCTGATAAATCTGCGTAGCTAATATTGTCGTAATAAGGTGGATCAGTTGATACTATAGGATTTACAACATTGCTAATTGCTTGGGTAGCGTCAAGTTGTTTTACAGAACCTTCTAATCCAATAGAAATTACCTCGACAACCTGTGCTACCCAACCTACCGCGCCTAGAAAATTCCCCGTTGAGTCACTAAATGGATTAGCTTCTGCATAATCCCACGTCATAGGTATAGCTTGTCGAGCAAAAGTATTCCTTATAATGTCTCTACCTGAATGCCAACCACAGATGGATGACCAATAATCTGCTGCTTTATCTAACGCAAAAGCCAAATACGTTATTACAGCATCGCTGTAGCCTTTATTTCCGTCGGAATGATCCAATACGAATAGTCTTACCTCATCTATTAAATCTGAGAAAGTCGTAAGAGCTACTAACTGACGAGAAGTAAAAAAATCAGCAAAAGTAGCTAACCCATAGGAACGACACCAAATATTACGTGGATCATTAGCAATTTCAGCCTCTAATCCACTTAGATCAGTGGTAGGGATTGTGGGTAAGGCGTTTACTGTGTTAGGTGATAGATACCCACGACCAGTCTTTGTATCTGTTACAACTGCTAGAAGTTGAGAACTCAATCGTCCAGCCATACCCTCGGCCTTTATGTAAGCTTCGTCAGGGGTAGTATTACAAACTAAACATTCAAAATTAGCACCTCTACCTGTTTTTGTGCCGTTTTTAACGCGCTCTATTAAATTTGTGGGTGGCTTACCTTCACGTACCTCAAATTCTACAAATTTATCGCTCTTTTCAATGATTGGCTCAATCCAATGCTCTTTGCCAGGTTTTGTTGCCAGCCAGAAAGAGTTTACCAGTGGCATTCGAGCGCCGCAAGCAGGGTTAGGACATTTGACGGTACGCGCCCAGAGCCAGGCGATAACGGTTTCTCCGTTTGGGCCTTTGGGGTAAAGATGGCCGATCCGCTTGAAGGCTTCATCTCGCATCCACTTACCATACCAGCGCACGTCCTCGGCCAGTGCGCTTTTAACGGCGGCTTCCTGGTGGGTAGCAAGATGCTTTTTAGCACCATCGTCTGCCGTAGCTTCGGGATGTACCGGCTTACGTCCCGCGAATTTAGGCGGTATCTCAATCAGGGCTTTGTTTATCAAAACGGCTACCGGGTTAAGGTCGCTGGCATAAGCTTGCAAGCCAAGTTGCTGGGCGGCGAGTGGGATAGTGCCGCCTCCGGCAAACGGGTCTAGCACCGGCGGCGGATTGCCATTGGTCGAGCGCATAATTTCGGCGTGGGCCTCGGCCAGCACTTTCGGATTATTGACGTTTTCCCACATCACAAGTTGTTTGATAATTTCAAAAAGCCGGTCGCGCTCTTTCTTGGCTTCGGCTTCGGGCAGGTCGTTGCCAGGGTCATCCACCAGACTGGCGAAAAGCACGGCCCGCGCTGCCGCCAGTGGACGACGCGCCCACCACAAATGCAGGGTAGAAGGATGGCCGTGCCGGATAGATTTCTCACGGGCCGCTTCCTTATTGATGGCATCCAATGGTAGTGCTACTTCAATCAGTTTTTTGCGATAAGCGGGCATTAGTTAGAGCGCTCCAATCAAATCAGTTTAGAGAAATAAAACTCCGATACTACTATCAATGTATCAGGTTCAACTGTTTTAACACTGCCGTCAAATCAGCTATAAATTCCTGGTAGGCGTTCAAGCGGGTCAACTCTTTCAGGTTTACCGACCGTCCTAGCGGCAGGTACAATTCACCCCGGCGCACTCGCGCTGTGCGTGGCCGGTTAGCATTTACCTTTCGCAGCGCCTCTTCCAGGGTTTGCTTTGGGTTGGCATCGCCTTCAATAGCCGCAGGTGATGTCGGCAGCCCTAGTTGAACCGGCGTAAGAATAGTGTCCAGTTCCTGGCAAAGAGTTTGAGTGTCGGCCAGTAACCAGGCTTCAATCATTCGCACTGGAATAACCGGTAATAGCTGCTCGCATACTCCTGAACTCTGTTTGTTTACTTCGTCATAACCGGGCTGGAACTGGTACTCAATTGTTTCAGCCCTGGTGCGCTTGTCCGCATCGCTATGTACCAGCAAAGCATGAAAACCACTTGCCAACCGAGCCGCCTGCAAAATCCTTTCGGCCTGACTGACCTGCCCTTTCGGGTCAAGTGAGGCGTTGACCACAAAAGGTTCAACCACTTCCATATTATAGACGTTGTGTTGCAAAAACAGGTCTTCACAGGCCCGCACTACCAATCCAGTAAGAAAGTTAGCGTCGGTCGAACCTTCTGTGTACAAGCCCAGGATAAGTTGTGGCATCAGGAACGCGCCTCTTCTAAGCGGTGCCGCGCTCGGCTGAGGTCAGCCCCGTTCAGATACTGAATTACCTGCGCCAGAGTATAAGCCTGTTCTGGTCGGAGAGTATCGGTCTGTTTGTCAGAAGCGAGTATAACTGGCTCCATCCGGGTTACCCGTACCGGCACTTTAGTCCCGTTACCCTCGAAAGCATTGACGTTATAGGCTACCAGCAAATTATTAACGATCTCTTCCTGGCTGACAAAAGTTGGCGAATGGGTATTAACTAACAGCTGGCGCAATGGCTCATGTTGCTGCTCAGGATCAGAAAAATCAGTTACCATCTGAGTGAACAATTGAGCCAGATATTTGAAACAGGCCGGATGCACTCCGTTTTCTGGTTCTTCCAGGCAAAGCAAGCCGGACAGTTGGGGATCATTCTTTAGGGTTGAAAGCACCAGCATCCGTAAAGTTCCATCTGAAAGAACTCGCGCAGCAAAAGTACGGCCATCCTGAGTTTTAGCTCTTACAATGTAGCGTTCCCGCTCATTGTCAGCCTCTACTTCCACTCCAACAATCCCCGGAACCAAATTTGCCAGGTCACGCCCAATATTAGTCAGTAAATAAGGAGCTTCCTCATTGAGACGATTTAGCACAGTTGGCAGATTAGCACCGTTGTCAGCCAGATAAGGAGAAGCAATCATTCTACCCGGCTCACGTAATGCTGGTAAATCAAGTTGTAAGAACTGCCACTTTCGCATCTCTTCCCGTACTGCGAAAGCATGGGGGTAGCTGACATCAGTAACACTGCTTAGCATAGTACGTTCTAGTTTGGACGCTTCTACAGTTCTAAGACGACCCTTACTTACCCGTTCTGAAAGCAAGCTAATAGTGCGTAATTTTTCATTGTCAGGCGAACCAGTAATAAAAAAACGCTCTTCTTTAGTTTTGGATCCTAACCAATTATTACCAGATGAAAGACCGTGGGTTTTGGCCCATTCATCTTCAGACTCAGGAATAATACTTAAATACTCGCGTTCTACGTAAACACGGTCAAGGTGGGTACTGCGACGTAAATTTAGCACGTATCGGAACCGATTGTAACGTAGAGTAGCAGTCTCACCCAGGCTATCTTGAATCTGTCGATCTACTAACATTTCCACCTGAAAACGCATTTGTCGGATAGCAGTGTCATAAGGCAGGATACTGAAAAGCTCACCTGCTTCCCCGCGCTGCTCTAAAAAGCTAGTACGTAAATCTTTTTCAGCCAGACTTGAAAGCAGTCGCAACGCGTCAAACAGGTTGCTTTTGCCCACGCCATTAACCCCGACTATAACCTGTAAGGGGTTAAACTCGACCTTGAAGGCTTTGAAGGTTTTGAACCCGTCAATTTCGATACTGGTAATCATATTTAAATTACTCGCTGGCTTATCCCTGGCTAAATAGCCTGTTCCAGTAACAGCTTCAGGGAAGCGTTTACCGATACCATTGCAAAAGCTGGTTCGCCCGGCAAAATATGGGGTATCGGGTCATAAACATACAAAGGTTGCTGGGTCTGCCCGTCTTCGTCCACTTTTACCAGCGCCAGAATATAGTTAGAGCGGGCATTTAGTCCAGCTTTGCACTCGTTGTGCGTAATCGTCACCGTTTTAGCTTTAGCGTGACGACCCTTAACCTCAATAAAACGGAGAGTACCATTACGCGGGTCACGGCTCTCAATATCATACCCCAGATCGCGCTCCGAAACATCCTGCGGAATGTTTTTCAATTCGCGTTCGTAGCGCATTACCGCCTCCATCGCCGCCAGCTCAATCCGGCGACGGGCCTCCGGGTCAAGGGAAAACTCATCGGCAAACTCTTCTCCATCCTGCTCCTGCCGGGCCACTGGCAGCAGGCTGGCTGGTATCACCAGGGCCGCAGCTACCACCACTGGCGGTTGAGGAGCGAGCTGTCGCTCCAGCGCCAGCTCGGACATGCGCTTTTTGAGACGAACTTCCAGAGTTTCGGCTTTTTCCCTGGCCCAGCCACTATTTCGGCGCGGTTGCTTTCCGGCTAATTCCTGCTCCTTAAGCTGCTCGGCCCGCTGATCCCAAAAAGTAATTTCTTTGGTCAGCCGTTCCTGAACGGCCTGCATCGTTTTGAGAACCAGCTGCTCCCGAGTTTCGCGCATCTTTTGAACATGGCTCGGTACCAAATGTTCGATAGCGTAACCCAGCGCCAAATTTTCCAGGTCCTGACCAGTCCACTGGCGGCAGATTTCCAGGGCTGCTTCTTGCTGTTCCTCGGCCAGCGGTTTGTAATCCAGGTAAGGTCCTTGCAAGGTGCCGGTAACGTGACCGTCCGCATCCAGCTCGATAAAGTGGAGTTCGCTGGAAACTACCCGGCGTTCCCCCTTTGGCCCTGGCAAACCATCGGTTATATCCTGCCGTAAGCAGAACATGGCCCGTACCCGGTCGGCCTCCGGGCGGGGATCTACCAAGATTGCTCCCTGGCGCATTAAAGCTTTGTAGCGCTCAAGCGTTACATCAATCACACTATTTAGTAATGGATGACCGGGTGCCACAAATTCGGCTAACGGTTTTTTATCGACGCTTACCAGCTTCTTATCAAAACAAACCCGCTCGTAACGGCGTAATAGTGGGGCATACTGGCCTTGTACCCGGCCTCGGCGACGTAGTTCCATTGGAACATTGGTCACTTCGTAGCGACCTGACTCGCGCTTATGGATTGAACCACCCAGGTGGCTAAAAGCTTCCTGAAAGAAAGAGGCAATGAAGTAAGGCACTACCCGATTGACCTCGGCCCGTTGCAGCATATCTTTGACTGCCTGTAAGCGGGCCAGCCCGAATTGCTCGGTGTTAAGCGCACGTTCCTGTAAAAGCTGGTCAAAATGGTCGCGGTCAATCGTCTGAGACAATCGCTGGCTGAGTTCTTCTTTTCTGGCAGGGTCGTCACCGTAGCGAATCGCTTCCAATAGCAAATCGCGCAAACTCTCTTGCTTGAAGAGGTCGCCCAGCACATCAAAAACCTTGCCACCTAGCGCCTGACGCTCGATTTCCAGCTTTTCCAGGAGGGTTTGGAAAACCGAGCCTTCGCGGGTCTGATGCGCTAACAAATTCCAGCAGTGGCAAACCTCTGTCTGGCCGAAACGGTGAATGCGGCCAAAGCGTTGTTCCAGCCGGTTAGGGTTCCAGGGTAGGTCGTAGTTGACCATGAGGTTAGCCTTTTGCAAATTTATACCTTCACCAGCGGCATCGGTAGCTACCAGCACCAGGGCATCTTTGTCGTTAACAAACTTGCTTTGGGCTTCCTGGCGGTTTTCCCGACTCAAACTGCCGTGAATAGTTACTACCGCTTCTGGATTACCCAGAAAGCTGCGTATTTTGTTAGCCAGATAATCTAAAGTATCGCGGTGTTCGGTAAAAAGCACTAGTTTAAGGCGGCGACCATGCTGGTCAAACATTTCCTGCTGCCCGCCTAGTAGCCTCCTTAGCTCCACCCACTTGCTATCGTGGTCGCTATCATGAACGGCCTTTGCCAGCTTTTCCAGTTTTCGTAGCTCACCGATTTCATGCTCAAGCTCACCCACGCTTCGGGCTGCCGAAGCCTGATCTACAATCTGTTCCACTTCCTCTTCCGGACGCTCTTCCAGGTCTTCATCCAGTTCGTCCGGGTCAGTGGTGCGAAGGCGTACTCCGGCCAGGAGTTGGAGGCGTTCATGCTCAAGCTCTTGCTTTTTAAGTTTTTCTTCTTCCAAAGTTAGTTCTAGTCTACGACGACGGCGACTGATGGATTGGTAGATGGCATTAGGCGAGGAAGCCAGACGGCGCTGTAAGGTGGTCAGGGCAAAACCGACTACTGCCCGGCGCTTATTACCTTCCCCGCCTTCTTCTTTGGCTACTTCTTCGGCCCGGTTCATCTCCTCGTTAACGTATTTGGTAACTGCCTGGTAGAGCCGGTTTTCATCCTCGCTCAGGTCATACTTAACCGTGTAGGCTCGGCGTTCGGGGAAAAGGGGTTGGCTGTTAAAACCCACCAGTTCCTCTTTTAAGAGGCGGCGCATCAGACCTTCGACATCACTATTATGTACTCCCTCTCGGTAGCGCCCTTCAAAGCGGTCACTATCCAATAGAGCCATAAAAAGTTGAAAGTCAGCTTCCTTACCCCGGTGAGGAGTAGCGGTCATCAAAAGAAAATGACGGCTGTGTTCTCCCAGTAGTTTACCAAGTTTGTAGCGAGCAGTCTCACGCTTGTCACCGGAAGGGTCGTAGCTGGCACTCATCTTGTGAGCTTCATCTACCACTACCAGGTCCCATTCAACCTGCCGCAAACGCTCTAAATTCTCATCTTGCTTGAGTAAATCAATCCGGCTAATTGCCAGAGGGTATTCTTCAAAGGGGTTAGTAAGAGATTGTTCGATCTCACTGCGTCCCACAATCTTGAAATTAAGTTTAAATTTCTGATCCAGCTCTTCCTGCCACTGTTGCGAAAGATTGGCTGGGGCTACCACCAGGCAGCGCTCTAAATCACCCCGTAAGATCAATTCTTTAATAAAAAGCCCGGCCATAATGGTTTTACCCGCCCCAGGGTCATCGGCGAGCAGAAACCGCAGTGGCTGGCGAGGCAACATTTCTTCATATACCGCTGAAAGCTGGTGGGGGAGTGCTTCAACCTGAGAGACCGACATTGCCAGGAGTGGATCAAACAGGAAGGCCAGGTTTAGCCGGTAAGCTTCCATTGCCAGACGAAATAGCCCACCTTCGGCATCAAACGACCACTGGCTACCTTCGGCCATTAATTCAAGACGTTCCTGGTCAGAGCGCAGCAAAAGTTGAGTGCCGACGGCACCCGTCTCCTCAATTTTGTAATGTAGCTCCATCGCAGTAGAACCAAACCATTTAGCCGCTACTACACTGACTATCTGATCGGGAAGCAAACCACGTAATCTGGCCCCTACCGTAATCTGTTCCAAAATCACCATAAGGAATTCTTTGAAGCTTTCTATCTAGCTAATAAATGATGCGATTACTATACTTGATTAAATTACTGCCGGTCCACCTGTAACGATTTCTCGCTGAGTAGCCGATTTCTCAATGGCAGTCAGTAATGCTTCCAAGTCAGCTTTCTTGTACAGGCGGTAATGATTTACCGGGTGACGATGGGTCGTAATTTTCCCAGTGCGTTCCCAATTCCGTAGCGTGCTGGGTGAAATGCCCAAAAACTCAGCCGCTTCCTTAATTTGCAGGTAATCTTGTATATTCACGGCTCAATACTCCGGCCCGTACTTGTAACTTTGGCTAACCTTATCAAAGCTTGATGATGCTTATTGAAAGTATAACACTACTTCCCTGAGATGTGAACTGGCTACAGACATTTCGTGGAATTTACCTCACTGAACAAAATTGGCTAAATCTGTTATCGATAGAACCTTAAGTCTTTCGAACAAGGCTTTTTGGTTAACCAAAACAATTTCCGTATTTCCACGAATAAACAAAATTTGTGTTAAAACCAAGACCACTCACAAGTACAAGTTATGTAACAATACCTGGCTATAATGCTCCTACCTTTATTCTTGCTGCCCTTCCCAGCAGCGTTGCTAAAAGTAACTAATGGGAAGTGTTAAAAATCTATCCAGGAAGCTTAAGACCCTTAGCCTTCAAAGAAAATGAAGTGGCAGGGTGTTTAAGGGTAGATTACGGGAATATCAGGCTACCTAATCCAGTTAAGCTGAAGAGGTAGCGTCAGCCGAATAATTGAATAGCACTGGCTAATGTTATTGCTCTATTGAGAAGCTCTTAAAGTCATCGCTAAACTCATTCATTTTTAGCGATTTCATTCATTAATATGGTCGAAAATTTCTGAGTGAGTGAAGATTACAGAGGCAAATTCAGGCACTTTACAAGTTATCTACATAAATGGAGGGGCTGATAACAAAGAAATAAGCATACTGCCTTTGGCGAAAGTCTTTCCGGTACATAATTCTAACTTTTGTCAGTAGCAGTAAAAGATAGGTAGGTTTCTTAAAATTTAAAACTCGGCCAACAACCGGCTGTTTTGCACTCATCTTTTTCTATTTTGTCACTTTCAAAGGCTTGCACCAAATGGGCAAGTAAAATTAGGCAAAGCAGTAGGTTAGCGCAGCCGTCTTTTCGGTTGGGCCTTACTTGCTGTTTTGCACAATTAATAGCAAGGAGGCTCAAAACAAGTGTTTAGACAACCTAATTTCGAGATTGGTATGCCACCAACACAAGTGCAGCAAGGCCAGTCTGAACTTTACCTTTTACATTCAACGTCTGGCACATCTTCAGTAATACACCACACATGGCATACTCAGGTTACAGTGAAATTAAGCGGCAGATTGGCAGCAGCACCACACTTTCAATCGACTTCTGACCAAAATGGTGGGACTGATCGGGTAGAACTCTCTTTCCTCTTCGACAGCAGCGGAGATAGAGTTGGTAGTTTTGGAAGGCAGGAACATAACGATGGTACTTCTGACCTGGCTACTCCAAAGCCAATTGTTGTCTGGTGTGATGGCTGGCAGTTTGCAAAGGTAGCAACCCGATTAACACCTCAATCTCTGCTAGTGGTCGAAGGAAAGCCTCTGGCAACTATAGGGCAGGATGGCAAACCGAGATTGGTAGTAGTTTGCACCAGTTTGAAGATAGCCACTTTCAGGTCGTCTTTGTCCTGGTCGTCCAGTAAAGCTCGATTGGGGATTTGCTGGGCCAGCATCTTTGGAGGGATTTTGCTACTCCAGTTTTTGCTACCCAAATTTATGCCGCCGGGTCTTTTGCCCCTGGCAATTTTGCTAGGCGGGATGAGGCTGGTAGAAGGTTTAGGGTTTGTACCAGACCGTTTTAGAACTGCCATGCGCGGTTGCCTGGTGAAGATCCTTATTTTTGCAGCTGTTGTAATAGCACTCTGGCTCTTCGTTCAGTTCAGCTATTTCAGTACCACCCGCTTTCGTTAAATGAACTAAGGCTCGACGAAATCGGGTTCAAGGAACTTTAGCAAAATTTTCCTCGCTATAAGTTCCACTTTTAGCCATTTCAATTCCACAAGTTAATCATAACAGTTTGGGTAACCAAAAGAAGGCCGAGTTAGGACGGTTCCTTTAGGGCTGCCCAAATTTAGAAAGGATTTTCAGTCATGGGTATTCTGGTAGGTTTATTGTTCATTTTGCTGGCTGCGGCGGTACTCTTCCTGGCCGCTTACGTCGGTTTACTCGGTGGACATTTCCTTTAGCCTCCCTCTTACATTTTACTTGAGTTTCTACAATCCCACCCTATAAAAACGAAAATGACAGCGAGCTTTTGGCCTGCTGTCATTTTCTTGTCACTCAGTACTACTCGAATACTGTTCTGCTAAAACAGTATTCGCCTCTAATTATATTTCCATTCACCTCCCAATCAAATGTTTCCCACTTTCACGCAGCCTCAAAATTCGAGTATGTAACAGTTTTGTAGGAACTCTCGCCTATAACCCCCTTCAGTTTTGCTTTACCAAAATTCCTTTGGTTACAGCGAGCAAAATTATCTCTATAACTTTTATCAGGAGAAATTTATGTCAAGCCAATTGAACCACATCCTAGAAAGGCTTAATCCGGGTCAGTTAGCAGCAGCCACTGCTGAAAGTGATACTCTGGTTTGGGCCGGACCCGGTTCGGGGAAGACCCAGGTAGCTGCCGGGCGAGCCGGATGGCTGATACAAACTGGCCGGTGTCTACCGCACGAACTACTGGTCGTCACTTTTACCAACCGGGCCGTAAACGAGTTTCGCCAAAGGCTCGAAACCATGTTAGGTGCAGCACTGGCCGGACAAATTCGAGTGAGTACCTTTCACAGCCTGGCTTTATCACTGATCGAGATGGAAGGACAACTCACCAGCCACGACGGAAGTAGGCGCTTGCGCCTTATAAGCAGTGAGGCTCGTCAGCATTTGTTGGAAGAACTGATCGAGAAGACCATTAAGGGACAACCCAATATTGCTAAAGACGAGTATAAAACCAACACCACACAAACAAGGAAACAGGCAAGCGAGGTCGGGCGGCTGATTTCACAGTTTAAGACTGACGCCGATTATCAGTCTCAAGCTGAAGTTGGGCAAGAAGGAGATACGGCAACATTTTCAAAAATAGCAGAAGATAGCGAACCAAATCACCCACTGGCAAGAGCCGTTTACCCGTATTACCGCCAACACCTATCGGCAAATCGACTGCTCGATTTGGACGATTTGATACCTCACGCTACCACCTGTCTTAAAACCCACCCGAAGCTGGCCCGCTTGCCAGGGGTAGGAGTGCGCCAGGTGCTGCTGGACGAAACTCAGGATACGGCACCACGGCAGCTTGAGTTGTTACTGGCCCTGATGCAAGTCAGCACACAGGAACAACCGGGCCGGAGTGGAAATAGACTAACACCTCAATTAGTTGCGGTGGGTGACGAGAGGCAGCAAATCTTCACCTATTTACACGGTGGAGCATATGCCAGCCTCGTCCAGGCACTACCTCAACCAGCCCAACTGCATCTGGAAGTGCAATACCGGTATGGGCCAACCATTAACCGGGCAGCGCAATCAATCTCCTGGCATTTAGGCTGGGAACAAATCACCCGACCAGCGCGATTGACCGATGACCCAACCAGGAAATATGGAGGATTTCTTGAGACTACTCCTACAGAAGTGGGTCATCTGCCAATTACAGTTTACGAGGCGGAAGATGAGGCGGAGGAGGGTGCATTCCTGGTGAGTGAGATTCGGCGAATGCAAAAACATTTACCGCAAATGACCATCGCTGTTTTGGTACGCACTCACCGGCAGGCTCACTACCTCTCACAACTTTTTAGTGCCGATGGTTTAGCCTATCGCTTTCTTAATTCTAACACCGAGGTAGAAGATGGATTTGAAAAAAAGGAAGCGTCAGGCAAACCAACCTCCAATCCAACCGAACCTCCAATCCAACCGAACCTGCCTACCCCGGTAATAATCTCAACCATTCATGCGGCTAAAGGGGCAGAGTTTGAGGTAGTTTTCGTGCCGGGTCTGACACAGGGTTTGTTTCCGGTCGGACCAGGACGACTCTTGGAGGATTTGCGGCTTTTCTTTGTAGCCATAACCCGTGCCAAATATCTACTCTACCTCAGCTATCCACTCTGGGTTGAAACATCTGAACATAGGTATGACCGACGAAAATGGGTTAAACCCGAGGAAGGTCAAAGGCGATTAGCACCTTCCAGTTTTCTGTCAATTTTACCCTGAGAAAAGGAGAAGTTTATGATTAAAGTTTTAAGCAACATCCAGGCTGGCTGCCAGGAACAGGTTACAGCCGAGGAACTGCTACATAGAAATCGCTGGAGCGACGACGAGTTCAAGCTCTTGACCGGCTACCTAACCTACACGGATTATGACCGCCAGCAAGCTCTCGAGGCGGTACCAATCGAAAATCTGCTGGGAAGTGTAGGTATAAATTTCCCAACCGGAAAATTTACACCCCAGGTCTGCTGCTTCTTACCGGGTCACGCCGATAATACCGCTTCCATGACCCTCTACCGGCGCACCAATAGTTGCTACTGTTTCGGCTGCCGTCGTCGCCTGAATACTATTGATGTGCTGGTGCAATTTTATGGCAAGAGCTATAGCGAGGCAATGGACTATTTGTTGGGAGATTGTCTGCAACTTCCGGCCCAACTATTCCGTCGCCGCATCAAAGCCCACTTTGCAGAACTGGCCCATAAGCGACAGCTGCCGCAAAAACGCCCGGCCTTGCAGCTTATTAAACCATCTGGTTTAGAAGGCGAAAAAGTTAAGTTGCCAACCCTCGTGCCGATGGCCGGGTTCGTTGACCGGGAAATTCGAAGGCCAGAAACCGATCTGACGGTTGAAATTGCCAGACGACAAGAGGAAGTAGAGCAAATATTGGCGGCTACCGCTAACTTTTACCACTTGCAACTAGAAAATTGCCCGCAGGCTTATCACTATCTGGTGGGGCGAGGTCTAACTGAAACTACTATCAAGGAACACAAGTTAGGCTACGCCAGAGGAGTGGGCTTAGCTGGCTGGCTAAAAAGTCACCATTTAGACCTGGCACTGACGACTAAAATTGGTCTAATAGGGGCGGGTGGAGCAGAAAGGTTGGTCGGACGCATTATTTTGCCCATCATTGACGGCGAGGGTAAAGCCCGCGGTTTGACCGGACGGTATCTGTGCAGCCAATCGGAGTCATATCGGTGGCTGGAAATGGACTGGCCTGAAAATAGCGAAACATCAGATGTGATTGAAAACGCGGGTGAGAAAAACCCTTCAAAATATCTCCACTTGCGCTTGCCAAAACCGCATCTGAGCCGATCTTTATCTGCGAATTCAACAGAACTTACCGATTACCTGCTGTTAGTCGAAGGCCCTTTCGATTATCTCCTAGCCAGACAATGGGGCTATCGAGTAGTTTGCTCCTTTGGCACGAACCTCGGTAGCGAGAATATCCAGTTTCTTAAGCAGATTTTGGCGAATGAGCATCTGGGTCAATTACTGATTTGTTTCGACAATGACCCGGACCAGCTGCTTCCCGATGGAACGCGAACCCCCGGAGCAGGCCCCAAAGCCACTGCCGAACTCCTGGCGACCCTGGATAATCCCAGAGCGAAAGTAGTCAAACTGCCCCCAAATGTTAAGGACATTGCCGATTTAGGTGAATTACCCCAAGGAGAAGCTTTACTGGCGCAGGCGATAAAGCAGGTTTATTCTTCTGACCCTTCTGCCTAAAAAGCACCTTATTACTAAAACAAACCCAAAAGGCTGACGGCCTCACTCGCCGTTAGCCTTTTTGTTGTAGACGGGAAACTAAGCTGTAAGTACAAGTTTCTATTCTACTCATTTTGTTTCAAATCAACGGAAAGGATGGCAATATATTATGCCAGGAACAACTCTTCGTAAAGCTCGGCCTAAAACCGAGGCATCGGCGGGGCGTGATAGTGAAAAAGTGAGAGAAGGTTTGGGCGGCTATTTGCGAATAGCAAACGCGCTGGCCTGCCGCTATTACCGCTATCAGCTTCCTACAACTGAAGACCGAGAGCAAGCTGCGGCCTTGGCCGCCCTCGAAGCGATGAGCAAACTCGGCTTAGAGGGAACCCTCCGAGAGGTCACCTCGGTAATTCGGCACTGCCTTTACCAGCAATCCAAAGCCTATGGCTTTCGCATGGTTAACATCCGCCGAACTGATGGTTCGCGGACGGCTACCTGGGCGCAAGTCGAGATGCCCTTTTCGCTGCTACAACCTAACCGGTGCAATGTCGCAATATATCAAGAAAGCTGGGAGGTGACAGGATGATTCAGCCTCAAACTTCAGGTGCTGTTGAACCTTTTAACAAAATTAGGCTGGGTGGAATGTCTGCTGACTTAGAAGGCTATGCTTATCAGCTTGATAGAACTGGTGAGCAACCCAGAGCCTACCTGTGGTATGTTTCGATGGTTGGACATAAAACCGCTGTGCAGGCAATCTGGGCGGGACTGGTTAATAATCCTCCCCAAAATGTCGTCCTGTACTGCGAAAGTGAGGACGAAGCAGCTACTAAAGATGAAGAGGAAATTGATGTTCAAAAAGAACCGGGGCGGAAACCGATTATGGTACAACCCGCCGAAGGGCAGCGCACCGGCGGTTGGAACTTTTTCAAGGCTCAGCTTCCCGCCGCCTGTGCTTTTCAGGGCGTGCTTTTGCCGCAAATCGCCTTTCTAAATTCGCCGATAGCCAGAAGCCATAAACCTAGCCCGGCAACCAGCCCAGCTATCAGCGAGTTTTTACTCCTTCAGCCTCATGCGGCTATTGAGCGTACTCCAAATTCGAGTAGTGGGCCTCTGCCAGTACAGGACACACAACTACCAGACCTGTATTACATCCGGCTTAACTCACTGGTGAATTTGCCATTGCATCCGCAGTGGGCTGCTACTCTCTGGCACCGCGCTTTAGAAAATGGTGAAATCTCCCGGCTGGAATGTGCCGGAATTGAAGCCTATTTATGCCGCAAACCGGAAGAGGAACTACTGCAACAGGAAGTGGCTGACCTTATCCGGCTTGGCAAGCTCACCTGCTCCTAGTTTTCTGCTTCTACATCTCTTTCTAACTCATTATTCCCTTTCGACTTTAATTCTTTGCTAAACCTAAAAATGACCGAAAGGAGCTTTCTCTATGGCAAGACTTATTGCTGTGGCTAACGGCCTATACTACCCGAGTCCTTTGCGAGTTGTCGCCGGAATTGCCAGAGTGCTTGAAATACCGGCGGATACGGCAGGGCGTGTTCTGCGAATACTCGATCCGTGTGCGGGTCGAGGCAGCGCCGCCCTCTTTCTAACCCGGTTGCTAACTTGCTATGCCGAACCTCACAAAGTGACCAGGGCAGAACTGTTTGGTATTGAGCTCCATAGAAACCGCGCGGAACTAGCCGCCCCTCATTTCACCCGGCTTTTGCAAACTAACGCCCTCACCGCAAGGGTTGAGCAAAAGGCTTTTGATTTGCTGTTCCATAATCCGCCGTATCACGATAGCGGGGATGAAGATAAGAGACTGGAACACGCCTTCCTCAAGCGGATGACAGCTTACCTGAGACCGGGCGGCATTCTGGTACATATTGTTCCACAATCGCGACTGGCAATTAGTGCTGAGTTCCTGGCGCACTACTACCAGGACATTAAAGTGTTCCGATTTCCTCAGAGTGAATATAACGTGTTCAAGCAGGTGGTTTTGTTCGGGGTACGGCGAGAAACCGTACTTGAGGATAAAACTACGGCGAAGCAACTCAAGTTTCTGGCCGAAGCCGGGCCGAAAGGTCTTCCACCTCTGAATTGCCCAGGCGAAGTAGCAAAACTAGAAAGGTTGGTAGAAGCTACCAACCTGCCCTGCTACCCGGAAGTCAGCGAGGAACTGGAAAGATTAAAGGTGTACCCACCTTTACCTGACAAGTACTCGCTCGGTGTTAGTGATGACGAAATAAAATACACGCTCACCCTAAGCCAGAGTAACCGCCCCGTTTCGCTCTTTGCCAGTGGGGAATATAACTCAATCCAGGCCCTGAGTGAAGCCAGACAGGTAGGCGTATGGGCTAACCGTAACTTGCAAGAGTTAGTAGGTAGCCATTTTGAGCAAAATCAGGGGCACATGCTACACCGCCCACTCACCCCTCTCAGGGAAGGGCAAGCTGCTATGCTGACCGCCGTTGGATTACTTAACAACCTGGTGCTGGAAGATGACGACGGTCTGCGGGTATTGGTTAAGGGGCGCACCTTCAAGGAGTACAAACTCAAGAAGGTGGAAAAAGATGAAGATGGTAGTATCAAATCTCGGACTGAGCGCGAGGTAGTCAAAAGCCAGCTGAGCGCGCTTGATTTGCAAACTGGTGAGGTTACGGAAATTGAGCAGGTTCAGATGACCGCTTTTGTCGAACGCTTCGGTAACAGTATTCGTCGCCAAATGTTAAGCAACTACCCGCCCCTATATGTCCCCGGCCAAAACAATCCTACCACCTGTCAGCTTGAAGCGGGTCTTACTCGCCTGGGGCGTAAACCGCTTGGTGGGCAAGCAGTGGCGATTGTGGCCGGGGCGTATTCGTTACTCTTACAAAATTGCGCGATTTTCGCAGCGGAAATGGGAGTTGGGAAAAGTTTGATGGGAACGGCAGCCGCCTGGCTCAGCGGGGGGCGACGAGTGCTGGTGGAATGTCCGCCCCAACTGGTCAAGAAGTGGGTACGTGAAATCCTCCAAACCGTACCCGGTGCTCAGGCCGAGATTGTGTCCAATGTCGGTGAATTACGGGCAGCGATCCGGCGCATTCGACATTTCGAGACAGAACTAGCGAAAAAAGGTAAGAGCGGGGACATTGGTAGTGACGCTTTGCCTCCGTACTTTGTAGTAATTAGCCGCACCGATTTGAAGTTGGGGTCACGCTGGCAAGGCGCAGCCGCTTTCAAACGAGGACGGGATGCCGAAGGCGAGACAGTAAGGTTGGCCTATTGTCCGCGCTGTGGTAGCCCGGTAACGGATAAGGATGAAAAACCCCTTACGCTCGTCGAAGAGTTAGGGCGTAAAAAGCTAAAATGTCCCGCTCCACGCCGGATCTGGCAGGCTGAGAAAAAAGCCTGGACTGACATGGCTTGTGGTAAGAATGGCAAACCTCTGCTCTGTGACGAACCGCTGTGGCAAACTAAATGCTCACCTGTACCGGCGAGTTCCGCCGCTTTCACCGGGTCATCGGTTCGTCTCTTTGCCGCACCACAGGATACCCTCATACAGGAGGGGCCACGCAAAGTGCCACTCGCCCATTATATCAAGAGTCACCTTAGCGGCTTCTTCGACACTTTAATCGAGGACGAGGTGCATGAGGTTAAGGCGGAAGGTTCGGCCCAAGGTGCTTGTGCCGGTATCCTGGCCGAAGCCATCAAGCGAGTTATTAGCCTGACCGGAACCCTTTCCGGCGGCAAGGCCAGTAATCTCTTCTTTATCCTGTGGCGCTTTAGCCGGGATATTCGGCGAGAGTTCAGATTGGACGAAGAAGATTTGTGGGTTCAGAAATATGGTATTGTCGAGCGGACTATTTTCACCAAAAGCAGCGATAACCGCGAGGTGGAAGAGGACGGGGCGATGAGTGACCGGCGGGAGTTTAGCCACGAGCGCCGGGTTGAAAAGCCAGGAATGAACCCGGCGATTCTGCTCAAGCTGATTGGCTGTACTGTTTTTCTCAAACTGGCTGATGTAGCTCGTGACCTGCCGCCTTATACCGAGAAGGTTATTACTTTACCACTGGATGGCGACGCTGGCGATCCTAATACCCAGGCTGGGCAGTATCAGAAACTGGAAACCGACCTCATAACTGCCGTCAAAGCCGCCTTGCAAAATGGTAGTACTCGCCTGTTGGGGGCCATGGCTAACTCCTTACTGGCCTGGCCGGATAACCCTACCCGTACCGAGATTGTGCTTGATCCGAAGGACAAGAAGCCAGTAGCTTCAGCTCAGGCTCTGCCTGAAGATAAACGTTATCCCAAAGAGCAGGCTTTAGTTGACCTGTACAGGCAGGAACGGTGCAGCGGACGGCGGATGCTGGTTTTTCTAGCCAACACCAAATCACGTAGTGTAGTAGCGCGGGTGAAAGGTGTGCTGGAAGAGGCCGGGGCGAAGGTAGCCTTTCTCAACAGCGACCGGATTAAGCCGGAAGATCGGGAAGAGTGGGTAGCAAAACAAGTTCAGGCGGGAGTGGACGTGCTGTTATCTCACCCAAAACCGATTCAGACTGGACTAGATTTGCTGTCATTTCCGACATTGGTCTTCTGGCAACTTCAATATTCAACCTACATCATGCGACAGGCTTCCCGGCGGAGCTGGCGCATCGGCCAGAAACTACCGATTACGGTTTATCACATGGTCTACGAAGGAACCGCCCAGCATACCGGTCTGACCCTGATTGCCAAAAAGGTCAGAGCCAGCCAGGTTTTAGAAGGCGAGCTTTCTAATGACGGGCTGGTGGAAATGGCCGATGATGGGGAGGATGGCGAGTCGCTCCTGGAACTGGCACGGGCGATTGCCGGGAACGGTAATTTTTCCCGACGTGATACCGACCATGCTGCCGCTAGTGTCGAGAAACCTCTGGCCGATGGAGAGATGAGCAGTCTTAGTTTAGAGGGCCTGTTCAATTCCTTGCACGAGCAAGAATTGGAAGCGGCTCGCTTTGTTCTGGAAGACGAAAAAGCGAACCCGGCAGAACTGGAAGCGGCAATTGAGCGCATCTACGCCTCTACCATTTCTGATGCGGCAGCTTTGAACGGCGTGCCACAAACGCAAATTTCTGTGAAGACTGAGGTTGGTAAGCATAGTACGCTTCCTGCACCAGACGAAACCCGGCAACTGGTTATGTCTATGCCACCCGCCGCACCTTCGACCCTGACCCAGGTTGAAATCCAAGGTTCTAAGCCTACTCTGGAGGAGTTGCGGGAAGTTTTGCTGACTGCCCGTCACAAGAAACTGGCCGGGAACGGCAGAAAGAGAAATACTCCCGTTTCTCCCCTTCAGCTTTCTATGTTCTAACTCTATTCGGCTACCCTATGTAACCCCTATACCCTCCTATATATAAAGGAAGCAGGAAGTGCAATCTGGCAACAGCCAGCTTTGCTACTTTAGTTTGAACTGCTCTGTATTCACCCGTCAATGAAACAGGGCAGTTCTTATTTACCGATTGTTTCATTTTTTGAGAAAGTGAGGTTAACCATTGAGTACTATAAAAGTGTTTTTTACCGACCAGGAAAAGCAAAATCTGTTGCCGGGACGCTATTACATCGGGGTGCAGGTGAAAATCCCAATCGTGATTGTGACTGGCGACAATGAGGATATGCCTACTATTCCGCCCTCGCTTGACCCGCAGAACACTCCCTATCACTCGCACCCAAATGTAGCTTCGTCCGAAACTCGCTTCGTAATCTTTGACATTACCGACCACCCCTACGCTCCTGTGGAACACACCGTAGCTGCCGCCAACCTGTTTCTAGCCGACCATTACCCCGAACTTGACCGGGCCTTGAGAGACCATTTGCGGGAAGTGGATGACCCAGAACTTTAGCAAAGAAAGGCGAAAAGCTTATGTCCAATAAAGCTCTGACTTACTGGCTGGTTTACCACAACACCGATCCCGACACGATGTTCCTGCCTCAAGTTGAGTTGTGGCAAACAAACAACCGCGACACTTACTTTCGATTGGTCGCCCTGGTGCAGGCAACTTCACCACAGGAAGTTTATCGCCTGACCAACCATATCGAATACGATTGGCGGGAAAATGAGCCAGTCAAAGCCGTCGCCCTACAACCGCAGCGCTCTACTTCGGTCGGCGATGTGATTGTCCAAAGTGGGAATTGGCAAGCCTGGATGGTTGACCACACTGGCTTCAAGCTCCTCCCCTGGTTTAACTCCCCCTGCTGATCTAATTCCCTTGAAATTAACTTTACGTATACCGCAGAAATTTGTCTTAGCTTCTGTCTTGGCGTTCCTGCTCTCTGATTCAGGGAGCAGGAACTATTTATGTCAACTTCACACAGGAAAGGATAGCATCCTCATGAGCAACTTTAACCATAATGGGGTTAGTAATCTCAATCTCACGGAGGGGAATGGTTTAACCGCCACTTTAGCCCAGCCCGCGAACGCGACACCTCTAGCTCAATTGCACCATCTGGAAGCGGAACTTAATACCGTGCTGATTGAGCGGGTCGAGGCAGTCCGAGCAGCTTTAGTGGCCCTTGTCGCTGGACAGAACATTGTGTTACTCGGCCCTCCTGGTTGTGGCAAGTCTCTCATCGTAACCGAACTAGCGAAGCGCATCCGTGAAAACCATCCCGGTGGTAACGGTAGCACTGGTTTAACTTGCTTTACGCTCCTGATGACCAAATACACTGACCCGGACGAGGTGTTCGGCCCGGTTAGCCTGACTGCCCTCAAGAACGATGAGCGGCGGCGCACTCTCACCCACAAATTGCCCGAAGCCCACTTTGCCTTTCTGGACGAGGTTTTTAAGGCCAACTCGGCTGTCCTAAACGCTTTGCTGACTGTGCTAAACGAACGCGAATTTGATAATGGCGGAGTGGCCCGCTTGAAGTTACCCCTTATCAGCCTGTTTGGAGCAAGTAACGAAATGCCGGAAGGTCGAGAGTTAGAGGCCTTCTGGGACAGGTTTCTGTTGCGGCTGGTGATAAATCCGGTAAGTGACGCGGGCTTCCAGAAGCTGGTCAACCTCCTTACTACCCCGCCTGTAACTCCAACTGCTTTTCTGGGTTTAACTGATTTACACTCGTTACAGGCTCAAGCACGGCAGATAACTTTTTCGGCTTCGGTTCGAGCAACTTACCTCAAGCTAAGAAAGGAACTCGGCGCGAAAGGTATTTTTGCCAGTGACCGGCGCTGGGGACAATGTCTCTTACTCTTGCAGGCCCACGCTCTTATTGAAGGACGGCAAACGGTTGAGGAAGACGACCTGGTTATTCTTGACCATGCTCTCTGGAATACGCCTGAACAACGGGCCGACATCAAAAAGCAAATAGGACAACTGGCGAACCCGGCGGTGGCAAAGGCCATCGAATATTTTGATGGTGCTTCTAACATCCATCAGACAGCCCTTGCCGCTTACAAGAAGTCGGCCAACGAAGATGAGAAAGGACGCATCATCGTGGAAGCAGTCGGTAAGCTCAAAACTGTGCTTCAAAATATTATTACCAGTTGCGCCCCCGAACACCGGGCCACCCTTGAAACCGGTGGGCGCGATGGTATCAAGCAAGTGGTGGCGGCCCTTAATACTGCCAGTGGGTCTCGCAACCTCAACAAGATTGAGAACATCATTCTTCAAATCAGTAAGCTGCGGGATGAGCTGGTAGAACACGTTTCGTAGTCCTAAACATTGGTAGGGTGGGTTGAACTTAAAACTACATAGCAGTTTCAACCCGCCCTACTCTACAAGTGGTTATTAGATTAGTATTCGGAATAGAGAAAGGATTACCTATGACGCAGGAAAATTTAGGACAGAACAATAGCCTTATACAGGTGGAGTTTGCGTCTAATTCGGAAAGGCCGGTGGCGGAGAATACCCAGGCAGTCGTGCATGACATTTATGATGCTCAGGCGTTCGATGAGGCTCAGGCCACTTATAAGAAGCTGGATGAAGCTTCATTAAAACGAAAAGAGATACTAACAACAGCTTCGGCGCTGGTGCGGGACGTATTTTATGCCTTCCATAAACCCGTTATTGGGCTACTTGACACTCACGAAATGGCGACCAGTCACCTGTTAAACAGGCAAATGGTTGAGCAAATGTTGTCCACCGGCGAGTATCAGGAGTTACACCATGCCACCGTCGGGGACGAAATCGCGGCGGCTATTGCGACGGTGGGCGCGAGTGAGAGGATGCTTGCCAGTTTGGACAAGGCTACGTCCAGACGTATCAATGAGCTTGCCCGGCTAGAGGAGCAAATTCAGACTCTGATGAGCCAGGCGGAGACACTCGATGCGCTGGCAAGCGAGAATCCCGACCAGGAAGCGGCTAAAAAACTGGCGAACCGAGCAAATGAACTTGGAGAGCAAGCCAAAAAAGCCATTACCAACCGGGATAAACTGGCTCAAAAGCTGGCTGCCCCACCAGAGCTTGAAAAGGTTGAGAACGCTGCCCGACAAGCAGTGCGTTCCGCTATTACTCAGGCTAAACAGGAAATCGAGGAGTTGAACGCCGCCGTTAAGGCTTACAGTGGCGGCTATGACTCTGGGACGGGCCTGTGTGGAACTGGCGACAATCCTTTGACGATTGCTGAGAAAGTTAAGCTGGCAATCAAGGTAAAAGCCAATCCCAAACTGGCAAGGATAGCCGAAGTTTGTGGCAGATTTACCCGCATCGCCCTCTCTATCCAGAAAAACAAGGTGCAACAGCCACCCGATGAAGTGGTCGGTATTAAAACTGGTAACGACCTGGCCCATCTGGTAACAAGCGAATTCGCGCTTCTGGCCGACCCGATTTTGGAAACAATCTTCTACGCCCGGTACGCCGAAAAGAAGCTTTTGGTTTATGAACTGGATAAACAGGAACCGCAGGGTCGCGGCCCGATCATTGTGGCCCTTGATTCTAGCGGTTCAATGACCACCACTACCCAGGATGGTTTAACCCGTGAGGTCTGGAGTAAAGGGGCGGCCCTGGCCCTGATGGCAATCGCCCGGCTGCAAAGGCGAGATATTGCCATTATTCACTTTTCCAGTCCCGATCAGGTACGAGTAGATGTTTTCTCCAAGGGGAAAGCTACGCCACTCGAGGTTATGGCGACTGCCGAACATTTCTACGACGGCGGTACAGATTACGCCGGGTGGATGGCGCAGGCCCTTCATTTGGTAGACCAGGCAGCCTTTAACCGGGCGGATGTGATTATTGTCAGCGATGGGGAGGTACAAATTCCGCCCGCATCGGTGTCTGAATGGAACCGGCGGCGTAAAGAACGCGAAATGCGCAGTTACTCAGTCCTAATCGGGGAGATTTACGGGGTCGAGCAACTTTCCCAGATAAGTGAAAGCGTCACGCCTTTACTGGATTTAACCGATGATGGTGAAGCTCTCAATACTATGTTCAGCATTTAGCTTCTTCATTAGAATAGAGTACCCACTCTCAAAAAGTTTACCTGCGCCCCAAGAAGAAAAGCGGGTAAATGACTGGGCCGACCCGGAAAGCAAAGCGCCGATCCAAGCACACCAAAATCACTAACCTCAACTCCAGCAATTCCAATAGCCGCCTTACAACTAACCTTAACAAAACTATTAACGTCAATTCCAGTCTCTCTGACCAATCCAACCTATCAAAAGACAACTCTAACACCATCTTTGAGTGAAACCCATGACAAGAACAGGGCTGATTTTGCTTTGCCTGCCAGCCTTTGTTCTTCTTTCTCGTCTCGTCAAGCAGGCAGCTAACCGAAAGTGAGGTAATAATCATGCAAATACTGGCGGAGTGGGCCGGGCATTTCTACGATCCGGCTGAAAACTCGGATAAAATCTGGGCTGGTGCTTACACCGATACGGGCGATTACATCGCCGTTTGGGGTAGGCGCGGCAATCGCAAATACCAATCTCAAACCAAGCAGTTTGGCAGTGCGGCCTCTGCCCGCTTTGAGTTCGGCAAAATGGTCAGCCAGAAGGAACGCAAAGGCTACCAAAATGTTCCTTTTGAAGATGGCTCCTTTGGCAACATTCCAAGCTTCAAACACACGCTGGTTGGTAACGTCAGGACTGGGATTGGCAAGATAACCGGGCGTAATTTGCTAGAGCGCATCCGGCAACTTACCCAGCGGATCAAGACGAGCTTTGACCCAGACATAATGCTGGTTGAATTTGGACAACTCAGGGCCGCTGGTGGGCTGGTGCTGGAATATGCTGGTCGCAAAACAACTTTCCCCTCCGCCGATGAAGATTTTGTACCAACCGAACTGGAAACAGCACTGGACGAATTGAGTCTTTGCATAAAGCAGGCCCTTCTCGCCTGAAATTCCCGGCTCTACTTCTTTCTTTACGGACTTCTACTCCTGTTAGAAGTCCATTTTTGTGTATTCACCTTTTAGTACCTCGAAAGGAGGATGCCACTCGATCTTTGCGGCGGAATGGATTGAACCTTCTGCCATAAATCGACGGGTCGCTATCAGCTATGACCATGACAAATACTATGACTAATGGCACTCGCGCCAATGGCAACTTGACCACCCGCGAACTGGAAGAGTCAGTGGGCACCCTTCCAGTTCTGGGCTATTCGGTGCAGTGGAATCTCCTGCACATTGAGATCGCTCACCACGATTTGGTAAAAGCTTTGCACAAGGTCGGCTTTACCACCACTGGACCAGAGCGCCCTACTCCAACCACCGCCTTACGCCGGGCGCTGGTCAAATGGTTGCACAATCAGGCAGTTACGAGTTGTTTGCTCGAACTCGACACAGCGTTGGAATTCGAAATAGACGACGCAGGCGATATTGGCGAAGATACCAACCAGAGTAAGGGCAAGGGTCACAATCGCGCCCGCAAGAATTTGATCAGGAAGATTAATAGCCCCCAAAGTGATTGGCTGGTGTTCGGGCTGGTAGTCGAACACCTTGATCTAGCCGCCCTTGGCCTGTCCTATGCCACCCAATTACGGGTTTTCCTGCACAAGAAAACCCACGATATTCGCCTTTCTTACTCCCAGCTTGGTTTTGAACCAGACGAACCCGACACTGACAAGTTAGATACAGAGGAGGGCGGCTCAAGTTTAACCACCGTAAATGCCGAGATCCAGCAATTATTCCACTACTACCGGGAGCATCACCAGTCTCGTGACATTTCGATGCTACTCCGACAGGTTGTGAATGGTCTGGACAGTTTCTCCTTGAGGCGGTTAGGGGGTGTTTACTTTGTGCCTGGACACCATCGTGCCAGACTGGACGGACTAAGGAAGCTGGTGGACGATCTACCTGCCACTGCCGGTTACGTCAGCGACAAATTTCTGCTGATGTTGCCAATTTTGGATGGTGCAGGGGCGAAGAAACAACTGGCCGGGGCAGCGCACCGCGATTTTATGAGCGAATTGGCCGGGATGCAGAGTGACCTTGAGCGGCTAGTAGAAGAGGCCGAGAGTCATAAACTCAGAACCGACACAGTGGCCCGGCGGCTGACGGCGTACCGGGAACTGAAGTCTAAAGCGGAAGTTTATGCCGAGCTGCTGGATATGCAAGGAGAGAAAATTCTCCTGACCCTGGAAAAACTCACCAGAGAGGCGGCCCAGTTACTTGATAGTGTTAGTGATCCTAATCCCGAACCTCTGGCGCATCAGCAGGCTTTTGATTGGGATACTCTTCACCACGTTGACGGTCAAACCAGCTAATGTCAAATAATTACTTGATTACAACTTGTCGAGGGGTAGCAAGTTTTTCGACTTGCTACCCCTTTTATTACTTGAAGGAGAACAACAGATGCCAGATGAGAATACTCTCACTTCTACCGATGATACCCTGGAAACCCAGGCAGAGGCATATCTGGAAGCCCAGGAAAAGCTGGCGGAAACAGCTTATAACGCCAGTACAATTACCATTGTACTTGGACTAATGCCTGCTGATGACCACCCACAAGGACGGTTAGGTATTTTGTCAGTCAGAAATGATCAGGACGCACCTCTATTTGGTGCAGCCTTGCGGGGCGAGGAAGTAACAGCATTACTGGAAACCGCGCCTTTAGCTCACTTGCTTACCGGGCTAAAAGCCTTATTACCAGAGCGTGTTAAAAAGCGTAAGCAAAAGGAGAAGGAGAAGGAACGACAGTCCGCCCAGACAACGCCGACTGCTTCTGCTACAAGGGCTAAATCTGGCAAACAATCCGGTGAAACCCACTCACAGATGGGGTCAGAGACAAAATCGGCGGAAACAAAGCGTGCTGCAACCACAGAGGCTGATCGAGAAGCATTTGTAACCAATGCTGACCATACCCCGCCCGCACAACCTGAACCAACTACGGGTAAAACTACCCAACTTACCCTCTTTTAGCCTAAACCGATGCATCCTTTTGTCCGGTGAGACTTTTTAGTTTTCACCGGACTTTCTATTGGCTTTTAACTTTTACATTCACAAGGAGAAAATAATTATGGCTCAGATTATTTTGAGCGGCGATGGCATGAATATCGAAATTGAGGACGAGATAGCCCGGAGCGATGAGATGCTAAAACGCGCCCTGGCACCCCATTATCCCGACCTGGCTAACGCTTTCATAACTCGCGAGGAGAAAGACGGTTTCTTGAAAGTGACCATCTCCAAACGGGCTGGCCCAAAGGGGTACGACCAGGAAAGTGAAAAGGGGCAACCTGGTCTTATTGTGACAGTTTTGGAGGAAGCCCCTGAATATCTCAACCCGGCCTTGGCCTTAGCCTGGCAACTCACCCGCCTTGAGCCGTTCGGCGATGGAGAGAACGGCACGGGATTGTCGCTGGAAGAACGCTTAGCTCTCCAAAAGGTTATTTCTGACGTTACCCTGGAGGGTGAGGCCGAAGCAGCCCTCATTGAGAAGACGGTGGGATTTTTGAAGACTGCTCCAGCTATCCCGGCCAACTGTGTACCGAAAGGATTTTAGCGATGGAACAGCCTCAACCACTGGCTAAAGTCACCACGGTTGGGAATGCTGTGCAATACTTTAATGCTTTAAGGCTACCTTTAACTTTCACAGAGGCTACGGCATATTTGCGTAGCCTCTGGCACAGCGCCAACCTTTTATCACTTTATCGCCATTATTTCCCCCAGGAATTTGCCGCCTCTACCGCTTCTACCAGCCTTCGAGTTCGAGGAGAGTATAACGAACTAAACGAACTAAACGGCCTTTACAGCCCAAAGGAAATAGAGTTTCTCCATCTGGTAGAGGACAAACTCTTCCCGATTTACCTTGATTACTATTTAGAAGGGGATGAACGAGAGGATTGTATTTACATCCCTAGTTTCGGCCCGGATTGGTGGAGTTACGAGTTCGAGGAACTACATGCTGGTTGGCAGCTACTACTGCGGATTTGTGGCAGCGTCGAGGAAGATAGAAATATTGCTAATCTCGACACTCACAGAGCAGGTGTCGAAGCGGCCTTTACCGGGCTAAAAAGACACAAAGTAGATTGGAATAAATTCAGAGCAATATGTTTGGCAAAAGATGTTCCGATTTCTTATCTGCCACTGGCTTTTGACATGCTCGACCATGACACTGGCAATATCTTCCTCGACCCCACCGACGAGATGCCAGTTGAACCTTTAGAGTGGAGTATTGAAGATCTGGATTTTTTAATCGAGCATTACGAGGAGGCTACAACCTCGCTCGAAAAAGCTGAAAAATTATTAGACTGGCTGACGGCCAGCCCGCTTCATTTACAGGAGGTAATTGAACTATGGAACGAATGTCTGTACAGCCAAACCCCGAACAGCTGAGTCGAGTTGTCCCACAAGTAAACTCTCAAACAGTGGAGGGATTATTGGGGGCGAATGCCGCTCGTCATATTTTTTACTTGCTAGACGGGCAATACCTCTACCAAACGCAAAGTGAGGACGGCAGCATTCGCTATAAATTTTTGTCTGCACAGTCAGTTAGGTTAGCCTTCAGCCAGGAACCGGTGGATAGCGGCTGGCTACCGCCTCAAATGTGCCGGTGGGGCTATGGTCAGGGTGGACAGTGGGCCGTGATGTTTGTACCACCAGCCAAACATTCTTTGTGGATGCCATCGATAACATTACCCTCTGGAAGGGGCGAACCACAAATAGGAGAAACTCCCCCAGGCAAAGGCGAAAATGAACTGGCAGCTGTAGAAGTTTCCTTACCAGGTCTGGTTTTCGCTGGAGCAGGGTCAAATTATTACCTGTGGGCGATTAAGGATAGCAAATTCACGCCCCAAGCGGGGGCTTATCACGTGCCGCTGCCAAACGTGTATCCCGACGGACGGATTTGCTGGGGTAGCAATCGAGTCGAGCCTGCCACAACCCAAAACCTGCCAGTAGCCTGGAAGCTTTTTATCTCGTCACCTTTCAATCGTCATTTGGTAGCCGGTAAATCGAAACGTTATCCCGAAAATGTCTTGAACGGGTTAGGCCAAATTGCCAGTACAGGTGGAAGGGGCAAGCAGAAGCATTTTCCATTAAGAGATTTAGTACCTTTCAAGAACAACTGGGAACGGGAAGGCTTAACCATTTGTGGATTGGTGGAACGATTAATAAAAAGTGCCAACGGGAAGGCTGGTTTTTAGTCCATTCACCCAATCGCTGAATGTTAACCGTGATCATAGAAAGGATCATGAAGAGATGTCAAAACTAGTAACTTACAATATTTTTGAAGGTGGGAATATGCCACCTATTGGGCCAACTGTTCTTTATGAATACTGGCTGGCCGGAAACGGCCTTTATCTACGGGCAAAGCGCATCGGAATGGAAGTATTGATGCCCCTCGCCCAGTATCAGGTACGAGGCTTACCTGATCTCGACCCCTACCTCAGAATGGACTACCCGCCAGTACCGCAGGAGCTTACTCTTCAAATGATAGAACTCTCCCGAAAGGCCAGGGACGCACAAAACCTGCCGCTAGAGAAGTTATTTCATTTTAGCTATAGCGATGCTGCAAGTAGCTGGCAACTTGAAATTCCCGCTCAGATCCAGACAAACAGTAGCGTCAAACCTGTGCAAAGTGGAACAGGCTCAAGCTACGAAAGGGCTATTCTGGAAATTCACAGTCATCACACTATGCGAGCATTCTTCTCAATGACTGACAACCGGGATGAGGCGCGGTCATTCCGGCTGTTTGGCGTGATTGGTCGTATTTTCGAGCAAGGTGAAATTCGGCTAAGGGTGGGTGTTTTTGGTCACTTTTGGGAAGTAGCGGCGAGTACTGTATTGGAACTGCCGCAAGGAGTTCAGGATTGTTTAACACAAAACGAGCAGGAAAGAGAAGTTGCTTGGTAGAAGGGAGTCGAGGATATGTTTACTTCACGTTCTTTGGAGCTTAATTTGGGCTTGCTAAGATCAAAACCTGTAATTGTGCCGGGTGGTAGCGACCGGCTGGTTCGGTTAGTGTTAGTTGGCTGCGGGGGTACTGGTAGTTGGTTATCGGGCGGAATTGCGCGAGTAGCCTGGGAATTACAGCGCATGGGCCGTCAGGTTGAGGTACAATTTTGGGACTTCGATAAAATCGAGCCACAAAACGTGCCGCGTCAGTGCTTCAGCCCGGCAGAAATTGGGTTACACAAGGCCGAAGTGTTGGCATTAAGGTATGGAGCCGCCTGGGGCATTCCGATAACAACCTATTTACAGCCGTTTGACCCACGCAAATTGGGTCTAGGTGATCATTATGGTTACAGCTATAATCGCCCAGTAACCATTCTACTTGGCGCAGTTGACAATGCTGCTGCCCGGCGTACCCTGGCACAAGCTTTAGATAGTAATGAAAATAACCGACAAGCTCCAGCTATCTGGCACATTGATTGTGGCAATTCAAAGTCCAGCTGCCAGGTTCTTATAGGCTCACACAACAAGGTAGAAGATTTACGGGAAGCCTTTAGCTTATCCTGTAACGCTTTGCCGTCTCCAACCCTGCAACACCCTGAATTATTAGATCCTTTACCGGAAGAGCTACCAGGCGCAGGTGAAAGAATGTCTTGTGCGGAACTAGTTGCGGTCAATGCTCAATCTATGACGATTAATAAACTTGCGGCCAGCCTCGCCGAAGAGGTCCTCGTCCGGCTGCTTACCGGTAAGCTAACCTACTTTGCCGTTTACGCCGACCAGGAAAGCGGCACCGTCCGGGCACGTTACACTAATCCTGATGAAATAGCGGCGGCAATTGGCAAAACTGCTGCCTTTTTCCCTATTCATATTAACTGAGAGAATAACGAAAGCTGCTTTTGATTAAAAAGGCGGCTTTCGTTACCCAAAGTTAGGCTGGATAAGATGTTTAGAAAAGCAGCACCTTCTATTTTTTTGCCCATTTTGGCGCATTTACGCTGTTTAGAATTTCGGCAATTTAGCTTCAAAAAACCACCGCTTATCGTTTATATATAATTTATCGTTCCCTATTTCCTTGTGAAGGAGCTATTGTTATCTAACTCCATTCCATCTCGCCTTTGTTTTCTAGCAAATTTACAACTATGCTTGTGCTGGGCCTCAAAGAGTTTTTATAGGTCGGGACCCAGAAGTAGTAAGCAGTGCATCTTTAATGGACACGCTTCCAAATCAATTCTTATACGTAGCTAACCAAGTTCTTTCATAGTCGGCTGGGGTTAGATTACCTAAAAAATGAGTGTAACCTCAATTTATCATAAATCTGCTCTTTCAAGTTCCGTTATAGCCGTATCTCACACGAGAGCGAGCGTCAAGAATGATAGGGCAGGGTGCCATGGCGTGCCAGCAAATATTGCGCCATTTGATGAGAAGAAAGCGGCATGTCATTCTCAAGCCACCAAGCTAGCAGACTGAGCACGCCCCCCGCGAAAAATTGCACCTGCATGGCCGTTGGAAAGGTGGGCGGTTGACTAGATGGGATCAATTCGTGTACCTTGGCCTCAGCTACTTCTGTAATATAATCCTTGACCAGCTTCTGAAACTGACCAACCCCTTCTCCACACAGCATCAGCTTGTAGAATTGCTGATGCTGGGCCACATGCTCAAATAGATGAATAAAATAAGAAGGAGGTTGATCTACTGAGAAGGGGCTAAGTGGCCGGTGCCATTCTGCCACCAGGGCATCATACATCTGGCGCATCCCTTGCTCCAGCAGAGCATACTTATCCTCATAATGCTTATAGAAAGTCGTGCGATGTACCATAGCCCGCTCACAAATGTCTTTAACACTAATCTCCTCAAATGCACGCTCGGAAAGTTCGGCCATCAGGGCCTCCCATAGCAATTTATGAGTGCGCCGGATCCGTAAATCGGCTTGTCCCGCCGCGGTCTTCATCTACAATTTCCTTCCTGGTGTCGCTTATTCTACACAATTGCATTTTTTGCTTCTTGACCAACCATAGTTTCTCAAAGATACTTGAAAAGAGGACATAAGTAAAGATAAACTACAGTATGTAGATAAAGCAAATGATGAGGCAATATACCTTCCAAAGGGAGGAATATTTCGGTGATTGCTAACCAGCCCGAAGAAATAGTCAAACAGTTCATCTCGGAGAGTCTGGGCCTCTCTCACTTATAATTGTGGGAAGTGACCGCGCCCCACTTCAGCCAGAGGGTCTATTGGTAACACACAAGATTTCAGGTAAAAGGAGCAAGATCTATGCATTCATGGTTCGCCCATCGCCACAAAGGCCAAACAGGCGAGGCCTCGCTCAAACAGACCAAAGGGCTGATCCTCGACCAGGGCTGGCGCTATGACCTGACGGAATGGTTCTGCGACATCTTCTTATTCCAAGGTAAGATGCACGAGCTGAGACAAAGGACGCTCCACCTGGCCCGTCTTAGAAGTGGAGAGCAGGTGCTGGATGTGGGCTGTGGCACTGGCACACTCGCGATTGAAGTCCAGCAATATGTAGGTGCAAGTGGCCGGGTCTGCGGGATTGACCCTGGTAACCAGCAGATTGCCAGAGCCCGCGCTAAAGCGGACCGGCAAAAGCGACCCATCGATTTCCAGATTGGAACGATCGAGCAGCTCCCCTTCCCCGATCAGAGCTTCGACGTGGTGCTAAGTACCATTATGATGCATCATCTGGGTGCTGGTCTCAAGCGTCAAGGACTAGCTGAAATCGCCCGGGTGCTCAAACCTGGAGGGCGGGTGGTAATTGCCGATTTCAAGCGCCCACAGGAACGCCAGGGCCAGTCCAGACGATTTCATGCCGGGGGGAGCAGTACTGGTGATCTGGTTGCCCTTCTAAAGGAGGCCGGTTTCTCTCAAGTGGAAACGGAGGAGATGGCCCCCCCACGCTTCTCGGCTTTCCCTGGGGCAGGTTTTATCCTGGCACACAAAAGCTAATACGAGGTAGCGAGCAAAGCAAAGAGAAACCGCCATCAATCATCCTTCACATGCAGACCTCAGTGGGACCTGGAGGCATGGTAGGAGAAGGGGTTGGGGCGGACACAAGCCCAGGGCACCTCCTATCGCCCAATCCGTATGCTTGTGAGTTAGTAAAGAAAGATATAACAAAATGGATTTCGATCAATTTATTGAAGCTGTCAAACAGCAAATGCAGCCAGCGGGTCGGGCACAGCATCTGGCAGCTACCCTTCAGGAGCTTCTCGCTATTATTCCCGATGAGGTGACGCTGGCAGATCTGACTGCGGAATGGCAGCTGCTGGCGCGTCCTAAAAGTCAGAATGAGGCAGCTGATCTAATTATCGCTCAACAGCGAACCACAATTTATAGGTACCCTGTGGTTCGCCGCCCGATTCTCGAAATAGCACTGATGTTTTAATTATTCGCCATTGATAGACTAATTTGGGATACCTAATGGTTTAGCACTTTTCATTGCTAAGTTTTGCACCATACCATTAAATTAGGCTCCGTAATCAACCATCTGGAGGAATTGACCGTGCCTGGTATGATACCAGACCTGTCCGGTATAGCCGTTCACGCTCAACATCCCGCTAAGCTTACCATTAAGCTGTACATCTACTTTTCTAGTTTCAGTACAGTTTAATGGCTTAAGGTCAAAATTTAGTTTTAAGATGGTTGGGTTGATTGTTCTACCGTTCCAGGGCATTGGTCTAGCTTGCTAAAATGGGAAGGGTGAACCAGGATAAGCGGGCCAGGGTATTGCCGTGTAACCTCGTGTGCCACGCTCCCTAAAAATATTTGGCCTATCCTGCTACGAGCGTGGGTCGCCATTACAACCAGGGTAGGTTGTAGTTCCTGGGCATATTCGAGTATCTTCCTCGAGGTCTGGCCAGATCTTACTTCCTGTTCACACTTGAGATCTTTTTCAAGCAACTCTGCCTGAAGCCTTTCTAGGTACTTTACTGCCCGGTTAAACCACT
Organism: Chloroflexia bacterium; assembly: GCA_036261665.1. Classification (GTDB taxonomy): domain Bacteria; phylum Chloroflexota; class Chloroflexia; order Chloroheliales; family Chloroheliaceae; genus 54-19. The sequence continues at coordinate 93,005 of DATAKM010000014.1, forward strand.
TTTCCCTTTCACAAAGCGCCACAGAAGATGAAGCGATCAAGGCTGCAGCTCCAGGATCTGGCTCAGGTACTACCCGCAGCAGGTGGAGGGTAGCTCTAAGTTGTCTGGCCAGTTCCACCGCTACCTTGATTGCCGACTCAGCTACTACACCTCCATCGAGGGTTAAGAGAATTTTATTGCCACCTTTTTCAAAAGTGAAATTATCAGTATGGTTAGACAGTGCTTTTTGCAAGGACTGGTTAGCCTCTCCTGCTAAATTTGAGTTCAGGAGTAGGACAGGCACCTCTGCTTGCCGTACTACTTCGGCTGCAAGATTGCCCAAAAATAAATACCCAAAATCCTTGCGACGAGGGTTAGCCATTACAATCAAATCTACTTCCTCATAGAAAGTGATTTCACTAATTTCGGAAACTGGCTCTCCATAAGCAACCTGAATCTCTAATTTATGGGGAACCAGGGATAAAGCTGAAGCTGGGTCGGTGATGGTTTGCCTTATAACTTCCCGGTAAGCTTCGGGGGTTTCAAATTTTGCTTTACCATTTTCTTTATTCTTATTTTTGTCTTTACCCATTTCTTCCCCGGTTAAGGTACTGGCTACCGTTACGATTAAACTCGCGTCCAGCCGCTTAGCCAGCCAGATGGCATAAGGCAGGGCTTTTTCGGCAAGACGGGAACCATCCAGGGGAACTAAAATCTTCTTAATCATAAGCTTTTTTGCTCCTTTCAAATCAATCGGGTTTTTTATCCTTCTTGCCGGACTAAACGTTTAAAAGCTCGCACCAACCGGTTTTACGCTTTCGCTTTAACCTGTACCTTTTTTACCAGATATGGATTAATGGTGGAGACGATGGCAGGAAGCACTTCCTCTACATCTTCATTAAAAATCAGGTGACCCTTAAGCTCATAAAGCAGAAGTTCTTTGGTAGGAGCCACGATTTGTTCATAAACTTGCCGGGTATAATCATAGGGAAAGAGCGTATCCCCGGTAGAAGCCACTACTACCACCGGACATTTAATCTGACCGGAAGCAAGGCAACTCATATCGGCATTAAATAGGCTGGCAAGAAAATAGAGTGGGTAGGAAGTTAGGGAGAGTGGATCTTGCTGGTATTGTTCAGAGGCCCATTTGGTGCGAAAAATCCTCTCGGGTTGCAAGTAGAAACCAATCGGTAGCGGCAGGCGGGGAAGTAGTCTGGCACCCAGCTTTATTCCCTGCCTCATAACCGGGTAGGCCGGTTTGAACCAGCGGGGAAAGCGGGTAATTGAAAGCGAAGCTGGAAGCTGTGGGTTAAGGATATTATGAGCCACTACCAGCCCAGGGCGTGGATCAGAACCGGCCAGTGCCATTGCAATAACCCCACCCTGGCTGGAACCCAGTACAATGATTTCGCTCTCAAAGCGGTTTAGGGTGTAAGTGATCGCGTCACGGGCATTTTGAACCAGGTCTTGCAGGGAAAAGAGTTGGCGAGTTCTGGGGCTTTTGCCGTGTCCCTGCAAATGCACTCCAACTACATTAAATCCGGCCAGCGCCAGCCCATCCAGAAATTCCTCATAAAACAGGGGATGGGTCATAGTTCCCGGCAAAAAGATTATACAGGGTGAACCGGTTTGTCCCTTCCAGATAGAGAGGGCCACCGGTACACCTTTTGACTCGATAATAACTTCTTCATAGATTTCGGGGTGTTGTACCGCGTTTAACATCCTTTGCTCGGTGGTTCGTGCGGGCATAACACTACCTCTTTTCGGGTTAGAGAGAGAATTTAAATACTCAGCCTGTCTTTAAGGCCAAACAGCCCAAGGTAGAAGAAATTAATCTTACCCAGATTAATTTCTTCTACCCTCCATAATTAGCAAGCAGCTTAGCCGAAATCCAGCAGGTCTCCCAGGAAGCCGCCTCGCTGCCTTTTCTTTCCGCCATTGCGAGGGTCACGGTTGCCACCATGTTCGTAATCAGCATCGTTGTCGTCATGGTCATCGTCTCTGTACGGACGCTGGGGCTGGGGCGGATAGTAGCTCTGGGGCTGGGGCGGGTAGGCAGCTTGATAGCTGACACTGTGCTCTAAGAGCTTATCCAGCTTCCCCCGGCTAAGCCAGATACCTCGGCATCGTGGGCAATAGTCAATTTCGACCCCCTGCCTTTCAGCTAACAATAATTCGACTTCACATTCTGGACATTTCATGTTCTTGTCTCCTTGTTTCCTAAGCTCGACAGGCCTTTGAATAGATTGATTTTAAGATGCCAATCAGGCTTGCTTTCCACAAAACTCTAAAAGTTTCTCTGCCTCAAATTAAGCCGGTTGCGACCGCGAAGGATAATTTTCTCCAGCTCAACTGCCCCAAACAGACTGGCTCCTACTCCGATGCAAACTAACAAATCAGAAAGCGGCAACGCTGCCAGTCCCAAAAATATTCTTAGTGGCGTGTAAAGGGCGAGAAGCTGCAACAGACTCACCAGCCCAATAATGCCCCACATAAAACGGTTGGTGAATATCCCGATACTAAAAAGTGAATTGTAGGTTGAACGAGTAGCCAGCGCCTGGAAAACCTGTAAGAAAGCTACTGTGGTAAAAATCATACTTTGCCAGTAAGTGCTCCCGCTCTGGTAGTAGATAAAACCGATTACACCGGCGGCTAAGGCGATAAACAGGCCAACCCAGCTTACGTGTAGGCCCATTCCACCACTGAAAATGCCTTCTTTCGGGGAGTGTGGCGGACGTTGCATCACCTGCTTCTCCGCCGGTTCAACCCCCATACTTAACCCTAATAGTCCATCTGTCATCAAATTGAGCCAGAGAAGTTGCAAGGGTAAGAGCGCTACTGTGGCCTCTAGTGGTAAACCCAGCAGATAAAAGGGTAACGGCCAGAGCAGCATTAATGCGACCTTGCCAATATTGCCTGCCACCGATAGGTTTATGAAACGGCGCAAGTTATCATAAATGACCCGCCCTTCTTCCACCGCTGCTACAATTGTGGCAAAATTATCGTCACGTAATACCATATCGGAGGCTTCTTTAGAGACATCGGTACCGGTAATACCCATCGCCACTCCAATATCCGCCTTTTTAAGAGCAGGTGCATCGTTTACTCCGTCACCAGTCATAGCTACCACCTGGCCTTTTTTCTGTAAGGCCTGGACTATTCGCAGCTTATGTTCGGGTATAACCCTGGCAAAGATATTCGTTTGGGCCAGCACTTCATCCAACTGAACTTCATCCAGCTTATCCAGCTCCGCTCCAGTTACTACCCTTTCATCTTCGGCACAGGCAATTCCTAACTGGCGGGCAATATAACGGGCAGTCAAGGGATGGTCGCCAGTAATCATCACCGGACGGATCCCAGCCTTTATACATTTTTGGACGGCGGCCTTAACTTCAGAGCGAGGCGGGTCAATCATTCCTACCAATCCCACAAAGATCAAGTCCGACTCGTCTTCAGTGCTAATAGCCGTGTGATCCAGGAAGCGGAAAGCCACGCCCAGTACTCGCATTCCGCTACAGGCTAACTGGTTATTAGCGGCCTGAATCCGGCTTCGCTGCTCTTCATCAATTCGCCGGAACTTATTCGCATCCCAGACGTAGTTGGTAAGTTCGAGTAGTTCGTCAACGGCTCCCTTGGTGAAAGCCAGATAAGGCCGGTGAGAAGACAGACCGGTGCTGCCCCAAACCGCTAGAACCTCTCGTGGTAAACCGTTAGCCGAAGCCAGCGCTGGGCGGGCGTGGACGGTCGTCATCCGTTTGCGCTGCGAGTCAAAAGGTAATTCGCCTACTCTCGGTAGAGCAACTGCTACCCTTTCCAAAGCCAGGCCGTTTTCCACGGCGGCTACCAGTAACGCTCCTTCGGTGGGATCTCCTAGAGTATGAAGTTGACCGGTTTCTTTATGAGGCTGGAGCCGGGCATCGTTACATAATGCTCCGGCCACTAGCAGCATGCTGACCGCCTGTGGCGGACGGAGTAAGGTTCCTTGTCCTTGAACAACCTTGTTAAGATCGGCGGCTGGCATGTCTTCTTTCAAGCTTTCGGTCAGTTCCAGCCGGTGACCGGCCACATCCAGTACTACCACCTTCATCCGGTTCTCGGTTAAAGTACCGGTCTTGTCAGAACAAATAGTGGTGATTGAACCGAGGGTTTCCACAGCCGGAAGCTTACGAATCAAAGCATTACGCTTGAGCATCCGCTGCGCTCCCAAAGCCAGGGTAATAGTCACTACCGCCGGTAGACCTTCAGGAATTACTGCTACTGCCAGACTAATGCCGGTTAGTATCATATCGGTAAAAGTTTCTCCCGCTAACAGGCCGATAAGGATAATAAGTAAGGCGGCCAGGGCGCCTGCCAGAGCCAGTTGTTTGCCCAACCGGTCAAGCCGCTGCTGGAGCGGGGTCATTTCTGCTTTAACTCCCTGGATAAGAGTAGCAATATTACCGAGTTCAGTGCGCATTCCGGTCTCCACCACCAGGGCCATCCCTCGCCCGTAGGTAACGAGCGTACCCATGTAAGCCATATTACGTCGTTCGCTAAGTGGTAGGTCAGGGGTGATTAGAGCCTGGGCAGTCTTTTCCACTGGTTCAGATTCGCCGGTCAAGGCCGCTTCCTGAATCCTAAGATTGATACTCTCCAACAGCCGTACATCAGCCGGAACAACATTACCGGCTTCCAGCAATAGGTGGTCGCCCGGTACCAGTTCTCTGGCTGAAATTTCAGTCAAAATACCGTCGCGGTAAGCCCTTACGTTGGGTACGGCCAGTTTCTTTAGAGCGGCAATGGCCTTCTCGGCCCGATATTCCTGTAAAAATCCGAGCAATACAAAGAGGATTACGATTGCCAGGATTGAGCCGGCTTCAAGCAATTTTCCGAGGAATAAGGACAGACCAGCGGCGGCCAGTAGAATAAGAACCATAATTGCGCTTAGCTGCTCCCACAAAATTCGTAAAGGGCCTTTGGCGCCATGCTCAACCAGTTCATTGGGGCCGTAACGTTCCAGGCGTTGTGCCGCCTCGGCTTGGTCGAGACCATTCTTTAAAGAAGTTCCGGCCACTATCGCCTGGACTTCCGTTCCTTCCAGGGAATACCAGGCGGTAGGGGTGAAGGAGTTAGTTAAACCCCCGGTTTCTTTGGCAGGGTAGGATGTGGGAGATTGAGGTCTTATAACCATAGCTAAGCTCCTTACTTAACTCTGTCTCTTGGGCCATAAAAGAAAAAGCGAGACCATCACGAATTTAAAAATCGCGATGGTCTCGCCAATCGTGCCAAAGCACTTCCAGGTAGCCGGGAGCTTTAACTCCGTGTTGACGACTGCCTAGCCCGCAATTTATCCAGCGGGTGACTACTCCCCATTTTTTAGCTAGTGATATTTACTCTACCGCTTTGTCTCGTAAAGAATGTTTAGAATAATATCTTCATCTAAGTTATAAATCTCACAAATGATATTTAGATGAAGGAATTATGAGTGGAAGATTAAGATCCTCAAACATGATAATTAGAAGACCTGTTTACCATTCTACCTCCCGCATTGTACCTATGATTAAATTGAGTTTGGTTGTAGACCGTTATTTATTTATTTATCTAAGCCCTAATCTGAATCCAAGGCCAAAAGCTAGGCACCTAAAAAGCGTCCAAGTGGGTCGAAAATGGACGCTTTGAGAAAATAGTGATGAAAAGTATTGATTATTGGGGGAAAATACTTTCCCTGTACCACTGCTTCTTAACTTAAGTTGTCACATTCAGGCCAGGGCCTTGCTGCCAGTTAGGCATGCGGTTGTGGGTCTTTCCCGCGGTCGTCGCCCGCACCATCATCCGCCCCGTGCTGAGCCACCACTACCAGGTCTTTCCCACGGTCGTCGCCAGCCGGGTCGTCTGACCCTTTCTTTGCCACGACTACGTCATGACCGTGATCATCTCCGGCTCCGTCATCCGCGCCGTGTTTGGCTACCACCCGATCCTGGCCCCGGTTATCCCCACCTGGATCGTCAGCGCCATGTTTGGCAGTAGTCTGGGTCGTGTTATGCTTACCATGGTCGTCTCCCGCCGGATCATCCTTGCCACGCGCTACCAGGGTTATCCCTAAAAGTAAGGTAAGGACTACTACCAGGCCCAGCATTGAGCGAAACTGCTTGCCTCTCAACATAAAATCTTGCTCCTTTGCACCAGGTTACTTGCTTTGCTTTGTACCAAATGTTACCTGAATTCCACATTCGGCTAACCAAATTCTCGATTTCCTACTGATAAACGAGGATAGCGATAGAATGATGTAAATGAGTATTCTTCAGGACTGTGCTGTTTCATTAACTTATCTGGCCTTATTCTAAATTAGATACCAGCCAAACCGGAACGGGCTAAGGTGAATACTTTATCCCTAACTTTAGTCCCTATATTTTTCCGACCTTTAGTCCGGTTCTTATCTATAGGTAGATGTTCTATAATAGAGTTAGCTGTTTTAGCCGTTATAGAACCGAGGTAAAAATGTGGAAATGGGCTAAAAATAAATTTAAGTATCTCAGCCTGGCCCAACGCTTCATGCTCGCCAGTTTATTCACGTTGGTATTGGGTATGAGTGGGATTGGTTGGTGGGTCGGTTCTCAAATTGAAACCAAAGTAATCCACCAGACCGCGGCGGCTACCGCTTTGTATGTAGATAGTTTTGTCACGCCTAATCTTCAGGAAGTAGCTCAGTCTGATACCCTCACCCCTGAGCATATCGCCATGCTCAACAAGCTGGTCAAGGAGACTTCCTTCGGCCAGCAGGTGGTATCGCTTAAAATCTGGGGGCGGGGTGGTAGGGTGCTTTACAGCACCAGGCCAGACTTGATCGGGCAGGTTTTCCCGGTAGAACCCGATCTAAAGCAAGCCTGGGAAGGGCAGGTCACCTCTAAAATCAGTGAATTAGAAAAAGACGAGAATATTGAGGAACGCAGTTTTGGCCCTCGGCTGATTGAAACCTACAGCCCGGTGCGACTGGAAAGCAGCAACCAGATTATTTCGGTGATCGAGTTTTACCAGAAGGTAGACCCACTCCAACAAGAAATAGGGACGGCCCAGCAGCAGAGCTGGTTAATCGTGGGTATAGCCACGCTGGTAATGTATTTGCTACTGGCCGGGTTTGTGCAAAGGGCCAGCAATACGATTAAACGACAACAGCACGAACTGGGCGAAAAGGTAAGCCGTTTAACCCAGTTGCTTAATCAAAATAAGACGCTTCACCAGCGGGTGCGCCGGGCCGCCGCTCGGACTACCGCCGTCAATGAACGCTTTTTACGAAGGGTGAGCGCCGAACTGCACGATGGCCCGGCCCAGGATGTCAGCCTGGCTCTACTGCGCCTCGATCACGTTTATGTCCATTGTAGTGCCTGCACTCAGGAGAACTCCGAGCATCAAGCCGATCTGGAGGACCTCGAAATAGTTCAAAATTCGTTACGCCACGCTCTTCAAGAAGTGCGTGCCATCTCTGGGGGGTTAGGCTTACCTCAACTCAATAATTTGACGCTCAGTGAAACGGTGGAAAGAGTAATCCGCTCTCATGAACGGCGTACCAAATCCAAAGTAAGTCTCGAGCTGGGTACTCTACCCACCGAAGCCTCGTTGCCGGTTAAAATTACGCTCTACCGGGTGATCCAGGAGGCCCTCAATAACGCTTTCCGCTATGCGGCGGGCGTAGGTCAGCAGGTGTGTCTTGACTACAAAGACCATACCCTCTGGCTGGAAATAACAGACCAGGGGCCTGGTTTTGATCGTACTCAGGAAGATGAATGGGACAAGCATCTGGGGCTGGTCGGGATGCGCGAACGTATAGAAAGTTTGGGCGGTACCTTTGAGGTAGATAGCAGACCCGGTCAAGGCACCAGGATAAAGAGCCAACTTGCCTTACAAGCGGCGGAAGGAACTTATGACTGACAAAATTCATATCGTGATTATAGATGACCATCCCCTATTTAGAGATGGGGTGGTACATACCCTTTCCACCCAGGCAGATATTGAAATCGTCGGGGAAGGCACCACGGCCGAAGAAGCAGTAAAGCTGGCAACCGATTTATTGCCGGATCTAATCTTGCTGGATATAGATATTCCCGGCGGAGGTATAAATGCCGCTCAAACCATTGCTGCCGCTTATCCGGTAATAAAAATAATTATGCTGACCGTCTCCGAGGAAGAGGATCATGTGGTTGCCGCGCTAAAAGCTGGAGCCAGAGCTTATATTCTCAAAGGGATTTCGGCGCGTGAACTAATTAGTATTGTGCGCTCGGTCTGGGCGGGGGAGGGTTATGTTACGCCGACTCTGGCGGCCAGTTTGTTATCAGTGATGAGCCGGGCCTTACCCGATACCCGCCCTGCAACAGGCACAGCCAGTAACCCCAATAAAGCTTTGGACGAACTAACTGAGCGCGAAAGGGAAATTCTGGAACAAGTAGCGGCGGGATACAGTAACAAGGAAATCGGCCTACAGTTGCACCTGACCGAGAAAACCGTCAAACATTATATGACTAACATTTTGCAAAAACTTCAGGTACGTAACCGGGTGGAAGCCGCTCTCCTGGCTCAAAAAGCTGGTCGAGCAGAACCGAAAGCTTGAGCAAGGTCTGTTCAAGTGAGGCCGACCCATCAATTATTCGCTAGAATACTTTTCTAGAGCTGGTCTGTAAAATAGGTTCTGTCGCATCTTCCGTGCCTGAGCAAAGCTGCTACAAGTTCAAAATTTATACATTGAGCTCACTTAGCACTAAAATTGCGATAGAGCCGTAAAATAGGAGGCAATAATGATAACGGCTCAAAAGGATCAATTACTTGCAGGGAAGGGTGCGCTAGTTACGGGGGCTAGTAGCGGGCTGGGCCGGGCAGTTGGACTGGCCCTGGCTAAAGCTGGAACCGGGGTAGGATTAATCGCCCGAAGTGAAATTGAACTTAGGCAACTGGTGCAGGAAATTGAAGCAAGCGGAGAAAAAGCTTTGGCTCTGCCACTAGACCTTGCAAGCGCGAGTGAAGAAGATTTAGCCTCGGCTGTAAAGCAGACCGTAGAACGCTTTGGTCGAATTGACCTGCTGGTGAATTGCGCGGGTACTGACGTGCCTGGTAAAGTGGCAGAATTGAATCTCTCGGACTGGGATAGGGTGCTGGCAGTAAATTTGAGAGCGCCCTTTGTGCTGGCGAAAGCCGCCTTTCCATATATGCAACAGGCTGGTCGGGGAACTATTCTCAACATATCCTCGGTAGCAGGCAAACGAGGCTGGGCTAATGCTTCAGCTTACTGTGCCTCCAAGTTCGGTCTGAGCGGTTTAACTCAGGCGCTGGCGGCAGAAGGCAAACCCTATGGTATCCGAGCCGGGATAATTTATCCCGGAGGAATGGCAACTGGTTGGGGTGACTGGACTGCCGAGGAGAGGCGGACGAAAGCCGAAGTTGAAAAAACGCCTGCTGAGGCTCTACCGCCCGAAAGAGTAGCCGAGCTAATAGTTTGGATTGCCAGTTCACCGGGGGAAATGGTCTTAAATGAAGTAATTGTTACCCCCTTACAGGAGAAGGGCTGGCCGTAACAGTCCTCGTCTACTATCCCTTTTCGTGTTTGAATTTGTATTTTCAGGAGTGCCTAAAAATAAAGAGTTAGAGGGTTTTTGTACTTCTTAAGGTCACTCCTGATTTTGCGTTGACGACGATTGTAGTGCCACACAAACAAGCGCACTGACTGCCATAAAGCCTCTAATTTACGACTGAAGCACCGGCTTTTGCGCTTCAACCGGGCCAGGCAAGTTCTAAGTTGAGCATTAATGCTTTCAATGGTACCCGTCCTTTCCTTTTGAACCGATACCAAATGCTCATTCACTAGCAGCCAGACTAAATCGCTATAAGTGCTGAAACCATCGGTGCAGTAGAAAAATGCGGGTGGTAGCGTGTCTACAAACTCTTGCATTTTAGGCTGGCTGCGCTCTTCCAGGACAGCGCAACCCGTGATTAAGCTGATGTCTCGACAGACCCTCATTACGAGGTAGACCAGTTTTTTTTGCTTTCTACAAAACTAAAATTCATCTACTTCAATATGATCCGTCTGGTTTTGATCACTAACTTGGTCGGGCAAGCTGGCCTGCTCCGCCTCGACCCAATTAATCACGCTTTGATTATGCACGCCCAGTAAGCGACCCACTGCCCGGTAGGAAGTGCCTTCCAGGTAAAGCTGGCTGGCGCGGCTACGAATTTGAGCATCGTAGCCCATGGGTTTAGGTTTAGGGGTAAAGTAACGCTGGCAGGGTTGACAGCATTAAGGTTGAATACGGGTACGGTTGTAACCTGATTTGATGACATAGTGATTTTGTTGACAGCAGGGGCAAGCGGGATTATTCATTTTCGCTCCTTTTTGCCCTGATTATAGCATTGCTCTGCTAAATCAGGCACTCCCGTATTTTCAAATCAATTGACTTTAAGCTTGCATAGAGTTACAATAGATTTGTTACTAAAGGGGAGTAACCGCCAGCTTGAGCTGGGTGTTCATCGACATGCTAGCGGCTAAAAAGGCCGTTCGGTGAGCATAGCCCATAATTCTTTTTATTAGAATTAGGTTGTTTGGCCAGACCTTTAGTGCGTACAATGCCTTACCTCCACAGGAGATTTAAGGCCCGGTACGCACTAAAGGTCTTTTTTAATCTTAAGAGTTTTCCGCTTAAGCTGGCCCACGTAGAATGATAAACCACCCAGCTTAAGTATGAGATAAGAAACGGAAGTGGTGTAAAGGAGAAACTAATTATGACCGCTTTTTTGATAGCGCTATTTTTTGTTTTTATTGCCGAGCTAGGTGATAAAACTCAGCTCGTTGCCCTGGCTTTCGCAACTCGTTACCGTCCAATGCTGGTGCTGGGCGGGGTATTTGTGGCGACTTTATTAGTACATCTCTTTTCGGTGCTAGTTGGAGAAGTACTTGGGTTGGCTCTACCAGTCTTCTGGATCAAGCTACTGGCAGGTCTGGCTTTTATCGGCTTTGGTATCTGGACGCTACGCGGGGATAAACTGAATGATGAGAATAAGTTAAGTGAGAATAAGTTTGGACCGTTTGTGACAGTCGCAGTCACCTTCTTTTTGGCCGAACTGGGCGATAAAACCATGCTGGCAACCATCACTATCGCCAGCCAGCAGCAAAGTTTTTTCCCGGTCTGGTTGGGTAGCACCATAGGAATGGTCATCGCGGATGGCTTGGCGATTATCGTGGGTGCGGTAATGGGCAAACGCCTGCCCGAACGAACCATTCAGCTCATTGCGGCACTTATCTTTATTGGCAGCGGCATCTTTACCCTGGTCGAAGCTTTTCTTTAGGATGCAGCTATTGTCAACCTGGACGGAAAAACAGGCCGATAATTCAAGTTAGAATAGCGAGAGCAGAGCGGAGTAACAGGCAGTAGGTCAAACTCAAGAAAGATACGGTATTGGCTGTCAAGAGCCAATTTTGAAATAACGAAAGGATTTTGTTAAGGGGAGAAAATTCAAAAGGTTGCAGCCGAAGCCGCAACCTCGCCAGCGCTGCGCTCAGCCGCTAAAGTGAGCCACAACCCCAATAAACCAAGCGGCGGCGGCCCGCGCTCGGCCCAAGAAAAAGTTTTAGTTTTCGTGAACCGAACGGCCCTAGCTGGCCTTTGCCCCGGCTGAGGCAACTGTCCTTTTCTGAGGCGAGGGCTGGTAGGCTGGATCGAAGGGTTTACCGCTCTTTACCACGGCATAACCCAGATGCACCAGCTTGAGGGCGGCGGCACACCGCGCTTCCTTGTACGCCCGGCCCTTAGTCTTTTGCAGACGCTCACAGTAGGCTTTTATCACCGGGTTGAACCGCATGGCACTGCCTGCCGCCATGTAAAGGAGCGCACGAAGCCGACTATGACCACCTTTGCCGATCCTGGGCCGGCTTCTCACACTGGTCCCGCTGCTCCGTTCGATGGGAGCCAGGCCAGTAAAGAGGGTCAAGGCCTCGGCGCTGGGGCAACTCGTAAAGTTGAGGGTCACGACCACCAGCCACACGGCCGTCAAGCGCCCGATGCCGGTGATGGTTTGCAAAAGAGTAACGGATGCGGCCCATTCTTGGTCCAGCTTGAGGAGGTCTTTAATCTCCTTGTCTAACTGCTTGATCCGCTCAGTCAGGGTAGCGCTCAAGTTCTCTAAGCTCGCTACCACCCCTTCCACCGGACGCGCCACTGAAAGGGCGTGCAACTGGTTACGGAACTGCTGGCGGGCTTCCAAAAGACTGAGGCGGTGCGTAAGACGCTGATAAAGCTCACGGTAAATCTGGGGTGGTGGCGTCCAGCGGGCGGGTTGAAGGGTAGCCGAAAGCCGGGCCAACAGTTGAGCATCCAGCCGGTCGTTTTTAGGCTTGAGGCCAACTGCCCCGGCGAGGTCGTGAGCCTGTTTGGGGTTAATCACGCTCACCGCGAAGCCCTCGCCTTCCAGGTAGGTAGCGAGTTCGATCCAGTAAGTGCCCGTGGCTTCCATCACCACCAGCATCTGATCAGGAGGATGGCCGGCCTTAAGCAAAAGTTTAGTGAGGCTGGCATAACCTTCAGGCGATTGCGGCAGGCTAAGCGCAGGGGTAGGGTCATCATCCCGGTAGCAAGTCGAAGCGGTGAAAGTCTTGGCGGCTATATCCACGCCCCCGTAATATTCGTACTTGGGCCGGGGTTTAGGAGCAGGCTGGTCTTTAGCAGGGGCCATCGCAGGTATGGTTCCTCCATTAAGTAAAAGATAGATTTGTCGGGAGTTAATAAAGCGTAACAGACACCGGGGCTACCCCTATTTCTGGCCTTGTATGGGCGGTCTTTTCAGCCGCTAGATACGGTAGCGATTTTTAGGTGGCCCAAGCCAGGAGAGGGTCTATCTTTCTTAGGCGGTCTAGCCGCAAGGAGCAACAGAACCTCTCTCCCGACCTGGTGTCGTACAAATCCATTATACAAGGGAGCAGAAAGAAAAAGATGGACTCACCAAGTTTGAAACGGGAACAAGCGGTGGTTAGCACAGAGGCCAAACCTAAACCGAGCGCTAAAAATAAAGTAATTTATTTATCAATTGGGGCCGCGATTACCACGATCACTCTCAAGTTTGCAGCTTACTTTCTGACGGGTTCGGTAGGGTTACTTTCCGACGCCATGGAAAGCATGGTAAACCTGGTGGGAGCTTCGGCGGCGCTGGTAGCCCTGATTATCGCGGCGCGTCCAGCAGATAAAACCCACCATTACGGCCACACCAAGATCGAATACTTTAGTAGCGGGCTGGAAGGTGGCCTGATCCTGGTGGCGGCGGTAGCGATTGCATGGACAGCGATAGGTCGTCTTTTTGAACCGGAAGCTCTGGAAAGTGTTGGCTTCGGGTTAGCGGTTTCTCTGGCAGCTACGGTGGTCAACTTAGTGGTAGCACGGGTGCTACTAAGGGTGGGTCGGGAAGAAGATAGTATCACTCTGGAAGCCGATGGCAAACATTTGATGACCGACGTAGTTACTTCCATAGGAGTGATAATAGGAGTGGTACTTGTCACAATTACCGGCTGGCTCTGGCTCGATCCGGTAATTGCCCTGCTGGTAGCCGCCAATATCATCTTTGAGGGTAGCAAACTGGTAAAGCGCAGCATTGATGGTTTGATTGACCGGGCTTTACCACAAGAAGAGGAAGGAGAGATCAGGGATATAATCAAGGACGAAATTGGTAAAGCTGAGGAGAAGCAATTAACTTATCACGGGTTGCGTACCCGCAAGAGTGGTAGTTTGCGCTTTATTGATTTTCACCTCTTAACTCCTGCTGAATGGTCAGTTCGGCAGGCGCACGAGGTAGCGGAAACCATTGAAACGAAGTTGGAACAGCAGTTTAAGGAACTGGAAATTACCATCCACATTGAGCCGGTAGATGACCCTCGCGCCTATGAGGATAATTGGGAAGATAACTCAGGCTCAACCCAACATTAGATTTTAGTTTGTTGTTTATTATAAAGATTGCAAAGGAAGAATAAAAAGGAGGATCTACAACCAGGATGAATTTGGCTTTGATTTTTTCAATTTTCGGGTTCATTTTTGTGGCGGAACTACCGGATAAGACCGCCCTGGCTTCGCTGGTGCTGGCTACTCGCTATAAACCCCTGGTAGTTTTTACAGGAGCGGCTGCGGCTTTTGTTGTTCAAAGTTTGGTGGCTATTTCGGTGGGAAGCCTGGTTTCACTTTTACCACAAGAGCTGGTTCACCGGCTGGCCGGGCTGCTTTTTCTGATATTTGCTTTCTTTATGTGGCGACGTAATCAGGAAGATGAAGAGCATAGGTTGGGAGAGGAAGTAAACACAACAAGTTTCTTAAAGGGCAGTTGGGCCGCCTTTCTGGTAGTATTTATAGCCGAATGGGGCGACCTGACCCAATTGGCAACCGCTACCCTTGAGGCTAAATATCGGGATCCCTTGTCAGTTTTTCTGGGAGCTACCCTGGCTCTATGGGCGGTAGCCGCGCTTGCGATTGTAATCGGTAATCGGGCTAACACCTTCTTAAATCCCAGAATAACCCAAAAAATTGCTGCGATTATTTTCGCCCTGCTGGGTATAGTGCTTTTGATAGGTCTTATTTAGTAAAAGCACCAGATGGATCTAATTGTCTCCGTGGTAAATGAAGGTGGTTTACCCCAAAGGATTAGGCCGAAAACCACCTTTGAAGAAGGCGACTTATCAAAAGTGGTACTACGTCTGGTTGTGTTCAAAATCATTTTTGTAGAGCTGATAGGCCTGGTGGTATTCCATAACCCGGGCCACTTCACTAATAAAATGCTCGTCATAGCCCGCTCGTCTAAGCAGGTGAAAACCCATTTCCATCCCAGAGGTTATTCCTCCAGCGGTTATAATGCGACCGACATCGACCACCCTGGCCCGGCTAATGCGGCATTTAGGGGCAATTGCGGCTAGCCGGTCAAGGGGTACTTTCCCTGGTGGGGTGGCTTCCTGCCGGTCTGGCTCTTTCCGGTTGGTTGCGCTCAAATTATCGAGCAGTCCCATCTTTCCATAGACCCAGGAGCCGGTGCAAACGCTGGTTAAGAGACACTCTGACGGTAAGCTCTCAATAAACTGGTAAAGACGGCGGTTGTACATCTCCTGTCGAGTACCAAACCCCCCCGGTATGAGGAAAGCATTCATGTAAGGCTGGGCGTTAAAGGCATAGTTGGGTACTACTGTAAAACCAGCCTGGGCTTGCACCGGGCGTGAAGTCTCGGCTATCAGGAAAACCTCTAATTCCGGGTCATATCTACGAGCAACCGAAAACACGCCATAAG
This sequence comes from Chloroflexia bacterium, assembly GCA_036261665.1. Lineage (GTDB taxonomy): Bacteria > Chloroflexota > Chloroflexia > Chloroheliales > Chloroheliaceae > 54-19. Next base: position 108,251 of record DATAKM010000014.1, read on the forward strand.
GGGCCGCAAAATCCACAATTTCGGCATCTTTGAAAACATAAATACCCAGCCGAAAACCGCTGATTTTAGGATAGCTTGGTAGGGTGCCTTTACTCTGTTCTTCCTGCATCGCTTTCACTCCTGCTCTCAAGTTAAATAGAAATCAAGTTTTACCCACATAATATAATAGCCTTTTTGTCACTGAGGTTCTATGGCGACTTATTTCTAACTACCGCTGTTACTGCTACCAGCTAAAGTACCTGTAACCTCTTCTATTTTTCTTTGCTCATCCTCGCTGAGAAGCGGGCGGATGGAAGCGGCCACATTCTCCTCCACCTGCTGAGGGGTTTTGGCTCCTGGAATAGCTACCGAGACCGCCTCGTGAGTCAGCACAAAACGCAAGGCCAGTTGTCCCAGACTGGCTAATCCAGCCTGATTGTTCTCAGTTAAAGGCCGTAGCCGCTCCACTTTAGCCAGGCTCTCCTTGAACCAGGCTTCCTTCGGCCAATTCTGCCGGATGTCTCCTTCCGGGAAAGTACTTTGAGAATTAAACTTGCCGGTAAGTAAACCCATGCGTAGTGGCCCTCGTACTACCACCCCGATGCCGCGTTCCTTTAGATAAGGCAAGACTTCTTTCTCGACTTTGCGATTTAAGAGGCTGTAATCAAGCTCTACCACATCCAACGTACCTTCCCGGTTAAAATGCTGGATGTAGGCAAAATCCTCGGTCGAAACTCCCGCTAACCGAATTTTACCGGCTTTTTTAAGTTCTTCAAAAGCTCGCATAAAAGCCTCGGTCTCTTCGGGTTTATCCCACCAGAGGTGACAGAAGTAGACATCAATGTAATCCGTCTCAAGACGACGCAAGCTGTTGTCGCAGGCCTGAATTACCTTTTCAGGCCGATCGTAAACTGGCTCCCGCTTCGGGTCACGGTGGTGTCCCATTAGCCCACCTTTAGTGGCAATTACTAACTTAGCCCGTTGGCCTTTGATGGCTTGTGCTACCAGTTTCTCGCTCCGACCATCCCCGTACACATCGGCGGTATCAATAAAGGTTACCCCCAGTTCCAGCGCCCTGGTAATCGTTTCTACCGAATTTCTATCTTCGACCGGCCCCCAGGCATCTCCACCAATAGCCCAGGCCCCAAAACCAATCTCCGAGACTTCTATTCCTGATTTTCCCAGCTGGCGGTAGTGCATAACCCTTACTCCTTTGTTTGGTCGCCTGGCTTTTTGCAAAGCAAAGCAAATAAGAAAGAAAATTATCCTTAATTCTTGATTGAATTGGACACAACCATAGGCCAGCAAAAATCTTGCCAGAACTGGCTGGTGCAGGAAATTAAGCTTACTTTTGGCTCGTATTAACTTGCTCACCTATCTGGAAACAACAGTGTGGCGAACCATTGCGGTCACAAACTTCTTTGATGGCTAAACCGGTATAAGCACTTAACAAAGCTTCGACTAACTGGCAGGTTTGAGGATACGCAGTTACGGCCCTGGAAAGCGGGCATCCCGCGCTCTGGATTGTAAAATCACCTTCTGTATCTTCCATCAGTTCGGCCAGCCCTCCCATTTGGTTCAACAACTTCACCGCCAATTCGAGACGAGTACGTTTATCACCTGCTGGGGCGACCTGGGTGGAAGCCAGCCGCTGTCCGGTCGTTCTGAGGATTTCAGCCAGCTCAACGTTTTCCAACCTCTCACTCAGTACCACTAACAACAAGTGCAGCACTACATCATAAGCTTTGGGGAAAGCTTCTTCTGCCTGGCTGGTCAGACTATAAACGTAAGCTGGCTTACCCGCCCCTTTGCGTGCGCCTAACTGCTCTACCAGCCCATCTCTTTCCAGGGTAGCCAGATGCAATCTCACAGCGTTGTCGGTGAGTTCAAGCCCCTGGGCTAACTCCTCTACGGTACGGCTAGCCCGACGCAGTAAACTTACAATTTGACCTCGCGTGGTTTGAAAAAAGCGTTGATCCCAGCGTGCCGACATTACTCCACTTGCCTCCTTTAGCTGGTTTGCTTAGCTTGCTTTTACTTTCTCAGATGTAATGCGCTCCACTACTTTCTTTTCTTATAGTATAATCCAATTTGTCAAGAATGTCAAGGAAGTTATTGACATTCTTGAATTTAGGCGTTATATTAAGACTAACCATTACAATTCCAGCTTAGTTCCATTACTTCTATTCCTTTAGTCTACCGTTTAGTTGTTGGCAGCTAAAGTAAGACAACTAACCAAAACTTATCAGGAAAAGTGAGGATAAGACTATGGAAAGCAAAGTGAAGCTTTTAGGCCACCCGATCCACCCTATGCTGATTGTGTTTCCCCTGGGTTTACTGGCAACCGCCGTAATCTTTGATGTGATCTACCTTGCCAGTGGGAATGCCCTGTGGACAGAGATGGCTTTTTATATGATTGCGGCAGGGATTGTGGGAGGATTACTGGCGGCGGTTTTCGGGCTGATTGACTGGTTGGGGCTGCCTTCCAATACCAGGGCTAAAGCGGTTGGCCTGTGGCACGGGGCAGGTAACGTGGTGGTGGTAGCCTTGTTTGCGGTAAGCTGGTGGTTAAGACTGGGTACGCCGCGTGACCCAGGAGGACTAGCGCTAGTCTTTTCTTTTGTAGCGGTCGCGCTGGCACTGGTGACAGGTTGGCTGGGCGGCGAACTGGTAGATCGGTTGGGGGTAGGAGTAGACCAGGGAGCGCATCTAAATGCTCCCAGTTCACTTTCAGCTCACCCAGCCCACGATAATGCCACTCCAACTGGGGGTCAGCCTCTGACACAATAAAAGCGTATGTAATCTTAGCCTGGGAATTAAAGCTTAAGTAGATCGTTAGGAGGCAGAGTAATGAGTCAGAACCAGACCGGTCAAGCCTGGTTGGAAAAAGTAGCCGATATTTTACAACAGGGTTTAGGTAGTGCTTTTAAAGCCGGGGGAGAGCCGGGTAAACAACTCAAGAATTTCTTGAACGGGGTCTGGTTTGGACACCCGCTCCATCCTGCCATGACTGATATTCCGGTAGGCTGCTGGATGCTAGGTACCACCCTTGATCTTATATACCTGGCAGATGAAAAATCCGCCCTGGCAAGTGGAGCAGATACGGCGCTCGGTTTGGGAATATTAGGGGCAGTAGGCGCAGCGGCGACGGGGTTAACCGATTGGAGCGACACTTACGGCAAAGAAAGGCGTACTGGTCTGATCCACGCTCTGTTAAATACCGGAGCGCTCACTGCCAACTGTGCCAGTTGGATTTTACGCCGCAGAGGGCAGCGCAAACTGGCCGTATTACTCTCAACCAGTGCTTTTGGCGTAGCTAGTTTTAGCGCTTATCTGGGAGGAGAGCTGGTCTTTGAACTGGGGACGATGGTTAATCACAATGCCTGGACCCACGGGCCGGAGGATTGGGTTCCCTTAATGGCTGTAACCGATTTGCCAGAGAATGCCTTGTGTAAAGCTGAGGCAAATGGCACTAACCTTGTGCTGGTAAGGCAAGCTGGTAAGGTTTATGCCCTGAATGAAACGTGTTCCCACGCGGGCGGGCCTCTTTCAGAAGGTCAGCTTGAGGGAGAAACCGTTATTTGTCCCTGGCACGGTTCGCGTTTCTGTTTAAGGGACGGAAAGGTGCTAGACGGGCCTGCTACTTTTAAGGCACCGGTTTATGAGGTGAGAGAGCGGGATGGTCAGATTGAGGTCAGGTTAGCAAGCAATCCCAACTAACCTCTGGTTTGATGCCTCAGGGCCTGGAAACGTTAGATTTTAGAGCCGATAGTAGCTTACCTCAAGTAGTAACCACAAAGACAAGAAAGAGCTAGAAAGAAATAGGCAGTGCTAACCTTACCATATGGTTAGCACTGCCTATTTCTTTCTGTTTGTTTGTTTGATTTGAAGCGAGTGGAGGGAATAGATAAAAGCCTGACCAGTGATTTTCGCCGGTACTTCCCGTTCCCGGTCAGGCTAATGTTTACAATCGCAGGAACTATCGGCACTACACGCACTTCCCTCTACCGGTACCGAGCCATCGCTTTTGGTAACACTGGCATTAGCCCTTCCTACCATTAACCCTGCCATTTTGGCGCGGTTATTTCTAATTCTTACGAGGAACCAGGCAGTTAGCACGATAAGAACGACTACTCCCACAGCTACCGACCAGGACAAACTTAGAAAAGACCAGACAGCGGTGCCGCCAATTGCCAGTCCACCTAAGAGTACCGGCAGGCTGCATGCTAACCCGCATAAGGATATTATCCCAATCCCTGCCAAACCTAATTCCTTCGCTTTGGGTTTTCGACCAACTTTGTGTATGCTACTATCGAGCCTCAGATTCCCTTCTGATTTTTCAATTTGGTTCAAAATCTCAACTCCTTTCTTATTACGGTGTTTTTAACACTCTAACTTCAAGAACTCTGGCCGGGGAATTACCGGAATAGGAAAAGTATAAAACTTAAAGCCGTCTTTAAGTCAAGCGGAATTCTCAAGCTTTAAGCTAGCCTTAATAATGCGCCTTAAATGCAGCCTTTCGCTTTGCTTTTCTTCTTAACGCGAAATGAGAAAGTCAGCTTATTACTAATACTGGTGACACCCGGGCCGGAGCATCGCTTTGATAAAAGTTTCCATTTATTAGAATGATAAGAGCCAGAGAAGTGGATTATTTAAGCCTTGCTTTGGGGTTAATTTCTGCAGGAATTGCCAGCTGAAATTAGAGCGTAGCATTCGTCATAATCTAAGCAGCCACAGCGTAACCCCTCTTCCAGTAGGGCTTTCATTTGCTGGGAGCGGGATATGGCAGCTTCTACTTCTATTAACTTCTGTTCTACAAAGCTACGCCATTGTGATACTGGTGGCGGAACTAGCTCAAATCCTTCTAAAAGGATTTTGATCTCTTCAATAGTAAAACCGGCCTGTTGAGCTAATCTGATAAAGCTTAACCGTTTGAGTATTGCGGGGTTGTACCGCCTTTGCCCGCTAACCCTTATAGCAGGCGGTAATAGACCAATATTCTCATAGTAGCGGAGGGTCGAAGTTTGAAGCTGGGCCTGCTCTGCTATCTCGCCAATTGTAAGTTCTCTCATCTTGATTTAATATTATCCTCTTGACTTAAAGTTAACTTTAACCCTTACACTATATCATAGACCGGGCTAATGTAAAGGGGCACCAGCCTGGTAATTAAAGAATGCCGAAAAAGCCAATTTAGAAAAGGAGATCCCAATGACACAGATAAAAGCCGCAGATCATAGTGAGCAGCCAACTATTTTTGCCTGCAACATGACTGCTATTGACCCTACCCAAAGACAAGAGCATATCGAGAACACTACTCAACTGCTTGGAATGGTTAAAACCACCCAGGAGCGGCCAGATGGTTACGCTTTAGAATTTGACCTGGACGCCAGCACCCTGCTCAGGGCTACTCAGTTTATAGCGCTCGAAAGGTTGTGTTGCCCCTTTTTTGGTTTTACGCTGGAACTCAAACCAGAAGCAACCACCTTCTGGCTGGGTCTAAGTGGCCCACCGGGGGTAAAACCTTTTATAGAGGCCGAATTAGGCTTCAAGGTGCAATCTTAATAGAGAAACACCTCTAGCGAAAACAAAAAGGAGATATTGTAATGCAAACAAAGTTAGCGGATGTCAAGAAAAGTACCTTCAATTCCGAGGTAATCCAGTCCAGCTTTGATAAACCAGTGCTAGTAAAAGAAGAATTCATCCTGACCCAAATTCAGCCCTTTTTCTAGGCAGAAGCAAAAGATAACTTTTGCCTTTTCATCTTCTTACAATTAAAAAAGAGTGTTGATTAAAACTTTAAAACGAGTTATCGAAATCCTTTTTCGATAACTCGTTCAGTTTGGGACGCAGATATTTTGTTTTTTCATCCTATAGGCTCCATCACGGGAGAAAAAGGTGCTAATATAAACGACAGCACAATAAGGTAGGTTAACCTATGGTCACTTAGCGGAAGAGCTGAATCATTGGTGGATTGTGGCAGAAGCAATGAGCATATTCAACAATTAAAAGTTATTAGAAAGGGAAGAAATAATGTATTATTCTATTCTATAACCAGCCTTTTTGCTCGGCCAGTCGGGCCGCTTCCAACCGGTTGTGAGCATTTAGTTTTTGCATAGCGGCGGAAAGGTGATTACGCACAGTGCCTTCCGAAAGCTGCAACTTTGCGGCCAGCTCGCTAATCCCGGCTCCGAAGAGCGAGGCGGACAGTACCTGGCGCTCGCGGCTGGTAAGAGGGTTATTTCCCTCGGAAAGCGCTGCCAGGGCCAGTTCAGGGTCAACTACTCGTTCACCCTCCATCACCCGGTGTAGCGAAATGGCCAGTTCCGAGGCGGGAGCATCTTTAAGCAGAAACCCGACTGCGCCGCTATCCATGGCCCGGCGCAGATAGCCACTGCGACCAAAGGTGGTCAAAATCACCACCCGACAAGAGGGTAGTTGCTCTCGCAAAGTATGGGCTACCTCTAAACCATCTCCGCCTGGCATCTCAATATCCAGTAAGGCTATGTCCGGTTGAACTGAAAAAGCGGCTGGAAGTACCTCGTCTCCTCGTCCGACTGAGGCCACCACTTCAATATCTTCCTCCAAAGCGAGCAAGGCTGCCAGTGCTCCCCGTACCAGCGTCTGGTCTTCTGCCAGAAGTACCCGGATCATGTTCGTCTCTCCTTTCCCGCTCCAGCTTTCCCAATAACAGGCTGGTTTGGAAGCGGTAGCTCCACACACAGCCGAAACTGCTGCTCCTGGCTCTGCTCGTTAAGGGGTAGTGGACCACTTTCGAGGCGTCCTCCAAGTGTGCTCAAGCGTTCACCAAGGCCCAGCAGCCCATTTCCACTTCTTGGGTAAGCGCCTTCCTCCGGTTTGGGTCGCACTTTGCCCTGGTTGATCATTTCAAGTTGAACAGTGCTACCATTCCCCTTGAATCGAATAAGGCAAAGTCTCGCTCGGTTATGCCGGATAACATTGGTCACTCCTTCCCGCACCGTCCAGGCTAAGGCCACATCTAGCGCTGGTGGTAGCTGCTCCACAACTACATCTTCGCCTTCAATCGAATATTCAATGCCTGCCGCCTCCAGTAGCTGCCGGGCTCCCTCTAATTCGCTCGAAAGGGTGGGCTGGCGGTAGCCCGCCACAGCCTCACGTACCTCCCGAAGGGTCTGACGGGTCAGTTGTTCAATCTCATGGATTTCTTGAGTGGCCCGAATTGGTTCTTTCTCGACCAACCTTGAGGCCAGTTCACTTTTAAGGGTAATTAAGGAAAGATTGTGGCCCAGCAAATCGTGGAGGTCACGGGCCAGGCGTACTCGTTCTTCCATCACCGCCAGGCGGGCTAACTCTCCTCGAGCCAGGTGCAAATCCCACAGGGTAGTAGATAATCGGGCAATGCCTATCATATCCAGACCCAGCCCTCGCACCAACAGTACCAGGGGAAGGATGTGCAACCAGTCCATATTGGTAACACCTCCGCTGAGAGCCAGACTGAGGAAAAGGGTTAAAAGCGTGAGAAGTATCACCGCTCCAAAGGCTTGCCGAACAGAGAGGGTTGCTCCAGCAATAGCACTTACCCCAACAAAGAGCCAGAGCCAGGCCGAGCCTTCTACCAGGCTAAACACAAGCACGAAAATGGTAAGAACTGCCAGTAAAATAAGAAGAAGGAAATTGGGTTTAGTACGAGCCTGGGCTAGACGGCTTAAAGGATGCGGCCACATTAACCAGGTGTAGACACTAGCAAAGATTACTAGAGCTGCCAGATTGATCCCAAAATGAAGTGGGTCTAGTGGTATTTTTTGTAAGGTAGAGAGCAGGGGAAACACGAGACAGATCAGCCAGGCATGCTCATACAGTCGCCAGAGACGGAAACTGATACCACTTGATATAATCAGCTTCGCAGCTTCTTGTGCTTGCCGGGTTAAGCTATCCTCAACCCCACTTTCTTGTGCTCTTGCCGTCACCATTCAGCTACATCCTCTTCTTTCTACTGCCAAATCAGCCTTTTTCACGCCACCCTATTTTATTTTAGCATCACCTGATCCCGGCAGTTCGAAGATATTACTCCTCCTATTAGCTCTAACTACTGTTGATTTTGCTCAAGGAAAACAGTCCCAGCACTTCCATCCACGGTGATTTGCCGCCCGGTAACAATACGGGAGGTCGCGCCTGGCACCCCCACTACGGCTGGAATGCCATATTCGCGGGCGACAATTGCACCGTGGGACATCGCGCCTCCGGTTTCCATTACCAGACCTCCCGCACTCAGAAAGAGGGGGGTCCAACCAGGGTCAGTAGTGGGTGCCACCAGAATTTCTCCTGGCACAAGTTGAGCATCGGTTGGGTCAAAAATCACCCTGGCGCGGCCAGTTAGGCGGCCAGCTGAAGCCGCCGTTCCCTGAAGCACCCCAGCTGGTGCGCTACCGGTGCCGAGCGACTCTAAAACTGGTTCAGTACCATCCGAGAGCAGCACCAGCGGGATGTGCCGCCGTGTTAGTTCCTGCTCGTAGTCGGAACGCCGCAGGCTGACCACTGTCCGCATATCAGTTCCTGCCAGCGCGATATGGGCTTCGGGCAGGGTAAGAAAGAAGATGTCGTCCGCTTTCTCTAAGTGGCCCTGGTGGGCCAGCTTTTCACCTACCGGCCAGAGCAGGGTGCGGGTCTGAGCCAGTAGTAGCGTGAGGGCGAACCGGGGCATTTCCCTTAACCCACTCAACGCTCGTGCCCGCCTAAGGCAGAAATTAACCACTAGGCCCCGCCACCAGTTCTGGTGTTTGGCACGGTGGCTTAACTCTCTTATCATGGCTTCCGCCTCAGTAACTGCACTCTGAAACTCCCCGTCACCAATTGAGCCTGACTCTTTGAGTTGCAAAAAGCTGCTGAGAATACTGAAGACATAGGTTGGGTCTTCTGACCAGCGAGGCAAGCCTAAATCGAGTTCAGCAATGGCACGATGACCATAAGTAGCCAGGAAGCGAGCTATTCCCGTTTGAAGGATAGGGGGCAGGCTGTTTTGGTGGTAATCCTCCGCCAGGTGGGTCGGGGAAGTGTTACTCACCAGATGAGCTGTTGCCTCCTCGGCCTGGACCTCTTCGGCCAGTGACCAAAGGGCCAGATTCATCTCAGTGGTGGGATTGTAGGGTGCTCCTCGCACCACCGTTTGAAGTTCACTCTCGGTGGCAAGCTTACCCAGCAAGCAGGTAGCCAGCTGGAAGGTCGCCAGGCTTCCCAGCATTACCGGGGCAGATCTCGACACTAGCCTGGGAGTGGCTTTCGAGAAGAGCTGCTCAAGTTGAAGCAAATAGCCGTCCGCCGAGGTGGCCTCTATTCCGGGCTGATTTGTGATCCGCAACTCCTCAATAAAGCGTAGGAAGCGAGTCTGGGCGAAACGCGGTGACAGCAGTGTTAGCGGAAGATATAAGGGTAGGCGGGTGCTTAAAAGTAGCCGCCTGACGGCAAGTAAAAGAGGAAGCTTTCTGCCAGGTTTGAGGGAAAGGCGTGGATCGCTAGCAAGCTGTTGGAAGGTTAAACTGGCCTGCGCTTCCGCCTGGGCCAGGATGTTTGAAAGAAGGTTACGTCCTATCCGAGTACGTAGAGCATTGGTCACATCAAAGAAGATCCGGAAGGCGGTCTCATTAATAAAAGGAGGCCCTTCTAAAGGTGAGGAGGGAGGATAACCAATCAGGGTCGTGATTACCGAGGCCAGGAGCCGAATCGCTGAGGTACCCATCGGGGTAAAAGGCCGAGAAGTGCCTTGCTGGACATTGAAGGACAAATACACTCGTAAATTCTCATCACCTGGCGAAGTGTCATCAGCTAAAGGCAGAGGAAAGAGGGTGGTAATTGGGCGGGTCTGAAGGATCCACAAGTGCTGGTCCTGGTCAAAGGCCCATTCAATATCCTGGGGAACTCCAAAACGGGCTTCAATCTCACCTCCAAGCCTGGCAAGAGCCTGCAACTGTGGATCGGAAAGGCAAGCGGTTAGCTCTTCACCCTGGGGTAACTCGATCCTCTCGGTACCACCTCCAGCCTTTGAATGAATGGCTACTCGTTTGTCACCTAAACGACGCTCAAGGATTTGACCTGTGGGAGTATTAACCATAAAGTGATCAGGGTTAGTCGTGCCGGAAACGACGGCTTCTCCCAGACCACCGCTGGCGTCAATTACCGACTGTCTTCGTTTACCGGTAAGGGGATTGGCTGTAAAAATTACTCCCGCGACCTGGGCCTCTACCAACTGTTGAATAACCACTGCCACTTGTACTGAGCGAGGGTCAATTCCTAGGCTCTGGCGATAAATAACCGCCCGCTCATCCCAAAGCGAAGCCCAACACTGCCTTATAGCACTAAGGACGGCCTCAATTCCAATAACGTTCAGAAAAGTCTGGTACTGGCCGGCAAAGCTGGCGGAAGGCAGATCTTCCGTGGTGGCAGAAGAGCGTACCGCCACCGGGACAGAAGTTCCCTTGCTCAAGCTGTGGTAAGCCTGGGTCACAGCATCGATTACCTGGACAGGAAGAGGGGTCTGGAGCAAGGCAGTTCGGGCGTTGGCCGCCAGTTCGGTGAGTCGAGCTGAATTGCCTGCCTTAGCTGCACTTAATTCCTCCAAAATAGGCGCAAGTTCTGCACTTACCAGAGTATAAGCAGCGGTTGTCAGGCAGAAGCCCGGTGGAACAGAGAAGCCAGAGTGGATCAGTTCTCCTAAATTTGCCGCCTTGCCTCCCACCAACTCAAGTAAGGTTGGGTCAAGACTATCTAAAGGTAAAACCAGGGTATCCTGGAACTTAACATTCTTCGGTTGGGCTTGCTCCATCTCATTGCCTCCTTTTACCAGCATTGGCTAACCTGTCACAATCAGCTTCCTGGCCCAAATCAAGTTTTGTTGGACATTTTGGCAGATGTATTGGTTTAAGTGTAGCCTTATCTTGAGCCATTGGGAAGTAAAATTTATCCTGATTTAGGCGTGACAATTGTCACGGTTAGCTTGCTTGCCAACCAGGTTCAGAAACTGCCTGCCGAGCAGGTATTATTATTTTGGAACTATGAAACCGTTCAAAAACGGAGGGCCACAGCACAACAAACGTTCACCAATCCTTCTAACCCAATGGAAAAGTTTAAAGGTATTGTCGAAAGGTGAAAAAAACGCTCTTTTTTGGTGAAAAAGAGCGTTTTTAGTACAAAAACTCTAAAGCCTGGAATTAGAATTGGATAACAGGAATTATCCTTCACTATTTTCAACGAGATTTTAGCAAAATTTATCCTTGTTTGTTTTATCCGTATATTTTAATTGATGTAGAAAGGAGAGTGCCCTTTCTATACCCTGCTTTTATTTTTATGCGGCTGGGTCCAGAGTTTTATTGGTTTTAGCTTCGATCAAATGCATTCCAGGATACCACCGCTCGAATATCGAAGCTAAATCTCCATCGATCACTTTTACTCGCACCTGTAAAAGTAAATGGGCCCCTTCTGGTGACCATTTCATCTGTTGTTTCTTGACGAATCGGCGGCTGATTAGTTGGTTTACAGTTGACTCCACGAAGCCTGTGCTGATGCGCTCTCCATTGTAGTGACGCTCTCCATAATTAACCAGGTAATCCTGGTTAGACTTAAAACTTGCTTTCAAATAGCATACCCAGTCCAGCCCTCTCGCAGGAATGAAAAGGGGTTAAACAGTTGCTCTAACCCTGGCCCCCGTTTTTGAACGGTTTCGTTTTGCACCATACATTAGGCTCCGTAATCAACCATTTGGAGGAATTGACCGTGCCAGGTATGATACCAGACCTGCCCGGTATAGCCATTCACGCTCAACATCCCACTAATCTTACCATTAAGCTGTACATCTACCGTATAATACCCCGGAAATTCATCGGCCTTTTGCATAGTTTTAACCCCTGGGTAGGCCTTATCCAAATAAGATTGGGCGATCTGGAGCGCTTTGTCAGCCGTAACTGACATTTTGCCAGGCTGGTAGTTATCGGATGGTATAGCACTAAGGCCCCCCATCATTCCATTGCCACTCATCATTCCATTACCACCACCCATCATCCCATTGCCTCCGCCCATCATTCCCATATGACCTGAACCGGTGTAACCACTACCATTGCCTGACATATGGCCGTACAACACATTCCACATCATATTAGGCCCGTACTCAGGGAAAGCTACTTTGGTGACAGGATTCACCAAGAGTTCAAATGCACCAATACCTGTACTGGTGTCCTTAATGGCGACGTAAGCATTGTTATCAAAAATCATTATTTCATCGATAACCAGCTTGCTGTTGTTAAATCCTGCCAGGTACTTTGTAGCTGCAGTTTTGGCTTCATCAACCGTCAGCGGTTGAGCAGCAGTGGTATTGGAAGAACTACCCCCACTCATCATACCGCCCCCTTGGCCGTAGGATGCACCACCATTCATCATGCCGCTCCCATTATTACCCGCACCACCATTCATCATACCGCCCTGACCGTAACTACCCCTTCCGTTATTAGAACCAGCGGTTTGGGCAAAAGTCGCTGCCGTAGCCCCAAAAGCCAGTGCCACCACCAGCGCCAGCCCACCTATTAAAACTAATAATCGTTTGCTCATTTTCTTTTCCTTCTCAAAATTGTTAGTGTTACTTTTTTCCCAGAACTATCTTTGTTCTTACACTTTCAGTATGCCAGTAAAAGCTCAAGCTATCCTTGTGGAAAGTTCAAGTTTTCCTCAAGAAATTTTAGCTTTCAATACTGAAATTCAGGAAATAAACAGGGAAAAACTGGAGAGCTGATGAAAAAGGAGCTACTCTAATGGAATGCATTTCTTACTAACTGACAAATAAAGTGGTTTTTGCAGGCGATTTTAAGCAAAGTGAACCGCGAGAGCAAAGCGCTATATACCCTTATAAACCGGCCTGGGGAAGGATAAAGATGAAAGTTGAACCCTGTCCAGGCCCACCAGAAGCCGCTTCAATCTGTCCGTCCATCGCTTCCACCAGGGCTTTTGCGATAGTCAGGCCCACCCCTGACCCACCTAGCATCCGGCTGCGGGACTTATCCACCCGGTAGAAACGCTCAAACAGATGAGGTAGCTGCTCTGAGCTTATGCCCATCCCGCTATCCGTTACTTTAAATTGAACTGCACCCTCGATTGCCACAAGTTCCAGGGTGACTGTGCCCGGTACGGGAGTATAGCGGAGCGCGTTAGTAAGTAAATTTGTTAGCACTTGAACTGCCCGGTCGCGGTCGGCCTGTACCGCTGGAAGACTACTGGGAAGAGTAGCGCTAAATTCCAGCCCCTTTTCTCTGAATTGATTCTCGAGCCGTTCCACCACAGCCCGGGCTATCTCAAGCGGGTTGACCACAGTTAAGTGCAAGGGAATTTGCCGGGCTTCGGCCCGCGATAATTCTTGCAAATCATCAATCAAGCGCCTTAACCTCCCAGCTTCTTCGTGGAGACTAATCCAGATTTCTTCGGAAGGCTGGACTACTCCATCCAACAGCCCTTCCATATAGCCTTCCAAGGTCGCGACCGGGGTTCTCAGTTCGTGAGCCACATCCCCAATCAGTTCTAAGCGGCGGCGTTCGGTGCTTTCAAGAGCAGCAGCCATCTCATTGAAACTGCCAGCCATTTCTCCTAACTCGTCTCTAGTGCGCTGGGGTACACGCTCGGCATAATGCCCGGAGGCTATCCGTTTGCTAGCCTGTGCCAGACGACTCACCGGGGTTACAATTAAGCGGGTTACAAAGAAACTGATTACAATAGCTACAATTACTCCAATTAACCCCGCCACCAGCATGCCTTCGCTCAGGGCTGATTTGAAAGCTTGATCTAGGCTGGAATTCACGGCACTAGAGCCTGTGTTACCCATCATGCCGCCCATTCCCCCGGTTTGCATCATCTGCATATGGGAAGTAAACGCATTAGGGGCTACCAGGTCAACCGTATTTAAGATAACCAGCGTGCCTATGGCAATTATCAGGAGATAGGAACCAAAAAGCTTGACACCCAGGCTATTCCATCTAAAAGCATTCGAATTTGTGAGTTTCATCTGGTGTACCTCTTATCGAAACGATAGCCCAGCCCACGTACAGTTTCGATGTAATTACTCTCGTTAGAATCCTCACCCAGTTTTTTACGCAGATTAGCGATATGGACCTCTATTATATGGTCATCATAATAATCTTGACCCCAGACCTGCTCTAAAAGTTGAGAACGGGTAAACACGCGCCCTGGATGGCTGGCAAGTAAGGCCAGCAGGGCAAACTCGCGGATGGTTAGAGCTAAAACTTCGCCATTGCGGGTTACTTCGTGTTGAGCTTCATCTATAATGAGATCACCCACTTGTAGGGGAGGAGGAGTTACATCCATTTCTACAACAGATGCGCTGCCTGTTCTCGGGCGCCGCAGCATGGCCTTGACACGGGCGACCAGTTCTCGAGGGCTAAAAGGTTTGGTGAGGTAGTCGTCCGCTCCTACCGATAACCCCACAATTTTGTCGATCTCCTCTGCTCTGGCCGTAAGCATAATAACGTAAGCATCTGAAAACTGGCGAAGCTGGCGGCATACTTCCACCCCAGCTAAGCCAGGCAGCATCAAGTCTAGCACTACCAGTTCCGGGTTAGAAGTGCGGGCCGTTTCCAGGGCAGAAGGACCATCAAAAGCGGTTAGCACGGTATAGCCCTCCTTTTCCAGGTAGCCCTGGATTAAATCTACCAGTTTTTTCTCATCATCTACAACTAAAATCCTTACCATTTTACACGCCTCCGGGCTTCCTGGTAGAGCTTTAGCGAAAGAAGAAGCATCGATTCTAAGCTCACACTAACCCTCATCAGGCCCTACCTTTTCCTGACCTTAATTCAAAAAAGCTGATAAATTCTTTAAGGCTAACTGTCCTAAAAGCTGATGATTTCCCTGCTCGAATAATTCTAAACGGCAGGGGTTAAACCATACGGCTAGTTCCTGTCCATGCTGCCAGGGAACCTCGCCATCTGCCCGGCTATAAATTAGCAAGGTTTGCAATGAACCGGTATTTTTGCCTTGAAGGGAGTTCAACACTGGCTCAAGATTGGTTTCAAAAATTACGTGATGTGCCGATGAGGTATAACTTTGGCAGGTATGCTGCATATAGTCGGCCACAACTGGATAAGGTAGGGCGGGCGTGACCCAGCCTTTGCGAATTAGAAAGAGTACCAGGGGCCAAAGCATTTTTAGGCTATGGTGTACTAACTCACAAATCAGGGGACGGCTAAGCATAGCCCGGTTTAGAGGAGAGCGTAGGACTTCCTGCTCCAGATCATGCTTTGGTGAGGCATAAGGGGTGCCAAGCAGGGCCAGTTTAGTCAGATGAAGCGCCTCACCTTTCAACAGGCCTTCGTTATTAACTAGCCGCCCTGCCAGTAGTAAGGCCAAAATGCCACCCATCGAATGTCCTACCAACTCTAGCTCAACTGTTGTGAATTCTTTCGAAGGGAGACTGTGTAAGCACTTCTCTATGATCGTTTCAATTATGGTTAGATGTAGGTCGCTGGTGTAATCTATAGCAGGTTTATCTGAAGCCCCAAAACCAAGTAAATCCGGGGCCAGGGCAACTACCGGGTTTGCCTCTCGAGCCAGTTCTTCCAGATACGAAAACCAGTAACGTCCTGAACCACCCACCCCGTGTAAAAAAAGAACCACTTTTATTTTTGTAGGTTTGGCTGAGAACGCCCGCCTGGTCTCCAAACTAGAGGATAACCAGTAGCTGACCTGACCCCATTTCGTCTGGCAATACTGTTGCTCAATTGTGGTTTTTGGCTTCATCCTTCTAGCCTTATAAATCGTTCAATTATATAGATTAAATAGACCTAAAACAATTGTAGCACTTGTGATGAGTAACTGCTTTAGTCTTTTAGGCCTCGTAGCCACACTCGCCTACTCGGGGTAGGACAACGAAACTAGGCCATTTACTCATTCTGCCTATAGTAAAGGCTAAAAGGGTCTTTCAGTTTTAATCTGGATCCTACCAGGGAAAGCGCATAATTCTTAAAACTGGCTTGCCGCCAATATTTTCTAAAGGCAGGTATAATTGCTGGTTTTGGTTATTAACGGCAATGGTATGGGCCTCTTTTGCCACAAAGCCCTCCCAAACCTTATGAATTGCCACCGGTTTACTTTCATCGAAAATAGAGACAATGCCGCTTTCACAAGCCACATATAACAAAGACCGGCTATTATCTAGGGCCAATACATCCGGATTGGCCCCGACACTGTCCTCATAAACAATTTGCATTGTCTCTAAATCCATTACTAATAGCCGGGCGTTACCATCGCAGGTAATGAAGGCTAATCGCCGGGAAACGTCTAGCGCCAGACTGTGGTTGTTCTGACAACCAGCAAGCGGATAACGGGTGATGATCTTATTATTCTTAGGGTCAACCACTACCAGTTGGTTGAGGCTTTGGACATCTATCAGAATATGGCCTGTAACCGGGTCATATTGGGTATTTCCAGCTTCTCCACCTAGATCAATAGTGGTAAGCAACTTATTGGTTTGAGTGTCAATTACGCTTTCAGAGGGGCCACCTTCGTCCGAGACATAGAGGGTTTGGTCTCGCAAATCATAGGCCAGGCCATCCGGATATTCCCCGGCTGGTATTGTGGCGATGACTTTGAAGGGTTTTTCATCAATTACGGCCACCTGTTTATCACCCGTAGCCGAGGCATAAACCCGGCCCAATTCTGGTACCGCCAACACCCCATGCACCGAAGCTATTCCGGCAATGGTAGCCACTACCTTATTTTGGTTCGTATCGAAAACTATCACGGTGCTGGCTCCCAGATGAGCCATAAAGAGTAAGTTAGCTTGAGGGTCTAAACTCTGGTAATCGAAACGGGAAGTGTCACCGGGCAGGGCAATATCGTTTATTGTTTCCAGCGAAGGTTTCCCCTTATTTGCGGTGGTAGAAGTAGCGGGAGTGTTGATAGAACTGGCAGTTTGAGGAGATTTAGTGGTTACTACCTGGGCAGTAGCGTTAGCTGCCGATTTTGATGGGACCGAAGTGACGGTAGCGGAAGCAACCGTAGAACTGGTGGTTTGAACTGAAACAGTGGAGATGACCTTATTATCTCCACAGCTAGCCAGCCACATAAGAGCAGCAAGTACACCTGCGCTACTCCAAATTATTTTCTGCTTTCTAACCTTCATACGCTATAATCTCCTTCACTAGGGTCTACCGTTTTAAGATGCTCAGGCTACTCCTAAAACCTTGCTACAACCAAAGCACCTATTTTTGAGAAGTTGACTGGACCTTTGGGAGCCAGCCCGACCCACGCCCTTCCCCCATTAACTTAGATAAAATAGACATCCAATAGCAGGGCTACTAAGGCTGGAATTAACCAGGCCAGTATTCCGAACTGCCGCCAGCTATTTTGGTTTAGCTTGTTTTTTCTGAAAGTGCTGAGTAACACTCCGTAGCTAAAAGTAAAGAGCAAAACCGTAATTCCACAACCCATATCCTCCGGGCTGATTGGAAAGAGCGGGATCGGTAAATCTCGATCCAAAGCACTTAGGGAAAAGATATTGAAAATGGTAAACCAGGTGACAAAACCTAATCCACAGACCAGAGCCAATCCTACCGAATGCAGTAAACTGAGTTCCTTCTTTTGCCAGCGATATAGTT
The DNA here is from genome assembly GCA_036261665.1 of Chloroflexia bacterium. Lineage (GTDB taxonomy): Bacteria > Chloroflexota > Chloroflexia > Chloroheliales > Chloroheliaceae > 54-19. The sequence goes on from DATAKM010000014.1 coordinate 125,851, forward strand.
GTAGCATCAGCAAGGTTACAAGACTGGCTATCCCGGCCCACAAAAAAATATTTCCCCACTCTATAAGCATTAGCGGTAGCTTCCTTTCCAGGCTGGCGCAACTAGCGGCTAAATAACCAGCACATTTGCTACCAGCGAAACAATGGTTAAGAGCGCACGGACTTGTTCCCAGCGGTTTCCATCTCTTTTTAAGTCGGTACGAAAAGCGGCATACACGCCCAAGAAAATATAAGTAATAACCGGACAGAGCCAGTCGTTGGGGCTAAAAGGCGGCAAGGGGTCATCATTTAGCTCCTTGATATTGCCAGCCAGCCGCCAGGCTAACACCGATAGCCCGACCACCAGGGCTAACCACCAACTCTCGCGGCTCGACAACTCTTTGAAACGCCAGCGGACCAGCCCGAAACTGGCTATTAGAGCGACGATGCTAGTTAGAGCTACCCACCACCACGGGAAAACCGCCGGAAACTGTGGCATACTTTATTTTCTTCTTTCAGGTTCTTTATAGGGAAAGCCGCCGAGGGCCACTTGGCCCTCGCTGGTTAGATCACAACGAGTAATACAAATCAAGAGAACGATCGGAATTTCTTAAGCAGGGTTTCATAAGTAAGCAGGGCCTCGCTTTCTTCCTTCAGTTTCAGTTCGATTAGCTGCTCTACCACGGTTAGTTCCGCCAAAGCTGCCTCAAATCCAAAATCACTTTAGTAGCAGCAGGGTTTGCCAGGAAGTCTGTATAGAAGGGTAGAGTAATCAGTTGCATAAATGAGTGGTAGTTGAATGACTGTTGATTAAGCCAACTTATTGACCAGGGCCATCACCCGGCCTTGGATTTCGTCGCGCATCTGCTCATCAAATTGGGAGTGTTCAAGCTGCCAGTGTTCGGCTCCACTTAGGGTGCAATCTATAGCCACGATCTGAGCAGGCTCTACCGCTACCGCTTGGATAGAACGCGGCAAGGCCTGATCTACGAAATTTTCGGCTTCGGTACCGGCCAGCAGCCGGGCTGGGTGGACGCTTATGATGGCTTGCGGCTCGGTGCCTGCCGAAGTGGCCTGCCAATCTTCGGGCGCTATCGCGTTAAAAAGAGCGGCAGCCATCCGGCTTTTACCGGCCCCGTGGAGGCATACAAATAACACAGTTTTTGGCATTTATTTTAACCTTTACGCTATCTCAAGCTGCATTATAGACGGCCATCCGGCTGCTCTGGGGTAAGAAGATGTACAACCGCTGGCGGGTCTGATCAAAGGTGAGAGTATGGGCGCCTTCTTCGGTGCTAATTTCTTCCAATACCTTCATATCTCTAATATCTATTACCTGTACCACCCCAGGCTTACCAATGGCGACATAGAGGCACTGGCGAAGGGAGTTGTACCAGACTACATCCGGTGGCCCGGCTATTTGCGTGTGACCGAGCTCGTTGCCACTGTCAGGGTCAAGGGCTACCAGATCTCCACTATCGCAAGCCACGAGCAGACGTCCGGTAGCCTCGTCAATGGCTATGCCATGAGGGCCTCGGTAAGCCACGGACAGACTTGCGCTGAGTGCGCCAGTGTCACCGGCCAATCCCACTACTAAAGCTGGGTCGCTAATATTGACCCAGAAACAGTCGCGGCCCTGGTCGTAAACACACCATCTGGGGCGACCAGGCAGCGCCACCTCTAACAGCTCTTTACCGGTCTCTGGGCTGATAAAACGAGTCTTAAAATCTTTTACGTTGGCTACCACAAGGTGCTGGCGGCCCTCATCCCAGGCCAGCCCGTTAGGAGCGCTGCCGACCTTTATGGTTCGTACTAATTCACCGGAGGGCATTCGTAACACCAGGATTTGCCCGGTGCTACGAGCGGCGGCAAACATCAAATTAGCTGCGTTTGCACTGAGTACCCCACTGGCTTCGGGGCAATCTGGCACCGCTCCCAGATAATTGCCCGCTGGCCCGTCCACTATATCTACCTGTCCCAGGGCAGTATGGGCTACAAATACGTGCCCGCTGGGCAGGTGAATATCGGCGTGGTCAAATCCACCCGTTTCGTGTTTGGGTAGCTCAACATGCTGTTCAAATTTTAGCGTCATCTTTTCAAGCGGTCCTTTCTCCCATTGGGGGTGGCTGCGCTGAGGTAACTTCAATCGGCTGGCCGATAGGTTTGCCAGTTTCTTCAGCCAGCAAAAGCATCTAGACCGAACAAAGCCGCTAACTTGAAAATGATAGGGCGCGAACGAGGTGACAAGCCTTTGACCAAAGCCCCGGCGGGGTTACACAGCTTGCCTATCCCCCACCTCATTTCATTTTTGGGTAGTAGGGGTCGCCAGGGCCAGCGACCTGGCAACTGGCAAGCGACCGCCACAAAAGATATAGAAAGCATCGTAGACGGGGAATTCCAGCTCTAGCTTTTGATGGTCAGTGATTTCCATTTTCTGAAAGCCGCCCGCCAGAGCATCCAGCCCACGAGACTCGGGGGTCAAATCCTTGTCCGAAGTATCGGCCCCACGTACAATAAGCGCCAGCTTGTCCAGGGCCGGGTCAACTCCTTTAAGCCCATACTTGTCCATAAAGGCATCAAAACTACACTCCGAACCGTGATGGCCCAGTTCTATGTCGGGAATATCGTAGGGAGTGGCTCCCTGGATCTGGGCTTCGGCCAGCACCTGCTCGGCACTCACATAGATAAATTCAGGCTTAGGGTCAATAAAGCGGCTAATTAGCCAGGGACAAGCTACCCGGTCTACTTTTGCCCGCGCTCGTGTAATCCACTTCATATTATTTAATCAAACTCCTTTCAATTTAGTTATATTTTTGGTTGCCGTTTGCTTTCTCCTGAGATAGCCAAGTCCCTGGCGTTATAACTTGGCTCGACACTTCTTAAGAAGGCTCATTTTGCAACTGCCTGTAGAGGGCTTCAAACACTACTGCGCTATGTTCAAGAGCCATAAAATCATCCGTGCTTATCAAACGCAGTCCCCGGCAAATTAAATCAAGCCCAGGTGCGGCCGGTTCCAGCGTGACTTCCTGGATCTCGTCCACTTCGTCTATCATCCGGGCCACTCGTTCCAGGGCCGGGTCTTTTAACTGGTACTCTCGTAAGATGGTATAGAAGGTGCAATGGCCTCGGTGATGGGTCAGCCGCACCCCCGGAATGTCAAAAGGTTCAGCTCCTTCCGGCAAAGGCTGCTGGCCCACCGGTACGAATACAAACTCGGCCTGGGGGTCAATATATTTTTTAATTAGCCAGGCGCTGCCCATCCGATCTATGCCGACTTTTTCCCAGGTTACCCATTTCACTATTCCAACCCTCCTTCTACTCTAATTCGTTTCCCGGCTCTACTCGGCTTACTTCTTTTGGTTGACTTTCACTGCTAGAAGCCGCTAACAAAGCCTCACGAACCTGTTGACCCAGGTCTGAGTGAAAGTAATCTTGTTGTCTCGTTTGCTGGTAACGTTTGGAAAGAGCCGTCAAATCCAGTTCGGGTTCTCCCTGGCTACCACTTTCCAATTCAGCCAGAATTTGGAGGTAATCCTTTTCGACTTGAGTCATAAATTGTTGGACCAATTTTTCCTCCTGACCTGGTTGGATCAGACGAGATTCCCACAGCATAGCCTCACCTTCTAGCTCCCCAATTTCGGCTGCCAACCACTGAAATTGCTCCATAGTGCGGGGATTACTGGGCAAGACCCAGATAGCATCGTGAAGTAAGACCGCCCCTATTCGTTTGAGCTTGCGCCAGACATAGACCCGGCTGGCGCTTGGCTCGCGGGGGACTTTGTAGTGCAAAAGTATCCATTCGCGCAATTTCGTGTCACCTGCTCCTCGTTTTGCTTTTACTTTCTTCCGATGCCTCCAACTAAACCCTGCTAAATTGGTTGCTTTCTCAAGGGCGAACCAGGGGATAGATTGCCAAGCCCACCAGAGCGGCACCCAACACAATTAACGGCTCCGGCACTTTCTTGAACCGCCACAATACCCCTAGAGTTATTATCGCTAACAGCCCGGTCGGAATGTCTACCAGAGTGCGCCGGCCTAGAACTATTACTGAGCCGGTAATAGCCCCGGTGGCAGCGGCGGTTACTCCATTCACAAAGGCTTTTATTCCTGGCAACTTACCGTATTTGTGGAAATAAGGCGCGGCAATTACCGTAATCAGATAGCAAGGTAGAAATGTCGCCAGAGCTGCTACGCAGGCGCCCGGAAAGCTGGCGACCAGAAAACCGATAAATCCGGTCGTGATAACTACTGGGCCCGGTGTAATCATTGCGACCGCCACCGAATCGACAAACTGCTGGTTGGTCAGCCAGTGGTTGTCATTGACCAGACCACCGTAGAGGAAGGGTACAATTGCCAGCCCACTGCCAAACACAAAAGCCCCCGCCTGAGCAAAATAAACAAAAATATCCCAGAGCAGCCCAGCCCCACTGCTAACCGCCGGAACACTATCAGTGACCAGGGCTAATAGCGAAAAGGCTGAGAGATTTGTATTTTTCGGCTTAACTCGCCAGTAACGAGGAGGGGCTTTGACCAGCCAGACCAAAATACCTGCTGCTAAAAAGAGAAAAACTTGCTCGGACTCGGTCAAAACGGTAATAATCACACTTACGAGGAAAATAGCCCAGAGTAAGCGGTTACGGCCAAGGGTTTTGTTGGTTAGCTTATAGGCGCTAAAAGCGATAATTCCAATCACACTGGCGGACACTCCATAGAAAACTGCTTGCATCCATGAGAGGCCACCAAAGCTGGTGTAAGCGAGGGCCAACCCTACCACCATTACAAAAGAAGGCATTATGAAAGCCAACCCCGCCACCGTCGCACCCAATACCCGATAGTGGACGTAACCCAGATAAATACCTAGCTGGGCAGCCAAAGGTCCCGGCGCAAGTTGGGCTAGAGCTAGCCCTTCCTTGTAGTCGGCTTCGGTGATCCAGCCGCGCTTTTCCACCAGGTCGCGTCGCATATATCCGACCAACGCTACTGGACCACCAAAACCAAGCGTTCCCAGTTTAAGAAAGTAGCTTGCCAGCTGCCAGAGCGAATAGGTCGGTGTTGTATGGAGTTGTACAGGATCATCAAGAGCAGGACCATTCATCTATATTTCTCCTGGCTCAATAAAATTTGCTTAGAGCGATTTAGCTAAATGTAACAGTGGTTACAAATAGTATTATAGCAGGTTCTATAATAGATGCAAGAGGCAATTAACAAACGGACGAGTCTTGCTGCACTCCGCAAATTGCTTTCCAAATTTAAAATGTGTGGAAAAATTGGGAATATTCGAGAAAGGGGCTTTGCTAGTTATTTTGGTTTCCTGATGCGGTTTTTCCTTTGTCCTACACTATTCTAAACATAACCGACTACCTCTAAATAAAAAATAAAGCTGGTGAGAGCAAGCACTACATACAGACGTCCTTTTTGACTGGAGTCCATACTGCCAAAGTGGTTATGCCCGTGGGATGAGCCCTGTTCGGGGTATAGGAATGAGGTGAGGTCTAGTATATATTTTGCTTCCTATATCTCTTTTGAGATCTTCCTGTTGCTAGCGCTCAAATGATTACTGCCAGGTGCTATTGTTGGCACGCAACAAGCACACGAAGAACTGGTTGTCTCAATATCATGAGAAATTGGTAATGAAGCGTACGGGATCTCAAGAGAACGTTGCTTCAGTAACCGGGACGAGTTGGCAAGAATTCCCAGATCAGGCAACGACTGAGCGGCAGCCGCCACAACCGGCGGGAGTAATCCGAAGGCCGCGAGGCCTAACCCTACCAGGTTATACAGCATGGTAAAGCCAAAATTCATCTTCACAATTCTCAGGGTACGATGGGCAATACTAAAGACTTCCGGGACTAGCCGCCAGTCTTCTCGCATAATTACCATATGTGCCGCTTCAATAGCGACATCTGTACCCGCCACCCCCATAGCAATCCCGACATCCGCTTGTGCCAGGGCCGGAGCATCATTCACCCCGTCGCCTATCATGACCACCGTATGCCCTTTAGCCTGGTATTCCTTAACTACCCTAATTTTGTCTTCTGGTAACAGATTGGCTCGATAGCTAATAGCCAGTTGCTCCGCTAAAGCTTTAGCGGTTCGTTCGTTATCGCCCGTCAGGAGTTGAACCTGCTTCACGCCTTGAACACGAATGGCCTCCAGTGCTGCCGGTACTTCAGGACGGAGTGTATCAGCTGCTCCCAGCACCCCAACAAGCAAATCATCTTGCAGTACATAAAGCAGGGTTTTTCCTTGCTCTTCTAGTGCTGCGGACAGGGCAACAGTGGTTGCAGCAGGAAGAATGCGATAATTGCCAACCGTGACCTGTGTTCCCCTGACTGTGGCTTTTACCCCAATCCCGGGAACTGCTTCAAACTGTTCTGGCTCAGTCAGGGTCAATTGTTGTTGTTGTGCGGCCAGGCGTACTGTCTCGGCCAGCGGGTGTTCTGAATACCGTTCGGCCGAGGCCGCAAGCGCAAGTAGCTCAGCCGTTGAAAGGGTGGTCAGGGGTACGATGTTAGTCAGTTGCGGGCGGCCAATGGTGAGCGTACCGGTTTTATCAACCAGCACCACATCTGCTTTATCCAGCAACTCTAAATACCTACCCCCTTTAATAAGAAGGCCGCGTTTGGCTCCTGCCCCGATTGAGGCGAGCATCGCAATCGGCGTTGCCAGGGCAAAAGAGCACGAGCAGGCGACTACCAGTACTGCTGCAACTGAAAGCGGATTGCGGCTGATAATAAAGGTGACAGCTGCAATACCAAGAACTACCGGCAGGAAATAGGCGGAAAATTTGTCAGCCACCCGTTGTACATCTGCCCGGTGAGCTTCTGCTTCTTCAACCATCTTAATGACGCGGCCAAAGGTCGTATCGGCGCCTACACGCTTAGCCTGTACTCGCAGACCTCCTAATTGAGCGACGGTTGCAGCAAATACGCTTGCCCCGACCTCCGCTTCAACTGGGATAGATTCTCCGGTAATTGCCGCCTGGTTAATGGTGGCTTGTCCGCCTACCACTACCCCATCAACCGGAATTTTTTCACCGGGGCGCACAATTACCACTTCATCAACCCGGACCTGGGCCACTGGTATTTCTTGCTCTTTACCTTCTCGTTCAACTCGGGCCGTTTGAGGAGCCATTGCTGTAAGGTTTTTCACCGCCCGGCGTGAGCGTTCGGTAGTAAATTCTTCGGCGTATTCCCCGACCCGCATGAAAAAGACGTTAATTACGGCGGTCGGCCACTGCCCAATGACCAGCGCGGCTATGACACCCAATGTCATGAGGGTATGGGAAATAATTTGCCGGCGCAAGGCGGCCCGGATAACATTCAAAAAAATGGGATAGCCTGTAAGGAGTACCAGGGCGTATCCAATCGGCCAGGGAATGAAGTCAGTCACAGTATCAAGCAAGCCTAACCATTCGCCAGCAACCACAATAAGCAGCACGACACTAAAGACGAGGGCAAAGATGGTGAGTATGGGGCGGGTGATATTCCCAAACGTGTTTGATGCCGTAGTGCCTTCCTTTACTTGTCCTTCAACCGGAGATGTGTACCCCGCGCTCTCAACAGCTTTTCGAAGCGTGGGAAGGTCAGCAAGGTCTGTGTCAACCTGGAGTATCGCTTTTTCAGAAGTAAGAAAAACCTGAGCCTGTTTTACCCCAGGCACAGCCGAAAGGGCCTGCTGAACATGAACCGTGCATTCAGCGCAGTCCATACCTTTGACCGGAATTTCAATCGTTTGTGGACTGGTCATACACTTTACCTTTTACCCTTTTCCATCAGGGGTTTGATAATGGACACACTCATATACCCCCCGAGCAACCTCAAGTAATAAATCATCGGCCAGGGAAAGAAGGCCTGCTACCCGCTCATCACTGAGGCGGTAATAGACAAATCGGCTTTGTTGCTCACGGGCAATCAAACCACAGTGGGGTTTGAAAAATTTTCAGACAGGAAACGGTTCATCCGCACTTTACGTGGTAAGAAAACAAAAAGAGAGGAAACACGTATTAGAGAAAAGAATTTATTATTTCCATTTTTCTTAAAGGAGCGCGATTATCATCGAGGTTCTATTACCACAGATTAAGGGCCTGAAATTGGAAGGAGTGGACCTTAACAGCTCGAAGCTGGTTGTTCGATTGACCAGCAGTGTTGGTGCAGCTGATTGCCCCTTATGTCAGACTGCTTCTCGAAAGGTACATAGTTACTATACCCGGCACCTTAAAGATTTACCCTGGGCTGATTTCAGCTTGGATCTGGAGCTCCAAGTACGTCGCTTCTATTGCAGTTCTGCCCAATGCCCTAAAATAACTTTTGCCGAAAGATTAGGCCGGGAAGTGGAAGCGTATGCCCGGCGTACCACTAGGCTTAATCAAAAGTTACAACACTTAGCCCTGGACCTGGGAGGAGAAGGAGGGGCTGAACTGGCTTTAAAGTGGGGGATAAAGGTAAGCCCGGATACCCTGTTGAGGCTGATTGCTAAAGTTGAGGTACCTCAGCTTAAAACCCCTAGAGTGTTGGGGGTAGACGATTTTGCGTGGCGCAAAGGTCAGCGCTACGGCACTATCCTCCTTAATCTTGAAACTCATCAACCAATTGAGCTGCTGGCAGATCGGGAGATGCAAACTTTTGCCACCTGGCTTATGGCTCACCCTGGAGTAGAAGTTATCAGCCGGGATCGCTCCAATTCCTACTCCGAAGCGGCTCGCTTAGCGGCGCCCGAGGCCATACAGGTAGCTGACCGCTTTCATATTTATCAGAACTTAGGAGAAACCCTGGAAAGAATAGTACGGCGGCATTACGCTCAACTTCGCCCGCTGCTTGAACCGATCTTCAAACCTGCCGCCCAACCGCTTCCTCCACTTGCTACTTCACTTCCCGAGGCAGCCGCTCCGATTGTGCGCGAGGGTTTCTCACCTTTAGTCCCAACTAAAGCTACTGAACCGCGTTTGCTTAAAGCGGAGCCGCTGGAGTTGAAGTACTGGGAAAAGCGTAAAGCCGCCAACCAACAGCAGCGGCTTGAACGCTACCAGCAAGTGCAAGCCTTAGCAGCCCAGGGTCTCAAGCAGACTCAGATAGCCCAGCAGCTAGGAATGGGTCACAAAACGGTGAGGCAATTGCTCAAAAGAGCACCTCAGCCTCCCGTTTACAAAGCTCGGATGAACAAACTTGACCCCTACAAAGCTTATCTGGAGGGCCGGTTTAGCCAGGAAGGGGTGGACAATGCAAAGCAATTGTACCGAGAGATCGTGGAGCTGGGCTATACGGGCTGTAGTAGTGTGGTCAGTGCCTATGTTACTCAGCTACGACCCCTAGCCGAGGGGATCGAACTAACTAAAAAGCGGGTGCGGACTTTACCTAAAGCTGAAACAAAGCGCTTGCCCTCGGCCCGGCAGATCCGCTGGTGGTTGAGCCTGAAGCCTGAGCGGCTGAATGAGAAACAGCGGCAAGCTTTAGCTCTGATTTGCCAGCAGGTAGCAGAATTAGGGGAAAGCTACCGTTTAACTCAGACCTTTATTAGCATGATGGGAGAGCGGCAGGCAGCGGGTTTAACCCAGTGGATAAGCACGGCCCAGTGTTGTGGGGTAGATGAATTAGAGAGTTTGGCGCGAGGTTTAGCGCAGGATGAAGCCGCTGTCAGAGCAGGCATAAGCTTGCCCTGGAGTCAGGGTCCGGTAGAGGGAACTATAAATCGGCTTAAACTCTTGAAAAGGGCCATGTATGGCCGGGCCAGTTTTAAGTTGCTGCGGCAGCGGTTCTTGGCGGCCTGAGGTGGGTGGGTAAAGTAGCTTATTCCCTGATAAAAAAGTAGAAGCTTACCACGTAAAGTGCGGATGAACCGTTTCCTGTCTCAAAAATTTTCAAACCCCACAGTCGAGTAAACAGGCCAGGTGATTAGAAGCATTCGATTGAGTAAGCTTTGTCTTTTCAACGATGTCTCCCACGGTTCGAGGGCCATCACGTAAGGCATCTAATATCGCCAAACGGGAGGCATCCCCTAATCCGCGAAATAATTTGGCTTTCAAGCCAGTGGCAGTTGTTTTAGAATTAAGTAGCATAAATATTCCTTTATATATCACCGTATCAGCAATTACTGATATAATATCAAACTACGTATTTTTGTCAAGTACGGCGAGAAAAGGCGTGGGCTGAATTTACAGCTTACACCAATTTTATTAGGACTATCGCTTAGGGTCTAAACTTGCCAGTTATGGTAAGCTAAAACTATGATGATAAAACAAAAATATATCGATTAGTTGATCAGTACGCCGATTAACTACACTTGTAGCAATCTGGCCGCCCATCTCGAACAAGTTAGTCACGATGCTGTCAGTGACTATCTCAAACGTGAGAAACTGACGGCCCGGGGTTTGTGGGAGCTAGTCCAACCCTTGCTCAATGACGGTTCCCTGGTTTACTTGCTGGTGGACGATAGTGTGCAAGATAAACGCTACTCCTACAAAATCGAACTGGTCAAACGCCAGTATAGCGGCAACGAACACGGTCTGGTCAAAGGTATCGGGGTCATTAATCTCGTCCATAGCGATGGCACTGATTACTACCCAATCGATTATCGCGTCTACGCTACCGACTGGGATGGCAAAACCAAAAACGATCATTTTCGAGAAATGCTTTTAGCCGCAATTAGTGACAAAGCTTTAGAAGCCAAAACCATCCTGTTTGATAGCTGGTACGCCAGCGTTGACAATCTCAAACTGATTGAGCGGCTAGGACGCTATTTCGTGACCACGCTCAAAAGTAATCGAATGGTCAGCCTTAGTGTGGAAGGTGGTTAATCCACCGCGACCAGTTGGAATGGCCCATCGAACGGCTTCAAAATAGTCAATGGATCAAACTCAAAGAGTTACCTTTTAAGGTGCGTTTATTCAAGGTAGTCGCCCCAGACGGCGACACTCACGCCCAGGTTCTTTAAGCACTGACTTCGTTCAAGACGAGAATGCGGTCAGTGGCAAATCGAGCAAATGCACCGCGAGCTTAAGCAACTTACCGGGACTGAGAAGTGCGAACGCCACAGTTTCCGTTCCCAACTTTTGTCAAATAAATGGTTCAACCAGGTTTCCCTACCCGGTCGGCAAAGAAGCCTGCCATATCTTAAACTGAAATTCCATTAGTACAGTTAAAATGGGTTCTCCCGCAACTCCCGTGCATGATCGAGACTAAACGCAAGGCGTTAAGTTCAAAAGCTGTGTCATTTGCACTTTTAGCACGACAGATGCGGGAGAACCTTAAAATGTTAATTTGCAACCCTTGCAATCATTTGCGGGTTGTGCTATCAATAGCATCTAATTCGTTTTGAACTGCTTCACTTATGTCATGCCTGGTTAGGTTTTGAAAATCACGCCATAACCTGCTGGCTTCCCGTTGATAGCTGTACAAGGGTTTCTGTCCTCCATAGGCTCGTAGCCCGATCCCTTGCCTGAGTTCTTCTAAAGGAGTTAGATATTGTATCCAGGCTAGATCCATGGTTTCGAGCACCGTTTTTCTTAGTCGGTTCGCTAATTCGGCCCTTCCTAAACGCATCTCAGAGGCCCGATACCTTTTAGCTATTTGCTCTAATTGGCTTTGTGGGGAGTCTTCTTGCGCAGGAGAAATTAGCTCTAGAATTTTGGCCTTTAATTCCAGGGCAGAGGTAAACAGGAAAACTTGCCGGTCGCGGTAGAATAATTCTCGCTGCTGATTAAGAACACTATCGAACTCAATACCGTATACCAGAATATCCAGTTGGCTGCCTTCTGCTTTACGCTGGCATTCTTCTACCAATTTTAACGCTAAAGCTGGCGTTAAAACTTCTGATGACTTTTTTTGAGTTTGGGTAACTGAATTTATAGTTGGGATTTCAGACTCATACTCTTCTCCGCAACAACCAGACAACAAACGACGGTAAGCAGAACTATCTCCAGCATAACGGGTAACCAGGTCGTCCTCTAAAGAATAGAAAAACTGAGAGTAGCCTGGGTCGCCTTGCCGGCCAGCGCGGCCAATCAACTGGCGATCCAGCCGCCGCGATGACTGCAAACCCAAACCTAAAACGTGTAGTCCTCCTGCCCCATACACTATTTCTTTAGCTCGTCTGTGCCTGTTTTGCGCTTCTTTTTCCAGCTCTTGCCAGGCTGCGGTTCCGGCATCTGCTTCTTTTACCAATCCGTAATGCTTTGCCAGGTCAACCAGATGATCCTCATATTTGCCTCCCAGAAGAATATCCGTGCCTCTCCCAGCCATATTAGTGGCAACTGTTATTCTTCCCGGATATCCAGCCCGCGCTATAACTTTGGCTTCCAGGTCAGTTTGGCGAGCATTTAGAACTTGATGAGGAATTCCTCGAGCCTTCAATTTGGCTGAAACCTCCTCACTAATCACTACCGAGGGTGTACCTACCAGCACTGGTGCACCACTTTCTCGCACTTTGAGGACCGTTTCTACCAGGGAGTAAATAGCCGCCCAACGAGTTCGATAAACCAAAGCGGGTGCTTCTATTCTTTGTAAGGGACGATGAGTTCCAATTATTACCGTCTCAAGTCCATATAACCGATAAAGAATATCTTTATCAGTTTCTAGTGTGCCGCTTAGACCAGCTAACTTTTTATATTGCTTAAAATAGGCTTGCAACGAAATGGTAGCCAACGTAGAAGTAGAAGTTTTTATCTCCAAACCTTCTTTAGCTTCCAGAGCCTCATGCAAACCACCACCTAAGCGGCGACCAAGCATTGGACGACCAGTTACTTTATCGATGAGTACTAATTGTCCGACGCACCTGTTACTTCCCTGATCTCTTTTATCATACCTTATTGAATTATATTGATCATTTCTGGGATATGTATTATCACTTGCAGCAGGTTCTTCCGCTGTAGGTTTATCAGGGTCGGAGGTAACAAGGTAATCCTCATTGCGATGATAAAGGGTTAGAGCTTTCAAGCAATTATCTAGAAAATATAGTTCGCTACGTTCTCCATTGTACAACCCCCCACCAGCTCCCGATTTTTGATCGGTATAACTAAAGTTCAACCAGTTCTCCAACTTATTAATTCCTTTTTCGGTAAAACTGGCCGTTTGTTTAACCCTATTTACCTCATAATCCTGTCCTGATATGAGTTTTCGGACCAATTCTACGGCCTGGTAATATAAAGTTATGTCAACTTCAACCTTACCACTGATAATTAAAGGAGTGCGAGCTTCATCCAACAGGATATTATCGGCTTCATCTAGAATTGCAAAAGCCAGGCTTTGACGTTGTACCAGATCTGCGGCACGATACCCTAAATGATCTCGTAAGTAATCAAAACCGAAGGCACTGGCAGTGCCGTAAGTAATGTCTGCTTGGTAGGCTAAGTGACGTGAGCAAAGCTGTAATTTTGACGAACCGGACTTAGAAGAGAACCTGAATTGTTCATTTGTAGTGATAACCGCGCAACTCACTCCTAACCGGGAGTAGATAGCCCCCATTTCCTCACAATCACGTCGAGCCAAATAGTCGTTAGCGGTAATTATATGCACTCCTCTACCAGTCAATGCTGCCAGATAAGCGGGGGCAGTAATTGCCAGAGTCTTACCTTCGCCGGTTTGCATCTGGGCCAGATTGCCTTTAGATAAGGCGATGCCTGCCATCAGTTGCTCTTTATGGTGGCGATAGCCCAGCTCTCGAAAAGCGGCTTCGCGCACCAACCCAAAGGTCTGCGGCAAAAACTCTGTAACTCTTTCCCCCATTAGTTGAGGACTATTTTGTTGGCGTAAATCGGTGAAATGTTGCTTTAGCTGTTGAGAATGGTTAGAAAGTTGGAGATCAGACCATAAAGAATATTCTTTTTCATACTTCCTGATAATGAACGAAGCTTGCGCTTCTAAACTGTTAAACAAGACCCAGCCAGTCCCTTCCAGTGTTTCAAAGCCTTTCCTAGAACACGATTTCGGGTATAATATCCTACTAAGGGTTGGTTATTGTCAAGCTAATTACCGAGGCTGTTTTAAAACTTTGGTTTTAGGGATAGGGTAGAATAGATGCGAAGAAGGAAGTACCCAGGTGTTTTTAGATATTTTATTTAGCGGTTTGGTTTTGCTTACAGGATTGGTAGCGGGACGGATAATAGGTGTTACTGCGGAAAATATTGCCGTAATTAGCCTTAGTAATCCGGACGATAAAAAGGGATTAAACCAAAGATTGAAGAAAGTTAGGTGGATATGGATTGTAACAGGCCTGATAACTCTTATAACCTGGTTACAAGCTCCCTACCAAAACACTCCCTTTTACCTGTTTGCTACCAACATTTTGTTAGTCTGGTTTTTGATGCTAATTGCCTTAGTAGATTGGCTTAGTCATCTGGTTTTCCCCAAAATGGTTTTAGCTGGCGTAATGCTGATTGGGGTTATTTTGTTAGTGGTCTCTTTTCTAAATACTCCGGTAGGAATAATGATAGATAAAGCTACAGGCCTGACCAAAGCTATAAACAACCAGAATTCACAAGTAATTACAGCTACCTTTTCCCAACTCTGGCCGTTAAATCTTTATGACAGTCTAGCGGGGGCGGTCTTGAGTGGCTTACTTTTTGGCTTACTTTACGGTATCACTCGCCTGGTAATACGAAAAGAGGTGATTGGTAGCGGTGATGTCTTGTTAGCTATTTTTGTAGGTCTGACTCTAGGGTTATGGCGTACAATTTCGGCCCTGGGTATAACTGTTGGATTGAGTTTAATAGTTAGTAGCATGCTGCTTTTGTTAAACCGACAAGCCTTCACCAGAAATAGGCTTATTGCCTATGGTCCTTTTCTATGTGCTGGGGCCATTTATTGCCTGATGTTCGGTTCAATTTTTACTCCAGGTTAGTGGGTCGTTTTCGGCCCTGGTTAGGGTTTTGAGGCTGCATTGTGGCGTCTTCTCTATCTAATACAACTCCACCGCCATGGTTTCGGACGCTCTGATAAGAATTGGATTGGACAAACTGGTTATAGCGCTGCATTGCCCGCCACAAAGTACGAGCATCATTTGAGGTAAGATAATAGCCAGTACCGCTAGCCAGATTTACGGTTGTAGTATAGTTTGTGCCTTCCAAGTCTTCACTTACATAATTCCATTCCACCGAGGTGATTTGTTCCAGATTAAGAGTAGTATTGGTTTCGGTTAATTGCACAAAATAGGACATGCTTCGGTCTCCTCCCATTACCAGGTAATAATTAAGGGTGTAGAACCAGCCGAGTAGTCTGTGGCAGATTCTTCCGCTCAAGCACTCCTAATTCTAGCAAATAGCGGGTGGCTTCAGTGCCTAATACATTACAAGTGGTAGCAATGGACAAATTCAATCGGTTGCATAAATCATAAAGGAGTAACACTCCATCTAAATCAAGACAAGGCCATTCGTCTAGCTCCTTCAGTTCGGCTATAAGCGGGGCTAAACTTATTGCTACTTCTTTTTCAAAATTATCCTTATTATTATCAGCTGCCATAAATTTTCCTTTCTTTTGAAGCTATCTACCACTTTGAAAACAGCTTATTGAGTAGCTTAATGCATTATCTTGTTTCTAATACATTATCATTCATTATCATTTTTGTCAAGGGTTTTCGTTCCTTGCATTCCCTCTAACTTCTGCTACAATAAAACCAGCATCTGGCAAAATTACTAATTAAAATAATAGGAGCGTCATTGGATTGTGGACGAGCTTAATAAATCGGCTGGAGATGAAGAATTCGTAGATTATAAAGCCGCAATGGAATTTCTGGGATTAAAGCAGGCTACTTTCTTTCGACGAGTGCGGGAAGGGATTATTCCAAGCTATGAGGATACTTTGCGCCCTAAACGACGGGTCTTTAAAATAGCTGATCTTAAACAAGTAAAGGCCAATCAGTATCGGCCTATAAAGGGTAATGAATAAGACTTTTTAAAGGTAAAATAAAGGCTTGTTGTAATGGGCACGCTGCTTAACTCTTTTTTGATTAAAAGGATACTCATGATAAAAACCCGTCGAAATCTTTTAAGAGGCCTCATAAATTAGAAACCATAAGACTGTAAGCAGGAAAAGCCTCTAAAAAAGCTTCCCTTGCAAAAATACGTCGGTGGAAATATTATTATCAGCGGCATGTTTCCAATCGGCCAGAAACTGCCTTACATTAGCATATTGACCTAACCTGATATGAGTATAGCTACTTACACCAAAGCGCCGGTACAATTCGTTAAAAATACCCTGGTAGTGATTCTTTCTTTTATCAGCCTGGTCCTGGCTGGTGAGAAGTCCTGCTAGAGCCTTAACCTCAAGTTGAAGCTGAGCTACCTGATCTTCTGTAATATAATCGGCTGGTGGTGTAAGGCGGTCCTCCAGAGCAGTAATACGTTGGTCGAAGCGGGTTTGCAAACGCATTAGATATTCACGCGCTGCATCCAATCGTTCATTAGCACGATCAGCTTTGCGCTCAATCTCTAACTGCTGATCGGCCAAGCGAGCAATAGACAATCCCATCTCTCTGATTTGTAATAAAGCAAGTTGACCCTCAGTTGGTTCACGAGCCGCCAGCCTTTCATCAATACCAGCTTCGTAATCCATATCAAGATCGTCCAGATTTTCAATTGCACCAGCTGCAACCGCATGAGCGAGACTTGCTACGTCTATTGCCTCGTTCTGAAAAGCCTGATAAAGTACATCGTAACATTCGCGACGGTAGCGAGTAATTTTTTCTTTTAAGCCAGGTTTAACTCGACTGGCATCAATCCCAAACAACCAGCCTGGTAAAAATTTGAGAGGGAGACAAAGAGTATCACGTTTGCCACCCGCTTCTGTACGTGTAACACGTACAGAAGCAAGAACGTCACGTAGAACTTCATCGCGGTTTATACGCTCCCGTTGGCCTGCCCAACTTAAACCTAAATAATCACAAAGAGGTCGCACGGGTACGTATACTTCACGCTTCTTTTCAATTTCTACTAGTGCTGCTGTTATCTCGTCTCCATAAAACTCGACCTGTCTTTCCTCAACCGGAATAAGAAACACTTCTACCTTAACATCATCTTTTGAAATTTGCTTTGCGATTTCAGGTTGTTCTTGTTCCACCTTTTTTTCCTCAGTCATTCT
The DNA here is from genome assembly GCA_036261665.1 of Chloroflexia bacterium. GTDB lineage: Bacteria > Chloroflexota > Chloroflexia > Chloroheliales > Chloroheliaceae > 54-19. The sequence goes on from DATAKM010000014.1 coordinate 142,895, forward strand.
ACCCTCACTATGGCATGTCTCGTTTATTTTATCCAAGTAGCTAGATTTAATATTATGTCAAGTTCTCATTGTCACGTTCTACATTACGAGAAATCTTATCAAGCTCTCCACCGATACGACTAACACTTTCGAGCGAATAGTACAGTTTTCTGTCGTGCCGAAATTTACGTCTTGGTATTTGGAGACGTTCTACAATGCGTTCAATAGTTCTGCGACTAACAGCATACTTGTTAGCTACCTGGTCAACATCCAGATAGTTTTCTTTATCGTGGTCTTTTTTGTTGTCGAACATTAGCGACTAACTATTCCTTTGTATCCAATATTAAGGATTATTTTCAATATAAACCTTTGATATGTATTGTCAATTTTAACATATATGACGTAGTTGTCAATGTGTCGTATTTGACAAACTACGTCATATATAGTAATATTCTTTTGTCGCATCTGACAAACTATGACAACTCTCAAATTTTTGGCGCAATCTAAATCTTTGAAACTAAACTAATAAATTGCGTAGTCTAAGAACGATGAAGTATGGAATTTACCCTCATTATAGACCAGAAATGCTTAATCATCTTGTATCGAAAAACGGCACTTCCTGTTATAATAAGAAAAAGCAGTAAGGAGAAAGATTAGAAAATGTCCATAGCAAGAATAGCATTAGCAATTCAAAAAGGGGGTACGGGCAAAACAACTACTGCTCTGTGCCTGGGTGGAGCACTTGTTCGCCGAGGAAAAAGGGTGTTATTGATTGACCTCGATCCACAAGCCAATGCAACCAAATCCCTCATAGACATAGCTTACCTTACTCAGGAAGGTGTTTACACAGTTTATGATGTTGTAGTGCAAAAAAAGATAAGCCTGGCCGATTGCATCATTCCTACAGCCGCAAATATTTTTCTCGCACCTGCAACTATAAGATTATCACTGGCTGAAAGACATTTAGTAATGGAAAACAGTCGGGAAAGTGTGCTTTCCAGAAAGCTGAACGAGTTAGAAAAGCAAGGTATTACAAATCCTGATTTGCAATTCGATTTTATTTTACTTGATTGCCCACCTTCTCTGGGTATGCTCACTATCAATGCCATGGTAGCAGCTACTGGAGTAGTAATCCCGCTACAAACCAGCATCTATGCTGAGCAAGGTTTATCGGATTTTACCGAAACTTTTATGGAAATGAAGGAAATTAACACTCAATTAGATCTAATTGGAGTGGTACTTACCCAGGTTGATAATACCAAAATGAGTAAAGATGTTGCAGCAAACGTTAAAGAAATATTGCCCGGGAAGCTCTTTAAAACTTCTATCTCAAGAAGAGCAATACTTGCCGATGTAGGTCTTAAAGGCCCGGTTCAGGATTATGCCCCTAGATCAGAGTCAGCATTGGAATACGACAAACTGGCTGAGGAGATTATAGAATATGTCGGCGCAGAATAAGTCGGTTCCCCCACCACCTTCTGGGGGTAGAAATAATCGGGGTGTAGTACACGGGATTATAGGGCAGCTTAATGAAAGTAGCCAGAAACGCAATCCTGAAGCATTTCTTTTACCTGTGAGCGCACTTCGACCTAATCCAGCCCAACCCCGCAGGATACAAAATTCGGAGCTTGACCAAGAACTTGCCGAAGATATTAAAGTAAACGGCATATTAGAACCTATTTTAGTGCGTCCAGCTCCTGATAAGACTCCTAATACTTATCAAATTATTGCAGGTGAAAGACGTTACCGGGCAGCTAAAGCAGTTGGTCTTACCGAAGTGCCGGTAGTGGTAAAACATATTGATGATAAGCAGGTGCGTCTGGTAAGTTTAGCTGAGAACCTCCAGAGAGCCGAGCTTGAAGCTGTGGACGAAGGTTATTATTTTGAAATTCTCTGTAACGAATACAACTACTCTACACAAGACATTGCTAATATGATACATAAGAGCAAATCTTATGTACAAAGTAGATTGAACTTGTTGCGAGAAACTGAAACGACAGAAGATATAGGTAACATAGAAGTGGAAAATGGTATTCCTATAATAAACGATGGTGAAATTAGTAACAATCGCGCTAAAAAAGCGCGATTGCGAGATAATTCACAATCTTTTCTCGCATCTAACCTTAAATCGGTAAGTAATTTCACCAAATACCTGACTAAGGTTAAGGAAAAGTTGCCTGAGTTGCAGGAAACCGAGAAAGAAAGTTTGGTCGAACAACTAGGCGCTATGCAAGAACTTATAAAGGATATTGAAAGAAGTATTAAAGCCTCCCAAGGCTAACTGTGAAAATAGACGATAGGCAAACAAAAAGGACGTAAGCGATACGTCCTTTTTGTTTAATTAGTATTATGCCTCAAATTCAAACCGCACATTTTAAATAAATTTATTTCTATTGATTAGCAGCGTTCCGCTCTTTTTGACGAAGTTGTTCTAGCTCTAAGGTAGTGAGACGGGTGCAAATTACACGCAGGAAAGGCGAAAGGTCTGTCCCTACAGCCGGTATAGGTTCACCCTCAATAAGAAAGCGAGTTTCACGTGTAATGGTCGTTTGCTGCGTAATTTTCTCAAATTGCTTAGCACTACACCAGACAACGACTTTACTCTCACCTAAGTTTGGTAATCCCTTAGGCAATGAGTTTCCCATCTCAGCCTTAAAAGGTAGTTCCAATAAGCCTTCTCTAGCTTGTGGATTTAGCTTTGGAGTGCCAGACAAACTACCAATTACCGTCACTTTAACCCGTGCGGGTTTGGATAAGGATGGGTTTAATGGTTCTTTCTGATCCGCAACACTCTTAGCGTCCTGGAAACTAGAACTGTTTTTATTAGCTGAATTTTTGGTATTTGAACTAATTAGCGCTACAGCTTTTTCACTATCGCCGTCCTTTTGCTGTTCAACCGTAACGTCAGACTGTGTTTCAGTATCAGAAAAATTAGCTTTGTGGGACGAAGGGGTTCCATTCAAGCTAGTTGATTGTTTTTTCCCTTTTTGGTCATACCAAGCCGGTGAGATTCTCAAACCACCCCAATTAAGACCGAGAGTTGAGCAATACTCTCTCATCAGAAAGAAAAAAACACCACCACGAGTACGAGGCTTGGATTTGCCGGTAGCAACTGCTGTATCAGGTTCGTTGTATGCCTCTATTCCTTTGGCTGCAGCATTGTTGTAAAATACTAATGCTTCTTCTACTTTCTGACCTACAAGCTCTGCTCCAAATATTTCAATTAACCTTTGAATGCCAGAGAAATTAGCTTCTTCTAACAGCCCAGCAAGTTTAGCTGCAAAATCAGAAGTCCGCTTTTTTTTGGAGTTATTATTGATTTGGGTAATAGAATTATTTTCACCCCTAATATTTGCTTCTTGTTGTGAAGTACCCCTATCCGCATTTTGAATTTGAGGCATTTTCTTTCCTAACCTGCTACTCGATTGTTGGATAGCTATTACAAAGTGACAGCTAACTGTCCTCATTTTATCACCAGCAGTACTATTCGTACAAGCCTTCAAAGAGTAATTCTGACAATTGTGATAGTCTAAGTTGCTGAAGTAAAAGACAACATGTATCCAGGACCTAATTTTTGTCGAATAGCCAACTGAATTACATTTCGAGTTGTCAATCCTAGTTGGTTTTCCTCGAAGGCTGAACGCAATAATACCCTTAGCTGCTTCTCGCTACCTTGGGCGACATCCACATTTAACTCCAGACGGGAGCCAATAAGCAAATCAAGTTCACTTCTGGAGAGCTTAAAACGTCCAGCTAAATCGTAATCCAAAATATCTTGCCATATTGTAACTGAATCTTGTAAGCAAGTTGGAGTTTGTACTGACATTTCATTGAGGATTGTCTCATTCACCAAATCCTCAATTATTTCCGACTCGCTATTATTATCACTAACTTCGACCTTTTTTTGGAGAAGAGAAAAGTTTTGCCCAAAGTTCTTCACTTTTTTTCTTTCGCTGAAATTTTGAGAACGATTACTCTGGTAGCCAGATCCAACTGAATGACTGTTACCTGAACGACTCGTCCTAAAATACCCTTTATTTGATTGTATAGGACTACTGCGGGCAGTG
>DATAKM010000016.1:0-54529 GCA_036261665.1 Chloroflexia bacterium
CGGCGTGCCGTTTTCGGCCAGGTTGCTAATAGCCCGGCCCAGGCCAGACTCTTCCAGGAATTGTAAATCGGCGATACTGGTTTTGGTGCCCGGCAGTACAACTAAATCGGGTTGTCCCAGCTCAAAAAGTTCGCGTACATAGCGCACTTCTACGCCCGATTCAAGTTCAAGCGCATCAAAGTCATCGAAGTTAGCAATGTGCGGGAGCAAAATAACACATATATCCAGTTCGCGTTTGATGCCATCGTGGTCTGCCACCAAGCTCTGGGTAGTTGCAGATTTACCCTCAAGGGCCACTCCGTCCTCTTCTGCCAGCTTAATGTCCTTAAAATAAGGTAAGACTCCCAGAACCGGGCGGCCGGTTCTTTTTTGTAAAAACTCTACGCCTTCGGCAAAAAGCGCCGGCTCACCCCGGAACTTGTTAACAATCAGGCCTTTTACCAGGTCGCGTTCTGCTGGTTCCAGCAATTCCAGCGTGCCGACAATCGAGGCGAATACCCCTCCCCGGTCTATATCGGCGACCAGCACTACAGGTGAATTTGCCATCTGGGCCACAGCCATGTTGGCAATATCCTGTTCCTTCAGGTTAATTTCCACCGGGCTACCGGTGCCCTCGATTAGCACAATGTCGTTTTCCTGGCGCAGCAGGGAAAGGGACTCCTCTACTATTTGAAGCATTTCCTGGCGCTTCTGGTGGTATTCCTGGGCGCTCAAACTGGCCTGAACCTTGCCGCGCACGATGACCTGGCAGCGCAAGTCCCCTTCCGGTTTTAGCAAAATCGGATTCATGTGAACCGAAGGTTCGATTCCGGCGGCTTCAGCCTGATTAACCTGAGCACGCCCGATTTCGCCACCTTCTTTAGTTACATAGCTGTTCAAAGCCATATTCTGGGCTTTAAAAGGTGCTACGCGTAAGCCTTCCTGGGCAAAGATGCGGCACAACCCGGCAGTAATGGTACTTTTTCCAACGCTAGAAGCCGTACCTTGAATCATAAGGGTTTTGCCCAGGGTCTTGCGCCCGCTGCTCAACATTACCGGGGCTTCGCGCTGTAACCGGTGCGCTTCAAACCATTTCCGCAGTTCGGTTATTAGCCGGTCTGTTGCTTCGCGCTGTCCTACTGCCACTCTGATGTATTCTGGCAGACCAAATGAGGCGCAATCTCGTACTATTACACCCTCTTTTAATAGCTGGTGGCGGCAATCCCGGCCATCGGTCGGTTTTTCGCCCACTTTCAATAGAACAAAATTGGCCTTGCTTGTTACCGGCTTCAAAGCACTTCGCTCAAGCTGCTCCAATAAATAGATTTTATCCTGTTCAAGCTTCTGGTGAATTTCTGCTCTGTACTCTTTTTCACCCAGCAAGACGCGTCCCATTTCCTGGGCGAAAGCATTCACGCTCCAGGGAGGACGGGCAATTTGCAGGGCTTTAGCGGTTTCGGGCGAACTGATGGAATAGCCCAGCCTGACGCCCGGCAGGGCAAACTCTTTGGTAAGTGAACGAAGAATTACCAGATTTCCGGCATAGAGCAGGTCCAGCGAGTTGAATTCTTCCCCTTCCCCTGCGGCGTCCGCCAGCGACGCATAAGCTTCGTCCAGGACCAGCAAGCCTTCTTCCGTGCTGGTAGTTTCCAGAATTGTCCCGATTTCTTCCTCTGTCATAGTCCGGCCTGTCGGATTATTAGGGTTACAAAGGAAAACCAGGCGCGGACTGTGTTCTTTAATCAAAGAGAGGATTGCCGTTAAATCCGGTTGAAAGTTATTCTCGGGTTTGGCTCGATACTCGATAACAGTTGCTCCATAAAGGCGGGCCGCCTGGCTGTATTCGCCAAAAGTCGGGCCAACTACAATCGCAGCATCGCCAGGATCGAGATAAGCGGCAGCCAGCGCATAAATCAACTCAATCGAGCCGTTGCCGGCGACTATGGCATCGGGCATCAGGCGCAATTCACTGGCAAGCGCTTCCCGTAATGCCGTGTAGTGACTATCAGGATAGCGATCAAGCCGGACAGTGGCCAGGGCTTCGAGAGCAGCAGGCGGCGGTCCGTAAGGATTGATGTTCGCGCTCAAGTCAACAATATTCTCGTCAGGAATTAAATGACGGCTCAACTCGGGCAGATCGATCCCACCATGTACTACAGGTTCAAGATTTGCCAGACGTGCGCTTAAGCGCGGTAATTTTCCAGGCACCGGCATGTTCTTTTTTGCTCCCTATCGTCAAAATGAACGGCATAATATATCCTGCCTCCTGATACCACGGCCCTGCTCTAAAGTCTGTATTCTTTGATACCGGATTTACAGAAAAATTGAGATAGAGCCTGCCAAGTCAAAGTTTTGAGGTATTAATTGCTTAAATAGCCACTCGTACTCTGACAATTCAGGAAGCTGTTGTATCAATTTCAGTTTGCGTGTCAATAATAGCACCAACATCCTGCGCCCAGCGTCCTCCGTTACGTACCGGCATTATAGTACCCATAAGACCCAGCCTGCTAACAGTGTTAAGCAAATTTTGCGGAAAGTTGCTCAGGTGATCCAGGTTCAGTTCAACGACATAGCCCAGGAAGCGGTTTAAGGAATCTACACCGGAAGAACCGGCAGGCGGATTGAACATAGCTGCCCACAGGCGACGAATTTCTTCTGCCCGGGTAAGTACCCTGACATTTCCATCCTGTTTAAGGTAGGTCTGGCAGCCCAGGCGATAGCCTCGGCGCAGGCGGTCGGGCGGCAACCAGTTTCTTTCCACCTCGTTTGCGGGAGTCAGATTTTCCGCGCCGGAAAGGATTTTACATTCGCAGGTAGTACAGAGACCGTTGCCATCGCAAACAAACCCGATATGCGCCCGGTTGCGGCGTGCCACCGATAACAGGTCTTCGCCCGGGGTTGCCTCTACTTTTACATTATTTATCACCAGACTGGCCATTGAGCAGTTTCCCCTTTCTTTAGGACACTCAAAGTTTTAGCACTGACGAAAAGTCTAATTTTGCCTGTTGTTGAGGTTATGAGGCTATTATAGGAAAAGAAAGAAATAAAGCGCAACTATCATGACTACAAATTACTGGCACACCTCTTGCATTATTAAATCACACAAGGCTAATCCATTATGTTCAAAGGATTGGCCTGTAGTAAGCAGTTGGACAAGAAATAAATTACTTAGTGAACAAACCAGTAAAAGGAGAAATTGAAATGGGTATTCTAGTATGGCTTCTGTTGGGCCTGGTAGCGGGTTGGATCGCCAATATGATTATGAGCAGCGGGCGCGGCGGTTTACTAACCGACATCATAACCGGAATTGTGGGTGCCCTGGTTGGCGGCTTTATCGGTAGCGCTCTGTTTGGCGTAGATGTTACCGGGTTCAATATAAGCAGCATTCTGCTGGCTGTACTCGGCGCTGTTGTTGTTATCGCGCTTTACCGGGCAGTTACTCACCAGCCAATTCGTGAGTAATTAAACTCTTAAAAAGCTAAAAAGCGCCATTCCGAAATGAGGATGGCGCTTTTTATGTTAATCTGTCATCAGACCTCGTACCCGATAATGGGGGCCAGTTGATTTAACTGCCACTTTGAGGGTATCAAGCGCATTAGAGTATTGCGTAACCGGCAGGCCAGTGGGTTTTGCCATTGGCCTACCCAGCCAAGCTGGCGCGATAACTTCACTATATGATTGGCGCGTTTCAGGCGGGCTGCTTCATATGCTTTCAAGGTCTCGGGGATATTACCGGCTTTTGAAAGCAATCTGGCCAGTACAACGGCATCTTCGATAGCCTGGCAAGCCCCCTGTCCAAGGTTTGGCGTCATCGGGTGAGCGGCATCCCCCAGCAAAGTAACTCGCCCCATTGTCCAATGTTCAAGCGGAGGCCGGTCGTAAATATCATTGCGAAGGATGGCCTTTTCAGGTGTGCTATTGATTATCTCTGCGATAGGAGTATGCCACCCGTCAAACAAGTCCAGTAACTCTTGCTTACGTCCAGCGGGCACATCGTTTTGACCTTCCGGGCGGTTGGCGGAAGCGAACCAGTAAACGCGCTGCCCGCTGAGCGGCACTATCCCGAAGCGTGCCCCCTCTCCCCAGGTTTCTCCGCCAAGCTTCATATCTGGCGGCGCTGAGGTAATTCCTCGCCAGGCGGTATAGCCCGAATAGCACTTTTTACCTGTGCCGAAGAGTTGTTCTCTGACCACTGAATGAATCCCATCCGCTCCCACCAGGAAAGCTCCTCGCGCTACCTGGCCGTTTTCGAAGCGAGCTGTAACTCCCGTACTGTCCTGCTCAAAAGAAGTAAGTCTTGCTCTGGTCTGAATTACTGCTGGTGGAAGTTTGCTACGCAATAGCTCTAACAGTTCTCCCCGGTGAACCAACAGGTTAGGAGCGCCGAACTTTTCTTCCAGCTCGCGCGAATTTATGACAGAGAGTAGCTCTCCGCCGGGCGTTACAATACCCCCTGTTACCTCTGGTATACTCAATTTTGCCAGGTCTTCTTTCAAACCCAGCTTGTACAGGGCTTTAACCGCATTAGTCCAGAGGCTCAAGCCTGCTCCTACTTCTTTAATAGTCGCGGCCTGTTCGTATACTTTTACCGCTATTCCTGCTTTTTGCAGAGCTATGGCCGCCGTTAATCCGCCAATACCGCCCCCGATGATGATAGCCTGGTTGTTCGTTTCGTTCATTTTATTTTCCTCTTTTATGGCTGGCTTTTATTTTGATTGCAATCCTTTAATTTGTAATTCAAAGGCCTTCCGCAAACCCTGGTTAAGTGCGGTGTCCAGTTCTACCATGCCGCTGAGCCACCCGGTCAGGTTGGAATAGTAGAGGCCAAAGAAATTAATAGCCGCCTGCCCGGAGTCCGTATCCGGCGCAACTTCGCCGCTCACTTTGGCCTGCTCTATTAATTCTGCCAGGCGCGCGCTAAAGCGCTGTATCTGCTCGACTGCGCGCAGTCTTTGCCCGGCCAGATTTTTTTGAAAAGAAAGGTTCCTTACGTATTCACGGGCCGTATCAATATCCCTGGCGTAGAAGTTCATGAAGAAGCTGAAAATATGCATTAACCGGGTAAGCAGATCAGCTTTTTCCGGTAGGGTAGCAAAGGCTTCTTCTATCAGGCTTTCGATAGTCTCGTAATAAACCAGCAAAAGTAATTCCTGTTTATCGCGGGCGTATAAGAAAAGGGTACCTGTGCCGACCTGGGCCACCTCAGCAATTTCGCGCGTAGTTGTAGCGTCATATCCCTTTTCCCGGAAGAGCTGCCAGGCCGCTTGCTTGATGCGTTCCAGCTTTTGCTGTTTATTGCGTTCCCGTAAACCTGCTTCGTTTACCATTTTAATGCCCATGCTTTTAATGATTGCACTCATTTATGACTATAGTCATTTTTATATCATAGAAACTGGAACGGATCAAGTGATTATGATGAGATTTACCGAAAGTTACGAATAAAGTAGTAGAAGTAGTTACATATAGGAAAGAAGGGTGAATAACTATAACCTCTCAAAGAAGCTCAGAAAAGGTTAAAGGGAAGAAAATATGCTATCATAAAGCTCACTTTTACCTGTATCCCTCGCTTTACCCAATTTTATAAAGATTTTTAATGGAGCGGTCGCAAGAAATACCACGGTATTTCAGTCGTAAAATAAAGGAGAAAACTTGCATGGAAGACTATAACGCTTTGTTAGCCGAACTTAAGCAGGAAGAAGAAACTATCCAGTTCAGCGCTTTTAGCAATGAAACCGCTCTCGAAGTCGGCTTGCGCCTGGCGGAAGTAGCCCGGCAGGAGGGGAAGAGTATTACGATTGATATCTGCCGCAACGGCCAGCAACTATTCCATTATGCCCTGCCCGGGACTGCCCCGGATAATGATGAGTGGATCAAACGCAAAAATAGAGTGGTGAATCGTTTTTGCCACAGCTCTTTCTATATGGGTATCAACTATAAAAGTAAGAATTCCACTATTCAGGAAAGAGCTTACCTCGACCCGGCGGAATTTGCTCCTCACGGTGGCGCTTTCCCGATCATCATCAAAGAGGTTGGAGTAGTAGGTACGGTTACGGTATCGGGCCTGCCCCAGGAAGAAGATCACCGGCTGGTTGTGCGGGTATTGCGGGAATTCGTGAACCGTTAATCTACTGGCCTGCCGGGCTACTCTACTTTGTAAATTGGTTGCTGCGCTTCAAACCTGTATAATTCCTGTAAAAGCTGAGTAGAAGTGTTCAGGAGGAATCTTCAAGTGCTGATTGAATTCAATGGGAAAAAACCACGAATAGGCCAGAATGTTTTTATAGCGCCTAATGCAACCCTTATCGGTGACGTAGTGGTAGAAGACGGCGCAAGCATCTGGTTTGGCGCAGTCTTACGGGCCGACCAGAATCAGATTGTGGTAGAGGCCGGAGCTAATATCCAGGACAATTCGGTGCTTCATACTAACGATGAAGACGGCCCTACCGTTGTGGGAGCCAATGTTACTATTGGCCACAACGTTACGATGGAAGGTTGCAGGATTGAAGCCAATGCCGTTATCGGCATGAACGCGGTAGTATTGGGAGGGGCGGTAATCGGCGAAGGTTCGATGATCGGCGCGGGTTCTGTTGTGGGCGCTTATTTCAACGTTCCGGCCGGTCACCTTGCGGTGGGCATCCCGGCAGCCGTCAAAAAGCCTTTAAGCGGTGCGGCCTTAGAAGCGGTCCAGCACAGCGCCGAACATTATCACCACCTGAGAGATACCTACCTGAAGCATGGAGTCGGAATACCCGAGAAGCTATAATTGTAAAACTTTTCAGAATTTAAAAACCAGCCGGAGTAGCATCAGGCTGGTTTTTCTTTGAGTTCAAGCGATCTTCAGCTTTAGCGCGGGGCGTTAGTAGCCGCTACAATGTCAACGCTGGCGCTCGTCAGGGTTTTGCCATCCATGGTAGCGAGAGTCAGAGTTAGCTTGCCCGGCTGGACAGGTGTACCATCCGGGTACTTGTCGAGAACTACCCAGGACTGGAACGAGCCGTCTGTACCGGTCACGGGCGAGAAGTTCTTGCCTTTAGATTTGCCATCCGGCCCGCTCACCAGCAGGTCGATCATGGTAGAAGCAGGCAGGCCTTTGCCGGTAATATAAAGGGTTTTGCCTACGGCCAGAGTGGTATCGGAAACTACCAGTTGCGGGCCGCTGGCGCTCGAAGCAGCCGTAGTAGCCCCGGTTGCCGCAGTAGTGGCAGAAGTCGCCGCTGTGGTAGTAGAGCTAGCCGCAGTTGTAGCCGCGGCACTGGTAGTAGTCGCAGTTGTAGCCGCCATGGAAGTGCTGGCAGCGGTAGTCGCCGCCGCAGTTGTAACCGCCGCTGTAGACGCAGGAGCGGTAGTTGCCGCTGCCGTAGTGGCCGCGCTGGTGGTAGCGGCGGGAGTTGCCGTAGCATCACCACAGGCTGCCAGCAGACTACTTAGAGTCAAAGCTGCCAGAGCAACCAGGCCTACAATTGTACCGGATTTCTTTTTGTCAGTTATTCGCATAACACAGATCCTTTTTTAATCTCTCCGTCCAAATGGTTTCCAACTCATAGTTGTTAAAGACCTGGCTATCTTAATCAAATTACTTATCAAAATCATCAGTAATACAGCTTAATTTAGCATATACGATCTAGTCCTTTCGAATATTTTATGCTAAGCCATAATACCTAAAAAGATATTAGACCAAAGATTTAGTCCTAAGACTCTCGCTCTAAGGGCTGCGGCTCTCTTTTATTGGTGTTTTCCGCTTCTTCAGGTAATTCCGCTTCCGGCCTAGGTCGCAACACTTTTCCAGGCCAGCCCGGTAAAAAGAAAGATATTATCAGGGCAACTATTCCCACCAGCATCGTCGCGATATAGGCGTTCTGAAGACCCTGCAAGAAATCGGCATGAAAAGCTGCGATAACGGCAGGACCTGGCGGAGTACCTCCGGTAAAAGCAGGTTGTTGACCGGCGGCGCTTGAAACAATCGTTCCCAGGACAGCTACACCAAGCGATTGAAAAACCAGTCTACTGCTGCTGACCAGCGAACTGGCTCGGGGCAGGGCAAGAGGTTCTATATCCAGTAAGGCTACCTGCTGCGGAATTTGAACGATCATTCCCAGGGAAAGCCCGCGAATTGTAATCAGGAGCAGTAGATAGGGTATCGAAGTGTCGAAGGACAACTGGCTGAACTGCCAGGTATTGAAAATCAGAATCAGGTAGCCTACTACCACCAGCGGTCGCGCTCCAATTTTGTCACTGATTTTCCCGGCGAGTGGAACCGCTATCCCAGAGGCTATTGCCAGCGGTAGCAACATAAAGCCTGTTTCCAGGGCTGAGCGGCCTCGTATAATTTGAAGGTAAAGCGGCAGCAAAAATTCCGCGCCAAAGAGGGCAATTACTGAAACCCAGCCCAGGAAATTGCCAATCAGAAAATGGTATTTGCGAAAGAGGCGCAAATCTACCAGAGTTTCACGCTGGGCCAGTTCAATCGCTATAAAAGCCAGCAGACTGATTACCCCGACAGCCATCGAAATCAGGATAGTGGGTGAAGTCCAGCCATCCTGTTCTGCGCTCGAAAAAGCGTAGAGCAAGAAGCCAAAAGCCAGAACCGAGGTCAGGATGCCCCAGGAATCGAGGCGCTGTTTCGCTTCAGGAATAGACTGCTTAAGTAAGCGCCAGCCTATAAATATACCGGTCAGGCCAATTGGAATATTAATCAGGAAAATCAGCTTCCAGTCAAGATATTCTATGAAGAAACCGCTCAGCAGGGGTCCCAGGGCTGGGGCTACTACCAGGGCCATCCCGAAAAAACCGTAGGCCATACCGCGCTCTTCTCTGGGAAAAGCGCTGAAAAGCATGGCTGTACCCAGCGGTATTACTGAACCACCGCCAACACCCTGGATTACCCGGAATAGAATTAACAAAGGCAGGCTTGGAGCGATTGCGCAGAGAGCCGAGCCCACTGTAAATGCGGCCAGGCTCAAGAGGTATAACCGCTTGATACCATAGCGGTCGGCGATAAAACCGGAGATAGGAGTAACAATACCGAGCGCCATAGTGTAAGCGCTGATGACCCATTGAACCTGCGCTACGTTGCCACCGGCAAAGACTTCTTGTAGTTTGGGGAGGGCCACGTTAACAACCGTGGCATCCATCATAACCATAAAAGTACCAAAGACAACTGAAACAAGCACCTGCCACTTATAAGCCCAGCTCTTCATGGGGCTCACCTGCCTTTTCAAATTACTTAATGGGTTTCTGCTACTAACTCGCTTATCCGGCCGTCAGTGATCCGAACCACCCGGTCGCAAAGATCCAGCATTCTTTCGTCATGGGTAACGAGTAGCGCCGCTTTCCGGCGGGACTTAACCTCATGCGCCAGCATTTCGACTACTTCTCGACCCCGCTGCGAGTCCAGGTTAGCGGTAGGTTCGTCGGCCAGCAATACATCGGGATCATTTATGAGGGCCCGGGCAATCGCTACCCGTTGTCTTTCACCGCCCGATAGCTCTTCCGGATAATGGTTGAGCCTTTTGCTCAGACCGAGCGTTCCAAGTAATTTATCGGCCTTACCGGCCGCTTCTTTATTCAAGTTTCCTGACAGTTTCAAGACCAGGAGCAGTTGATCGCGAGCGGTTAGATAGGGCATTAGATTGGAGGATTGCAGCACAAAGCCGATATGTTGCAGCCTTAAGCTGGTGAGAGCGCCGGCAGGAAAGGTAGTGATATTATTGCCGTTAAGTAAGACTGCTCCTTCGGTTGGGTGCAGTAAAGCTCCCGCGATTGACAGCAGCGTGGTTTTACCGGAGCCGGAAGGACCAACTATAGCTACCAGTTCGCCTTCCTTTACTTGCAGGGAAACATCATCCAGCGCTTTTACCGCATTTTCTCCCTCACCATATATTTTAGTCACTCTGTCCAGTGTTAGCTTACTCATTTTTAGTCCACCCTCCCTATCGCTATCAAAGGATCAATTTTAGCTATTTTTCTGAGTGAAAGTAACGTACCCAGGAGGGCCACTACTAACAGAATTACTCCGTAAATCAGGACCAGGCTGCTATCCAGGGCAAAAGGAACATTGGCCGGAATAATAGCCGCTACCCCATAAGTTAATGCCGCGCCTGCTACCACGCCAACGATAGTTAGAATCAAGACTTGCGCTATCAGCTCACGCGCCAGGAAACGAACGCTGGCTCCCAGCACTTTCAATACTCCGAACTGGTTGGTTTTTTGCAAGGTCAGTACGTAGAAGAAAGCAGCCATTATGAAAGCGGCGATCAAGAGCAGGAAGACCTGGATCATGTTGATAGTTCCCATTTCTTCTTTATAGCCTGAAAGATTTTCCAGGACTACCTGGCGTGAAGCCACCTCTACACCCGGTATTTTGGCGACCTGCGCAGCGGTGCTGCTGTCCATCTTGACCGCAACCGCGCTGATTGGGCTAGAAATGTCTCCGCTGGAACCGGGCGCGGCGAATTTGATGGCTTGCCACTGCTGAATACTGGTAAACATCACCGGGAGATGGCTGTAGGTCTGGCCTTTGGTGAAGCCGCTTATAGTGAAAACCGGGCCGGAAGGTTTAATCTGCAAGCTGTCACCGATTTGTAGCCCCTGCCGTTTGAAATGTTCATCCACTATAATCTTGTTGTCTGTTGAACTAAGCGGCCTGCTCCCTTCTGTCAGGCGAGGCGCCAGGAAGCTGTTAGCATCGATAGCCAGAATGGTAGCGTCTATCTGCTGGCTGCTTCCTACTTTAGAGGTAGTAACGGTTAAATGTCCCAGCGGAGCAACCTCTTTTACCCCCTGTATTTGCTTAACTTGTTCTACAGTTTGTGAAGGTAGCAGCGAGCGATGCAGCAGGAACCTGGAGTCGGACTGAAAAACAAGGTAATCGGCTGGCATGTTGATAATCGAAGAGCCGTTATCGGTTGCCAGGCCTGTAGCAAGCCCGGTCAGTAAAAAGACCAGCCAGGCTATCAAGGCCATAATCGCTCCGATCAGCGTAAACCTTAGTCGAGAATGTTTAATTTCACGCAACGCGAGGAACACTTTCTTTCTCCTCATATTATACTAAAAACTGTCTAATCACTAATGAATAGTCAATCTTGACTAATGCATTATAGCAACCCTTGAAAATATAGTCAAGATTGACTATAATAGTTATTGTCTAAATAACGAAACGTGGATGGTAGGTAGAATGAACGAAGATGCCCTCTTGCTGCTGGGAATGTTGCGAGCGCAAAGCCAGCATGGCTACCAGATTAATGAGTTTATTGAACGAAATTTAAGCCGGGTAGCGGTAATGAAAAAAGCGACCGCTTACGCGGTGCTGGAAAGACTCTGTAAATCTGGTTTCGTCTCGGTGCATAATGAGCAGGAAGGTAACCGGCCTCCCCGCAAAGTTTACAGCATTACCCCGCAGGGCGAAGAAGAATTTATCCGCCTGCTCAGGCTTAATCTTTCCAGCGCGCACCGCCTGGTACTCAGTGGTGATATTGCCTTGATGTTTGTGGACAGCCTCACCAAAGATGAAGTGGTTGAATTACTCAGCCAGCGTTTGAGCGAGCTTGAAGCGCAACTGGCCATGTATGAAGCGGCTCCGAAACATGGGGCTGGTCTTGGTGTCGATCTTTCCCTGGAACATCACCTGGTAATGCTCAAAACCGACCGGGAGTGGCTGAGTTCAGTCATCCGGCGCATTTCTGCAATTCCTCTCTCAGAATGGCTTTATACAGAGCACAAAAACTAAAAAGTATCTATTTTTGTTATAATAGTGTAAAATACTAATTAACGAATAGTTGTTAGTGGCAATAAGTAACCATGCCGGACTTTGTGTTTGCAGATAATTCTTGAATCTTGAGACTCTGCTAAATTTCTGGTACGTTTAATATTTGGTATTACCGGCCTGGTATCTACTGTTCCAACCTTTAACCTTACTCACTTAATCCTTTAATGTAGCCTGGTAATAATTATGTTGCGAGAGGCCAGTCCAATTCTTTGTACTAAACTCTACTTTCCGCAGGTGCGTTCTCAGTTAGTGCTGCGCCCACGCCTGGTAGCACAGTTAGAGCAAGGTCTGACGCGACGCCTGACCCTGATTTCCGCTTCTGCCGGGTACGGCAAAACAACCCTGCTCAGCGAATGGCGCATGTCTCGGCCTGATGAACCGGTTGCCTGGCTTTCCCTCGACTCTGGCGATAACGACCCGGCCCGCTTTCTGGCCTATGTAACCGCCGCCCTTAAAACCGTTTTACCTGACTTTACGCCTGTAAACCAGGAAGATTTCTTTTCACCCCAACCCCAGGATATCAAACTGGCCCTGACGAATTTAATCAATTCAATCACAACCGGGCTGGCTCGCCAGCAATTGCGCAGTTTAATCCTGGTGCTGGAAGATTACCACGTTATCGAATCCGAGAGTGTGCATACGGCTGTATCCTTCCTGCTCAACCATATGCCTCCCGAAATGCACCTGATTATCACCACTCGCATAGATCCTGCCCTGCCAATGCACCGCCTGCTGGCTCAGGACCAGGTTATAAAGCTGGGTACGTCTGACTTGCGATTTAACCAGCCAGAGGTCGCTTCTTTCATGGCGCTGGTAGGCGGCTCGGAATTAAAGACCGAAGATTTGAGCCAGTTAGCGGAACGCACCGAAGGCTGGGCGGTCGGTTTGCAACTGGCCGCGCTCTCTCTCAAGGACCGCCGGGATATAAAAGGCTTTTTCAAAGCTTTTTCGGGCAATAATCGTTTTGTACTTGGCTATTTGGCCGAAGAAGTGCTGAGTCTGCTGCCTGATAACACTCGCTCTTTTCTTTTGGAAACCTCTATTTTTGAAAGGTTTAATGCCAGGCTGGTCGAAGCGGTATGCCCGGTTAGAAATGCCTCTCAAATGCTGGTCTATTTGCAAGAAGCCAACCTTTTTCTCTTTGCCCTGGATGAAACCGGCGAATGGTATCGTTATCACCGGCTTTTTGCTGAATTTTTAAATCATCGTCTGAACCAGGAGCAGCCTGACCGCCTGCTGGAGTTACACAGACGGGCCGGAGAATGGTTTGAACAGGAAGGGCTGGCCGCGGAATCTATCGGGCATTACCTGGCGGCGCGTGCTTATGAGAGTGCGGCACATTTAATCGAAAAGGTCGCCTGGAGCATGATTATGCGCGGCGAACTAACCACCCTGGATGGTTGGCTCAAGCAGTTACCTCCGGCTATTTTTCGCGCCAGCCCGTCACTCTGTCTCTATTATGCCTGGAAGCTTTATCTCAGGAGGCACTTCGGTCACCATGAAGAATATCTGCAAATAGCGGAGGATGCCTGGCGGTTACAAAATAATCTGGTCGGGCTGGGAGAGGTATTTTACCTGCGCTCTTATTTCGCGCACACTCAGGGGAATTACCGGGCGGCGATTGATTATGCCGAACAAGCCCTGGCTTTACTGCCGGAGAGCGACCTGGCGAACCGTGGCAACGCTAATAATGCCCTGGGCTGGGCCTGTTTAATGAACGGGGAAGCGGCTCGTAGCCAGAAGGCTTTTTCAGAGGGACGCGCTCAGTGCCACCGCAGCGGTAATTTGCTGGGTGAACAGTCATGTAGCTACGGCCTGGGTGATGCGCTGGAAATGCAGGGGCGCTTCCGGGAAGCGAAGCCTCTTTACGAAGAAGCCCTGGCGCTGTTACCTGACAAACCGGAATTTTTGGCTATGATTGAAATCCGGCTGGGCCAACTCTATATGGAGTGGAATCAGCTTGAAAAGTCTTCCCGCTACCTGGCCCACCTGGAAAGTCTTGATGAACAGGGTGTAGATTTGACTTCGCTGCCGGGCGGCTATATGTTTATGGCCGAGATGTGGTGGTTGCGTGGGGATTACTCTCGCGCTTTTGAGAAGTTGAAAAAGGCCCAGGAACTGGCCAGGAGAGCGAATTTTAGTTTCCAGGTTGACCAAATAGCGGCCTATGAAGGCTGGCTCTGGCTAAACCTGGGTGATACGCTTCAAATGAACCAGTGGCGCGAGGAGTATTTCCCGAACCTGGAAGCGCTGGTGCAGAAACCCCCTACCTATCAGGAGGAGGCCAAGTATTTAACCCTTTGCGCTATCCTGCTTATCCAGAAGCAGGTAGATAAAGCTTTGCAGCTATTGCACCTGCTGGAGGAAGTAGCCACCCGCCAGGGTCGCACGATCAATCTCTTACAGATCCTGACTTTAACCGCCATCACCCAGCAGGCTGCCGGCAATACTGTAAAAGCCCTGGCGACGCTGGATAAAGTGCTTGCGGCTTCGGAACCAGAGGGTTATCGCCGCCTTTTCTTGAACCGGGGAGCGCCGATGCGTGAACTGCTTCAAATCGCTCTGACCAGGCTACCGCGCTACTCGACCTACATTCGCAGTTTGCTCAACGACGTTTATCCCGATCAGATTTTGCAAAAAGAAAAAGAGGTTGTGCCCACCTCTACGGCTGCCCTCCAGGAGCTACCCGGCGAACTTTTAACCGAAAGAGAACTGGAAGTCTTGAGATTGCTGAACAGCGGCGCATCTAATCAGAAGATCGCCGAAACTCTGGTGGTAGCAGTTAGCACCGTTAAAAAGCACCTGACTCGTATTTTTGATAAGCTCGAAGTTACCAGCCGTACCGAAGCGCTGGCCCGCGCCCGCAAGTTGGGCTTACTGTAAGTCTCTGCTGCAAATTAAAAAGCCAGTAAATAAACAAGGGCATCCTTTTTTCGAGGATGCCCTTGTTTATTAAAAGGGAGGCGATGCAGTAGAAATTTCTATGCCATTCAGGTCCATTTAGCGCGAATTGAAAGCTGAAACCAGGGTGCGGCCACTAATATTACCGTGGGCGCTTAGACGATAGTAACCGGGACTGAGGGCAGTCTCAAAGGATTTACCTGAGATAATCGAGCCATCACTGTATACCCAGGCGTAACCAAGATAACTGGCCTTGCCATTGCTGTCGGTTAACCAGAAAGTTAACTGCTCACCGGGATACCACCCGCTGGCAGCTATATTCACCATGCTCATGCCGTTACCGACCATCAAGGCAGAGGCGGCGAGCATCGGTCGCACCATCCTGAAAGAAGACACAGCTTTTGCTCCGCTACTCAAACCTGTAGCCGTAACATACCAGGTACCGGGGAAAATCATGGCATCAGAAGCCCAGTCATTGGTGAAATTTGAAAAAGTGCCATCATAGGCATATGTTCTGCCGTATGTTACCGCATCTCCATTGGGCGAGGTCAGCCAGAGAGAAACTTCTTCGCCTGGCTGGAAGCCGCTACCGCTTATGCTTACCGGGCCACCTAGCTCTACTCTGGAAGAGTCTACCAATAGATTGGCGTTACCGGCGGCAAAAGCGGGGCCACTAACTGCAAAAAAGAGAGTCAAACCTAACATCAGGGCAGCTAATCCGGCTATTAATTTACTCTGTAAAAACATGGAACGGTGACTTAATTCCTTATGCATTCTTACTCCTTTCGTTGGGAGTTGCCTGTAGTTCTCAACCCCGTCATGTTTCGTTTCCTGTTATTACCGGCAAATTTGCCGGTAAAATTCTCTTTTCAGTTTAAACTCTTTCCAGCGAGATAAAATCACCAGATAGGGTTATTTAGGCATTAGCTAAGTTTATAGGTAACTAAAGGAATAGAAATATTATGCTGAGAAGTTGTGGCAAGGGCTATCACTGAAGAAAATTTTGTATTAGAAACTTACCTCCTCCAGAAGAGTATTTCTCAAGAAAGCTGTTTGCTTCTGGAGGAGGCAGGCAATATTTATTCAGGAATTTTGGAGCAAGGCCATTAGTAGACTGAGCGCAGGGGCTGGTACAACTTAACACTCCCAAGGCGTTTACTGTAAATTACATAAGCCCGGTTAGTGCGAGCGCTGGCGTCAAACTGCGCTTTCGTAAGAGTCAATCGAGTTGTAGCGTACCCCTTTACCCGGTCCTCGTCTGAGATAAAGTCCAGTTCGTAATGAAACTCTGTCGTGCGACCCATATCAGTTTTTACCTGAGTACGCACCTCGCGCCGGTTTGAAATAAAGCCATGCGCTTTTATCGGGGCACTTAGCACATCTCGAATGGCATAAAACAGGACAAAAGCGGCAATCAGGGCTATACCGATGGCCAGCACGGCGTAGTACATGCGCGGTATTCCAAAAGGCGTCCAGCTAATTCCCCTGATAAAAGCGTAGTTCAGGAAAATTGCCAGGTTTACTACCAGCACAAAAGTTGAGGCAACCACCATCCCACCTTGCTGGCTCATAAAGAAATTACTGGCGTCCGGGATAGCTTCACCGACAGGAGTATGTAAAGGATTATTGTCCGATGAAGACGCAGTACCGGTATGGGAAGTAGCATTACCTTCGCCGGGATCTACAAAGTGGTTATTGTACCAGTTAACCGCTTCCAGTACCTTCGAGTCCTGAGGTTGAAGCTCATAGGCTTTGGCGATGGCTTCTTCCGACTCTACCTGATTGGGGGAGCAATAGCCCAGCCAGAGCAGCGCCGGAATATTTTGGGGACTTGCGGCTGTAATTTCCCGGCAAATGGTTGCTGCCTGGTCGCGCCTGCCGCTATTCGCCAGCGACGCAACTTCCTGAAGCTTACCGGTACTTACCTGATCAAGCATGGTGGCCCTTTCTGAAAGAAAATACTACGAAAAGTAAACTAAAGGGTATATTGACCACTTTCCTGCATTATACCAGTAGATAAGAATCTTACTACTACCAGATGTTACTATATTTTAATCAATGATTTCCAACCGCAGGCCTTACTTTTTGTACTATCAGCCAGGCTTTGTGGAAACTGAACTACAAAACAGCATAGAGCATCCTGTATATATTTTATTCGTGTTCCGGTTACAATTATTATTTCTTATCTCTAAAACTAAAACGACAGTGCTGGCTTATCCTTCGGTTTTTATGCTATCATTGGATTTGTCCAATCAATCCACTTTCGCTGCTGCTACATCCCCTTGCTGTAGCCCGTGTTGCTATAAATAACATTTCATTAATAAAAGGATAAAAAGCTGTTAAAAAGCTCTTTACAACTTTCTTCTAAAATGAACTTATGTTACAGAGGTGAGTCCTGGCTTTATACAGTTGAATCCTGGTTTAATTTCAGCATCGTTATTCTTTTATTTTGCTCAAACTCCTCTGGGCTTGTATAGCAAAGAGAGACTAAGTGTTGAGGCTTGTAGAAGCATTACAGCGTTAATAAAGCGGTTGGTGGTGGTCAGTATTATTTTCCACTTATAACTAAACAACCTGTCATTGTGCGGTCTGGGCCTGTTGCATCCCACACGACCTTCTCTTTGTATTTTCCTGGCGGTACTGAATAGTAAATAACGCTTTGAGCAGGGAACCGACCCTGTTCTAGAGGAGGTTCAGTTCATGAAGTCTCTATTAAGAGTTGCCCTGGTAATAGCGGTTCTGCTCTCTGTTATTAGTACAGCTTATGTTTACGCTGCCCCTAAAAATGATGACCAGGGCAGCGGTACTAATACCACTACCCCGATTAAGCATGTTGTAGTGATTTTTCAGGAGAACGTTTCCTTCGATCACTATTTTGGTACTTATCCCAATTCTACCAACCCGGCAGGTGAACCGAAATTTACCGCTGCTAAAGATACCCCTTCGGTTAACGGCCTGACCGAAGATCTTCTCACCAATAACCCCAATAGTGCCAATCCCGTGCGCCTGGATCGTTCGCAGGCTTTGACCTGCGACCAGGATCATAGCTATGCTGATGAGCAAAAAGCCTTTGATCATGGTTTGATGGACAAGTTTGTCGAGACGGTTAGCGGCGGTAGCTGTGCCGATAAGTCCATTGTAATGGACTATTTCGATGGTAACACTGTGACCGCGCTCTGGAATTATGCTCAGCACTTTGCGATGAGCGATAATTCCTTTGGTACAACTTTCGGGCCCTCCACTCCTGGCGCTCTTAACCTGATTTCCGGCCAGACTCATGGTGCTACTCCAGATAGCATCAAAAACAGCGTCGCGAACGGAACGGTGATCGGCGATCCCAATCCGCTCTATGAAGATTGCTCAACCGGCCCGATTTCAATGAGCGGTAAAAATGTCGGCGACCTGCTCAACGAGAAAAATATTACCTGGGGCTGGTTCCAGGGTGGTTTTAAGCCGACTGCAACCAGCAACGGTAAAGCAGTCTGCGGTAGCTCGCACCAGAATATTGGGGGCAACACCATAACCGACTATAGCGCTCACCATGAGCCGTTCCAGTACTACCAGTCCACTGCCAATCCTCATCACCTGCCTCCGACTTCGGTCAGTATGATCGGCAAGCAAGATCAGGCCAATCACCAGTACGACTTGAGCGATTTCTGGGATGCCGCTAATGCCGGTAACCTGCCCGCCGTTAGCTTCCTGAAAGCCGCTTCTTATCAGGATGGTCACGCCGGATATTCCGATCCTCTGGATGAGCAGCACTTTCTGGTTGACAGTATCAATAAGCTTGAGAAACTGCCGGCCTGGAAAGATACCGCTGTCGTGATTGCGTACGATGACTCGGATGGCTGGTACGACCATGTAATGGGCCCGATTGTCAATCATTCCAATGACGCTGCCTATGACTCTTTGAGCGCTGATGGCATGTGCGGTACTGCTAAACCAGGGGCTTACCTTGATCGTTGTGGTTATGGCCCGCGCTTACCCTTGATGGTTGTTTCACCTTACGCCAAAACCAACTTTGTAGATCACTCCATTACCGACCAGAGTTCTATCCTGCGTTTCATCGAAGACAACTGGAACCTGGGCCGAATTGGCGACCAGTCCTTTGACGCCAAAGCCGGAACAATGGTGAACATGTTCGATTTCTCACATCGTGGCGAAGCTAAACGCCTCTTCCTTGATCCTGAGTCTGGCGAGCCTGCCAATGGTTCTTCTGACGACCACGGCCAGCATGCCTTCCTTAAAGCCACGGTAACTCAACCGAATCCGGCTGCCGGACAGCAGACCCAGATTGTCTTTGAGTTCGGCAACCGCAGCAACCATACTCTAAAACTGGTTGACTGTGATGTCAGCGGTGCCGGTTCGAATGGCGTACTTTCACCTTCGCTCTCTGATGTGAAGAAAGCTTTTAGCGACGGCGTGGGCTCCTCTTCAAACCGGGAATTTATCCCCGGCCAGAATTACAACTACCAGTTGAACCTGAACGCTCTAAAAGCCGGCAGTTTCAGCTATACCTTTAGCCTTGTTTTCAAAGATGAGGTTACCGGCGAGCGCTATACCGAGACTGCCTATTCTCAGATGATTACTGTTAAGTAACGGCTGGATAAATATAACAAATAAAAAACCGGGTTTTTAGCCCGGTTTTTTATTTCCAATCTTTTTATTGCTGGTTAATCTTTTCGCAGCGGTGCGCCGGTCTGAGTCTTTTCGTCCTCGCGCATTTCGCTGGCTACGGCCTGCTGCTGCAACTTGCTGGCCTTGATTTCAGCTCGCGTCTGTCGACTGGCGGCATAGAAGAAGAGGGGTAAGAGAATCATCACCAGCACTATCAGCCCGATAGTCTTAATAGCCGTATTCTGTACGAAGATGCCTATTGCTCCAAACAGGCCACATACAGCGTAAAAGATACCAACGATCTGTTTCTGGCTCAATCCCAGATCGAGAAGCCGGTGATGAAAGTGACCCCGGTCAGGCTTGAAAGGGGAGCGTTTGTGGAGCAGACGGTAAGTGATAACCCAGGCGACATCCAGCACCGGGAAACCGATTACCAGGAGGGTTGCGGCCACTTTGGCCCCGTCAATAATCGAGATAACGGCCAGGGCGTAGCCGAGAAACATCGCGCCCACATCACCCATAAAGATTTTGGCCGGGTTCCAGTTGTAGGGCAGGAAGCCCAGGATGGCGCAGGCCAGGGCCAGGGCTAACATACTGCTGGTTAGAGGAATACCGTCATTGGAGTGACGGCCCACAAAAATACTTTCCAGGAAGAGAATGGCGGCCCCGATAAAGACAATTCCGCCGGCTAACCCGTCCAATCCATCCATCCAGTTGACCGTGTTGGTCATACCCATAATCCAGAAGATGGTGAAAGGGATCGAAAGGAAGAGCAAAGGCAGATTTATATCGCCCGGCAGCTTGATACTGTCAATGATTGCGCCCCAGTACTCGTGCCAGGGCATTATTAGCTGGGGAATAATCACAATCAGGGCGGCCAGAAATTGAAAAAGCAACCTGATGCGGGGCGACAAATCCTTGACATCATCTATCAGCGATACTACAGCTATCAGGGTGCATCCGGTCAGCAGTAAACCGATATGCACAAGGTCAATGGTCCGCCAGTAATGTCCGGCCATCCATGACACCAGCACCACCCCGCCTACCGCCAGCACAAAGCCGCAAAAGATTGCCAGACCGCCTATGCTGACCATGGGTACTTTATGAATTTTGCGCGGACTGGGGGGTACTGCCCAACCTCGCCGTAAAGCGAACTTTTTAACTACAGGTGTCAAAATAAAAGACACCAGAAAAGCGATTAGCCCGGTGGCACTAAGGGTTAGAATGTTGGTGGTAAGGTCCATTACTTCCTTATATTTACTGGTACTTTTTAGACACCTATCAGGCTGGTAAGAGCGTGCTAAAAGCTATTTTAAGAGTTGCCTGGCTTCTTCATAGAGCGACTGAACGTCTGCCCGCATTTCCGCACATCTTACACATGGCAGGCAGCGTTAGCCGGGTCAGGGGGAGATAGGCGCTGCCAGACTACATAATCTCCGCCATTCAGTTTTACCACTTCCTGTTGCCTGTACTGAGCGTGTATCTGATCCTGCACAACACCCGGCAGGAAATGACCGTGTAGCAGAATCACGCTAAAACAGCGGCCCTGCACCATATTCAACAGTTCCTGACCCTGCCACAACTTAGCTTGATTATACACCAGAATGTTGCTGGGGTTTGTCACAACTTCGTAACGGTTTACCATGGCAAAACTGGCCTCTTCCGTTAGTACAGGTTGAGGATTGGCCTTGATAATATCGGCCAGGCGTTGTCCCGCTGCCCGGTCCCTTTCGTCCGGCAACTTTCCGAAGAGCACGTAATTCCCACTATGACCTTTTATCAAATCTTTCCAGGGATGCGGGGTTTCGGGGGTGTGGTAAAAAATGATATTCTGGATTAGCAGCAGGCCAAAAGCCGCTATCGCCAGGACCGGTAAGGCCGTAAATCGCGCTAAATTCAGCTTGAAACCGGTCTGCTCATTCTCACTCGACTCAGTATGCAGACTATTTAATAACCGGGCAACCAGTAAACTGCTCACAATAACTACTGCCGCAATCGAGGAATAAAAGTAAGTCTCTGCTGCGCCGAACTTGCCCACGGCAAAAGAACCTACGCCGGTAGTCACGAGGTAGATAAGCCACAAACTCACTCTTTGCTTGCTCCAGAGAGTCAAAAGGGCGTAAGCAGCAGCCATTAACAGTAAGGGAGCATGGGTCAGAATATAGGCCATACCCTGCTCGAATAATTGTCTCCGGATAAAATCGTTGATATTGACTTTGACCAGGTTGATGTAAAAGAGATGGGAAGTCAAGCGGTCTATCAGCAAGAAGAGGCCGCCACCTACCAGGCCAAAGAGGACCGCCCCAACAATTGCTATTTTGGGCCTGCGCCACAGCAAGAAAAGGAAACCTGCCGCCACTGCATCAATGGCCTGCTGCTTGGTGTAGAGAGCTGCCAGCAACAGAATGAGTCCAATCATCAGATATTTATAACTGACAACCTCCGCCGCTTTTACCGAACCGTCCGCTTCGACTTTATCCAAAGCCAGCCCGAGGAAAAAAAGAGCCCAGGCCCCGAACATGACTTGCGACACGTTAACGCTGGCTATTATGCCAAAAATATAAAAATAGGGGCTGGCAAGGACCAACAGCCCGGCTAAAGCCGCTGCCCAGCCATTGCGCCCGTAGCGCCAGACAATTGCTACTACCGCCGCCACCAGACCCCAAAGGCACAGGTCGGCCAGTAAACGTCCTGCTGCCAGGCCAGGCCCCAATATCCAGAGCAACGGTATCATCAGGACGAAATGTAGCGGAGGGTAGTTGATATTGAAGAAAGGGTAATGGTTTAAATCCAGGTAAGGACCGCGTCCTTGCATCAGCAGCCAGGCGCTCCAGACATTATGTCCCTCTCCCTGGTCAAGTTCCCAGGGATAGGTGATCGTAGCCGCCATCATCCGAAGCAGGGAAACAGTATAAAAAAGCAACGGCAACAGGGTTATGACTGCTGCCGCTACCAGAAGCTTTTTTTTATGAGTATAAAAAAAACCGGGTCGAGGAGAAATTTCGGTTACAACTTTAGCCACGCGCTCTACTTCTGACTCCTGGTTCTTTCTATACTGGTTTCAGGTTTGACAGGGCAGGCTTACACCTGCCCTGTCATTATAAGACTACTTCGCGGCCTTTGCCAACTGCTGGTAGGCAGCGTAGGCAGGACGCTTAGAGCCGTCACGCCGCAGGATAGCGAAGCCCAACTTCTCATCATTGGTACCGTTAGGGTTGGGGTGCGTAACGGTCGGAAGCGAGAAGTTAAGGTTCCACAGGGCCATCACGCCCATCCAGGGGTAATTGGCCTGGGCGTACTGGTAGGCGCGGCGGATGTAGTCCGCCTGCTGCTGTTCGCTATTGAGTTTAGCGTAACCATAGCCATCCGGCGGGTTAGTGTCGCTCGACCAGCCGAACTCGGTTAACCAGACCTGCTTCTTGCCATCACCGGCGTCCTCCATAATCTTGCGGAGGGCTTCTATGCGGCGGAAGTAGAACTCAGGACTGTTGTTCCAGGCCGGAGAAGGGCCGGGATTCTCAGGATAGAGCGTCTCGGGAGCGTTGGCCTGTCCGCCCGGGTGCATGGCCATAATGTCGAAGTAGTTGCGTACTTCGCCATTGTTGAAGGCGTAGATGTCGCGCAGGAAGTTAGTATCCGGCACGGCATAGTTCGGGTCGTTGGTGGTCGTCGGCGAGAGAGCGCCAAAGAGAACCAGCGCAGACGGATCAGCTTCTTTTACGGCGTTATAGCCTTTCTGAAGCATGGTCAGGTAACGGCGCGGGCTGATACCAGCACCCGACTCGCGGGACAGGTTGGCCTCGTTCCAGATTTCGTAGGCGTCTACTTTGCCCTTGTAACGTTGAGCCAGAGCGTACATGAACTCGCTGAACTTGCCCATTTTGTCCGGGTCAGGCATACCGCTACCGGCAGACTTATACTGCGGTGGGGTACCAATCGGGCTAAGAATAATGTGAATATTGTTGACGTAGAGCGAGTCTACAATCTTGTCCAGTTCAGTCCAGACGAAGCGGTCCGCATCAGTGCGAGTGGCATCTTCGATGTCAGACCAGGTGATTTGCTGGCGTACCCAGCGCGAACCGAGGTCTTTTACCCAATCGGTAATCTGATCGCGGTTCTGGTAGAAGAGGTGCGCATTGATACCGTAACCGAGGTTCGGTACACGCATCGGGTTGGAAATCGGGTCGTTGATCGGCTCAGAGGAAGGCATTTTGCCACCCTGCCCGTAGCGCCATACGAAGTAGTGCTGGCCTACGTTGCCCATCTCTACCCGGTAAGCGGCCGGGTTATCGGGGGTATAGGTCAGACAGCGGCGCTGGAAGCACTGCAACAGCACGTCGCGATCCACTCCGGCAACCTTCACGCGAGTCCAGTAAGCATCGGTGATGGGGTAGCCCATGGCGTAGAGCCAGTCAAAAACTTTCTGGCCGTTTACGACAGTGCGGCTGTTCGAGTCGAATTTCGGGCCGGTCTGGTTCATGTAGTCCCAGAAAATGCGCGGGATATTATGACCAAGGGTATTTTCGAAATAAACATAGTCGGTGCCGGGATAGTTCGCCAGGCCCGCATTATTGCCCACAACGCCATTTCCGTCGGCGTCTTTAGTCAGAGTTTCGGAAGCTTTTTGACCTGTGCGGTTGGGTTTGCGGTTGGCGGCTACGCTCGGGTCGTCATAAGAGGCGATAGCGCGGAGCGTCTTGTAAGTCGGCGCATTCGGGTTGGTGGCGATATTGTCGCCTGCTACCACCACATTGTTAGCCGGGTTGCCAGTATCCACAAAGCGGTTGTCACCCTCCTGGCGGCGTCCGCTAACCAGTTCCACTACCAGCAAACCGTTGCTAACGTAGAACTGCGAGTTGGGGTCGCCGTAAGGATTGTTAAGTTCCATACGAGTTTTATCAAAGTACTGTACCCAGCGGCGCTGTCCACCCAGCGGGGCAGCATCATCATAGCGCTCGAAACCCGCATCAATAAAGTTAGGTCCCCACAAGAAAGAGCGCTGGGCCTGCCCGTTATCTACTGACAGGTCGGTGGTTTGCCAAACACGCTGGAAAGCCGGTTTGGAGAAGTAAGGCTGAGCAGCCTGGGCGGTCGGTATACCGAACACAGACTGACCGCTACCAACTAACGGAAGAAAAGCACCCATTATCACTGCGGCGAGGGCCGCAAGCAGGGCGAACTTTTTTTTCACTAAGTTCCTCCTTAGCTAATTAACTCAAACGAATTGGTTGCCAGGCTTGCTTTTACCTGACGTGAATGGATAATTACCGGATCAGTGACTTGAACACTTCTGTTGATCGAGCACGAATTAAGTTGGAATTGGAACTAACAACCCGGATAATTCCAGCCTGGAGATCACATTCCCACCACCTGCCTGGAATGTATCGCCGTCAAAACGCGCATAGTCTAGCATGTGCGCTGTTCTTTGTCCAACCTTTATCAGGGATAACTGCTTGAGCACCTGGGTTGGCGGGTACGCCAAAACAAGCCATTTTCCGCTAACCCATAATATAACGCGCAAAGTTTATACCGGTTTCGCTTTTTAACATATAATAGAGACCGTAGATAAGAATTGTGATAGCCTAAACCTGCCAGGCATTAAAGATAAGACACGAAGCATGGAAGAAAAGATACTCGGTAAAGTCAACAAAGCGCCCCGTAACCGTACAATTGAACTGACCGTGGAGGATGAAGCCCGTTATAATAATCTCTTCAGGCTGGAGCCTGGCTTCAATTATTCTCCCACTGAATTGCGTAATCGCTTAATCCTGGGCGATTGCGTCTCTGGCCTGGCTCAACTACCTGCACAATGGGCCGATTTGATTATTGCCGACCCGCCTTACAACCTGACCAAAACTTATGGCCAGGGCGTCTTTGCCCGGCGCAACCTGGAAGAGTATCGCGCCTGGACCGAACAATGGGTAGCCGCAGCCGCCAGAGCACTCAAGCCTGCTGGTTCAATCTACGTTTGCATAGACTGGGAATCTTCAGGGCTATTGCAACAGGTACTGGCAAAACACTTTATAATCAAGAACCGTATCACCTGGAAACGCGATAAAGGTCGGGGCGCGACGGCTAACTGGAAGAATAATATGGAGGATATCTGGTTTGCAGTAGTGAGTGAAACCTATACTTTTAATCTGGATGCGGTTAAAGTCCGCAAGCCGATTATCGCGCCTTACCGGGACTCTACCGGGCGGCCTAAAGATTGGATTGAGCAACAGGATGGTGAGCGCTATCGCATGACCCATCCATCCAATATCTGGACAGATCTAACAGTTCCATTCTGGTCCATGCCGGAAAATACTCCCCACCCTACTCAGAAGCCGGAAAAGCTTATCGAGCGTTTGTTGCTGGCTTCCAGCAATCCGGGGAATTTAGTGCTGGACCCCTTCATGGGCTCGGGGACTACAGCCTCGGTTGCGCGCCGCCTGGGGCGAGATTATATTGGGTTTGAGTTGGATGAGTGGTATTACAAGCTGACGTTGAAACGCCTCGATACCCAGGTGCTGCCGAAATATCGCGCCCAGAGCCAGGCTTAAAAGGAGCGTCAGAGTTATTTTACAGAGATATATCAGGAAAGGTTTACCTGTAACATGGTACAGAATTATATAGAATCAAACCGGGCCGATTGGAACCGCGAAACCGAGCGCTACCAGGAACGCCATCGCGCCAATCTGATCGGGGGCAACGGGTTGTGGGGTCCGGTCTTTGGAGTGCCGGGCGAGGCGGAGTTAAAAATCCTGGGTGAGGTAGCGGGTAAAGAAATCCTGGAACTGGGTTGCGGAGGAGGCCAGTGGGTGGTACGCCTGGCCAGGCAAGGCGCGAAAGTTACCGGGCAGGATATTTCGGATGCACAGATCGAATACGCCCAAAAGTTTGCCGAAGAAGTGGGGGTGCAGCCACCCGGCGAGGCTCACTTTGTACAGGGTAACGCCGAGGATTTAAGCCAGTGGGCCGATGAGAGTCTTGATATCGTTTTCAGTAATTTCGGGGCAATTGGTTTTGTCGATATCGAGCAGTGCTTCAAGGAAGTGGGCCGGGTGTTAAAGCCGGGTGGGCTTTTCGCCTATAGCTGGCTCAGTCCTTTCTTCGATTGCCTGGCTGACGAGGGCGATAACCAGCTTGAAATTGTGCGTTCTTACTTTGACCGTTCTCCTATGACTGCCGAAAGCACCTGGCCTGACGGTACCCGCACCCTCTATGTGCAATTCCACCACACTTTTGGCGATTGGCAGGCGGCCCTGTTCAATGCTGGCCTACTGGTTACGGACGTGCTAGAACTGGAACCACAGCGTGCTCGCTGGCGCGAAAGCACCTGGTCGAACGTTCCCTGGTACAAGGTTTCCATGGTTCCCGGCACCACTATCTGGCGCGCTCGCAAGCCAAGAGTAGCTTTCAGCGAGCTTTTCTAAAATTCACCTGTGATATAGGAGCTTAAAACTGGTTATGAAACCTAATACCGTTTTTCGTTATTTCGATGAACTTGAGCTTGGCGACCGCATGGTAACGCGGGCGCGTACCATTACTGAATCAGACCTGGTCAATTTCGCTGCCCTGACCTGGGACTCGTATGCCCTCCACACTGATACCGTTTATGCTTCCGAAACCATGTTTGGTGAGCGGATTGCTCACGGTATGCTGGTGCTCTCTTACACCATTGGCCTGTTCAATCTGCAACCGGGCCCGCTCCAGGCTTTCTACGGCATTGATAATCTGCGTTTCACACACCCGGTCAAGATAGGCGATACAATCCACGCCGAGCTTGAGATTCGCGAGTTGCAAGGCCGGGACGACAGGTGCGGCGTTTCTACCAACTCGTTGCAGGTACTCAACCAGAAAGGCGAGATGGTGATTGCCGGAAGACTCAAGATGCTGCTCGCCCGCCGTCCCGAATAGTATTATCAGACTTACCGGGCGTGGTAGTGGGGATGCTCATGATCGTGATCCGGCCAATGCTGGTGTTTGTGGCTGTGCGGTTGGCCCGGAGCAGGCATTTCCGGTGGCGAGTGAGTGTGATCGCCCGCCACGTGCCGCTTATCATCATGTCCCCAGCGCTCTTGCGGGTTGAAATTGGTCGCTAAGAGGCTCTGCCCGTGGTGCCAGCGCTCCCGGAAAATATCATAATTCTTCTTGCTCTTGGTTTGCTGCTCTTCTTCCGTCAGGCTGTACCACTCGCGGTGAGGATATTTTTCCAGCAGATTTGCCACAGCGGGTAGAGCCAGCACTTCAAAACCGGCTGTTTTGAAGAAGAAGCTGAAATAGACGTCCATCATGCGGTAAAAGCGAAATTTTTCATCTATGGGGAAGACTTCACTCAGTTGTTCCCGCCGAAAGGCCATCAAATAGCCCTCAATCGCGTCTACCCTGACCGGTTCAAGCTTTTGAAGCTTCGGCTCGTAAAACTCTTTCAGGTCAGTCGTAAGCAGTCCATAAGGTCCTACCAGGCCAACATTACTGTCACTCAGGCTGGTTTCCAGAGGAGTCCAGATATCACCCTTTAGCTCAATTGAGGTGTCGAGCATCAGGATATAACGGCCCAGGCTGGCCCGGAAAGTAGCGTTGCGTCCGGCGGCAAAGCCCATATTATGGTCGGCGAAAAGCACCTGCAAGGCCAGCGGTTCCCCGGTCTTTTCGTCTTTTATTCCTTCCCTGGCAAGCTGTTGCAGGTAGGGCAGGGTATCATCGGTTGAGCCGTTGTCTACAATCACCAGTTCGATTGAACGCCCCCCGGCGTACCGGGCAATACTGTTAACACAACGTTCAAGGTCGCTCCGGCTATTCTGGGCCAGCAGATTTATCGAGAAATCGTAGAGCGAAGGTTTGGCAGTATTATCCGGCCCGCTATTCGAACTGGTCAGGACGCTAAACTCGCGACTCATAGGGCGCGGTTCTACCAGTGGACCCTGCCGGGTATCGCGAATAGAAAAGCCATTGTGCTCGACCTGCTTTCTTATAGCATCGGCGGCGGCATAATTACCCCTGGCTCTTTCTTCCGCTCGTGTCCTTACCAGTTGGGCTATTTCTCCAGAAACTCGCCGCAGAGATTCGGCCGAATCCTGCGCCAGTTTATAACTGCCGCTTTCCAGGTAGCCGGAAAGGTTAAAGCCGAGAATCCGGTCCCAATCCAGAAGTAAATCCAGCCTGGCGCGCGGGCTTAAATCATCCGCCGGAGAGCGTAACATATTCCAGACTACCGCCATGGCCTGCGGCATATTTAAATCATTTTCAATCGCCGCCAGGAATTTCTCAGTCCAGGTCCGGCAGGCCGCACCATCGCTCTTGTAACGCTGCCCTCCCGCCTCCTGCAAGACTACCGCTCGACCTCGCAGACGCTCCAAAGCGGTCTGGGCGGCAGTCAAAGCGCCAAAGGTAAAGTTAATACGGCTGCGGTATAGCGCCGTAGTGTAGAAGTAGCGCAAAGCCAGCGGGTCGAAACCGCGCGCTTCCACGTCAGCGCGGGTATAAGCATTTCCGGTGGATTTAGCCATCTTGAGGCCGTCTGCCAGCAGGTGCTGGGCATGTACCCAGTAGTTTACAAACTGCTGTCCGGTCCACCCTTCGCTCTGGGCAATTTCATCCTCATGATGCGGGAAGATGTTATCAACTCCCCCGGTATGCAAATCAAAGTGCTTGCCGAGGTATTTAATGGACATGGCGCTACACTCGATGTGCCAGCCTGGAAAACCGCGCCCCCAGGGACTATCCCAGGCCATCTCGCGACCTGGCTCGGCCAGTTTCCACAGGGCAAAATCTTCCGCGCTGTGTTTCTTGGGATCGGTATCTCCCCGCACGCCTTCCAGCATATTTTCGAGCAAATTGCCGCTTAGCTTGCCGTATTGCGGGAATTTTGAGACATCAAAATAGACGTTACCTTCGACTTCGTAGGCTGTGCCTTTTTCCAGCAACCCTTCGACGATATCCAGCATTTCGGCCACATGCTGGGTGGCTCGCGGGAAAACATCGGCGGGCAGGATATTGAGGCTGGCTTCGTCTTGCATAAAAGCCTGGGTGTAGAAGGCGGCTATTTCGGCGCTGGTCTTACCCTCCTTGCGAGCCTGGGCAATCAGCTTATCTTCTCCCCGGTCGAGCATTTCTACCCGCATGTGGCCGACATCGGTAATATTCTTAATATGCCTGACTTCGTAGCCGCGATAAAGAAAGGCTCTTCTTAACCAGTCCGCCATGGTAAAGGTGCGCAGGTTGCCGATATGGATGTAGCGGTAAACGGTGGGACCACAAGTATAGATGCTGATTTTACCCGGCTCAACTGGCACAATTTCTTCTACTTTGCGGGTGAGGGTATTATAAATTTTCATTTTTCTCAACTATCCAGTTTTTAGCCTTTGCTCTCAAATCCTCAGACTCAACTATCCGGCAATTCATTTAAAAGAGCCTGAGGAAAAGCTCTGGAAAAGGCAGCATAGTCCGTCTTTAAATGTTACCTGTCGAGATAAGCAGTGTCAATTAAACAAAGTAAGCGAATGTGTGAAGATTGGGGTTAATTCACGAGGGGTGCTGAGAAACATGATTATAGTTGAGAACATTATGCTATGAATTGAAAGATATGAATTGAAAACAGTATGAATAAGGAAAGCCAGCCTCTTGGTCACGGCTGGCTTTTGTGGTTTAGTGTGGACCTGTAGTTGTGGACTAGTAGGTTGAGTATATGAGGTTGATGACTAACAGTTTTAATATAGCAAAGGCTGGTTACAGAATAAGTAAAAAAAAGTCAACGTTTAGTAAAAAATTCCACCAATTTTAAAAATCGTTTCCTAAACTTTTAATTGAATGGTTCTGGTCCGAAATTTACCTTTTCTATTGAATTTATAATTGCTTTTTTACCTCTTTTTTAGGAATATATACATTACTTGTAACATAGTTAGGCTAAATTTAAGTTAGCGGCAATGACTATTCGGTAGCAACTTTTTACTTACAACCTGCTTATGCCGCACAAACCAGACTTCATCCTTTCTCTGTTTTTACCGTCTGAAGAACTACCAGTGTTGTTATAAATCCTGTTTGATCTTACTCGTGAGCAACTTCAATCCAGCCTTTTATGTACCTGCTCAGTCAGAGTTAAGGTGATGAGGTCTAACTTAGACTATCGGAATATTTGTTAAGCCTGAGAGTTTAGGGAACTTTTAACTAATTTACTTAAGTCTGAAATGGTTTTTTGCAAAATTAAGTCCAGTACTTTCTTATCCCTGGAAGGATCATGGCCTAGAAAGGATTGATTTATATGCATGAAGTAACTCTTTTGCGGAATGCGGTCCAGGTGGCACTGGAAGAAATGAGGAATGCAGGAGCGAATAAGGTAGTATCGGTTCAATTGACCCTGGGGGCTGCCGGGCACCTTTCGGAAGAAATCGCCCGCCAGTACTTCAAGATTTATGCCGAAGGTACACCGCTCCAAAATGCCGCGCTTAACCTGGTGTGGATACCTGCGACCTACCAGTGTTTTAGTTGTTTGCGACAGTTTCAAGAGGTTGCTCAGACCGAAGAAGTTATTTGTCCGGTTTGCGGTGGCCTGGCTCTGGAAATTGCCCATTCACACGAATGCTATGTCAGTTCGCTCGAAGTTCTTATAGAAGATTTTACCTTGGTGCTAGACGCTTCATAGCTCGGAACTTTTTTCTGACAACCACTCAGATTTTTCTATCTTAATTCTTCTATCTTCAGGAAGCAGCCTTTCCAGGCTCGCTTCCTTTTGCTTTAATCCACCCCGCGCCCGGGTAAATTTACCAGCCTACTGTTTTGTGTTATAATCCCTGCCGAAACACTTGCTGTTTTGAAACTTGTCCTGATTTTGAAAACAAAAGATTTATTAGCTGCTAGCACTGGCTATTCAAGGTAGTTTGCATTCAGGTAACCGCAAAGTTGTAGTCCTCATATTGACAGAAGTAGTTACGGCAGGCTGAAAGTAGCGGTTGGTGGCGATAGTAGGAGAACGCTCTCATGTGGAATTTACCGAACTTATTGTTCGGAATATTCAGCCGCGACCTGGGGATTGACCTGGGTACGGCAAACACGCTGGTTCACGTGCGCGGTAAAGGCATCGTAATCAGCGAGCCGAGTTACGTCGCAATTGATCGCCGAACCAAAGACGTAAAAGCGGTAGGAGCGGACGCCAAGGCGATGGCGGGTAAAACTCCCGCCAGTATTATCGCGGTTCGTCCTATGCGGGATGGAGTGATATCTGATTTTGATATTACTCAGAAAATGCTGCATGAATTTATCCGAAAGGTTCATACCCAGACCGTAATCGGTCCGCATCCACGGATTGTGGTGGGTATTCCGAGCGGTGTAACGGAAGTGGAAAAAAGAGCGGCGCGTGAAGCCAGTCTGAACGCCGGAGCCCGCGAAGCTTACGTTGTGGAAGAACCAATGGCCGCCGCGATTGGAGCCGGGTTGCCCGTGAATGAACCTATCGGCAGTATGATCGTAGACATCGGTGGTGGTACTACCGAAGTAGCCGTTATTTCGCTGGGCGGTATTGTCATCAATCACTCCATCCGCACTGCCGGAGATGAAATTGATGAGGCTATTATTCAATACGCCCGCCGCGAACATAACCTGCTGGTAGGTGAGCGCATGGCCGAGAGCGCCAAAATCGCTGCCGGTTCAGCCTTCCCGCTCGAACAGGAACTGCGCTACACTCTGCGAGGCCGCGATGTGTTGACCGGCCTGCCCAAATCGGTTGAGCTCAGCAGCGTTGAGTTGCGCGAGGCCATCAGCGGACCTGTTAACTCTATTGTGGAAACGGTTAAGCTGGCGATTGAAGAGACTCCTCCCGAACTGGTAGCCGATATTATGGAACGCGGCATTACGCTGGCCGGTGGTGGAGCTTTGCTGTTAGGCCTGGATAAGCGCCTTCACATGGAAACGCGCATGCCCGTGCAGGTTGCGGATGACCCTTTAACCTGTGTGGTACGCGGCACCGGTATCATGGTAGAAAGTCTTGAAGACGATAAGTACCGGCAGATTATTGCAGCCAGCCAGGAGGGACGCCGGCTTAAAAATAGCCGCTAACCTGGCATTTCCTGGCACAAGGCGTGGTTCGCGAACCCGGCTACGCCTTGCCATTATTTGCTAAAACGGTACTTTAAGCCTGCAACTGGAATGTTTAGAAGAACTTCATCAGACTCAACTGCCCGCCTGACCCTCGGAGGGGTTTTAATAGCCCTCTCTCTAATGCTTATTATTGCCGATACTACCGGCATTCTGCGCCCGGTCGAGCAAATTACCTCAACTATTCTTGGCCCTATGGGCCGGGCTACCTTCCAACTAGGCTCTAATCTGGGCCGCTTCAGCGATTTCTGGCGCGATAACCAGCGCCTCCGAGATGAAAATGCCCAGCTACGCCAGGAACTTCAATCCGCGGTTGCCGAGCAAGGTAAAGTAGCCGCCCTGGCGAACCAGGTGGATCAACTGGAGCGCCAGCTTGATTTCCGGCGCAATCCCACAAACCGTAAATTCAATACTGTAGATGCCGAGGTAGTCAGCCGCGATGCCACCGGTAATTTTAAAGCGATTACCA
Source organism: Chloroflexia bacterium (assembly GCA_036261665.1). Classification (GTDB taxonomy): domain Bacteria; phylum Chloroflexota; class Chloroflexia; order Chloroheliales; family Chloroheliaceae; genus 54-19. Next base: position 32,802 of record DATAKM010000016.1, read on the forward strand.
TCAATAAAGGCACTAACGATAATCTCACCCGCGGCATGCCGGTGGTTGATCCTTCCGGTTATCTGGTTGGCCGCATTATGCAGGTAGAAACCAAGCAAAGCAAAGTTTTGCTCATCAGCGATAGCAACATTGGCGTAAATATTTATACCCAGCGTTACGGCCCGGATAATAAACGTATCCAGATCCAACCGGTGGATGGCACTGCCGTAGGTCAGTACCAGCTAGGTACGGAAGATAAAGTCAAAATTGACCATATCAAGCCGGAGGCCGATGTAAAAGTTGATGACTGGGTTTTCACCAGCGGAATTGGCAATACCTATCCCCAGGATTTATTGATCGGCAAGATTTCCAGGATTATCAATCAGGATGGACAGCCTGAGAAGCAAGCTATAGTCAGACCGATTGCCGACCTTGATCACCTACAGCAAGTGCTGGTTATTACTTCCTGGGGGGCAAGCTAGGAATGTCCGTTAACCCTATCCATCAAGAGGAGGTGCGGCCGTTAATCCCTACGTTGCGGGCATAATCCTACTCTTTACCACTCTGTTGCAGACTCAGTTTTTGCCAGGCTTCTTACCAGGTTCCGCTCAATATGTCCCGGACCTGGTGTTGCTGGTGGTAGTTTCCTGGACTTTGCTCCTGGAAGCGCGCTGGTCACTACCGCTGGCTTTCGCCGCCGGTTTACTGGTAGATTTACTGGCTTCTACACCGGAACCTATCGGAGTTACCGCTTTGCTTTTCTCGATAGTAGCCCTGGTAGTGAGCTTTCTGGGTCAAGACCCTTTCCGCAGCAATGTCATACGTTCTGTTCCGGTAGCCCTGGGCGCTGCTTTCCTTTACCGAGTGCTTCGCTTGATTGCTGAACGCTTATTCAGTTATAATAACTTCCAATCTAATATTATATTTCAGGTTACTCTACCCGTTGTAATCATAGACGCAGCTTTAATGCTTATAGTCTTCGTGCTTGTACGCTTTGTAAGCGGAATAAGGGTTTCAAGAGATTAAGAAACTAGCCTGATAATTGGCCGTAAGAGCAGTATTTCAAACTGCGATTTAAATTCTGGTTTGCCAGAGCCCCAGAAACTATTACGGCCCCTGAATGAGGTAGAATGGTACTAAAGTTAGACGATACTAAAGTTTATAAAGACAGCGAAGAAAGTTCTAAAGCTACTCATCAAGAACGCGGCGGTGGCGCAATAACTATGAGCCGCCTGAATTTTTTCCGAATCGGATTACTGGGCGGATTTACTCTCCTGGGCTGGCGGTTATGGGACATGCAAAAACCGCTGACCACTGACCCTGATGCTGAACGTAATGGTAGCAGCGCTACCCGGGAACCTACTCGAATTGTTTCTAAAGCGCCCCGTGGTATCATTTACGATCGAAATGGCAAACGGCTTGTTACAAACACAGCTACTTACTCGGTCACTATTACCGAACTTTATTTGCCAGATCCAGCGAAGGGCAAAACCAAAGACGAGGTAGCAGCAATAACCCAGCAACGCCAGGACGTTTACGATAACCTGGCCCGCTTCCTGGGAATGAACTACTTTATCGCTATCATTCCTGAACAGGTTAACGGTGTTGCTAAAAAGGGTGTCTTCACTAACCCAGAACGCAACGCCATTCTGAATGAGCTTGAAATTCTAACCGGTACTTCCGCCAGGGACTGGGATACCAAACTGGCCGATTTGAATAAAACCGGCAAGGATAAAGACCTCTTGATTGTAAATCAAGATAGCCCTATTCCAGTCGAAAAGTTCGACATGTACAAGTACCTGCGAGATAAGTATACTCAGGGTGTCCTCTTTTTGAGTGATGGCGAGCTTAAAATGCTTCAATCTCGGTTCTACACCCCTGCCTACCAGCCGATTGAAATCTGGCGCAATCTATCCCGCGAAGACGCTATGCGCCTGGACGAACGCCGCCTGGACTTTCCCGGCGTTGGTGTTCAGACCAGTTATGTACGTGAGTATGATAACCCGCGTCTCTATTCCCATATTCTGGGCTATACCGGCCGTTTCGGTAGTCAGGAACAACTCGACAACGCCAATAAAGAAGCGGCGGGCGATTATATAGATCCCCAAGACCCGAATGATCCCAGTTCCAAAATTCCGGTCTATGAAATTGATGATAAAATAGGTCGCACCGGGGTAGAAGCCTGGATGGAACCCTACTTGCGCGGGCGTAAAGGCGCTAAGGAAGTACTGGTTAATAGTTCCGGCCAGATTCTGAGCACTATCAAAATCGGCAAACCGGCCCAACCGGGCAATAACGTAACGCTGACCATTGATGGCACTCTTCAGGCTCAGGTAGCAGACGCGCTCGAAAAATGGATTGGCGAGGCTAACAAGCAGAAACCGGCCAAGGTCAAAGAAGGCGCCGCCGTGGTAATGGATGTCAATACCGGCGAAGTGTTGGCGATGGTGGCTTTTCCTTTCTACGATAATAACCTTTATAATAAAGAAAAGTGGAGCCCGGCTGAAATAGCCGAATTCCAGGATGAAGACAAAGCGGTTCAGGTAAACCGGGCAACTTCCGCTCGCTATGCGCCGGGTTCAACCTTCAAGCTCGTAACCGCCGCCGCCGCTATCAACGAGAAAAAGTTCGTGCGTGGCACTACGGTGGTTTGCAATCACTATATCCAGATTCCGATTACTTCCCAGCCGGAACCCTCGCAGAGTTTCCGCTGCTGGGGTACTCACGGGGCAATTGATGTAGTGGGTGGAATTGAAAATAGCTGTGATATTTTCTTCTACAACGCGGCAGTACCGGACGAAACCAACCAGTATTACGGGCGTAGCCGTTATTATAACCGGGGTAGCAAAGAGCCAATTTACTTCCGGGGCATCGGAATCAACGTTCTGAACGCGTACATGGAGCTTTTTAACATCGGTAAGCCGTCCGGAATTGAGTTGCCCGGAGAGTACAGCGGTAATCTGCCGACCCCCGATAAACGCAACGGGCAGTGGTCTATCGGTGATACTATGACCACTTCCATCGGGCAGGGTGATCTGGAAATTACTCCCTTGCAGATGTGTATGATTACAGCGACTTTCGCCAATGGCGGCAAGCTTTACCAGCCTCGCATAGTGCGCGGGGTCAAAGATCCAAATGGTAAAGATCTCACTCAGTTTTCGCCAAAGCTGATACGCGATGTGACCAAAGATTCGGTCAAGTGGAATTTACCAGATCCTGTTGATGCTACCAAGCGCCAGGCCAAAGAATTTGTGCTTGGACCGGGAGTGATAGATCTTGTACGGCAGGGTATGCTGGCAGTAACCAGCGCGACAGGTACAGCAGCCAGTCAGATGTATGGTAAAGTAGGCAGTTTGAAAGTAGCCGGTAAAACCGGTACTGCGGAATACGGCGATGTAATCGGTAAGGATAAAGACGGTAACGATGTACGTGCCACTCGCGCCTGGTTTACCGCTTTCGCTCCTTATGATAATCCGCAGGTAGCAGTAACGGTACTGATTACGGCAGGTGAAAACTCCATCGAAGGTTCAACCTATGCGGTGCCTGCCGTACGCGAGATTCTGGCCGCCAAATTTCCGAACCTGGTAAATCAGAAAGCTTAATAGCCAGGAGTGGACTGGTCTTCAACAATTTGAGATTGCTCTCAAACTAATATAAAGCCTTCGGCAGGGTACAATGAGCGTAACCGGCAAGAAAACTGATGCAGTAACAATTAAAGGTACAGGCGGTGGACTGCTTGTACGAATTCGCGATGATGCCGCTCTTTCCTTTGCAGCGCTCCTGTCCGAACTGGATGAACGCTTGCAGGCAGGCGACAAATTTTTTCGGCAGGCTAAAGCTAATGTAGAACTGGGTACGCGTATCCTGCAAGAAGGCGAGCTCGAAGAGTTGCGCGATGCGCTTGTTCGCAACGAAATTGAACTGGCGACCATTATATCGGGCGCCCAGGCAACCCGTAACCTGGCTAAAAAAGCCGGGATTACCTATAAGCTGCCCAATAACGAAAATACTCACCCATCCAGGGTTGAGAGCGCTCCTGGCGCACCCTTTGACTCGGCTGAAGCGCTCTTTATCCGGCGTACTTTACGAGGAGGCCAGACGATCCAGCATCACTCAGATGTAATCGTGCTCGGTGACGTTAATCCTGGGGCGGAGATTATTGCCGGTGGGAATGTAATCGTGTGGGGTACTGTTCGTGGTAAAATTCAAGCCGGGGTGGTAGCTCCAGGGGAAGGGGCGATTATCTGCGCTTTAAGCCTTAAACCGTCTCAGCTAGGAATTGCCAACATCGTCGCGGTCGGTAATCAGGAAGTAATTGATGGGCCAGAGCTAGGACCGGAAATGGCCCGTATCCAGGAAGATACAATTATTCTGGAAAGTTGGATGCCGCAGCGCACCCGCTTCCGGCGTTAATATAAAATTGTTGCTCACCAGAAGGGTGTACGATTCCAGGCTGACTCCTGCCCTACCCTTCCGGCCGGTAACAAAGTTCAAGCTTTATTTAACTCGCAGTCATACTTGTAGCTCAACAGGGGGAAAAGATGCCGGGTAGAGTGGTGACGATTACCAGCGGCAAGGGTGGTGTAGGAAAAACAACCACGACCGCAAACCTGGGGACGGCTTTGGCGATTCTTGGTAAAAAAGTAGCGGTAGTAGACGCCGATATTGGCCTGCGCAATCTGGATGTGGTGCTGGGACTGGAAAACCGGATTGTCTACGACCTGGTGGACGTGGTAGAAGGACGCGCCCGTCTGCGCCAGGCGTTGATTAAGGATAAACGCTATCCTGAACTTTGCCTGCTGCCTGCCGCTCAGACTCGTGACAAAAATGCGGTCAGCCCTGACCAGATGGCTGAACTAACCACCCAGTTATCTCAGGATTTCGATTTTGTGCTGGTAGATTCTCCCGCCGGTATCGAACAGGGCTTTCGTAATGCCATTGCCGGGGCAGACCAGGTTGTGATTGTAACCACGCCGGAAGTTTCTGCCGTGCGCGATGCCGACCGCATTATTGGGCTGGTAGAAGCGGCAGAACTCCCTTCGCCGCAACTGATCGTCAACCGGATAAAACCGGCCATGGTTCGACGAGGCGATATGATGAGCGTGGATGATGTTAAAGACATCCTGGCGATTGACATAATCGGGATTGTACCGGAGGATGAGTCGGTAGTAATATCCACCAACCGGGGCGAAGCTGTCGTGTTTGATGCTAACGCTCGCGCTGGCCTGGCTTTCCATAATATCGCTCGTCGCCTCCTGGGAGACCGCGTTCCTTTTCAGGTGCTCGATGAACCAGCGCCTCCCAAACCGGCCGGTTTCTTTAATCGCTTGTTTGGCCGGAAATATTAATGTAATTAGTAACGACTTGAAAGAGGCAGCCGCAAAGGCTGTCTTTTTTATTACGGGAGTAGCCTTTTTACCAGAATTTTCACTTTAAGGGGTTAGTATTAAGAGATGAGCTTAAACCGAAACCTTATATTTATGCGCAAAAGAATAAGAAACAACGGTAAAAGGAGACTGTAAATGACTACACGTGAACAGATTGATGATTTCCTGGCTCAGAAAACCCTGGCGCTGGTGGGTATTTCGCATGTTGAAACAGACTTTTCGAGAGGACTATACCGGGATATGGTCAAGAGAGGCTACGAGATGATTCCGGTAAATCCCACTGCCACTGAAATTGAAGGAAAAACTTGTTATCCTGACGTTGGCAGCATCCCGTTTAAAGTAGATGGAGTAATTGTAATGACCACACCTGCGGTAGCCGAGCAGGTGGTAAAAGATTGCGACAAAGCCGGTATCAAGCGCGTCTGGTTGCATCGCGGCGTAGGTCAGGGCGCAGTAAGTCAGGCGGCCATAGATTATTGTGAAGCGCACGGTATTGAAGTTATCTCCGGATATTGCCCTTACATGTTCTTGCCGGAAAATGGTTTCTTCCACTCCGCTCACCGGTTCTTCAGGACGATGGGTAAGAATAAACTGGTTACAACTAGCTAAATTTTTCCTTTACTTCCGCAGACGGATTCTCTAACCAGATTCTCGTTACCCGCGTTTTACAGGATTAACCACGCTAGCGCGTAACAGGTTGTCCTCAAATTGTCAGGCCTCCTGGTTTCTCCTGGATAGTGGTGGTAATATTTATAAATCACTGCTTTAAACCAATATAGGAGAGGAGGCCTGACAATGTATGTAAGGTTACGCCGTGTTGAGGTGGTGCCTGGTACCCAGGAGGAAGCTCGCCGTATCTGGCAGGAGCAGATAATTCCAAACCTTCAACAGCAAAAAGGGTTTAGACATGTTTATGTAACTTCAAACCTGCCGGCTAATCTGATCGTAATTATCTTTCTGTGGGAGTCACAGGAAGATGCTGAGGTATGGTTAAAACAGGCCGCTACTCAGCAACTTCTGGTCTTACTGGCCCCGCTTACCGCTGCGCCACCTCTTACTGAAGAGTACCAACTGGTGGCAGAGGGTTAATCCAACGATCGCAGGTTAGAGAATCCAGGTTACCTCCGCTATCCCAACTGTGTGAAATGCTCTATAAACAAAGGAGTTACTATGAGTGAACATATCTATAAGAAAATCGATCTTGTGGGTTCATCACCGACCAGTATCGAAGATGCCGTTCAAACCGCGTTAACCAAGGCCGCTAAAAGCGTCCGCAACATGCGCTGGTTTGAGGTATCAGAAATTCGCGGTCTGATTGATAACGATAAAGTTAGTCACTGGCAGGTCGAGATTCAGGTTGGTTTTACGGTAGAGGATTAACAAAGAGTAAAATTTTTTAGTGCCCCTGATTTTCATTTCAGTACAAACCTCTTTTAGCCACTTTTACTCAGAAGTTAACATTTGGCTGTAGTGTACAACTTTGTAGTATTAAAAGGAGAGTATACTCATGAAGCCAGAAGAACTCAGAACTCTTATACGGCGTTTCCTGGATGAAGTTTTAAACGCTCATGATTCCCGCGCCCTGAAGCGATTCTGTACCCCTGATTTCACGTACAATATGCCCGGACAGCGCTTCCCGGCAAAGGGACCAGAAGGATACGGGCAATTTTTACAGGGCTACTTTACGGCTTTCCCGGATATGCGTTTCAGCTTTGATGACATTATAGTTGAAGGTAACAGGGTAGCCGTGCGCTGGTCGGCTTTTGGCACTCATAAAGGTAACCTGGGCAACATTCCTCCGACTGGAAAACATGTTACCACCTCAGCTATGCATTTCAGCAGGTGGAATGAAGCAGGAATGGCGGTTGAAGCCTGGCAGATTGGCGACGCTATGGGCCTACTGCAACAACTTGGCGTAATACCAACGCCTTCACATGTTACTGCCTGAATTTAACTTAGACTCTTCTGAAGAGCACCCGGAAATTTAGCTGCAAACATTCTATGCAGCTAATACCGGGTGCTTCTGTCAACACAGAATTTAAAACAACCTTGCCGTTTGTGTTACCTAATTTATACCAAAGATACAGGGATTATTACAGGTAAGTAACGCACTTCAAATTCTCTCAATTTCTTTAAGAGATTTACCGGTGATGCTGGCGGTGGTTTCCGCGATAGCGCGTGGTGTTACCGCGCTGTGTGTATTTACTTCGCCTAACTTGCCTTTTCCGTTGCTGCTACGGCCATTTCCCTGCCCGCGCACAGGTTCAGTAGACCGGTATTGCTCGGTCTGGCGTAAGGCCACCAGGCTGCAAGCGTCATCCAGCAGATTCAGGGCGCGCGAGGGTTGCGCTCTGCCGCTCAGAAATTTGCTTGAGAGCATCACCGCATATTCCAGTGCGGCGTCCTCGATACTGACACTGTGATGCTGTTCGAAGCGCGGTTTTAACCCCTGCAATATTTTTAGGGTAACCGAATCTTCCGGCTCGTTGATAGGAATAAGCTGAAAGCGGCGAGCCAGTTCAGGTTCTTTCTCTTTGATATTCTCGTAACCGTGCGGAGTAGTTGCGCAGATCAACCTGATATTAGGATGGCTTAGCAGGTCGTAAAGGGTGGAAAAGCGGCTATCGCGGCTGGCGTATTCCACCAGGCGGTCGAAGTGCGCAATGGCCAGGATAACAGGCTGTTTTTGCCGGTTCAATATCTGGGAAACTCGACCCGGGTTGGACATCAAGTCTACGAACTGCCCGTGATTGACCCAGATCACATCTGTGCCGGAAAGACCGGCGCTGGCAATCAAGAGGGCAAACTCTTGTACTATCGCTGTTTTACCTGTACCGGTTTCGCCTACCAGCAAGACATGTGCGTCTTTTCGCCTGTTCAGCACCGCCAGCATGCGCTCCATTTCACGTTCGCGGCCAATTAAGAGATCAAAATCGCCCGCCTTAGCATGTTCCACCAGGCTTACACCCAGGGTTGCCAATCCTTCTGTCTCGGGCTGCTCGCTTATATGAAGCGAGATGGGACTCTGCTTATTTTCCTGTTCATTTGCCAAGGCCAGCAACTGCGCAAAAAGAGCCTGTTCCCGTTCCCGCAGGTTTTCAGCCTGTACAAAATCCTGGGTAGCGACTGCCATCATTTTCTCACGGCCTAAGCGCTCGAGTTCTACCAGGGCTTCTTTAAGGCTCACTCTATCAGAACCTGAAGTTTGCCTGGCCTGGAAAGGTGAATTTGTGATGGGTGGGTCAGTAATGGGTGAGTTAGTAACAGGCGGATTTGTGGCAGGTGAATTAGTCAGGTTGGCTTGCACGGGAAGCTCGCTTAAGCCTGGATTTTGCCCAGAGGATGTGCTGTTTATATCCGGTTCTATTTCAGGAATCAACTCTTGATTGAGGAATTGCATGACCTGCCGGCGGACCTTTTCCAGGTCAAGTCCCAGGCTTATCAGGACTTTAGCAGCTATACCCTGGCCTTCACCCAGCAAACCCAGCAGCAGGTGTTCCGTACCAATGTAAAGATGATTAAGTTTCCTGGCCTCTTCGATAGAAAGCTCCAATACCCGCCGGGAGCGCGCTACCTCTGTTTTAGGGTTGATGCCGCCCTGGGCAATATAAAATTCTACGGCGCTGCGAATTTTAAGAGTTTCCAGCCGGTGACTGGAAAGTACCAGAGCAGCCACTCCGTGACCTTCGCGCAGTAATCCCAGTAAGATATGCTCGGTTCCAATGTAATTATGGTTATAAGTTTTTGCTTCTTCCTGCGCCATCACCAGCACTCTACGGGCGCGGTCGGTAAACTTCTCAAAACGATTTGGCATGGGGTTTCACCTTGATAGTCAAACTGTAGCAGTTCGCAGAAAAGCAGAGAGACAGGCTAACAGCTATTCGCCTCTTATTTAAAAAATAAGCCGGTAGAATTACCGGCTAGAATAGACTTTTAACGTACTCTTACATCAATTGGGGTAAGACGGTAATAGCGCAAGCGTAAGTGACCGTCTTCTTCCAGCCAGGGTACTGGAAATAAATGATGACTTTTTAGTTCAGGATTATCCAAAGGCAGCAGTTCGATCATTACATTCGCTTCGTGAGCATCACGATAAACGCGTTGAACTTTTTTGAAAAGGGGATACACATTAAAACGCGCCCATTTCCGGCTGAGGCAGCCTATCAAGCGGACGGCAAAATTAGGCTGGTTGAGACAAGTCGTATGAAGCCCGGGACCGGCAAGGGTATCACCATAGATGAATTCGCGTACTTTGACGCGCCCGCTGAAAATATGGCCGAAGAGCGAGCGGGTATCCCAGCGCTTATTGGCAAGACCCGGTGCGAAGATTTCGGCGTAGTAATCGCCGTCTACCAGGTGACCGTCCAGGTAAGTACCTTTCGCCAGTAATTCGAGGGCCATAGCTTTGCCCTGGGGGTCAATCGCCAAAAAAACTACTTTTTCTTCGCCGGCGCCAATCCAGACACTTCTCCAGCCCGGCTCATCAAAGATAAGCTCATACGTAGAGGCAAACCGGGCTTTCATGAGAACTTGCCGGTGATATTCATCAAACTCAGCGGGGCAAATTTTGGTGGCTTTTATTATCTCTCCATTCGCCACACATTTTATTTCTGCCCCCCGAATAGGACGAGCTTGCCTGGCAATTCGGCTCACTCGTACCGCAGTAACCGCCATGTTAATGCTCCCTCTTCTCCCACGAAGAGTTATTGTATTTATTTATAAACAATATCTTCTTTGCTAGTAAGGATCGATTGGGATGCAACTGGGTTGCTACTAGGTCGGCACATTATAGCATAATTAATAAATTTCTGTCGAAAAGGGATGGTCATTCTGCCATCCGGTGCGTCCCGTTGCTCGGAACCGTTCTAGCCGGCGTATGGTTATTTCACAGTAGAGCGGGTCGAGATCAGTCGTAAAACAGCGGCGTTTGAGGCGTTCTGCTGCCAGTAAAGTGGTTCCGGCGTGTGCGAAGAAATCGAGCACTAGATCCTTTTCTAATGAGCTAGCCATTAATATACGTTCAATTGCCCTCAAAGGTTTCTGCGCGTAACAGCCATTTACATTTTCTTCCATTCGATAAAAAACCTGCTGAATATCAAACCAGACATTCCCGGCTCGAATGGTTGGAGCATGGCCACGCTCAAGGTTATCACGCACCTGCCCGTCTATTTGTTTGTAATATCCGGCCAGCGTCTTGGGAATTTCGGTATACTGGGGCGCAAAAGGCGGGTTGCCCAGGGTGTAATAAAGTAATTCCTGTCGCACCGCCATCCAGTTGTGCTGAGTTCCATAGCCCCGCTGGTTACGCATAGTGATAAAGCTGCGGGCTCGAAAAGACGTTCCGCGCATCATGACCATAAAATCAGGCAGCGGTTGGAAGTCGGCAGTCTGGTCTGCCCCTAACCAGATATACAGGCTGCTATCCTCAGCCAGATGCATGCGCGTTAGCTCAACCCAGGTCCGGCACCACTCGATGTACTGCTCAAGCTGGCGGACTTCAAAAGCCACCAGATTATAGGGAGGGTCATGCACGGCCAACTGTGCCTTTTCGCCGTTCATGAGCGCGGCAATCTGCTGCGGGTTAGCGGCATCCGCACAGGCTACGCGGTGTCCGGCTTGCTCATCTTCCCAGATTTCACCGGGCTTTAAACGGCAAAAAGGCAGGAGTTTCTCACGTAAATCAAGCGCTTTATCTAAACGTGGCAAGGGATTTTTAATCATAAGATAATTTTAGCATTTGTCACCCTGCTTGCCAACTACTTTCCATAACTTTATAGAGAATTTAGCCGATAAAAGCTTCCACCAGGGTGAAAAGTCCACTGCCGATAAAAATCAGGGCCGCCACAATCTGAATCAGGCGTTCCGGCAGACGTTTGCCCAGCACCATTCCGACTATTACTGCAATTCCATCGGCCAGCACCATTCCCACTGTGCTTCCTAACCAGACCGGAATAAAGCTTTGTTGCTGGCTGGCAATGGTTATAGTGGCAAGCATAGTCTTATCGCCCAGTTCTGCCAGGAAGAAAGTAATGGCAACCGTTAAAAAGGGGCCCCAGCGATTCTGGGTTAACTTTTCTTCCTCTTCAATCTCATCTCCTCGCAGGGTCCAGATACCGAAGCCAATAAAGGCCAGGCCTGCCAGTAGCTTAATCCAGAAGACCGGCAGGGCCAAACCCAGCACTTCTCCAATCCCGACTGAAAAAAGATGGACCAGCAGTGTGGCCGCGAAGACCGCGGCCAGTACGATACTGGCCCGGAACCGGGTGGCAAAAGCCAGCGCCACCAGTTGCGTCTTATCGCCCATCTCGGCAATAAAGACAAAAAACAAGGCAATTAAAAAGGCGCTCAATTTTCTCTTTTCCTTAATAGCTTCAAAAATAGTTTACAAAGTAAACAGCCAACAAAGCAGCAACTTACTTATGCCGCTAACTTCCGATATATTCCAAAACTAAAAAGACCTTTAGCATGCGCCGAAACACTTCCTCAACTGGAAGGTTATTGTGCATGCTAAAGGTCTGGCCAAACAGTTATTCTGCTATGCTCACCGAGCGGCTTTTTACCGCTAGTATGTCGATGAACATCCGGTTAATGACCGGAGGTTACTCCCCTTTAGAGTAGTGATAGTATAAACCAGATTGAAGCTGAAATCAACCGATTTATGCGGTACTACTCTTTGTTTCTTGCTTCAAAACCCAATAATCACAGACAGTCGTTCCCGCTGTTTTTAGTAGTAACTTTCCTGAAGCCAGCCTTTTGTTTGCCGGGTTTATTTCTAAAAGTTCAGCTCTATCGTTCGAGTCTATTGGGAAGCGATTATAGTCATCAGGTGCAACTTCACCCTTGAAAAGTGGGGAGTTTAGTGCTAGAGTAAAAGTAGAGAGCGCAATCTCCTGGACTAATTGGCAACTTATGCAGACCTGACTTATTGACAGGTTACCTTTTGTAACTTTGCCTGCATTTAAAATATAGAGATCGAAGAATCCCTGGTAGCACCCCGAACTCTTCGATCTATGTGATCTAACTTACTGATTCTTTCTAATTCAGATATACCCGAAAACGAAGTTAAATACAACCGATTTATTGCGAATAAGTATACGGTTTATATACGGCCTTTGAAGCTATTCAAATCGAACAACTAACGCCAAGGAAGGCCTTCCTATGTCAGTGAAAATTTTCAAGGCTAAACTTAGGGAATATCTACGCCAGAGTGGCTATTCTCAGAAGCAACTAGCATATGAACTGGGAATGCATCCCGCACAGCTAAGCAATAAGCTCAACGATCATAATTATGCCAGTCTAACTTATTCTGATGTAAAGCAGATTGTAAAAATCCTGGCACAGTGGCAAGCTATTATCTCCCAGCCCCAGGCTCTCGAACTATTAGCTTCAATGAACCTGACCTATTCCAGTTTTAGCCAGGCCGAATGGCAGCAACCACCACTGGATCAACTGGAATTAGCCTTGCCTGGCAAGCCTCTCAGGCCAGAGGCAGGCTTAAACCCGCCTTACAACAACTTCCAAACAGAATCAACCGGGCCAAAGCCTTCTGGAGTAAAGGTTAACAATCATAACTCACCCCCGACTCCTGCCGATGTAAGTACCGTTAGCCCGTTTAAAGCTCAGACCCTGGGTTTGTCGCCGATTCCGTTAGGAGTACCATCCAGACGAGATAACTGGCAAGATGTTATCCCCACCGGACCTTTTTACGGTCGGGAAAAAGAGATTAATAATCTGAACCACTGGATCGTGGAGGAGCATTGCCAGCTACTGGCTGTTCTGGGTATGGGCGGGATTGGCAAGACTGCCCTGGCCTTTAGACTCGTCCAGCAGCTCAAAACACACTTCCAATTTGTCATATGGCATTCCTTGCATAATGCCCCGCCTCTTCAAAACCTCTTAAGAGACTTGCTCCAGTCTTTAGCAGCTCCAGAGCCAGTGGATTTAAGTGGTGGAGTTGAGAGCAACTTGCGTACGCTGTTAGCTTATATGCAAACTTCACGCGTGCTTTTAGTCCTGGATAACTGGGAGACTCTATTACAAGAAGGCAGACAGGACAGGGCTTACCGGTCTGGTTACGAGGATTATGGCCGGTTGCTTGAGCAAATCGGCCAGATCAATCACCAGAGCTGTTTGATCCTGACTAGCCGGGAGAATCCTCGTGAATTAGGGCTGTTGGAGATTAAAGCAGGTGGAAGAACAGTCCGTTCGATAGAGTTATCAGGATTAGGCGCAGGAGAGGCTCAATATATTTTGCATGACCTGGGTCTGGTATCAAGTGCAGAGAGCCAGTCCGCCCTGGTCAAGCGGTATTCCGGTAATCCTTTAGCCTTAAAGCTGGTGACCGAAATAGTGCAAACCCTGTTTGGAGGGAAGGTTGAAGATTTTCTGGCCGAAGAGTGGACCATCTTTGGCGAGATTGAAGAGGTGTTGGAACATCAACTTAAGCGCTTGAGTGAATTAGAACAACAAGTGGTTTACTGGCTGGCCTTGAGTCGTGAACCTCTATCGTTGCAAGAACTCAATCGAGATCTTATTTTACCTCATTTTGGAAAAGAGATTGCCGAGACTATTATCTCCCTGGCAAGGCGTCATCTGTTGGAGCGAGAGCAAGATCAACCTCGTTTTGGTTTGCAACCCGTGGTGCTGGAGTATTTAACTCAACAGGTAGTAGAACAGGCTACTTCCGAGTTGATTACCGGGCAGTTCAAACTGATTCAATCTCTGGCTTTACTTAAAGCCGAAGCAAAGGACTATATTAAAAACAGCCAGCGCCGGCTTATTCTTGACACCATCCTGGAGAAGCTGCTCATTCGTTTCGCTGAAAAAAACAAACTAGAGGCGCATCTCGGGCAACTGCTCAAGCAAGTACGGGAGCAGCCATTTGCGCAACAGGGTTACAGCGGAGGAAATTTATTCAATTTGCTCAGGGTACTTAAAGATAATCTAAATGATTATGATTTTTCGGGCCTGAGATTATGGCAGGCTGATTTGCAAGGCCTGGAACTGCACAAAGTCAACTTTACCGGGTCCGATCTGGGGCGAAGTGCTTTTACCCAGTCTTTTGAGAGTGTTACTTCCTTAGATTTCAGTCCAGATGGACAATTAGTAGCGGGCGGCTGTTATGACGGGGAGATCCGGGTGTGGGAGGTGTCGAGCGGGCAACAGCTTTTGGAATGTAAAGGTCATCAAGGGGTAGTTTGGTCGGTGGCCTTCAGCCCTGACGGTAAATGGCTTGCCAGCGGCAGTTTGGATCATACAGTCAAGCTCTGGGATGTGGCCAGCGGCGAATGTTACATGAGCCTGGAAGGCCATACTAACTGGATTTGGTCTGTTGCTTTTAGCCCCGATGGTAAGCATCTCGCCAGCGGCAGTCTGGATCATACAGTTAAACTCTGGAAACTCCCTGGCGGGACCTGTATTGAGACTCTGCAAAGGCACGAAGGTGAAGTATGGGCAGTAGCATTCAGCCCGGATGGCAAACTCCTCGCCAGTGCTAGTGCAGATCAAACCATCAAATTGTGGGAAGTGCCAAGCGCCGGTTGCCTGGGGACTTTGCAAGGACACACTGACTGGGTTATGTCAGTGGCTTTCAGTCCAGATGGACATTTTTTAGCCAGCGGTAGCAATGACCGGACTCTCAGGTTGTGGGAGGTAACCAGTGGTGTTTGCACCAGGGCTTTAGAGGGCCATACCAATACAGTTTATTCGGTGGCTTTCAGTCCAGATGGTAAAAAGCTGGCCAGTGGTAGCCTCGATCAAACCATCAAACTATGGCAAGTAGAAAGTGGAGTTTGCCTTAAAACTTTACAAGGCCATACCAGTTGGGTTTGGTCGGTAGCCTTTAGCCCTGACGGAAAATGGTTAGCCAGTGGCGGTACCGACCAGAGTATCAAGCTATGGCAAGTAGAAAGCGGAGTTTGCCTCAAAACTTTACAGGGGCACACTAACTGGACTTATACAGTAGCCTTTAGCCCGGATGGAAAATGGCTGGCCAGTGGCGGTACTGATCACAACCTTAAGTTGTGGGAGGTGACCAATGGCACTTTTCTCAGAACTTTGCAAGGCCACACTGATACTGTTATGTCAGTTGCCTTCAGTCCGGACGGAAAATGGCTGGCCAGCGGCAGCCTTGATCAGACGATTAAGTTGTGGGAGGCAAGTAGCGGGACCTGTCTTACAACCCTGGGTGGTCATGCTAACTCGATCTGGTCATTGGCTTTCAGCCCTGACGGAAAATGGCTGGCTAGCGGCAGTACCGACCACAGTATCAAGTTGTGGGAAGTGGACAGCGGGGTTTGTCTTAAAACTCTAGAAGGCCATACAAACTGGATTTACTCGGTGGCTTTCAGTCCGGACGGAAAATGGCTGGCCAGCGGCAGCCTTGATTGCAGCATCCGTTTGTGGGAAGTAAATAGTGGAATCTGTCTTAAGACCTTAGAGGGACATCCTAGTGAAATCAGGACATTGGCTTTCAGCCCTGATGGAAAATGGCTGGCCAGTGGTAGTATTGATCGCACTATTAAATTGTGGGAGGTAAGTACCGGAACCTGTCTCAAGACTCTGGTAGGGCATTCAAACTGGGTTTACTCGGTGGCTTTTAGTCCGGACGGAAAATGGCTGGCCAGTGGTAGTACTGACCAGACTATCAAACTATGGGAAGTAACGACTGGTACCTGTCTCAAGACCTTAAAGGGACATGACAAGCTAGTCAGAGTAGTGGCTTTCAGTCCGGATGGTCAGCTTCTGGTTAGTGCTGGCAATGACCAAGCTATCAAATTGTGGGAGGTGGCCAGTGGAACCTGTCTTAAAACTTTACAGGCTTTAAGGCCATATGAAGGCATGAACATCAGCCGGGTGACAGGTATCACTGAAGCTCAGAGTGCCAATTTAAAAGCTTTAGGAGCAATCCTGGTTGCCTAGTTTCGATGAATATAAATCCGGGCTTCTGCTCAGGCCAGCTAAAATCAGGGTAGTATTTGAAATGCAGCTCAAAATTAGAATGGTTTAACCACATAAAGGATTGCAGTCGAACTGTAATCGGACACCACGGACCGGCCTGCTATGTCAATGGAGAATTTCAGGGCTAAACTTAAAAGGTATCTGCGCCAGAGCGGTTATTCCCAGAAGCAACTGGCCCATGAACTGGGTATGCATCCTGCACAACTGAGTAATAAGTTCAATGAGCACAACTATGCGAACCTTACTCACTATGACGTAAAGCAGATTGTTAAAGTCCTGGCTACCTGGAAGGCTATTAGTACCAGGCAGGAAGCCATAGATTTTCTAGCTGAAGTAGGTCTGGGATTTAATAGTTTTCAGTTAGCAGAATGGAATACAGCCCCGCTTGTTAATCTTGTGGATTCATCCTCTGCGATTGACTTTATGTCAGCTAAAGCGACTATAGGTGGTTCAGAGGTATTAGAATTGAACCCTGAGATTACTTCTTCCAGGTTTGATTCTGAAGAAACTTCAGTTTTCGGGCAACCTTTTCTCCCTGAAAGTAAACCGGTACTTCGCGAGGAACAACCTGGCTCTCAGGTTTATGTTAAAGAGTTATACGGGCGCAAAACAGAATTGGCCTGGCTTGAGCAACAGGTGGACAAGGGTAATGCTCGACTGGTTGGTCTGGTTGGGATTGGTGGGGTTGGAAAAACAGCCCTGGCGATTGAGTTTAGCCGAGCTTTCAAAACCCACTTTGATTACTGTATTTGGTACTCTTTACAAAATGCCCCTCCCCTGGAAACTACTCTGGTTTACTTCTTAAATAGCCTGTTAGAGCTTCAATCCTCTCAGATGGCTATTCCTTCTCAACCGGAGCAACAGTTAAACAGGTTGCTTGACTGCCTGCGGAAGGCCCGCTGTCTTTTAATTCTGGATAACTTTGAAACAATACTGGCCGGTGACAAGCAGAGCGGGACTTATCTGAGTGGTTACGAAGGCTACGGTCAGCTTTTGGAGTTAATTGGAGAACAGTTTCACCAGAGTACTTTGCTTTTTACCAGCAGAGAAAAACCCAAAGAACTGGTGATAATGCAAAAGCGCTATCCCAATACAGTCATGAGCCTGGAAGTAGAGGGACTTAGTACGCAGGCGGGACGTTATTTATTAGAAGAAACGGGAAATAGATCAATTAAAGGTACTGATCAGGAGTGGGAGCAACTGATTACTTACTACTCCGGTAATCCCCTGGCCTTAAAGTTACTGGCTGAATCCATTCAGGTCTTGTTTGGTGGTAATATCAAGGCTTTTCTACAACAAGGCTGGGGGGTATTTGCCGACATAGAAGAATTACTCAAGCAACAGTTTAACCGCCTGAGTAACCTGGAGCAACAAATACTTTACTGGATGACAGCGGAAAGACAATCAGTATCTTTGGAAGAATTGAAAGCTGATTTTCGTGAGACGAAAACCACCAAAGAACTGGCGGAGGGCCTGGTTTCGTTGAGGCGCCGCTCCCTGGTAGAGATCAGTCAGATGGCCGGGTACTTTGAGTTGCAGCCAGTAATCCTTGAATATCTAACTGAACGCCTGGTTAATCAGGTTGTTGAGGAGCTTGTTAAAGGAGAAATATCTTCTTTTCTCGGCAATTTTGCTCTGTTAAAAGCGGAAACCAAAGATTACATTCGGGAAAGCCAACGTATCCTTGTGTTGTCACAGGTATTAACGCGCCTGGAGTTAGCCTTAGAGAGCCATAACCGTGAAGCGGTCAGCCAGCACTTATGGCATTTGCTTGAGCAACTGAAGAGTCGCTCGCTAGCTGAGCAAGGTTACGAAGCAGGGAACTTGATCAATTTACTGGTTGCGCTAAAAGCGGATTTGAATGATGCCGATTTTTCCCGGCTGCGTATCTGGCAGGCCAATTTGCAAGGTGTAGCGCTGGAGGGGGTGAATATGGCCCTTACAGAATTACGCGGCACCCTTTTTACCAGCGCTTTCGGAGCAATTGAAGCTGTGGCCTTCAGTCCGGATGGACAATTTGTAGCAAGCAGTGGGCTTAAGGGGTTGATCCGGTTATGGGAGGTTTCTAGCGGACAATGCCGTGATGTATTTGAGGGTCATAGTGACAGAGTATGGTCTTTAGCCTTTAGCCCTCAAAAGAAGTTGCTGGCGAGCGCTAGCGCCGATTTTACTATTCGGGTATGGAGTCTGGACGGCGAAAAAAGGCATACTATCTATCAAGGACATACCGGTGAAGTATTTTCGGTTGCTTTCAGCCCGGATGGGAAACTGTTAGCCAGTGGCAGTGCCGACCATTCCATCCGATTATGGGAAGTTGAGAGCGGACAATGCCTGAAAGTACTAGCCGGACACACCAATGAAGTCTGGTCGGTAGTTTTTAGCCCGGATGGGAAACTGTTAGCCAGTGGCAGCGCTGACCAAACAATTCGTCTCTGGAACTTAGATGATTATGAATGCCTTAAGATTATAAGTGGCGACATGAAATGGGTCTGGTCGGTAGCCTTTAGTCCGGATGGTCAAACCGTGGCAAGCGGTAATAGTGATTACAGTGTCAGGCTGTGGGAACTGGCAAGTGGACAGTGCCAGTATATTTTCCAGGGTCATACCAATCGGGTATATACGGTAGCTTTTAGCCCGGATGGGAAACTGTTAGCCAGCGGAAGCAGTGACCAAACTATCAGAGTATGGGATCTTTCCAGTAAGGAATGCCGCAGCATTTTACAAGGCCACCTTAACTTAATCAAAAGCGTGAGTTTCAGCCCGGATGGGAAGCTGTTAGCCAGCGGCAGCCCGGACCAATCTATTCGTTTGTGGGAAATCGAGAGTGGTCAATGTCTTAGAGTTCACGAGGGTTATAGTAATCGAATTAACTGCGTTTCTTACAGTCCGGATGGTAAATGGCTGGCCAGTGGTAGTGACGACAACACTATCAGGTTGTGGGAGGTAACTACCGCTAAACTCAATCAAACACTAAGAAACCCGAGTTTTGTTAAAAGTCTCGCCTTCAGCCCAAACGGAAAGCTTCTTGCCAGCGGCGGAGCAGATAACCTTATCCGAATATGGGACATTACCAGGGGAAACTGTCTCAGTACTCTCCGAGGCTATCCCAGTTGGGTCTGGTCGCTGGAGTTCAGTCCGGATGGGCAGATTTTAGCCAACAGTGGTAACGACAACAGTATCTATTTATGGGAAATAACAAGTGGTAGATGTGTCAAAATTTTGAAAGGGCACACTAATTTTATCCGAAAGATAGCGTTCCGCCCGGATGGTAAGTTACTGGCAAGCGCCAGTAATGATAGCAGCATCAGGTTGTGGGACGTTTCGAGTGGATGTTGTCTTAAAACTTTTCAAGGACATGCCAGTCAGGTATGGGTGCTGGCTTTTAGTCCGGATGGTCAAAATCTGGCGAGTGGCAGTGCGGATCACACAGTTCGCCTGTGGGAAGTCGCCAGCGGGCAGTGTATCAAAACATTGCAGGAACGGGTGTGGGTAGTGTGCTTCAGTCCTGACGGTCAGTATCTGGTCAGCAGCGGTTACGACCTTAAAGTTAAGGTTTGGAGCACTAAGAACTGGCAGTTCCTTTACGATTTACAGGGGAATGAAAACATTATCAGGACTCTGACCTTTGATCCAGGCGGTTCAGTGCTGGTGGGTGGTGATGAGAACTATCTAAGGTTATGGGATTTCCACAGCCGAACGCTGGTGCACAGTCTGAAAACTCCAGGGCTTTATGAGGGGTTGAATATTTATGGGCTCGCTGGCTTAAATGCGGTTCAGGAGGATAATCTTTTAGCCTTAGGAGCAGTTCGAATAGCAACTTCTTCACCGCCCTAAAGGCTAATTAGCAGGCAAAAGCCTGCTCGTACTGCTTATAACCTCAAATTCACAGTGGCAGGATATTGTAATGACGGAAAGCTGATTGGAGTGTATAAGCCTTTACAGGATTCAGGCTTACAAAGCACTCTTACCTTTACCTGGTTCTTCAAGTTCAGTTACATGTTTGATTCTTGCCTGTTATTGCCAGCCAGTCATAATTGTGGCTGTCTCTTCTCAAGCAGGCTTTTTGTCTGGATTTTCTCTAATACTCTGAGTAAAAGATTTCCCAAGCATTTTATCTAAATTATCCTGGCTCTTGCACATTGCCCCTTTTGCAACAGCACGGCTATTAAAGGAAACTGACCGGTGAAGGTTTATAAGTTTATCGAGATCACAGCTACTCAGTTGCAGCCAGTACTTTTCAGGATCACGCAAGCGATAATCCTCCTGGGCAGCCGCCTCGATGAAGCTAAAATATGGTAAAGATGCCACGCCCTGTTTTCTCCAGTCTGACTTGAGTATCCAGATATAGTAGAGTTCATTTGACGGGTAATAACAGCCGGAAAGTGCTACCAGCACCTACTTGACTCTCCACACTGATATGCCCTTTATGTTGTTGGACAATCAGGTACGACAGCGCCAGTCCCACTCCTTTGCCGCGGGGTTTGGTTGTAAAGTAAGGCTTAAAGACTTTTTTCAGGTGTTCGGCTGGAATACCTACTCCGTGGTCCCGGATCTTGATTTGAACGTACTTTCCTGGTGTTAGGCTAGCTGCGTTATTCCCTGCAAGTTCTACAGTTTCAGCCTCCACTTCAAGCTCTCCTCCACTCGACATGGCCTGAACCGCGTTAAGGACCAGGTTAGTAATAACCTGGCTGATTTGGGTTTTAGCTACATGTAGAAGTGGGAGGTTGGAGGCCAGTTTGTAGTTACACTTTATCTCCGAGCCAGATAATCCCAGAGCACTGGATGCTATAAGAAGCTCGGTTAGAGATACTTTTTCTTTAATCAAATTCTTGCCTTGAAACAAGATAGCCATCTGCTCACTCAAAGCTTTAGCCCTATCGCTGGCTGACTCCACCTCTTGTAAGATACGCTCAAGCTTAAGCTGTCCCTGGGGAAGCCTGGCTAATTCGAGATTAGCCGTAATTATGGTTAAAACGTTAGCTAAATCATGGGCAATGCCGGCTCCTAAAAGTTTTAAGGTCTCCAGTTCGGACTCCAGGTTATCCGTTTTACTGGCCTCCAGGAGTGTTGCAAGTTTGAAACTGGCTTGATTTTTAGACTGGAAAAAGAGAGTGTTAGAAATAATTTGATTAAGGAGTTGTTGAACCGGACATTTTTCAACCGGCTGTAGACAGGTTGGCTCAACGTAGGTTGCGTTAGAAACCGGTGCTAAATTTGAAAGCCTGTTCATCGTTCTCCCCTGTTAAATGTGATCATCCTACTATGATGACCCAGAAAGTCAAGACAGTCTGGTAAGCTTTTTTAAGGAGGGTTGCCTCTCTTTCTTTTGATCGAATATCTATTAATAGCTGCCTTTTTAGGGCTTTAACTGACCACTGCAATAACTTGTTCGAAATGAAC
>DATAKM010000018.1:0-229218 GCA_036261665.1 Chloroflexia bacterium
TGCAGCGCAAAATTAGCGGCGTCTCGCACAACCGTTTCAAGTTGAGTGGTTTTCTTAACCGGAGCGCCGCCCCGCGCAAAGGTCAATAGCTGTAAGGTAAGGTCTTTTGATCTTACTACGGCTTTACTGACTTCTTCCAGGCTGGTTTTCAAGTTTTCGCTGTTAGCGGCGGCCGGAATAGTCCGGCTATATTGTTGGGCCAGATCAAGATTACCGATTATAGCCGTGAGAAGGTTATTAAAATCATGGGCTATGCCGCCTGCCAGCACCCCCAGCGACTCCAGTTTACTGGCTCTGATCATTTCTTCCGCCAGTTTCTGGCGTTCGGTTACATCACGAAAAACCAGGACGCTCCCGATAATCTTGCCGTTGCGGTCCCTGATTGGGGCGCTGGAGTCAGCAATACTGTAGGCGTTCCCTTTTTTGTTGGTCAGTACGGTGTGATTACTGAGTTCAATCACCTTACCTTCTTCCAGGGTCTTGCGAACCGGGTTTGGAACTATCTCTCTGGTTTTTTCATTGGTTATATTAAAAACAGTTTCGATTGGTAAACCGGAGGCTTCCTGGCTTTCCCAGCCGGTTAGTTTTTCGGCTGAACTGTTGATCAGGGTAATATTACCTGCCAGGTCGGTCGCTATGACCCCATCCCCGATTGAACGCAAGGTAACATCCAGCCGTTCTTTTTCAGTGGTGGCTCTAAGTTCGGCCTGTTTGAGGCGAGAAATATCCTGGCTTAGAAACATCCCGGCAAAAATTTCGCCCTTTTCATTCTTTAAGGGTAAAGCCTGTACCAGATAAACTCTGTCATCATAATAATCCTCGAAATGATGCTCGATACCGGATAAGGCCGCTTCATAGTACGGCAAAAGTTTTGCGGCATCTTCAGGCTGAAGTACTTCCCAGAGAGTCTTACCTTCCACCACTTCACTGGTAAAACCACTCTTCTCCAGGGCATTACCCTCTGCCAGCACAAAGCGCAAATCGCGATCAAAAATTAATACTGCGCTCTCCGGTAAGTTACGCGCCATTACCCGGTAAAGCTCTTCACTGTTACTTAAAGCGATTTCCAGTCTTTTACGTTCGGAAATATCTATAAAAGTACTTAAAATACAGGGCCGGCTGTCAATTTCAACCAGGTTAAGTGACGCCAGTAACCATATTAAAGTGTTCTGGCTGTTGTAAACCGAGATTTCATGATTAAAGACATTTCCAACCAGGTGAAGTTGTTCTTTCCAGGTGTTAGCAATCTCAGGACTTATTTTGAGCAAGTTAAATAAATTCTGGCCTATTAGTTCCTCGGTCGAAAACCCGATCAGTGCACAGAACTGGGAATTGGCATCCAGCACGCTGGTATCCAGGTAGGTGGTAAGCACCAGCGGAGTGGGGGCAGCCAGGAACATTCGAGAAAAACGCTCTTCACTTTCCCGTACGGCTTGCTCGGCTTTCAACCGTTCCGTAATATCCGTAAAGGAGGAGACAACCGCAATCGGAGACTTTTCCTTTTTGGATGGTCCCGGTTTAAAAACAGGTTGAGTATTGACCGATATCCAGCTAAGTTCGCCGCTGGGCTTGTGAATACCCATTATGACGTTGGTCATGGGCTGGCCGGTCAATAGGGTTTGCATGGCAGGGTGTTCCAGGCCAGGGAAGGGTTTGCCGTCTTCGCGTACGGCTCTCCAGCGCGGATCAACCGAAGTACGGCCAAGCAACTGGTCAAGACTTAAGCCCAGGATACCCTCGGCGCTGGAGTTGCAGGTAATAATGCGCCCTCCGGTATCCTGTATCACGATGCCTTCAGTAAGGGCCTGCACTACCAGGCGATAGCGCTCCTCACTCTCGTAAAGAGCCGCTTCGATCTGCTTGCGAGTGTTAATATCCTGGTGAACTATTACATATAAGGTCTCATAAACCGGATGCTCGAAAATACTGGCCGTGCTGCTGGTCCAGAATAAAGAGCCGTCTTTCCTGGCATTGCAGACTTCAAAGGTAAATTCACTTTCTACGTACAACCGGTTGATTACTTCCTGAACAATTTTAGAGGCATCGCTCTCAGAATTCGGGTTGTAAAGAACTGAGAAAGGTTGGCCTAAAAGCTCCCCGGGGTTGTAGCCAAACATCTGCTCGAATTTGGGATTGGCATATACAATCGTGTTGCTGCTGGCTTTTATCAGGCAGACTCCTTCTGCCATTCTTCGGACTACTACAGCTTGCAGATCCATGTCGAGCATACTGACTGTTGGGAAGGGTTTTTTAGGGGCGCTTTGCTGGGGTAGAAAGCCGGGATGAAGTTCTTGAAGCTGTTGTTCTAATTTCTTTTGAGCTGTAATATTCTGAAAATAAACCAGGAGTCCGGCTTTAGAAGGAACCGCTCTGACCGCGAACCAGCAATCCAGCGGCGGATAAAACTCATCAAACAAAACCGTTCGATTGGTTACTCTGGCCCGTTGAAGTTCTTCATAAAAGCGTGTTGTTACCGCTTCCTGAAATTCTTGCCAGATATCTTGGCCTAAAAGCTCGCGGCGCGGGCGTTTGAGCAAACTTTCCGCCAGGGAATTAAGATAAACAATTTTACCCGTAGGATTAAGGAAAATGAAAGCTTCGCCGATACTTTCAAAAAAATTTAAAATCTGAGAATCGCTACTGAACAGCTCAGGCAGGGATTCAAATTTATCTGAGAAAGAAGCAGACATCATGGGAAGGCCTCAAATAAATTGTGCATTTACTTATCAAAGTACGCTCAACTGTATATGTTATTATATTTACATGCTAGACTTTCAATACCTGCTTGTCAATGTTTTTTTAAATTATGGGCGTTCTGAGCACATTTCCAATGAATAATCGTAGCTCATGCGCTTATTACTATGTCGGATAAGCAGCCTGCTATAAAAAAATCGAGGCAGGAGAAGCCATAAACTTCCCTGCCTCGATCTTAGTTCGGAGTACCAGGTTCGCTGTCAGGGCGGTATAAACCCGGCCCTGGCTACCGAGTCTTACCGGGTAGCCTCGGCTTCAACCCCGGCTTTCTCTTCGCCTTCCTCCACAAAGGTGCCTTCCTCGGCTTCGCCTTCAATAGAGAGGTTTGGTAGCGCTTTGTTGAGCCAGCCCGGTAGCCACCAGGCCGCTTTGCCCAGCAGGGTCATGATTGCCGGAACGAGGGTCATGCGGACGATAAAGGCATCCACGAAGATACCGACTGCCAGGCTCACCCCGAAGAGCTTGATATTGGCATCGGCGCTTCCGGCAAACCCGGCAAAGACGGCTACCATAATGGCGGCGGCGGCGGTGACCACTTTCGCCCCCAGGCTAAAGCCGGATTCAACCGCTCGCCGGGCCTCGCCGGTCCGGGAATAGACTTCGTGTATGCTGGAAACCAGGAAAAACTCGTAATCCATAGCCAGGCCGAAGAGAATACCGGTGCCAATGATCGGGATAAAGCTGATGATTGGGCCGGGGGAAGCCAGGCCAAACCAGCCCCACTGGAAGACCACTACCGTGGCGCCTAACATCGCCATTACCGATAGCAAGAACCCCAGCGTAGCTTTGAGCGGAACCAGGATGGAGCGGAAGGCCAGCAACAGCAGCACCAGGGAAAGCCCGACCACCACCAGCAAGTAGACCGGCAAAGCGTCCGCCAGTTTCTTGCTGATATCATCTTGCAGGGCGGTGTAACCGGTAACGCCCAGTTTGACCGCAGGGTTACCGCTGGCCTGCGCCTGGTTATTGCGGATGTAAGTGATTAAATCCGAGGTTTTGGCGTCGGAAGGGGCGCTGTCCGGGATTACCTGGATTAGCCCGTTTTTGCCGTCGGCGGTTACAGCCGCCGGGGTTGCCATTTTTACATCAGGTGCTTTCGCCAGTTGATTGGCGATTTTACCGACCTCGGCCAGGTTGGAGTACTGGGCAATCTGGGCTTCAAGCTGGGCCTGGGCCGCCTGCTGTTGCTTCTGGCCTTCGGCCTGGGCGGCGGCGATATCCTGCTGAAGCTGAGCCTTTAATTCCGGGGTGGTAGCCGCGGCGGCCTGTTTTTCAAATTTGGCCTTTTGCGCCTGGGTGGCCGCGTCCACCTGTTTCTGGTACTGGGCGGTCAGGAGGCTGCGTACGGCGGCCCGGTCGGCGTCAGTTACCGGCGGGACATTTTCGACCAGTACTACCAGGGGCGCGTTATAACCTACTCCAAAGGCGTTTGCCAGCAGGTCGTAGGCTTTGCGTTGGGTGCTGGAAGGGCTGGCATACTGGTCGTTAGGCAGACCCAGGGTGAGATCCGTGACCGGGTAAGCGAGCAGACCTACCACTACCAGGCTTAAGACGATGGCTACTATGCGGTGTTTGGTCAGGCGCTGGCCCCACTTATACCAGAAGGTGTGGTGGCTGACGGTGTGGCGGCTTTCCAGCCCTTTGGCCTGGGCCTCGGCTATTTTCTGCGCGGTCTTGCGGCCAAAGATTCTTGAGCCGGCGATACCGAGAATGGCCGGAGTGAGGGTCACAGCCAGCAAAGCCGCTACCGCAATCGAAGCCGCCCCGGCCAGACCCATGGTGGTCATAAAGGGAATGTTAACCACGCTCAAAGCGGCCAGGGCAATAATAACCGTACTGGCGGCAAAGACTACCGCGTTACCTGCTGTGCCGATGGCCCGGCCTGCGGCCTGGTTGTAGCCGTAGCCTTCCAGTAAGAGGGTACGGTACTTTGAAATGATAAAGAGCGAGTAGTCAATCCCGACTGCCAGGCCAAGCATCGCGCCCAGGGCCGGGGTGGTGGCGTTAATATCAATCACCTGGCTGAGCGAGAAAAGCCCGGCGATGCTGATGCCCACACCCATTACAGCAATTATTAGCGGCATCCCGGCTGAAATCAGGGCGCCGAAAGTTAGCAGCAGGACGGCCAGGGCTATCACTAAACCGGTTAATTCGGAGGGGCCCACTATCTGATCCGGTTGCAGCTTGATCAGGCTACCGCCGCGCTCAACCTCCAGTTGAGGCGAATTAATACTACTGGTAATATCGGCAACCTGGCTGAGCGTTTCCTTATCAATCTGGCCGGTACCCTTTTCCATTTGCACGATAGCATAGGCCGTTTTACCGTCAGCGGAGGTGGCCTGCGGGTTAACAAAGGGGCTGACAACGTTCACCACACCCGGCACGGCTTTAACTTTAGCCAGGGCGGGGTCAATCGCCGCCTGGAAATCGCTCACTTTCTTATCGGTAGTATGAAAGACAATCTGACCGGTGCCGCCGCCCCCACCAGGGAAAAGCTGGCCTACCTTGTCAATCGTCATCTGAGCCGGGGTACCGGGAATGGAAATAGCCCCGGAAGCCGGTTTGTAGAAAGCGCCTGCCGCGGCCCCTACCACTACTAGCACCAGTAGCCAGAACCCGACTGCCCACCATTTCTTTCTAAACAGGAATGAACCTGTTCTATCTAAAAATTTTCCCACCTTAATTTCTCCATAAAAAACGTAAAACGACTGGTTAATGATAGAGCGCGAATGTTCAACGACGAACGAAAACCAGCTTCCGGTAGCCCGCTCTTTCTCCCGGCTAAACGGCGGAAGTAACTCGGACAAATCGGATAATTGGGGAGCGTCTGTGCTCCGGTTGTCTGCGAAAGAACTGACCTGCGGGCAGGTCAGTTAAAAAGACAAAAAGGCACCTGGCCGGGCTCTAATAACAGAGCCGGGCTTCGCTCTTACGCCTGTGAAAAGGGAAGTAACCCTGTTTGAACCTGCCTTTTTAAGATGAGGAGACCGCCATGCCGTGCAGCCACATATCAAACATCTTATCGACTAAGTCTTTTTGCTCAAAACGGTTTACAATCGGGCTGAGTTCAGCAAAGAATTGTTTGGCCATGATCGTATTCTCAATCTGGTCGCACAGGCCTAAAAAGCTGTGAATGGCCAGTTCCAGTTCTACCGGTCTGATTTCGCCTTTTTCGATGCCTTCCTCAAGTACCTCCGAAAGCAGGGTAAAGATTTGCTGGTAGATATCTGCCACCGCTGTTCTAACCTCTTCGCCTAGCTGCCAGAGTTCAATCACAAAGGTGCGTTTATTTTCAGGCAGAGGATGCGTACTGACCGTGTCAAGGATGTTTCTAAGCCGGCTACGCGCACTGTCTCCGGTGGTAATAGCTTCGCGCCAGGCGGTAATCAGTTCGTTGGCGAAAGTCCTGATCGTTTCCACCAGTAATTGTTCTTTGCCGCCCGGAAAATGATAGTAAAGGGTCGGGCGTTTAAGACCGAGTATCTCGGAAATCTTATCCATACTGAGGTGGTTATAGCCACCTTCCAGGAACATGCGCTTGGCTTCTTCAATAACGCGTTTTCTGGTATCGTTGGTCCTTAAGTCTACTTTGCTTACCATAGAATGTTTTCTGACAGTTTAACCTTACCCAAAATAATTTACCTACGTGTCTGTAGAGTATTATAGATTTTTTCTCCTGAATGTCAAGAGGGAAAAAGATTAAGAAACCATAACGGGAACCGGATAGCGATTGACACCTCCTGGCCACAGGCGTAATGTGGAAAGGGTTGGAAGTCTACCTTTGCGAGACGGTTAACGCTGCAACAAAAGACATCACCCCTGCTCCATAAGAAGTATTTAAGCGACAATGGTACGCTTCCTGAGATCAAGATTTTAATCCCGGATATCTTTCCTGAGAAAGAGAGAAAGAAGGAAGGGCAATGAATACTTTCGTTGTTATTTCCCTGATCTTAACAATCCTGGCAGCCGGGTTCTGGCTCTGGATGGCCTGGGACCTGGGTGGAAATAACCGCTTGTCCGGTACAGAGAAGACCTACTGGATAATTGCATTTCTATTATTGAACGTCTTCGGCGCGGCTCTCTATTATGTTTATGTATATAACAAAAGGCCATAAAATAAGGAGGAGGTAGTATGAGCGAGCTGATTGTCATGACTCTTGAACATGAGGCGGAAGCCAGCCAGCTTCGCCAGACCCTCAAAGAACTGGAAAGAAAGGGTCTGATCAGCCTGGATGACGCCGCCATTGTCGAGAAAGATCCGGACGGTACTGTGCACGTCAAAAACGAACTGGATACCGGCATCAAGCTCGGAGCGCTGGGCGGAACCCTCATTGGCTTGATCACCAGTTTTGTCTTTCCGGTGGTTGGGATGGTGGTCGGAGCGCTAGGTGGAGCGCTGGTCGGCAAGAGTTTTGACCTGGGCGTGGATCAAGATTTTGTCAAAGATGTCAGCGAGAGCCTGAAACCGGGCGGCTCGGCCCTTTTCCTGATGGTGCGGCACAGCAATCCCGATGCGGTAGTTTCTGCCTTGCAACCGCACAAAGGTAAAATAATCCAGACTACCCTTCCACCCGAAAAGGAGGAAGCCCTGCAACAGGCCCTGGATGAACGGAAATAAGCATTAAAAAACCTGCTCCCTTCAAGCGGGAGCAGGTTTTCAGGTTTTTGAATTTACCAGGTGCTATCGCCACGGATAGTGGCATCCGCCCCGCCGTCAATAAAGATAATCTGGCCTACCATCATGCTGTTAGCGGGGCTGGACAGCCAGTAGAGTAGCTCCCCGATCTCCTCCGGCCTGGCGTCGCGCCCGATAGGCATGGGCATAGCCGGGTCCAGGCTCCGGCGTACCACCGGGTCTTTGACATACGCTTCCGTCATGGGAGTTACCACCATACCGGGGCCTACCCCGTTAAGCAGGATTCCCGCGCCGACCCACTCCTGAGAAGTAGAATGCCGGCGCATCCAGCGCGCAAAGGCCGCTTTGGAGGAGGAGTAATAAACGCTGGGGTCTTTGCTCGGGGCCATCTCCAGCGCCGCCGCTTCGTCCCCTTTCAGCAAGGTTTCGACCAGTTCCGGGTCGGATGGCATAATAGAAGCGAAAGAGGTTACGCCGACGGCGCGGGGAGTATCCCCTTTGGCCAGGAACGGCCGTAAGCCTTCAAGGGTCGCTATCGCTCCAAAGTAGTTTACCTGGAGGGTGAGAGGGGTATAGACGGCCACCCCGGCGCAGGCAATTAGGGCATCAATCTTCCCTCCACTTAGCTCGTTCACTCCTTCTACCAGCGCCCGCCGCCCGGCGGGGGTAGCCAGGTCAACCTTTACATCTCCTTCTTTGAGATCAACCCGGATAACCTTGCAGCCTCGCTCTTCTGCCAGCGCTGCCGTGGCTTTACCGATACCGGAGGCGGAACCAGTAATCACAAGTGTGCGTGCCATAAAAAGTCTCCTTATTACCGCTGATACAAACGACTACTAACAGGTAAAACTGTTAGCATGATAATAATCCCAGGTAAAAATTCAGGTAAAAATCGGTTTCTGAAGGCTTAGGAAATGATTAAAATCTCCGCTGCTCGCAGCCACTTACCCCGCGGCTGTGAGCTTTATTTGCAGCCTGCTGATCTGTCATAATTTTTTTACCTGCTTTGATAACTCTTTTCACCTTCAGATGTTAAGATTTGAGTAAGCTCAATTAAATTTAAATCGACCCGAATAATAGTTTAATTGGAGCTTTTCCCCCTTTGCTGAGACCGGCTGTGACGAGGATATGCTCTATAGCGGGGATACTCAAATGAAACTGGAAAGCCCTACCGGTATCTACCAGAGAAAGTCTGGCCTGCCGTGCAATACGCCCGCGCCACTTCTCACTAAACCCCCTTTCTCTTTAGCACCTGTCTGATAACCTCTCCCTTTCAAAACGGCTGCGCCAGTCCAGGCATTTCCGGCGCTGAATACCGGTTGCCCCCTGGCAGAGTTATATGAGGAGGATACTATGCCGTTTAAATCTAAACCTTCCGGGCTTCCCCGTGTCAGCCTGTTCACTCTCTTTTTATTACTGCTGATCCTGGTGCTGGAACCACTCAACTACCAGCTTAGCCGGGCGGCCTCCGAGGAAAGCCTCTATTTCCAGGCCACCGGCCAGACCGTTTCCGGGAAGTTCTTGCAATACTGGCAGAATAAGGGCGGCCTGCTGTCCTACGGCTACCCTATCACGCCCGCCCGGTCCGAAGTTAGCCAGACAGATGACAAAACTTACCTTACCCAGTGGTTCGAACGCAGCCGCTTTGAACTCCATCCCGAAAATAGCGGAACCGCTTACGAGGTGCAGCTTGGCCTGCTCGGTAATGAACTGCGCTCAGAAGCCCGCCAGGGTGACCCGGACTTCACCAGAGCGGCACGCCTGCTCGACCCGGCCCTATCCAGCGGGCAGCTACGATATTTTGCAGAGACCGGCCACAATTTGCGCTCTCGTTTCCTGGAATACTGGCAAAACAACGGGGGCCTGGAGCGCTTTGGTTTCCCTATCAGTGAGGAATTCCGCGAGTTAGACCGGACCAGCGGCAAGGTTTTCCTGGTGCAATGGTTCGAGCGGGCGCGCTTCGAACTCCATCCCGAAAATCAACCTCCCACCGATGTGGTGCTTGGCTTACTGGGCAGCCAGCTAAAACAACCTACCAGCCCTATCGAGCCGGTCTGGATGCTCGACCAGGCCTATTCCGCGCCTCGCTCCTTTAGCGGGCTGGCCATAGACGGCGACGGTTATGCTTACATGGTGGATCCTCGCAGCGGCCATCTCCTGAAATATGACCCGGGCGGGAAGCTGGTTATCTGGTGGGATAAAGTCCTGCCTGATGGAGATAACTTTATGCGGGCACTTTACCTGGGGATCGGAGTAGCTCTCGACAAACAGGGCAATCTCTACGTCGCTTTCAGTACTGACAGCGAAGCCGGGGTTCGCAAGTATGACCGCACCGGCAGATTTTTACAACAGCTCGGCTCGCGGGGCAGCGGCAACGGCCAGTTTTATCTCCCGACCGGGCTGGCCCTCGATAAAGCAGGCAATCTTTACGTGGTAGACGAAGGAGGCGATTTTGGCGAGGCGCGAGTGCAAAAGTTCGACCCGGCAGGGCGCTTCTTGATGTCCTTTGGCGAAGAATTACCCGGCATGGAAGGCGCTGGCATCGATGAAGCCGGGCTGAACGAACCGGCCGGACTGGTAGTTGATAGCCAGGGCAACATTTTTGTGGTCGATACTGACCGGTCGGATAAATTTATCAGAAAATATGACAGTAAGGGCAACTTCCTGCTGGGCTGGGGCTCCCTTACATCGGTCAGAACCAACCCTTATAACGGGGACCTGCCCGAACCGGAAGGCGGGGTATTTGGCTCAGGGTCACAAATATTTTTGCCCGGGCCTGTCGGGATCGCCGTGGACAGCCAGGATAACCTCTATGTAACCGACCAGATCTTCCAGCGCATCCAGAAGTTTGATAACCAGGGTCATTTCCTGGCAAAGTTCAAGAAGCCAGAAGCTAATCCGCCCGCAATGTATAACTCGGTTGCGCTCGATAAGCAGAATAATCTCTACGCGACCGATGTCTATAACGGCCGGGTAACCAAGTTTGGCCCTGGTGGCAAATTGCTCCTTGAATACGGGGCCACCCCGGATGATAAAAACATCTTTGGCCGGCAGCAGATCGACCTGGACAACTATTTCCGATTGGACGGCGCTGGAAACTTCTACCTCACCGCCAGGTTTACCGGCCTGTCTGATTCTGAGGACCGTAATTATATCCAGAAATACAACTCCGCCGGGCAGTTACTCTACCAGCTCGAAACAACCCGGAACTCAACTTCGGATACCCGGGGAAGGCTGATCAATACCGACGAGCAGGGCAACCTCTACATGTTCGACTCAGCAGACGGCACTATCCGCAAGCTCGACCCCGCTGGTAAATTCCTCTTCAAGTTCGGGGGTCGGGGAGACAAGGACGGCCAGTTCGAGGCCCAAAGCATACCGGTACAGGTAGCAGCGGACCGGACAGGCAACATGTACGTGGCAGCCACCAAAAGTCCTTTTGTCTATAAATTCGACCCGGCAGGTAATTTTCTGGTCAAATTCGGTAGTAGCACCGGGCAAACCTGGCAGTTTAATCAAACATTTCCCTGGTGGCCCTACCTGTATCTTGACCGGCAGGATAATCTCTACATTCTCATTAACAAAAAAACCCCGCTGATCGAGAAGTTTGACAGTAAGGGTACCTTCCTCTACAGCCTGGCAGAACTACCGCCGGTTAACGAGATGGCGCTGGATAGCCAGGGTAACTTGTATCTTATTGACGTTTTACCTGATGCTAATAATGAAACTAAAAATCGCACGGTGACACCGCAGCTCCAGAAATTTGACCCCACCGGCCGGTTAGCCTTTAAGAAAGATTTTCCTGCTCGCGCCCTGAGCGAGTTCGGCAGTTTCAGCCTGCACCTGGACGGCCAGGATAATTTCTACCTTTTGTGGGGAGAGGGCGAAGAACTTAACAAGACTTCAACTTACCGGTTGGAGAAATATAGTTCCGGTGGGCAACTGCTCTTCAGTTACAACGCCAGCGCGGGCCAGTATGAAGGGGAGTTCCTGAGCGGTCAGATGTATATGGCTAAAGATGGCAGCTTCTACCTGGTGAGCAGGCAGCCCCTGCTGATTCAAAAATTCCAGATACGCCAGATTGCGGACAGGTAAATCAGGTTGCGCCGGAGCGAAGTTGGCTGGAGGGAGGTCAGGTGATGAAGAGGAGTAGGTATTACAACCGCTATAGCTTCCTGGTAATTGCTCTACTGGTTTTAACTTTAGGGCTGAGCTGTAACACGCCGGTCCTTTCAGCCGCTGAGAGTCGCTATTTTCCCGAGACGGGCAAAAGCGTCTCGGGTCAGTTCCTGGCTTACTGGCAGAGCAACGGTGGCCTGGCTTCCTTCGGCTACCCTATCAGTGAGGCCCAAAACGAGCTCAGTAAGACGGATGGCAAACCTTATTTAACCCAGTGGTTCGAACGAGCTCGCTTCGAACTCCATCCCGAAAATAGCGGGAACGCTTTCGAGGTTCAACTCGGCCTTCTGGGGATGGAACTGCGCGGTGAGGCGACCCTGGCCGATCCCGATTTTGTAAGAACCGAGCCTCTGCTGGACCCCGCTTTACCTTCCGGGCAGCAATGGTACTTTAAGGAAACCTTACATAACCTGCGCTTCCGCTTCCTCGAATACTGGCAGAAGAACGGCGGGCTGGCCCGGTTCGGTTATCCTATCAGCGAGCTATACCGAGAGGCCAACCCTGTAAGTGGCAAAACTCTAACCGTACAGTGGTTCGAGCGGGCGCGCTTCGAATTCCATCCCGAAAATCAGCCGCCCTATGACGTTCTGCTGGGCCACCTCGGCAGTCAGCTTTATAAACCGGCCCGCCCGGTCGAACTGGTCTGGAAGGTCGGGGGAAATCCGCTAAGCCTGGAGCGCCCGGCCAGCCTGGCCGTGGATGACCGCCCGGGAATAGCGCTAACGTTCTACCTGTCAGATAGCGATAATCAGCGCATCTTAAAATATGATAGCACCGGCAAACCGGTAAACCAGTGGGGCAGCACGGGCAGCGGACCCGCCGAGTTCAAAGCACCTACCGACCTGGCCCTGGCTCCTGACGGAAGCATCTATGTAATGGATAGCGGCAACCAGCGCGTTCAAAAATTTGATCCTACCGGGCGCTTTATGCTCCAGTTTGGTGGGCCAGGTAAGGGCGAGGGGCAGTTCGGCGGCAGGCTCTCGCCAAGCGGTACTCAGCTTGAGGATGCCCCCGCCGGTCTGGCGGTAGACAGCCAGGGCAATCTTTACGCCGGGGATACCGCCAACTACCGCGTTCAGAAATTTGACTCCTCCGGGCACTTCCTGGCTGCCTTTAGTCGTTTTGGGCGCGCTGACGGTGAATTCAGGGGAACCTTGAGCCTGGCGGTAGACCGGCAGGATAACCTCTATGTGGCCGATAACGAAAATGGCCGCATTCAGAAGTTCGACCGTAACGGTAAGTTCCTGCTGAAATTCGGCAGCCTCGGCAAGGAACAGGGCCAATTCAGCAAAGCTCTCAGCCTGGCTATAGATCAGGCAAACAACCTCTACGTGGCTGATAGCAGGAATTACCGAATCCAGAAATTCGATGCGACCGGAAATTTCCTGCTAAGCTGGGGCGGCCATGATTATAACTATAAACCTGACCAGGCACAGCCCGCAGGCTTATTTGAGTTTCCTATCTCCCTCGGCCTGGACCGGCAGAGCAACGTCTATGTGCTGGATGGCGACTCTAACTCAAGCGAGGGCAAATTCCGCCTACAGAAATTCAATAGTCGCGGTGATTTTCTAAATATCGTGGGCAGCCTGGGCGCTAAAAGCGGCATCGGTCAGCCCACTCACCTGGCTTTAGACCGGCAAGACAACATTTATATTGCGCGTGGTTTGGACGTGGAGAAATATAACAGCGCCGGTCAGCTTTTACTCAAGTGGAGTATTCATCCGGAACAGGCCAATGAAAAGCAAGAAAATTCTTTCTTTATCGCCGGCATGGCGGTGGATAGCCGGGGCAACATCTACCTGCTCGATTCCGGTAAAGCCCAGGTGCTGAAGTTCGACCAGCAGGGTACCCTCTTACTCTCTTACGCCATACCTGACACCGGCCTGGGTGAAGCTAAAACGAAGAGTGGTAAGAGCGGCAACCTCAGCGGGCTGACCGTTGACTCTCTTGACAATCTCTTCGTGGCAGACGGCAGGAGTGGCCGGGTCCAGAAGTTTGACCCGCAGGGAAATTTCCTGCTGCTGTTCGGCAACAGCGCTGTGCCGGACGGCGCTTTTGCTAACCTGGAGGGCCTGGCGGTAGATTCGACCGGGTACGTCTACCTCCTGAACAATTTACCGGCCAAGTATGACCAGAGCGGCAAGCTGCTGATGCAATACTCTATCCCATCCATCGAGAAGGACCAGGAACTTTACTTCAATAACCTGGCGCTAGACCAGGCAGGTAACCTTTATTTCTATGACGCCGGTCGCAACCTCGTCTTAAAGTTTGACCGGCAGGGGCAGTTGCTTAACCAGTGGGGTAGCGAAGGCAAAGAGGTAGGGCAAATCGGTGAACAGATCTACTACTGGCCTCAGGTGAAACTGGCGGTGGATAGCGGCGGTAACATTTATCTCAGCGATGCTGGCAATATCCGTATTCTTAAATTCCGCCAACCTTCGGTTTAGCGGAACTGTCAAAAGAGAAAGTGCGCTAGTATGAAAAGGCTTGTCCTGCCCGGGCTACTCCTGGCCCTGGGTCTGAGCCTGCTAATGGCCCCCCTTACCGGAGCATCTCCGGCCTTCAATGACCCGGCTTTTGCTATCACCTGGAACCGGGTAGACAAAATCTTCTCCGACTATCTCTCACCGGGGCGGGGCTACACCTGGGGGCCGCCTGTCCCGGGTAGCGCGACTGTCAGTGCGGAGCCTTACGAAAAGGGTACGCGCAAGGTCCAGTACTTTGATAAGGCTCGCATGGAGATTAACCAACCTGGGGGTAATCCTGGCAACCTCTACTATGTCACGACCGGCCTTTTAGTCAAAGAACTGGTCACCGGGCAACGCCAGGATGGCAATAACAGCTTTACTCAACTGAAACCGAGCGCTTTACAGGTAGCGGGTGACTTTAACGGGGCAGGCGCTAATGCCATCGCTCCCACCTATGCCAGTTTCCAGAAACTCGTTTCAGTCACGCCGGATAGCCCGAATAGCCGTTCTCCCGCCCTCAACAGTTTGATTAACGCCAGCCTCTCGCGGGACGGTACGGTTAAAACCAGTCCTTCCCCACCCGAGTCCCGGTATATCAAAGCTTTCGATGAGGTCACGCGCCACAATATCGCCGACGTTTTTGTCGATTACGGCAATCTGACCGGGCCGCTCTGGAACGGTTCGCGCTATGTCAGCGGCTCAGTCTTTTTTGGCCAGCCTCTCTACGTGCTGGGCCGTCCCATTTCAGAGCCTTACTGGACCAGGGCGGTGGTAGCCAGGGTGGAGCGCCCGGTGCTGGTGCAACTCTTCGAGCGCCGCACCCTGACTTACACGCCTGCCAATCCCCCTGCTTTCAAAGTTGAAATGGGCAACGTGGGCCAGCACTACTTTAACTGGCGCTACCTTGAGAATGGCGGCAGCGTAAACCCGCCCGCGCTTACGCCTGCTCGACCGGTCTCGCCTGTGCCCACGCCTACCCCTGCTCCCTTACCGCCCGCCTCCGGCCCGGCGCTCGACTTCGGAGTGGCGGCCATGCTGAATCTGTATAATCTGCCGCAACTGGGCGCTTATACCCAATCCTATGAAGTATCGAGCCATGACCCCGCCGGGGGTAACTACGATTCGGGCAATTACCTTTACCAGGAGAGCGGACACTATGTCATCTTTGATGACTGGGGG
Organism: Chloroflexia bacterium; assembly: GCA_036261665.1. Taxonomy (GTDB): domain Bacteria; phylum Chloroflexota; class Chloroflexia; order Chloroheliales; family Chloroheliaceae; genus 54-19. Next base: position 15,217 of record DATAKM010000018.1, read on the forward strand.
CCCGGAGCGGTATACCGCCTCTGGATGGCCGGCACCCCGCTTTCCGCTACCGGGCGCATCCAGTTCTATTTTGACCACGAGGCGCAGCCACGCATCGATATGCCGGTTGTAGACTTTTTCGGGGGCAAGCGCTTCCCCTTTGTGCCACCCCTGACCTGGAACGCCGACACATGCAGTGGTGGTAACGTTAGCTACGTACCCATGCCTTATAGAAGCCGCTTGAAAATTGCCACCACCGCCAAACCGGCCTATTATCAAATTAATTACCAGCGATTGGCCGGAAAGCAAAATATTACTTCCTTCTCCGGCCAGGAGGATTATGCGCGCCTGTTTGAGATTCTCTCCAATCCGGGCAAAGACCCTAAACCGGCCAACCCTGGCCGCCAACTGCTCACGGGCGAAGAACTGCTCCGGCCCGGCAAGCTTATTTCGCCGGGAGGAGAGCTGAATGGGCCCGGTATTATCAGCGCCCTCAAACTGAAGCTGACTTCCGCCGATCCCAATATCGTCGCCAACACCACTATCAGGATTACCTGGGAAGGGCGCGAGTGGGCCCAGGTAGACGCGCCGCTCGACTTTTTCTTCGGGAGTGGCAGCGGCAAAAAGCCGGTCTCGGGTTTAATGGCCGGGATGCTGCCGGGTAAAGATGAGTATTACTTCTACTTCCCGATGCCTTTCCACAACAGCGCCCGGATCAGCCTGCTGAACCGCAGCGACCAGTCGGCCCAGGTGCGCTGGGAAATCGCCTTTGATCCCGACCCAACCGGAAAACTGGTCACTGGCAATAGCGGCTACTTCCACGCCACATACAAAAAGCAGCATGAGCCCCCGGTGGGCCAGGATTTCGAGTTGCTGAAAGTCAAAGGGAGAGGCCGTTATGTCGGGACTGTCCTGCACTTCTACAGCGAGCTTTCGGCTATCGAGGGTGACGAGCGGGTTTATGTGGACGGCAGCAGCACGCCACACCTCCAGGGGACCGGCTGGGAAGACTATTTTAACGCGGCTTACGTTTTTAAAACGGGACCGTTTAGCCGGGTTTTAAGCGGGAGCCTCGGGCAGGATTGGAATATTCCGCCCAATAGTTTCGCCAGTCCCGCTGCTTATCGCTTCCTGCTGGGAGACTCTATCACTTTTAACACCGCGCTGGAGGTAGGGTTTGAACATGGTTATATCGGCCGTAATACCCATATTGTAGATGAGGAGTACGACAGCCTGGCCTTCTGGTACGGGTTGGACGAAAGCGGCCTGACCCTAACCGACTCCTTCAGCCTGGGTGACGCCGCCTCGGAGCGCGATCATGAGTACAGCAACAGCGGCGTAGTCTTTAGAGGGCCTTTAACGGCCAGCTTCGAGGGAGAAAACGATGAGGCTTCCTATACCACGAGCGGTTATCGCTTTAGCGGTGGCAGCCAGTTCACGCTAAACCTTAATCCTGCTAATTCGGGCGTAATTCTCCGGCGCCTCTTTGACTACAATGACATCAATCAGCAGGCGAATATATACGTGGATGGGCAACTGGTGGGGCGCTGGTTCAGTGGCGGGCAGAATCTTTACAAACGCTGGCGCGATGAAGATTTTGCGATACCGGGCAGTTATACCAGTGGTAAAAACAGTGTGCGGGTGCGGGTGGAGGTTATCGCTGACCCCGCGCCCTGGAGTGAATTTTACTACCAGGTCTACTGCCTCAAACCGGGCCTGAGTTACCTGCCTGTTCTGCTGACTACTTACGGTTCATAGGAAGACGTGGTGGCATAAAAACAAGCCTTTAATTATTATATTTTTAATATAAATTTAATAGTAAATTTCAAAGATTTTAAATGTTTTTCGTAATGTTCTACTGTTAGAATAGCGTATCACAATAGAGCGTATTGTATTACAATATTGTGCCTGTAATCAATTTAATTATTAATATACAAGGCTTGATTTGAACAAAATCAATCACTTTTGTTACACCTTGCGCCGGGTTTTTGGGTAGTATTCGCGCAAGGTTTTTTTAGGAGTGGTTTCAAATGGGACTTTAACCTGGGGTTTGAGTATTTCTATCGTTTTAGCATAGTTTTAATTAAGAGATGTAGCTACGTCAAGATAAGGTGATCTGGAGAATGTATAGCTCTAACAATAAGAAGGCTTTTAATTTTGGTGCGTCTCGCCCTGACTTTAATCAAGCCCATTTCTGGAATAAGTTTTTACACAAACGGCGGTTTTCTACCTGGCTGCGAGTTACCCTGATCATGTACTTACTTTTCTGTACCTTTCTCTGGAACGATCCCAACTCGTCTTCCTCGGTAGCCAGGGCCCTGTCAGCCGGAGCGGTTTCGATTACGGCGGGAACCCCTTACGCCTCGCTGGACAGTAACAATGGCTGCGCTGCCGGCCCCCGGGGAATGTATATTCAGTTGAGTGTCACGAACACCAGCGGCGGCCCGCTTACCAATCTATCCGCCAGCCTGAACAGCTTTTCTAATACGGCTTTTACCCTGGGCTCCGGGGAAAGCCCGCAGCGCTACATTGGCAACCTGGCCTCGGGCGCTGCTTTTCCGCTCTACTACTTCGTGAATTATCCCTGTACCATTGGAGCCAGCACCAACTACACCGTTACCGTCAAGGACGGCAACGCCGGGACCGTTACCAGCGCCAACCTGACCCTGACCGTCCGCTCTGAGCTTTCGGCCAACGCCGGCGGTAACGTGGTAAGCGCTACCCTAGGCCCCGGTGCGGTGCTCGGTCAGGTTATCCCCATGACGATTAATTACTCGTTTGGTAACCCGGCAGCGGCAGCCGATGCTATGATTCAGCCTGCCGGTAACGTCAGTTTCAATGCTGGCTGTTTCCGGCTGGTCAGTACCGATATTACAGCTTCTTCCTTTAGCGCCGGTCCTACCACCAGCGCCGATGACAGGCTCTACTTTACCGGTGTCGCCAGTTCCACCTCCAGCAACACCCTGACGGTAGTCTATTACTTTATAATGTTGTGCAGCGGCGTCAACACAGTTGCCAACCCTTTCTCAGATCTTTTGAGTGGGGGCCAGGAGAAGTATACCGGTAACTTTGGCGGCGTGGTGATTAACTTTCCCACTACTACCAACCCCTTTACCATTTCCAAATCGGTCTCTCCTACCAGTTTACCAACCGGCGGAGTAGCCACTTATACTGTTACTGTCAGTAATACCACCGGCCTGGCCGGAAAGCTTGACCGTATTGATGACGTGCTGCCTGCCGGGGTAAGCTTTGCCGGTATAACGGCCGCCAGCCAGGTTACCAGCGCTAATTCGAGCAGTGTACCGGGTGCAGGAGCAACCGGCACGATCAGCTTTATCGGCAAGCCTACCACCACCTGTGTCGGTGGTAGCTGTAACGGAACTTACTACATCGCGGGCAATAGCACCCTTACCCTGGTTTATACCGCCAATGTGCCGCCTACCCCGGGCGTTTACAAGAACTCGGCGACTGGCTCCAGCGGCAACACTACCATCGGCCCGGCCAGCGCCAGCGTCAGTGTCGGAAGCGCCGATTTAAGCCTTGGCATCACTTCTCCCGCTTCTTTTACGGTAGGCCAGAATGGCACCTATAACCTGACGGTCACCAACAACGGACCGGCTACCTCCAGCGGCCCGATTACCATTACCGATACGCTACCGGCCGGCCTTACTTTTGTCTCGGGCGGCGGCAACGGCTGGACCTGTTCGGCTAGCGGGCAGCTAGTGACCTGTACCTACACCGGCGATCTTACCAGCGGGGCAGTTTCTAACCTTTCACTGACGGTCGGGGTCGGCCCGGGCGCCTCACCCTCGGTGACCGACTCGGCTACGGTCACGGGTACAACCACTGATAGCAATTTAAGCAATAATACCGCTTCCACCACTACCCCGGTGACGACGGTGGCCGATCTGGCCCTCACTAAAACCCACACGGGTAACTTTGTGGCCGGGCAAAACGGTACTTACAATTTGCAGGTTACCAATAATGGGCCTTCTCCCTCCGGTCCTATCACCATTACGGATACGCTCCCCGCAGGTTTAACTTTTGTCTCTGGCAATAGCAGCGGTTGGACCTGTTCGGCCAGCGGGCAGGCAGTGACCTGCACCAACAGCGCCGGATTGCCCTCGGCAGGTGCCAGTTCGCTCAGCCTGGTGGTAGCGGTTGGCCCCGCCGCGCCGGCCAATCTTACCAACACCGCCAGCGTCTCCAGCCCGACCAGCGACCCGAATACAGCCAACAATAGCGCCAGCGATCCTACCGTGGTAACTCAACTGGCTGATCTGGCGGTAACTAAAACGGTAGACAACCCTAACCCCACTCCCGGGAGCAATGTCACCTATACCATTACCGTCACCAATAACGGGGCAAGCACCGCTACCGGAGTGATCGTGCGGGATCAGTTGCCGGCAGGGCTGACCCTGGTTTCGGCCAGTGCGAGCCAGGGTAGTTACAGTGGTACCGACTGGTCAGTGGGCACCCTTAACAACGGGAGCAGCGCCATCCTGCACATCACCGCGACTGTGCCGAGTCCGATTACTGGTTCTTATGTCAATACAGCCTCAGTAGTAGGCCTGGACCAGACTGACCCGAATACGGCTAACAACAGCAGCAGTGTTACCATACCGTCCCAGTTAGCTGACCTGTCAATCTCCAAAACCGTCAATAACCCTACCCCTAACGTTGGCAGCAACGTGATCTTTACCATCCAGTTGACCAATAATGGTCCCAACGCCGCCACCAACGTGAAAGTGAGCGACCTGCTACCGGCCGGCTTGAGCTTTGTCTCGGCCGCTCCCGGACAGGGTACTTACGATAATACAACGGGGGTGTGGTCACTGGGAGCGACTGCGCTGGCCAGCGGCGCTACCGCTACGCTCCAGATAACCGCCACTGTGACGGGGATGGGGCCTTATCCCAATACCGCCCAGATTATCGGCCAGGACCAGAGCGACCCCAACCCGGCAAACAATAGCAGCAGCGCCAGCGTGAGCGGCCAGAGCGCCGACCTGGCTTTAACCAAAACCGTGAGCGATCCCGCTCCTAAACTTGGTTCCAATGTCAGTTTTACCCTCAGTGTCACCAATAACGGGCCGAGCAACGCCACGGGAGTGAAAGTGAGCGATCTGCTACCGGCGGGCTTAAGCTTTGTCTCAGCCGCTCCCGGGCAGGGCACTTACGATAGCACCACGGGGGTCTGGTCAATCGGAAATTTAGCGAACGGCGCGGCGGTTTCTTTACAAATTGTGGCAACTGTTAACAGTTCCAGCGCAGTTGTGAATAACGCCTCGGTTTCGGTTGACCAGCCCGACCCGAACAGCGGCAATAATAACGCCAGCGCCACCACCACCGGCCAGAGCGCCAATCTTGCCGTCACCAAACAGGTTGATAACAGCAGTCCTGCCCTGGGCGGCACGGTAATCTTTACCATTACCACCACTAACAATGGTCCGGACACTGCTACCGGAGTGGTGGTAAACGATTTATTACCGGCAGGCTTGAGCTTTGTCTCGGCTTCCGCCAGCCTGGGCACTTACGATAATACAGCGGGAGTATGGACGGTTGGCACTTTGAATAATGCGGCCACCGCCACCCTCCATGTGACAGCCACTGTGGTCAGCGCCGGGCCGCTAACTAACACTGCCACGGTCAGTTCCGATTTACCCGATACCGACCACAGTAACAACACCGCCAGCGCCACGGTCAGCGGAGTAGCGCCGACTGCTACACCCGCCCCGACCGCTACGGCTACCCCTGTTCCGACTAACACTCCGGTCCCGACTAACACTCCGACCCCTGTTCCTACCAACACGCTGGTCCCGACCGATACGCCAACTCCGGTGCCCACAAATACACCAGCACCGACCAATACTCCTACACCGCTGCCGACTAACACGCCAGTCCCGACCGATACGCCGATCCCGACCAACACGCCGGTGCCAACCGATACTCCTACACCCGTACCGACCGACACACCCGTACCAACCGCTACGGCTACACCCGTACCGACTGATACGCCCATGCCTACAGCTACGCCGGTGCCAACCAACACACCAGCGCCGACCGATACGCCGACGCCGGTGCCAACCAACACTCCGGTACCGACTGATACACCGACGCCAGTGCCGACTGACACTCCAGTCCCAACAGCAACGCTTACGCCGGTGCCCACGGACACGCCTGTACCAACGGATACGCCGACGCCGGTGCCAACCAACACTCCGGTACCGACTGATACGCCCATGCCTACGGCTACAGCTACCCCTGTACCAACGGCTACACCGACCCCGGTGCCTACGGACACGCCAGTACCTACGGCTACACCGGTTCCGACTGATACACCATTCCCAACCGCTACGGCTACACCCGTACCGACTGATACGCCAACTCCGGTACCGACCGATACTCCGGTGCCGACCGATACTCCGGTCCCTACGGCTACGGCTACGCCCATTCCAACTGACACACCTGTGCCTACGGACACACCAACGCCCGTGCCGACCGATACTCCGGTCCCTACGGTAACCAGTACACCGGTGCCTACGAACACGCCAGTACCTACGGCTACGGCAACGCCGGTCCCGACCGATACACCGACGCCAGTGCCGACCGATACACCTGTACCAACGGCTACGCCTACCCTGGCACCGGCGGCAACGGCTACACCGGCGCCCACCGCCAGCGATCCCGTATTACCTGCTAATACTGCCACGCCGGTGGCTACCCAGAGTGCTACCAACGGCGTGACGCCCGCTGCTGTTGCCACGGCTACTACCGGCCCGGCAACCACCGTAGCGGTTGCCTCTAATACGCCCGGTGTGACCGCCACTGCTCCAGCCGTACCCGCTACAGCGACAGCGACACCGGCGCCCGGCAACGGGGTTAGCCAGGCTCCTACCGCAACCTCCCAACCGGTTGTGGCAACACCCTCCGCCAGTCCTGAAGCACCTACGGCTACCCCTGCCAGCATGCCTACCCCTGCTTATACGGGGGGCCCGGTCCAGGCCGACCCTCCCACAACCAGCAGCGTGGTAGCGGTGAAGTCGAATGGCTTGCTGGTGAAAACCAGCGACGCCGGGGTCGCGGTAGCGGGGCAAACCGTTAACTTTACCCTGACCTTCACAAGCCCAGCCGACCTTGCCGCCGCTGAGGTGGTGGTAACGGACGCCGTACCACCCGCCTTTACAGTGCGTAACGCCACCTCCACCCAGGGAACCGTTACAGTGGAAGGCCAGAAGGTTACGGTGTCAATTGGAGCGGTACCCGTTTCCGGTAAAGTAACCATTGTGATTACGACTGTAGTGGCGCCGGGCAGCTTTGGCGCTATCACCAATACGGCTACCCTGAGCTGCAACCTGGGAGGCCAGGCGGTGAGCGATGTGGCAAGTACTCTTGTAACGATGCCGTCCTTACCCAACACCGGGCAGGGAGGAATGGCGAAAGGGGATGGTACCAACACCTGGCATGACCTGGCTATCTTACTTGGCCTGCTGCTGTTAGCCGCCAGTTGGCTCTATGCCCCCTACCGGCATTACTTCAAAAACAGGCCGGCCGCCAGAAGTTTTAGAAAGTAGTTTTAAATAAGAACCTCTCGGTCCGGTCTATGGCTATCACACTCGCGGTAGCTGTAGACCGGATTTATATTTGATGCTTGCCCCGGCAACCTGGCCTGCCGGGCCAGTATGCGGCAGGCGGTTTGTCTGCTCCGGCGTTTAGTGCCGCGCTACCCTGATCCCACCCCAAAAAACTAGCTGATAAGCACGGGCAGCCGGTGCTACTTATGATTGGACTAAAGACCTAAAAGAGAGTAGTCCGGCAGGAAGTCTATTTATTAGACCAGAGGAAAAATAAGAATAAGTCTTTTTCGCCTGAGCATTTAGTCTAAAGCGCGTTGTGGGGCCTGTTTTCCTTTTGTATACTTCTTCACAAGAGAAACAAATTTCGTTAGCCAGAGATTGTTAGCAGGAAGTGAATTCGAAAAAATGGAAGCTCAGAAAAGTTTAGCGAACAAAACGCTCGCCACCAGAACTATTCGTGTAATGCTGGTAGATGATCATGCTGATGTAAGGGAAAGCCTGGGAACTTTGCTATCGTTGCAGGATGATATTGAAGTAGTAGGTGAGGCCGGAAACGGCTTTCAGGCTATCGAAGTAGCCCGCCGGGTCAACCCGGACGTAGTGCTGATGGATGTAGGTCTGCCCGGTCGGGACGGCTATCGCTTCGATGGTCTGGATGCCTGCCGCCAGATCAAAAGTGAAAAACTGGCCGACGCCGTAATTGCCCTGACTATCCGCGATGATCGCACCACCCAACTCCGCGCCCGCCAGGCCGGTTGCAACCTCTTCCTCGACAAAGGAATTTTCCCCCAGGAATTGCTCCGGCAAGTCCGGTTCGTAGGCGAGATGGCTGCTATCTGCTAAAAGCTTTCAGACAAAAGGAAAAGCCCTATCCGCGTGAGATAGGGCTTTTCAAGTTAAAATCTGGTGTGTGACCGTTACGACCTAACAGCCTGGCCTGTAACAGCCCTGTATATTGCCACCACAATGATTGCGCCAATAATAGAGACAATAATAGTGGTAAAGTTGATACCGGTAACGTAGTCGCCACCCAGTAGAAGACCGGCAATGAAACCACCAACGATAGCGCCAACAATACCAAGCAACAGGTCAGCAATCAGGCTGCCGCCGCCGCCCATAATCATGTTGGCAATCCAGCCAGCCAGTAATCCTACAACAATCCAGGCAATAATACTCATTTGAGTTAACTCCTTTTCCTAGCTTTAAAGTCGAAACTCTACTTATCAGCATCCTGTCCATTTCACCTGGCTCTTCTTCAAAAACTTCTCAGAAGTGCCTTTCGATTTGTTATTAAAAGCATAAGCTGTGCCATAACTGGCAAAACTAACAGGAAACCGGTCTAAACTTTAGAAGTAGTTGCAGGAAAAGCTACAGGCACAAGAAAACGCCCGGTGCTCTTGCCGGGCGTTTCATGAAATGAATCAGGTTATAACTGGGATTAAATCAGGCAGAAGAATCAACCTGCTCCTTCTGTCTCGGCCACATCCGGGTAATCAATAGACAACCCTAATTGCTGCACCAGACCTTCCAACCCGCCACCCGGTACTTCCTCAATCCGAATAGCGTCGATCTGGCCGTCTTTAAGCTTGAAATGGTAGGGCTCGTCAGGTAACTTCAGAGCTTTATTGGTGGGTTCTATGGCGCTTAATTCCATAGCAGGTAACGAAAGATGGCCAGTGTGGGTGCCGGTAACCCGCGCCACCGTATGTACTTCGTTACCTTCTTCCTGAAAATTACTCAGGTTAAAGCGCATATCTGGAAAGGCTTTTTTCAGCGCCTGCAACAGTGTTAAGAAATCATCCTTGCGCAAAGTCTCCTGGAAACCGCCGGTTAAGGTGAAGCTGCCGGCTAATAAACTTTCAGCTTTAGAAAAGTCGCCGCTTTCAACCGCGCCGGTGAAAGCCTGAACAGTATCAGTTAAGCTCATTATTTTCTCCTTTTCATTCTGCGGTAGGAAAATGAGCAAGAATTATACCCTTACTAAAGCAGGGTTCCATCCTCGGCAAAAGCCATTTCCTTAAGCTCTCCGCCGAAGCTGAATCCGTCACGGCCCTGCAATTCTCGCATTAAAGCCTCGGAAACTTCAATCTCAGCCAGTGACAGGGTATCTTTGATACGAATAGCGCGGAGTTGGTCGAGCGGCACAGGTCCCACCAGGTAATCGAGCGCAATTCGCACGGCATCCTGGTCCGTATCCATCACTATCGGTAAGGCTGCCTGGGCCGGACCTTGCCCGGTAATGCAATTAGTATAGGTCGCCTGGTAGTCAATTTTATCGGCTAACCTGCGCGTTACCAGGTCCGCCAGGCCCACTCCGGTGGCGTTACCGTGGGTCTCCTCGGTCAGATCGAGCGTAATAATGCATTTGATGACCGGTTCGGGGAAAGCATTAAAATCAATCAAGCGGCAGCGCCCTATAACATTGGTATCCATGCCGGTTCCGCTAATGTTCTTGCCCATTTTTTCAACAATCAGCAGGTCAAGCTCTTTAACCGGCAGGCTCGGCATTACACGCTTGGCCTCCTCCAGCAAACGCTCTTCGGTGCGCTCGAAATCCTGGGGAGCCACACCGACGATTTTAGAAGCATTATGATAGGCATCCTCGATCACGGCGAACCCGGCTACGATAGGCGCTTTTTTCAAAATTTCGCGTGCGACTTCCGGCATATAATCGCGCAAACCCTGCACACCATGAGCATGAATAGCGATAGCCTGGGTATGTTTACCTGCGCCGATTGCCAGCATCTTCATCAGGCCGCTCTCAACATGCCCTCGAAAGTTGGTATGGGCTTTGACCCGGTTAGTAATAATGATGGCATCAGCTTCGGAAGCATACTTATCAAGATAGACCGGCAGGCCACTGGGAGAGTTGCCCAATTCCACTACTTCCATAGTAGCCCTGATCGGACAGCCGATATATTCTTCCGTCACGCCCAGGGCCTCCAGCATGCCGCGCTGGCCCTCGGCTGTGCCGCCACCGTGACTGCCCATGGCCGGAAATACAAAGGGTTCGCCCCCCAGTTTTTTTACCTGTTCTACCAGCGTTTTGATTATCAAATTAATAGAAGCTACGCCGCGACTGCCCGCGCCCAGGGCTACTTTTTTACCGGGGCCAATTTTGCCGGCCAGATCCAGCCGGGCAAATTCGCGTTCAACCGTTGCTACCACCCCTTCATCGCCCAGCGGAGCGTTATAAAGTTCCTGGCTTAACCTGACCATGCGGGGGAATTTATCACCTTGCGCCTTCATGAACATGAGAGGGCCTCCTTGCCTTTCTTTTTCTATTAACTTGCTTAAAAGCTTCTGGAAACATTCTGCTTCTATGATAAGACCGGCCAGAGTCAGTGTCAATCAACTATGGATTCAGGCATTTAATATGCTATAAAACTTTTCCAGTTGATTTAAAACAAAAAGAGGGTGAAACAAGGAGGGAAATATGACCCAGCAGACAAACCTGAACGGCCAGAAACAGGCGACTACAATGTATACCACTCATGGCGAATATGACGAAGATCGCCTTGAAGCTAACGCAGACCAGGATCGCCAGAAAGAGGCTCAAAAGGACCAGCAGACCGATTCTGTAACTTCTAAGAGTTATGACGATAGCGACACCATGTACGGCAGCGGCGGTGCAGACGACGATACCAGCGCGGGTTATGGGCTGGGCGAGAGTACCGGCAACAGCAGCCAGCCCCAGACAGGCCTTGGTCCTGACGGAGATTAAGCTATTAAAGCTGAAAAGGCAGGACCTTGCCGGTGAGCTTTACCTGAAGAGTGCGGTGAGATGTTTACGAATATCTCACCGCTCTTTTTATGAACAGGGGCTATTTTATAGCCTTCAGGTTTCAGGCTATTGCTGTTTGAGAGTAAAGCTTTAACAGTTCTTCGGCCTGCTTTACCACTTTTTCTCTTAAAGAGGCCGGTTCCACTACCAGCATGTCTGGCCCAAAACCGGAGACATACTCGCAGGCTTCGCCTTCGCTCTGAAAGCGGATGGTCACCTTCGCCCATTCCCCGCCAAGCGGCTCTTCAATCTTTTCTATCCTGGCATAGCGCACGTTGTAGCGCAGGCGTGGCACCATAGCCTGCCTCACTCGCAGGGTGGCATAATAAACCGGTAGATTAGCTCTAAACTGGCTGGCTGACTCTTTCCAGTAAGCCGCCAGGTCAAATTCGGCTGGCCTCTGGCAGCTTTCTTCCAGCAGCGTAGCTTTTTCTACGCGCGATACGCGGTACGAGCGAATCTCACCCTCCACCGCGCCTACCAGATACCAGACCGTTCCTTTCGCCACCAGGCCCAGCGGGTCGATAACCCGCTCAACCGCCGTTTCGTCATTACGCCGGTAGAGCATCGACACTTTGCGCTCCTGCCAGACGGCATCCTGTAGCACCGGCAGCATGGTGGTCGCTTCCTGGTGTTCATTCCAGCCGCCGGAGTCGATATAAATGCGCTGGCGGGCATACTCGGCTGTCTGACGCTGCACGGTCGGCAGGGCCGCCAGTAGCTTCAGCAGGGCCGCCTCGGAAGCCTGGTTCAAGCCTAAATCGGCCAGCAGTTGGTCAGGCTGGCTCAGAAAGAGGCTATTGATCTCAGCCAGGTTAAGCCCGTTCAAATTTGTCTGGTAAGATTCCAGCAAGCGCCATCCTCCGCCCGTACCGCGTTCCGCCACTACCGGAATACCCGCCGCCGATAAGGCCTCCATATCACGGTGAACCGTGCGTTCCGAGACTTCCAGGCGCCGGGCGATCTCTCTGGCCGTCTGGTGGCGCTTGACCTGTAACAGCATCAGGATAGATAAAAGCCGGTCGGCGCGCATGACACCCTCCTTTGAGAATTAACTACATTATGAAAAGCCCTTAAATATAGCAAGATTTTAGCATACAAATATGACATATGATGTCAACAAGCCCGGTTATACTGAGTCTTGCAAACCAGAAATGCAGTACAGGAGTATAAAAGAACCAGACAAAGAAACGAAGGGAGCGCACAGATGCAAGCATTAAAGGGTAAGGTAGCACTGGTGGCCGGGGCGACCCGCGGCGCTGGACGCGGTATTGCGCGGGAACTGGGCGCGGCGGGCGCAACTGTCTACTGCACCGGGCGGAGCGTAAGAGGCAAACCGGCGTTGGATAACCGGCCTGAAACGATTGAAGAAACGGCAGAAATGATCAGCGCCGCCGGAGGTACAGCCATAGCGCTACAGGTGGACCATACCAACGAAAAGCAGGTGGAAGAACTGATTTCGCGCCTAAAAGCCGAGCAGGGCAGGCTGGACATCCTGGTTAATGATATCTGGGGCGGCGAAAGCCTGAGCGAGTGGGGTAAACCCTTCTGGGAACTTTCTCTCGAAAAAGGGTTCTTGATGCAAGAACGGGCCATCCATACCCACATTATTACCAGCCATTACGCCGTTCCCCTCATGCTTGAAAGCGGCCAGGGCCTTATTATCGAAATCACCGACGGAGACACTTACAACTACAGGGGCAATCTTTTTTATGATTTAGCTAAAATCTCGGTTATGCGATTGGCCGTAAGTATGGCCGAGGAGCTAAAACCGTACAATATCACGGCGCTTTCGCTGACGCCCGGTTTTCTGCGCTCAGAGGAAATGCTCGACCACTTCGGCGTCACCGAGGCCAACTGGCGCGACGGCGCTAAACAAGACCCCCATTTCATCGCCTCCGAGACGCCCCACTATGTTGGGCGGGCGGTAGCCGCCCTTGCCGGGGACCCGGAAGTTTTTAAGAAAACCGGGGGACATTTTAGTACCTGGAAACTGTCAGAAGAATATAACTTTCTCGATCTTGACGGCAGCCAGCCGCACTGGGGTCGCTATTTTGAGGAGAATGTTAAGGACTCGATTGCCTCAGGCGTCTAACTGAAAAACCGCTCATGCCAATAAACAGGCTTCCTTCTGAAACTGGAATTCAGGAGGAAGCCTGTCACCGGTTGGATTAGCTCTTTACTATTGATAAATCCTGGTCTTTTGAGGTTGGCCGGGTCAGCAGCAAGAAGGAGAGCGAGGCCGCGCTGCTCAGGACTGCTATTACTATCGCCATTGGAATTGCCGTAGCACTGCCACCAATTCCTACCAGCGGCGTTACTACAGAGCCGATACTGAACTGTAAAACCCCGATCAGGGCCGAAGCGCTGCCCGCCACATCGGCATGATCTGCCAGGGCCTCGGCAGTGGCATTAGGGCCGGTAAACCCGATGTCCGCCACTACCAGGAAAAAGGCCGGCAACAGTCCTGGTAGACCCAGATTACCCACTATCGCTACAAGGACGAACCAGCCTCCAATTAATGAACCGGTCAGACCAAGCATGAGCAACTTGCGCGGCTTTACGCGGCCCACCAGGCGCCCGCTAATCTGGCTGGCGATGATAATCCCGGTGGCATTGACCGCAAAGATCAGGCTGAACATCTGGGGCGAAACACCGAAAATATCTTCCAGCACAAAGGGTGAACCGGCGATATAAGCAAACATAGCGGCGCTGGCAAAGCCTGCCGCCAGGGCGTAACCCATGTAGGTACGGTCAGTCAGCAAGCGGCCAAAAGTAGTCAGGGTGGCCGAGATACCGCCACTGTGCCGGCGGTTTTGGGGTAGGGTCTCATTAAGGCCCAGCAGAGCGGCCAGGAACATCCCGATCCCGATTAAGGTCAGCACTACGAAAACGCCGCGCCATGAAGTAAAGCTTAACAGTTGCCCGCCGATGACCGGCGCGAGAATAGGCGCCAGGCCATTGATAGCCATAGTCATCGCGAAAAACCGGGCCGCCGCCGCCCCGGAATAGAGGTCGCGGACCATAGCGCGGGAGATCACGATGCCCGCCGCGCCTGTCGCGCCCTGGATTAAACGCAGCACTATCAAGATTGGCACGGAAGGCGCCAGGGCGCACAGCAGCGAAGTGACGGTATAAAGGAAAATCCCGGCCAGCAAGGGCCGGCGGCGGCCTATTATATCGCTAAGGGGCCCGGCCAGAATCTGGCCCCCGGCGAGGCCCAGCAAACAGGCTGTCAGGGTTAGCTGGGCCTGCCAGGTAGGGCAGCCCAGGTCCTGGGTCAGCGAGGGCAATCCCGGCAGATACATGTCGATTGATAATGGGCCAAAAGCTGAGAGAGCCCCGATTATAATGATCAGCTTGAGCTGACTTTCTTTCTTATTTGCTTCCTGATCTTCAGCAACAGTTTTCGGGTTATAATTAACGGGTTTGTAGCGAGGCATTAAATCGTCCTTTTATCTCATAGCCTATAATTTATTAGTTTATTTGCTGGCTTGCGCCACGTAGCGCCCTTTGAAGGAAACGGCTACTTTGCCATTCTCAATTATGCTGGAAGTAAGCTCTAGCCGGGCTATCCCCTTCCGGGTGAGCGTCTTTATAAATCTTTCCAGGACGGCAGGCTCGGGCAGGCTGCAACAGGCCGAAAAATCTTGCGTCACAGGCAACAGGTAACCGGTGCTGCTGTCCTGAATGACTATTTTGGCGGAAAGCCCGGCTTCTTTTAGCACCAGCCATAATAAACTCCATCCCGCCAGGGTGGCCAGAGCATTTAAGCTGCCGGCGAAAGCAGTATCTTTATGGTTAATATTTTCCTGAAGTGGAGCGGACAGTTCCAGAGTAGCATTCTCGTAGCGCAACACCCTGACACCCAGCGCCCTGGTCAGAGGGATTTCAGCATTGAGGGTAGACTGCAATTCTCCTAATAGTTCTTCCAATTATTACTCACCATTTCCGGATTATCTTCTTTTCAAACTTCCCCAACTTGCAGGTGGCCTTAACAGCCGAAGCCTGTTTATTATATACCTCTTTTGGCTGCCTTATTACAAAAGCTTTTTTTAGCGCTGGCATAACTTATGATTATAGTAAAACAGGCACAGCATTTAAGAGTGGATTGAGAAGCACTAAAAGCAAAGGAGGTAACTCGCATGGCGGATACTGGCAGAGAAAAATTATCAACCTGTCCTATTTGTGGCTATACCGATACCGCTACCGATCCTGAAGCCTTAAGGTTGGCCATCGAAGAACACATTCGCATGGCGCATAACCTGGACCCTGCGACATTAATGTCGGGTACTTCGGTTAAACCCACTAACGAGCGGAGCAACGTAGCGAATGAGCCGCCCGCGGCTGCCCCGGTAGCAAATATCGGCAGCAGCGCGAGTGGGGAAATGGCCCCGCCAAATATCGGTCCTGAAAACGAGCATTACGCTTCCGGCGCTCCGAATCCGGTGGCGCATGACCCGATGGACCCCGATGTGGGCCGGGCCTGATTTTAGCAGGAGCCTGACTCCGGGATAATAACTGAAACCGGCCGTTTCACCTCAATTCTAGAAGTGAAACGGCTTTTTATTATACCAGCCTGCCAGATTTTCTTTTTGACGCTATAAATAGCGCTTCCTCAAAATAAAGGGAAGGCCTTTAATACTCCACACTCAGCTTGATGTTTCCCCGGCGGTTGAGCAAGCGAACCAGCGTTTCACTCTCTTCACGGGTGAATTCAAGCGAAAGCTGCTTATCTCCTACCGCCAGGTTATAAATCGTCAGGCGTTCCAGCCATTCCGGCATGAAGGGCTTGACTATCCGCAGGGTAGCGTTGGGTAAGTCGGGTATGATGCCCAGCAGCGAAGTCAGCATAAAGGGTACGGCCCCGGCAGCCCAGGCCTGGGGACGGCAGGCGACCGGGTATTTTACCGGGTAGGCCTCTGCCCGGCGCTCCACGCCCGAAAAGACTTCCGGCAGGCGGTAGTCAGGCAGCAGGCAGGCGGTATTGAATACTCCGGTCAAAACGCGAGCCGCTTCTCGGACAAACCCGTAACGCTTCAGCCCGGCGGCGATGAGCGAGTTATCGTGCGGCCAGACCGCGCCCACCTGGTAGTCAAAGGGGTTATAAGCGGCTTCTTTGGCCGACAGCGTCCGAATGCCCCAGCCGTTGAACATGTCCGGTTGGATGAGGCTCTGGCTGACATGCCGGGCATATTCGGGCTCGACAATTCCCGCCCAGAGGGCCTGCCCCGGGTTGGAAGCTATCACCCGGGCCGGCTTACTATCGCGCTGTAAGGCCAGGGCGTAGTAATTGAGGTCCGGCATCCAGTAATAGCGGTTGAAGCGTTTTTGCAATTCTTCCGCTTCCGCCGCCAGTCTTTCCGCTGTGGTGGAGTCGCCAATCTCGCGGAAGGCCGGGACGAGCAGCATTTTAGCCCGGTAAACGTAGCCCTGCACTTCGACCAGGGCCACGGGTGGCTCTACCAGGCTGCCGTCGGCGTTGACTATACTGTTGCCCGAATCCTTCCAGCCCTGGTTGGCCAGGCCTTTATCGCTCGCGCTGGCATAGGCTACAAAGCCAAGCTCTTTATGAAAGCCATAATTTTCGATCCACTCCAGGGCCGCCTGGATGTTCGGCAGCAACTTCCTGAAGAGGTCAAAGTCGCCCGACCAGCGCAGATACTCGCCCATCAGGATGAGGAAAAGCGGGGTGGCGTCAACCGTGCCGTAGTAAGGGGTAAAAGGCACTTCGCCCAGGTTGGCTCGTTCACCCACGCGCAACTCATGCAATATTTTGCCGGGCTGCTCGTCCCGCCAGGGATTGACCTGAGTACCCTGGTAAGAGGCCAGCAACTCAAGTGTCCCGGCGGCGATGCCGTGGTTATAGGCCACCGTTTGAATAGCGGTAATCAGGCTATCACGTCCGAAGAGGGTCACAAACCAGGGGATACCGGCGGCAAAGAAGACATCTTTGCCCTGGTGAGTGAGAAGCATTTGCAGGTCGCGGAAAGAGCGGTCCAGCACCCGGTTAAAAAGCTCATTGGCGCTCTCGATTTCAAGGGCAGTGGTGCGCAGGCCGGGGCGCGTGTAGGGCAGAAAAGAGGCGTCCACCTCGGTATCATCATAAACCGAGGGCAGCAACTGCACTCCTCGGTCTGTCTGTTTGCCCGGCACCTTCGCACCCGGGCGCACCGGGGGGTTGGGTGATTGCTCCAACTGGTCCTGAACGGGAGCAGTCACCACTCCGGTGGGTGGAACATTCTCGCGCTTATGGTTATGATTGCGGGGCTGGCTGGCATTGGGGCGATCTTCAAAAGAAATAGTAACGTTGCCTTTCCAGGTGGCATGGGGCGCGAGATTTAAGTGGTAGACCACCTGGCCCAGGTCTTCGCGGATGGTATCGGGGGGCGGGTCGAACTTGATCCTGGTCAGGCGCAAATGGTCGTCCGCGCCGAGATAGGCAAAGACCAGCGCACCTTTTTCTACCCTGGGAGCCTGGAAGGAACCGCGCTGGCCGCCCGAGGTACCGCGAATAGTGAAGATATCCAGGAAGTCGCTATCGAATTCCAGCTTGAGGTCCACCGGTAGCTCCTGGCGGTTATAATTCTTGACGCTCATGGTCTGGATCAGGTTCTGGCCCAGTTTGATATGGCGGCTGATACCGACCGATTGGGCCGGGATTTTGAGAAGCCCGGTCCCGGCCTGTAGATTCTCGGTGCGCTCCGGTTCGGTCCCTTTGAGCGAGGGACTGACGCCGGGGGCTTCTTGCAGGGTAGCCGCCGAGTTGACCAGTTCAAATTCGGCTACCTCGTCCTGCTCATCGCTGCTCAAAAGAGGCATCATGGTGAGGTTGCCCAGTTGCAGGGTGAATTTACTGAGGTAGCGGCAGTCGTGGAAATAAACCCCCTCGGCTTCGTTATGGATAACGCTGGCATCGCCGTTCTGGTTCAAGAGCATAAAGAGGTTGCCGCACTTGATCACCATCGAATTAGAAATATCAGCTTCGCTTTTATACGAGAGATTAGCGCGTTGCTCTCGCACCTGCTCATTGAAGGCGCTCACCACACTTAAACTGACGCTCTGGGCATGAGCTGAGGCGCGCTTCTGAAGTTTAGTCCTGCCCTCAGAACCCTCCGGCTTTGTGGTATCTGTCATAGCAGTAACTTCCTGTCTTTAAATTAAGCTGAAAGTAACCTTTGTTGGCTATCCTTTATATTTTAAAGATTATATATGCAAAAAGGCAGATGCGCGGAAAATCCGCTACCTGCCCTTAAGCTTTATGTGGCGAGCTTACTCAGCCAGGTAGGCTGAAGTGTCATCAACCGGTATGATTGCGGTTTCCTGGGCCTGGATACGTTTCAAGGAGGTGCGTTTGCCCTTGACCACCGGGGCCAGTTCCGCAAAATCGAGAACCTCACGGCCCTGAGAGCGCTGCGCCAGCACTTCCTGGTAAACCTTTACATAGTCGCTGGCCATTCTGGTGGAGGTAAAGCGCTCCTCGAAGGCCGCCCGTACTTTAGCACGATCCATCTCAGGCAGGCGACCGACCGCCGCTACCGCTTCATCAAGATTATGGCACAAAAAGCCACTCACGCCCTCGGTCAGTACCTCGCTAACGCTGCCTGATTCGAAGGCAATCACAGGCGTACCGCAGGCCATTGACTCAATCATCACCAGCCCGAAGGGCTCGGCCCAGTCAATCGGGAAGAGCAGAGCCAGGGCGTTGCCCAGGAACTCATTCTTCTGCTCCTCGGTAATCTCCCCTATATATTCCACCAGTGGATGGTCGAGGAGCGGTTTGATTTCCCGCTCGTAGTATTTTTTATCGGCGTCGTCCACCTTGGCCGCGATCTTGAGCGGGATGCCGGTGCGTTTGGCAATCTCGATAGCGCGGTCCGCCCGTTTTTCAGGCGAAATGCGGCCCAGGAAGGCCAGGTAGTCGCCCGCTTTGGGATGAAAGTCCAGCAGGTCTACAGGCAGGCCGTGATAGACGTTGCCGACCCAGTTTGCGAAAGGTAAGGGTTCGCGCTGCGCATTTGAAATCGAAACTACCGGCATATCGTGGTATTCGCGAAAGAGCGGTTGCAGATCAGAAATATCAAGCCTGCCGTGCAGGGTGGTGACGTTCGGTTCCTGGCAACGCCGTGTGAGAGGGAAGTGAAGATAGTCAATATGAAAGTGAACGATATCGAAGTTATGGATTTCGGCAAAAACTTTCTCCAGTTGGACCATATGATGCGCCAGGCGGTCAATCGAGTTCTCGTCCAGGCGCAGCGAATGGTCGTTAATCGGAACCAGGTGGGCCTTTGTGATGGAGTCGCCACTGGCAAAAAGGGTGACATCATGGCCTTGCCGGACCAGTTCTTCGGTAAGATAGGAAACCACTCGTTCGGTTCCGCCATAGAACTGGGGTGGGACGCGCTCATACAAAGGTGCCACTTGTGCAATTCTCACGTAATTATTACCTCCACAAAATGTCTACACTCAGCGGAAAATCAACTTTATCAAAGGACTTTTACAAACTAACTGAGTAACAAATTATCAAACAAACTTACTAGCTACTAACCAACTATCAACTATCCAACAGAGTAAAAGTATGCCAGAAATACTTTTGACGTGATAGATTTAAACGCTCTTTACCGATTACGACACTGTAACTATTTAACTAATAAGCAAATATCGGGCCTATACTATATTCAATTTGTTGCCGGTAAAATATGAGATTCATTATCAAGAATGGAGTTAATCAAGCTGAGTGATAATGACACTTAAACATTAACTTTTGTAACCGTAATGTCCGAACTGTTCAACGAATAAAATCAGTGGCAGAAATGTTAATAAACAGATCAAATCGGAGTGAGCGAGGTTAAACCGGCTTCAGCTACTACCATTTTAGCATAACTTGTCCTGCTTGAAGCCATAAAGATTGGCGCTATTAAAAAATTCTAAGGTTGCTCTGGTACACTCCGTGCTGAAAATCATTGCCGGGGACCATGTTTCGCGATCCCAAAAGGTGAATAATGCTTTCTAAAAAGATAAATTTAGTACGAGGAGAAAGAGATGGCTAAAAATAGCAGACCGGCAGGAGATATTCGGCTGGATGTTTTACAGACTCTTGGCGAGTCGGACAAAGTAGATATCAGCGCCCTGGATGTGCAGGTAGAGGGCAGCACGGTCCGCTTGCTGGGCGAAGTAAGTACCCCTGAGCAGAAAGATATGGCGGAAGAGCTGACCAAATATGTACCCGGTGTCGAGAATGTCGAGAATCACATTATCGTAATGGCCCCTACTCCGCTCAACCAGTTCCCCAGCGTCACTGCCGACCGTCCGCCGGTGCAGTAGTCACAAAACTGAATTGTATAGTGTACAAAATAGGAAACGGGCAGGTCAGCGATTGCCCAGCCATACCCGCGCGGTCGCAATGGTACTTCGCTCTCGCTACTCACGCCCCGCTTGTAACCCTGTCATCCTGAGGCCACAACCTAGGATCTCGGCCGCAGGGCAGAGCTCCCATTATTGCCTGTCACGCCCTTTATGGGTGTGAACGCAGTGAAGGATCTCGGCCGCAAGGCAAGCATACCAATATGCCAAAGAGATTCTTCCGGCCTCAAAATAACCGGCAAAAAGAGGGCGGCACGAAGGAAAAGAGCACTGTCCGGTTTAGGGTTGTGAGACCACCTGCAAGTTGTATAATAGGCAGCGGTGTAGCTCTAAAGAGATGCCTGCTCACTTAAAATAAGTTTATCAGCCCGGTAAAACCAGGCACTTATTTGAGAGTGAGTTTTAGAGAAATCAGGAGTATATGGTTACTAACTTATACCTGATCCGGCATGGCGAGGGCAGTTACCAGGTGGAAATGATCGTACCCGGTATGAAGGGCGATACCGGGCTTTCTCCGCTGGGCAGGCAACAGGCCGAGCGCCTGCGAGAGCGCCTGAAAGGCACCGCCGAAATTAAAGCCGATGTGCTGATCGCCAGTAACCTGGCCCGCGCTCGCCAGACTGCCGAGATTATTGCCCCGGCCCTGGGCTTGCCCGTGATCCTGGACGAAGAAGTACAGGAGATGCGTCCCGGCGAGGCGGACGGCCTGACCTTCCAGCAGGCCGAGCAAAAGTACGGCAAGTACCCTGATTACCGCCAGAAGCCCTTTGCCACCCACGCGCCGGGCTCGGAAAACTGGCCCGAGTTTACCCTGCGAGCCGTCAGCGCCCTGGAGCGGATTACCAGGGAGTACGCGGGTAAAAATATCGTGGTGGTCTGTCACGGCGGGGTGATTGACGCCTCGATGGTCTATTTCTTTGGCTTGAGCGGAACGGTCCCCCCCAGGGTGATTTTCAATACGCATAACACCTCCATCACCCACTGGCGGCGCGGCCGGATAGAGTCCATGCCCGATACCTGGCAGATGATGAGTTATAACGATACCATGCACCTGCGCGGCTTAAAACGGGGCCAGACGATTAACTGGACCGAATTGAGCGGCACTACCGATACCGGGCGCGACCAGATGGCCCAGCCCATTCCCACCGAAGAAGAAGAGGAAGCGGCTGAGAACCAGTAGTCGGAGACTGGTAGCTCATTATTTATAAAAAGTTGTTTAGAGAGAATATTTAGAAAGGCTTATAGTTTATTTATGGATGCTATGGTAATTGCCGATCTGGACCAGACCGGCTGCACAAAACCACATTTATTTGCCCCCCTGACCATTCGCGGAGTTACTTTTAAAAATCGCATTATGGTTTCGCCCATGTGCATGTACAGCTCGGAAGACGGTTTTGCCAATGACTGGCACCTGGTCCATCTTGGAAGCCGGGCGGTTGGCGGCGCGGCCCTGGTAATGACCGAGGCCACGGCGGTAGAGGCGCGTGGCCGCATTTCCCCCCAGGACCTGGGAATCTGGGACGACCGCCATATTGAGATGCTGTCGCGGATAGTACGCTTTATCGAGGAGCAGGGCGCGGTAGCCGGGATTCAACTGGCCCACGCCGGGCGCAAAGCCAGCGTACTGCGTCCCTGGGACGGCAGCGGTGCCGCCGCTAAAGAACGGGGCGGTTGGCCTGATAATGTGGTAGGGCCGAGCCCACTGGCCTTCGCGCAGGACTACTGCCTGCCGCACGAACTGAGCAAAGCGGAAATTAAGGAAATTGTGGAGGCTTTCCGCCAGGCTACCCGGCGCACCCGCCAGGCCGGATTCAGGGTGATTGAGTTACACGCCGCTCATGGCTACCTGATAAATGAGTTTCTCTCCCCGGCTTCAAACAAGCGCACCGACGAGTACGGCGGCAGCCTGGAAAACCGGGCGCGGATGCTGCTGGAAGTGATCGAAGCGGTCAGGAGCGAGTGGCCGGCAGAATACCCGCTCTTTGTACGCATCTCGGCTACCGACTGGCTGCCCTCGAACGAACCGGGCTGGGATATCGAGGACAGCGTGGCGCTGGCCCGCCTGCTGGTCAACGCCGGGATTGACCTGATTGATACTTCGACCGGTGGCGTTTCGGCCCACCAGCAGGTCAAGGTCGGCCCCGGTTACCAGGTGCCGTTCGCCGAGCGCATTCGCAACGAAACGGGCATGCGCACGGCGGCGGTGGGCCTGATTTACGAACCGGAACAGGCCGACGAAATCATTCATAACGGGCAGGCCGATATGGTGGCCCTGGCCCGCGAGCTTCTGCGCGATCCCTACTGGCCTTTACACGCCGCCCGCGCCCTGGGGCAGGATGTAAAGTGGCCTGACCAGTATTTGCGAGCCAAGCGCTAGTCAATTTTAGAGCAATACAGGCGGTAGTGGCGCACGCAAGTGCGCCATTACGGATTAATCTTGGGGGCGATTTGCCCAAAACTTTAGCTATTCCACTTTGCCAGACAAAAGGAACCCACATGACCCGGACTGACCATAGGCGCTCCGAAGCGCAACCCGTTCCGCAGGCTGCCACCTCGCTTGAAGAGTTGCTGGCTAAGACCCTGCCACAGTCTTTCTATACCGCGCACACCCTCGAAATCTCGCGGCAACTCCTGGGCAAGACCCTCGTTTGCATACCGCCCGACCAGGAAGGCCAGGCCGACCCGGCCTGCGCCAGCGCCGGGATTATCGTAGAAACGGAAGGCTACGTGGGACCGGAAGACCCGGCCTGCCACGCCTATGTGGGCCGCACCCGGCGCAACGATGTGATGTGGGGGGAACCCGGCAGGGCTTACGTCTATTTTACTTACGGCAACCACTGGATGATCAACGCCGTGACAGGCCCGGACGGCTACGCCGCCGCCGTGCTGATCCGAGCGCTTGAGCCCATCCTGGGAATCGAACAGATGCGGGAGCGGCGCGGGCTGCATCGCCTGAAAGGCAAGCCGGAGGACCGCAACCTGACCAACGGACCCGGCAAGCTCTGCCAGGCTATGGGTATAGACGGTTCCTACAACGGGCAATCCCTCGGCGGGCCGCGCCTTTACCTGACAGATACACCAGCGCAGCTTGCCCTACCGCCTTTTGAAATCGTCGAATCTACCCGCATCGGCATCTCGCGCGGGGTAGATTTGCCCTGGCGTTACTACGTCAGGGGCAACCGCTACGTCTCGCGCCTTTGAAAAGGCCGGTTTGAACGTTACGCACAGCCATAAAAGACAGCACTTTGAAGGCCTTACCGCTAAGCTTGAATAGCGGCATGAGTGCCAGGCCATCCCCATCAATAGAGAGGTGAATAATTGAACAATTCTGAGCTTTGCTATACCCCGGCTACCACGCTGGCCTGGCTTATTCGACAACGCCAGTTGTCGCCGGTCGAAGTTACCGAGGCTTTCCTGGCCCGCATCGAGGAAATTAACCCCAAAATTAACGCTTATTGCACGGTTGCGCCAGAACAGGCCCTGGAAGCGGCCCGCGCCGCCGAAGCTGCTCTGAAGCGGGGAGAAAGCGGCGGTTTAATTCACGGCGTGCCGGTGGCGATCAAAGACCTGACACCCACCGCCGGGATTTTGACTACTTACGGTTCGCACCTCTACGAACGCAACGTGCCAAAAGAGGACGGTTTAATAGTTAGCAAGCTCAAAGCGGCGGGAGCGATCATCCTGGGTAAAACCAACACTCCCGAATTCGGGGCGGGCGCTAATACGTTCAATGACCTGTTCGGCCCGACCCGTAATCCCTGGCGACTGACCCACACCCCTGCCGGGTCGAGCGGCGGGGCGGCAGCCTCCCTGGCAGCAGGGTTGTGCGCCCTGGCAAGCGGCAGCGATCTGGCCGGTTCGCTGCGCACTCCGGCCAGTTTTTGCAACGTAGTCGGCCTGCGGCCCACCCCCGGGCGCGTTCCGGTCTACCCCAGCTACCAGATCTGGAACCCGCTGGGAGTGGACGGCCCGATGGCTCGTACCGTGGCGGATACCGCCCTGATGCTCTCGATAATCAGCGGGCGGGACGACCGCGCTCCGCTTTCGTATGCGGCTAACAGCGCGGAATTTATGGATGCCGTGATAGAACCGGCTATCCGGGGGTGGCGGGTGGCCTGGTCGCCTGACCTGGGTTTTGCGCCGGTAGATAAAGAAGTCATCGAGATTTGTGAAGGCGTTCTGCCGGTCTTCAGCCAGGAACTGGGTTGTGTGGTCGAGGAAGCGACCCCTCCAATGCAAGACGCCTCCGAAATCTTCCAGGTCTTGCGGGCAGCCATGATGGTGGCCAGTTACGGTGATGTGCTGGAACAATGGCGCGACAGGATGCAGCCGAACCTGGTCTGGAATATCGAGCAGGGTATGAAGTTGAGCGCCCGGCAGGTCGGCAAGGCCCAGGTGGCCCAGAGCAACTACTATCAGCGGGTTAATAAGTTTATGCAAAACTATGATTTGCTGGTGTTACCCGCTGCCGCGACCTTGCCTTTCCCGTTTGAAACAATCTCGCCTCCGCAAGTCGGTGGCCGCAGCATGGATAACTATGTCGAATGGCTGGGATTGGCTTACGGCATTACGCTGGCCGGTTTACCTTCGATTGTGGTGCCGTGCGGTTGGAGCGAGGATGGGTTGCCGGTGGGCATCCAGATTGTCGGCAAGCCCCTGGGGGAAGCGGCGATTTTGAAAGCAGCGGCCTGTTTTGAAGCTGTCAGACCCTGGGCCAACCGCCGGCCAGAGTTATAGAACGGCAAAAAAGCGTCTGCGCACAAATTCTGGAAATCGCATTAAGCGCGGTTTTGCTGTTTAACCGCTCTACAGGCTGGCAAAAAAAGAGGCGCACAGCGGTACGCCTCTTTTGGGGGAATGTAAGGTAGAAGCTTTAACCTTTTAAGGCTAATTCTTTGATTTCACCGGCAAAGGGAAAGCTGCCGGGCTGGTAGTTGCAGAAAGGCTCTTCCGCCAGGACATCTCCGGTTACAGCGTATGCGCGCGAGCGCGAACCGCCGCAGACGGTATTGAATTCGCACTGGCCGCAGCGGCCCTTCAACTGCGACTTATCGCGTAGCGACTGGAAAAGCGGGCTTTCACGGTAGATCTCTACCAGGGATTTTTCCATAACGTTGCCGGCCTTTAGAGGCAGGTAGCCGCTGGGGAAAACCTCGCCGCGCAGGGAGATAAAGACAAAGCCTTCCGCTGAGTTGATGTGCATCGGGGTACGCCGAATCCGGTCAGCCGGTTCAGGATTAGGAGTATCCCTGGTGACTTCCAGCAAGCGGGCTTTTAACTGGCGGTAAGTAGAGTTGAGATTCATGTACTCTTCCGGCGGCAGGCCCCGCGCTTCCAGGGCGGCCCGTTGCAGCACCACCCTTTTATACTGGTGGCCTTCGGTAGTCTTGGCGCCGATGAATTTTGAAGCGTCATAGAGGAAGTTCATCACGGCTTCATAGTCGTCCGGAGAAATCTCATCCTCTGCCAGGGCCCGTCCGGTTGGCACCAGCAAGAAGAGACTCCAGGTCATGGCACCCAGGTCACGTACCAGGGCAAAAAGATCGGGCAGATCAAAGAGGTTGTAGCGGGTGACACTGGTATTGATTTGCAGTTTCAAGCCTATCTCGCGGGCCATTTTCCAGCCGCTTACCGTCCAGTCATAGGAACCGGGCACGCGCCGGAAATTATCGTGAATCTCAGAGTTCGAACCATCCAGGCTGAGCGAAATAGCGCGAGCGCCTTCCGCTTTCAGCCGTTCCAGGTTCTGGCGGTTGAGCAGAGGAGTACCGGAGGGCGAAACCGCTACCGGCAGGCCGCGCGAGGAAGCGTAACGCACCAGTTCAAAAATATCCTGCCGTTTAAACGGATCGCCTCCGGTCAGGATAAAGAGCGGGCGGGGCGTACCGAAGCTCTCAACCTGGTCAATCAACAACTTGCCCTGTTCGAAGGTCAGGGCGTCCGCATCATGATAAGGCTTAGACTCGGCCCGGCAGTGGCGGCAGGCCAGGTCGCAGGCCTGAGTAGTTTCCCAGATAACCAGGAAAGGCCGCTCCCTGGTATCATAAGCAGGCTGGCGAATTAGATTCATGAGTTATATCCTTTCAAGACTCCGGCAACTCTCCCATTACCGGAGCGCAAGTCCTATCTAAAAAACTACGCTAGAAACTTATTTCAAAAACACAATGTCCGGCGCCCGCCGCCAGGCAGTCCGTTTCCCTGACCGTAGCTTTCGGGTCTACAAGCGCCTCCAACAAACCCTCGAAAGCGGCAGCATAGTAGGTACAGAGAGGGTGATCCGAGCGCAGGGCCAGGCCTGTAATACAGCCATCCAGGGTAATAACCGGCCTGGGCCGGATTACAAAGCTGTAAATGCCACTACCCGCAAAGGTCCAGGCATTCTTACGCACGGCTGAAAGCAGCATTCTAAGGCTCAAGCGGCGCGGGAGGACTTTCAAAAGCGCCTGGACCGGGCGCGGAATACGGTTAGCCAGAATATAATCAGCCGTATACTCGCCCGAAAGCCCCATAATAGTAGAAGCTTCTTTTTCACCCAGGCGGTCAAACAGGAACTTCACCAGGGAGATAAATTTTTGTTGGTCTACCATTTCAGAAGGCATTGCTTGAAGGAGATAGCCGAAATTACCCTGCTCCAGCAAAGAGCGCGTTTGCGCCGAACCGTAGACTTCCTGTAAGGAACGTACGGTTTGAATAAGCGAGTTAGGCCCTATCAACGCCTCCGGTTTAGGGCCCGCCAGGCTCTCCTTCGCATGTTCTTGCCCTATAGTAGTCATGATTGCCTCCTGGCCGGATTAAATCTTCATTCCGGTTTCGGGTGGAAGAGAAAAATCCTCCGCCTCCGGTTCGATATATTCCTCGTGGTAATCCGGGCCGTGGTTTGGCCCGCCGCAGGCAGATACGGTCCCTTCGTACTTGATATCGGCTTTCAAATCCGGCCTATCCTGCTTGCGGCGCGAAATCTCCTCAGGGCTAAGAATGCGCGACTGGTCAAAGCCGAACTCCACCCTGGCTTTCATGCCTTTACGTTTGATGCGCTTCAGGTCATAGAAGCGTTTGTTAAGGGTAGTTACGGCAAAGGCTTTCAGGCAGCCAAACATGTAGCGGCGTTTAAAGCGGTCCTTGATGAAGGGGTACTCCAGGAAAGTCTTACGCATGTAAAAGCGGCCGTAATTGCGTAAAACCCCTTTCAGCACCGCTTCCCGGTCCATCGCGTCCGGTTGAATGATCGGGGTCACAAAGTTGTACTTGGAGTAATCGCGGACCTCCACCCGGTCGCCCAGTTCTTCGAACAATTCGGCGAAAGGCCAGGGCGTGTACATGTTCCAGTTTGCCATGTCCGGTTTCCAGTCCAGCGCCAGGCGATAGGTCTCCTCAATCGTCTCGGGAGTCTCATTTTCCATCCCCATAATGAACTGGGCTTCCGCCACCATACCGTTTTTCTTGAGCAGATTTATCGCCTTTTTATTTTGCTCAATAGTAGTTTGCTTACGGAAACGATCCAGTTTCAACTGCGCGGCGGCCTCTGTTCCGAGCGAGACGTGCATCAAACCGGCTTTACGGTAGAAAGGCAGTAATTCTTCATCCCGCAAAATATCGGTCACGCGGGTATTGATACCCCAGTTGACCTTGATTTTGCGATCAATTAATTCCTGGCAGACGGCAATAAATTTCTTGCGGTTGATAGTCGGTTCTTCATCAGCCAGAATAAAAAAGCCGACATGATGCACATTAACCAGTTTTTCAATCTCGTCCACGAATTTTTCAGGCGAGTAGGTGCGGTAACGCCGCCAGAAACTCCACTGCGAGCAGAAACGGCAGGTGAAAGGGCAACCCCTGGCAAAGTTAGGCACGGCCACCCGAACGTTCAAAGGGCGGTAAATATACTGGTCCCAGTCCAGCAGGCTCCAATCCGGCGTGAGGGTATCCAGGTTAGCAATCGGCGGGTGGGCGGGCGTGGCCACCACCTGGCCATCCTCTAAAAAGGCGATACCCTGAATATCCTTGCGCTCTTCCAGGATCTTCCCACCCGCCAGCGACTTCATCAGGTTGGCAATGATTTCTTCCCCTTCCCCGCGCACGATATAGTCGATCCAGGGAGCGTCATTCAGTACCTCGGCATACATAAAAGTGGGGTGGATACCGCCCATAATAGTGACCACTCCCGGCAGCAGGTTCTTAGCCAGTTTGAGGGTATCCTGTGATTTATAAATCATGGGCGTGATGGCAGTGGACATTACTATATCAGGGCGGTACTGCAACATTTTCTCTGATAGAACTTCGTCGCTGAGATCACTCGTCATAGCGTCTATAAACCGAACTTCGGGAAACCCGGCTGATTTAAGGGCTCCTCCAATAAATGCTACCCAGCTTGGAGGCCAGTTTCCGGCAATTTCTGCTCCGCCCGCATGATAATTTGGCTGTATCAAAAGAATACGCATAATTTACTCCTCCTGAAACACAGGCAAACTCTCCCGTTATTCTCAGTTGATGCTTGGGTGACAGTGAGTTATTTCAGTGAGTGAGTATGCGCGGCTAACAGAACTAGCCTGCAAATTAAGACTACTTTACGACAGCCCGGTTAAACGAACAGTTAAAGCAGGTAAATAAGAGGTAAAAAGGGCAGAGATTTTTAGAGAGAATCTTTTCAGAAATTTAGCTAATATCAGGCAAAAGGATATTAAAACTGCTGAAAGTATGCTACAATAAGCCTGTTGTAGTAGACATAATCACTCTATTTGACCGGCTCGTACCAACATCTATGATTCCAGCAAAGCTGAAAGTACAGGCTTTCAACTCCATCAAACTGCTTCTCAATCCGCGCTTTCTGGCCGCGTTTATTGCCGTCCTCTTTGGCATTTTTGCCTGGGGCGCTTTGACCGCCGCCCAGACCTCCCCTTACCTGACCGAACCGGTCGGCAGCAGCGTCCAGGGAAGGCCGATTACAGCCTATCGCTTTGGCGATGGCCCCATCAGGATTGCCTTTATCGGCGGTATCCACCAGGGGGAAGAAAGCGTCTCCACCGACCTGGTTAATAACGCTATTCAGTATTACAGCCAGCATGTCAACGCCATCCCTCGCGACCTGACCGTAATTTTTATTCCGAATGTTAACCCGGACGGTTACGCGCTCAAGCAGCGTTTTAACAGCCACGGGGTGGACCTGAATAGAAACTGGCCTACGACGGACTGGAAAGCGGACACCTATGATGTAGAAGGGCTGGTTAAAGGCGGAGGAGGCAAAACCCCCCTCAGTGAACCGGAGAATATTGCCGTCTGGAATTATATTCGGGCCAACAATATCATCAGCGTCATCTGGTATCACGCCCGGGGCGGTATGGTGGTGGATAGCCTGCCAACCGCCAACGGCCAGCGTTACGCCACGCAACTGGCCCGCCAACTGGCGGCTTCGACCGGCTACAACTACAAAGAAGTCTGGGATAGCTACGACATCAGCGGAGATGCTTCCGATTTTCTAAATTCAAAAGGGATTTATTCTTTAACGATAGAGCTCAACAGCTACACCGATACCGATTGGACCCAGAATTTACGCGGCTTTTCCTCGGCCATCAGTTTCTTTACCACCCGCTTTGCCCCCGAAACCGGTAAAAGCGTGAGCGGCCGCCTGCTGGCTTACTGGAACAGTAATGGCGGCGATAAGGTCATGGGCAACCCAACCGGGGACCAGCAAGTTACGGGTAGCCGGGTCTGGCAGCAGTTTGAAAAAGGCACGCTGACCCTCGACCAGAATACCGGTATGGTAGCCTGGATGCCGGGAGCGACTTCTCCGGCGGAAGTGAGCGTGATTGCCCAGGCGCAGCCTCCCATACCGATTAACCCGATAGCCGGACCCAGCAACAGTGATGTAAGCGCCGCCGATCAAAAGAGCGCCGACCTGCGCGACTCTATAAACAAGTTACAGCAGCAGGCCAGCGATTTGCAGAAAGAATTTTCCCAGATCAACGACCGCCTGGGCAGTCTGCCTGCTGAAGGAACTTTCCCGGCAGTCAATCAGATTATCGCGCCGCCCTCGGCTGACCTGGCTAAAGCGATTAAAGTGGTACTTGGCCCGAATTCGACCGCCACGGTTTACGCCTACGAGAGCGGCAAACTGGTGCGTACTATGGGAGCTTTTAGCGGCAAACCCGGCTATGAAACGCCGCGTGGCGATTACAAAATTCACTATAAAAATTCCAACCTGGTAACCAACAAATGGTACGAGAATGACGGTACGGAATATATTCTGAAAAATTATGCTTCCTTCACCGGTCCGGGCCTGAACTACAGCGATGATTGGGCCTTTCACCAGATGCGTATTCCGGTAAGCGGACCGCAGGCGGGCCAGATGCAGGGTGGCGGAAGTCACGGCTGTCTGGCGCTCTCGCCCTCAGATGCTGAGTGGATTTACAACTGGGCGACTGACGGCACCCCCGTCACGATTTACTAGCATGAGTTTAGCCCTATCAAGGCCGGAATTTGAGCGACTGGTTAGGAAAGCTTTGCGGCAGTTGCCGGTCAAATTCCGGCGCTTCATGGAACGCGAAAACGTGGTGGTGGTGGTAGCGCGGCGTCCTAGCCGCCGGCAGATGCTTAAAGTGGGCCTGAATCCCGAGGTAGATACACTGCTGGGCCTTTATGAAGGGACACCCCGGACAGAGCGTATCTCCGGCTACAATATGGCCGTTCCCGATAAAATTACTATTTTTCAAGAACCCCTGGAAGAAGAATACCCCAACCCCGCAGAGCTTAAAGAACAGGTTCGCCGGACTGTCTTACACGAAGTGGCCCACTTCTTTGGCATTGACGACCACGAATTAAGGCGCATGGGCTGGTAAGCCCGGTTTTCCCGGCAGTCAAACCCCACCTTTCATAATTATGTAAACTAAGTTTGATATGACTCATTAAAAAAGCAATCCTCCCGGCAGTAGCGCCGGGAGGATTGCTTATGTAGCAAGGTGACAATTGGTTGGAGAAAGATATTCTACTTATTCGGTCACGGCTTTGGGAGTAGTAACCGCAATCCGGCGGGCGCGGGCTTCCGGGGCCTGCGGTACAACCAGTCGCAGGATGCCGTTATCATAAGAAGCTTTTACGTCATCAGCCGAGATGCTGGTGGGTAATTCCAGTACCCGGTGGAAGCGCAGAGCTTTTTCCGGCAACTCACGGCGCAGCCACTTCAACTTAGGCTGTTCGGTTTCGCTCTGAGGAAGCTCAAAGCCGGCGCCTTCAATCTCGCCTGCAATCGTCAGTTTATTTTCCAGGGCGGTTATTTCCAGTTTTTCAAGGGAAGCGCCCGGCAGCACGGCATAGACGTAATAGTTGTTCTCATCTTTGGCTACGTTCAGCGGGAAACTATAGGTTGCTTCGCTCTGCTCGGCTTTGCCGGTTTGAGGCGTGCCGAATACCCAGCTAAAGGCCTCATTGAAGAAAGGATCGTTGAAAGCGCGGTTGGTCCAGAGCGGCGAAGTCTGGCGAAAGGCGCGGGACGGTCGAACAGTTACCCAGTTAGACATTTTATTTTCCTCCTGATTCAATCACTTTCAATAATTGCTTTGAGACGCTTCTTTTAAGTTCGCTCATCTCTTACAAGGCTTATTATAGAAAGATTGTGTTAGAAAAAAGCTTGCGTAATGTTAGAGGTAAGTTATCAGTCTGTTAGAAAGCTGTTAGTTTATAGATGTCATAAGGTTTGTTAACTGCCAGCTTTGTTATTATAATCCTGGTAAGAGTAGCCCGCGGGCTGCGCTGCTGCCCTTCCCGATCACTGAAACCGGGAGGGGATTACTAAAGTCAAAGGAGGGAATTTAAGTGATTAATATTGATCTTTCTGGCAAGACGGCCCTGGTTACGGGCGGCAATATTGGCATCGGCAGGGCGATTGCCCTGATCCTGGCGGAGGCGGGAGCCGATGTCGCGATTACCTATCTAACCCACGCGGATGACTCTACCGTAAATAAGATTAAGCAACTCGGGCGCAAAAGTTTAGCCCTGCCGCTGGATGCCAGCAATAGCGCCGAGGTGAATAAAGCCGTTACGGCAGTCGCTCAGGAATTTGATGGGCATATCGACATCCTGGTCAACAACGCGGGAGGTTTGGTCAAGCGGCTTGGCGTGGAAGAAATGAGCGATGAGCACTGGCATAAAGTCATTGATATAAACCTGACCAGCGCCTTTTACTGTACGCGCGCTGTCCTGCCCTACATGAACCGGGGCTGGGGCCGCATCGTTAATATGTCCTCCGTGGCCGCCCATAACGGGGGAGGTAACGGGTCAGTTGCCTACGCCACCTCCAAAGGCGCGATCAACAGCTTTACTTTTGGTTTAGCCAAAGAACTGGCTCCTCGCGGCATCCTGGTAAACGCGGTTGCGCCCGGCCTGATCCTGGATACCCCCTTTCACGAGACTTTCACTCCGCCGGAAGCTCAAAGAGCTACGATTGAAAGTATTCCGCTGAAGCGTCCGGGGCTGCCGGAGGATGTGGCTAAACTTGTGCTGTATCTCTCCTCGGACCTGGCTTCTTTCGTAACGGGGGATGTGGCGGGCATTAACGGTGGAGTTTACTTCGCCTAGCCTGCTTTAATATCTACAGGACAGCTTTTTTAGCATTTGTTACAAATGCAGCTTATGTGCTATGAGTCTCTAGCTAAAAAGGAGTTAGCATTTGGATTCGCTTAAATGGTGGCAGAAGGCAGTTTTTTACCAGATCTACCCGCGCAGCTTCGCGGACGGGAACGGTGACGGTATTGGCGACTTTCCCGGTATCACCTCCAAACTGGACTATCTGCACGACCTGGGAGTTGATGCCATCTGGCTATCCCCCCACTATCCTTCCCCTTTTCTGGACTGCGGCTATGATGTTTCGGATTATGTGGAGGTTGGGCCGGAGTACGGTACGCTCGCCGACTTCAAAACTTTCCTGGCGGAAGCGCACCAGCGCCAAATTCGGGTGATTCTCGACCTGGTGCTAAACCATACTTCGCACGAACATGCCTGGTTCAAGGAATCCGCTTCAAGCCGGGATAACCCGAAACGAGACTGGTATATCTGGCGCGATGGCAAAGAGGGTGGCCCTCCTAACAACTGGCTGTCCATGTTCGGCGGGTCTGCCTGGGAACTCGACCCGCGCACTAACCAGTACTACTACCACGCCTTCCTGAAAGAACAGCCCGACCTCAACTGGCGCAACCCGGCAGTCAAGCAGGCCATGTGGGAGGCTGTGCGGTTCTGGCTGGACCTGGGCGTGGACGGCTTCCGGCTCGATGCCATAGCCACTATTTTCGAGCATCCCGGCCTGCCTGACCATACTTTTGAGCTGCCGCCCGATGCGCTCCCCAATTCAAGCATCCTTAATAAAGCGGTATACGAGCAGCTTATGCAGTTTCAGATTAATCAGCAGGGCGTGCACGATCTCATGAAGGAACTGCGCGCCCTGGTGGATCAATACCCGGGCGACCGGGTGCTGGTAGGCGAGGATGATAATGTGGCCTATCACGGCAACGGGGATGACGAACTGCACCTGGTGTTTAATTTCCCGCTGATGATCACCGAGAGAATGACCCCCGAACATATCCGGGCCAATCAGGCTGTGCGGCTGGTCGATTTGCCGCCGGAAGCCTGGCCCTGTAACACCCTGGGCAACCATGATGTCTCCCGCGTCTGGAGTCGCTATGGCGATGGGAAGCATGACGCGGCCCTGGCTCGCCTGCACCTGGCCTTACTTTTGACCCTCAAGGGTACGCCTTTTCTCTATAACGGCGAAGAGATTGGCATGACTAACCTGGTCCTGACCGATATAAGCCAGTTCCGGGATAATGGCGCGTTAAACCGCTACAGAATCATGACCGAAAAAGCGGGCATGGCGCCCGAAGAAGCCTTGCAGCAGTTAATTCCGCGCACTCGCGACCGCTGCCGCAGCCCTTTCCAGTGGAGCAACGAGCCTAACGCCGGGTTCAGTCCACAGGATGTGACCACCTGGCTGCCGGTAAATTCCAACTATCAAGCCGGGGTAAACGCGGCCGACCAGGAGAACGACCCTGGCTCGCACCTCAATTTTTACCGGGAGATGCTCAGGCTGCGGAAAAGCACTCCGGCCCTGGTCGCCGGTAACTACCTGGCCTTAAACCCGCAAAGTGTCGATTACTTTGCCTTCCTGCGCCACGACCCCGCCAGCGAACAGACCTGCCTGGTAGCGCTTAACTTCTCGGCGGAGGAGCAGCATGTAAGTTTCGACCTGGGCCAGCGGCAGCTTCGCGCGCTCTACTCCAGCGCCCATGAGCTTGCGGCCGAGCGCTACCGGCCCTTAGAGGCGCTCGATCTGCAACCCTTTGAGATTTTTATCGGAGAGCTACTGGAATGAAATAGGAACTGGCCGAAAACAGTAATGCCCGGTTTATTTAAGACCGTGCCGCCCGTTCGACCACGCGGGAATACCCACAAGGGGGGCTTTCAGCCAATCCCCGCGCTAGTGCAACGAACCCCCATGAATAGGGCTGATAGCAATCAGGCGTTCAAATGGGTCAATTTGTATCAAGCGGGTTCAGTCGCTTTCGTTGTGATAGCCCGGTCCATTGGCTGTAAGCCCCCCTTGCGGGCTTGGCCGGGCGGTCGTGCGCCTGCCTCGCTCTTACCCTGTCTGCCGCGCGCGTGCCCTGCCTGGCGGCCGAGATCCTTCGGCTGCGGCCTCAGGATGACGTGATAATGGTAAGTGCCTCGCCTTGCGGCCGAGATTCTTCGCTCTGCTTACACCCACAAGGGGCGTGACATGTTGTAAGAGCGGGGCGTGATAGGGAGGTCGGGGGGATCTTACCTGTCACGCGCCTTCCAGGGCCGTGTCACTCCGCTTGACCGGCCAGCAGCCGCTCGATTTTAGCGGCGGTATCCGTGTTGCTACGCGGGGTGTGAATCAGCAGCCGCAGATCGCTGGAGTCTACTGCCTGGAGCCAGAGAAAATCAAAGAAGAGTTCTCCTGCGACCGGATGGTACATGGTTTTCTGTCCTTCCGAGAGGTTCAGCACATCGTGGCGGGCCCATAACTCGCGGAACTCCGGGCTGATCCGGTTCAATTCAGCGATCTGCTCGGCCCACCAGGGATCTTCGCTGAAGCGGCCATAGCCCGCCCGAAATTGCGCCAGGTAGATGCTGGCCATTTTCCGCCAGTTCTCGCTTTCTCGGTGTTGAAAAGGGGAAGTGAAGAATTTCCAGATCAGGTTGTGCTCTCGTTCGGACATCCCGGCATGGTCGCCAAAAACGGCACAATGGGCTTTATTCCAGGCCACCACATTTAAACGAGTATCGGCCACACAGGCCGGGGTTGTCCCCAGTTGATCGAGAAAATACTGTAAGGTTGGGCTGATTACCGGGGGTGAAAAAGTCTCTACCGGAGGGGGCTGTTTGAGTGCCAGCAAGAATAAATGAGCGCGTTCGTTCTCGTCCAGTTGCAATACCCTGGTCAGGCTTTCCAGCAATTGCACCGAGACATTAATATCCCGCCCCTGCTCAAGCCAGGTATACCATTCAAGGCTGACCCCCGCCAGCATGGCCACTTCGCCCCGCCGCAGGCCGGGAGTACGCCGCCGCGTCCCCCTGGGCAAACCTAGCTCTTCCGGGGATAAGCGAGCGCGGCGGGTCTTCAAGAACTCCGCTAATTCATGATGGCGGTCCAGCTCTAATTGATTCATAGCCAACCGAAAATCTCCCTGTAGTCGTTGTTACCGTAAACTGGAAGTAATAGTTCCAGGATAAACGCTTGTCTGGTTAAATGATGCTTCTCATTATACACTAGGGAGCGGTGAGGTGAGTAGATTCACAAGAGCAGCTTCCAGGGCTTAGCGGGTACTCAAATCCCCCCTGGTGAAGCTGGATTAGTACTTATCTCAACGCTACATTTCACAATGAGCTAAACGCGCACCTGTTGCGCTTACGCCCTATAAAAAAAGGACTCTAAAATATACAGGAGGTTTCTCTATATGAAAGTGTTTGTCACCGGCGCGACTGGCTTCATCGGCTCCGCCATCGTCCGCGAGTTGCTGGAGGCCGGGCATCAGGTTCTCGGCCTGGCTCGCTCAGAGGCAGGCGCTGCCGCCCTCGCCGCTACCGGGGCAGAGGTCCAGCGCGGTACGCTCGAAGACCTGGACAGCCTGCGCAGCGGAGCAGCGGAGTCGGATGGCGTGATTCATACCGCCTTTATTCACGATTTCAGCAACTTTGCAAACTCTGGCGCAGTGGACCGCAAGGCGATTGAAGCGTTTGGCGATGTCCTGGCCGGGTCTGGGCGGCCCCTGGTGGTCTCGTACGGACTGGCCGGATTGTCACTCGGCCGGGTTGCCACGGAGGAAGACAGGCAGGAATTTGGTGAGACGCAGATGCCGCGTGTCTCGGAACAGGTCGCCCTGCCGCTGGCCTCGCGTGATGTGCGCGTGTCATCCGTGCGCCTTGCACCCACCGTGCATGGCGAGGGCGACCACGGGTTTGTCCCTGCCCTGATTAATATTGCCCGCGAGAAGGGCGTATCGGCCTACCCGGGCGACGGCTCGAACCGCTGGCCCGCCGTCCACCGCCTCGATGCTGCGCGGTTGTTCCGCCTGGCACTGGAAAAAGCCCCGGCAGGCTCAATCCTGCACGGGGTAGCCGAAGAGGGCGTGCCAGTGCGCGAGATTGCTGGGGTGATAGGCCGCCGCCTGGATCTTCCAGTAGTCTCTGTGCCTGCCAGCGCAGCCGGAGAACACTTCGGCTGGTTAGGAGGCTTCTTCTCAATGGATGTCCAGGCATCGAGCAAGCTGACCCAGGAGCGCCTGGGCTGGCAACCGGTGCAACCCGGTCTCCTGGCCGACCTAGACCACGACTACTACTTCAAGAGCGCGAAGTAGTACCTCACGCAGCGGCGCGATGGTACGCGCCGCTGTGGCCTCCCACTCATATGGGGTGTGGCATGCGAACGAACGGGCGTGATGGGCAAAACCGAGTTGTTCGTTCAAGCGACCCTCTTCAATACTTCCAGCAGCAGGCTGCAAAATTAAAAATATTTGCTATAGCCCATCGCCGGGCGCAGGTTGATCTCCTCGGCAGGGTTGGGCCAGGCCAGCTCATAACCTTTGGGCAGCCGGTAGGGAAAAGGCTTTTCGTTCCGGGCGTATGGGGCCGCTTTTCTCAGGTCGATGGCCCGCATGAGCAAACGCAGGCGGTCATTTATCCACTGCTCCGTAATGGGGTACTGGGGTCGCGAGCCTTCTTTAAGCAGCCAGTGAATGCTGTCGAATTCATAATAGAGAGTCCGGCGCAGGCTGGTGGACCGGCTGGTATGAGAACCGTGCACCAGGCGGGTATTATGCAGCAGAACATCTCCGGCTTTCATAGGAACTTCCACCATGCCGGGAAAATCCCAGCCTCTTTCACTGATTTCTTTGGAAGACATGTGCCACTTGTGGCTACCCGGCACTACCAACAGGCAGCCGTTTTCAGGGGTCGACTCATCCAGGTAGAAATCTACGTTAAAAATAAGGTGGTCGGGAGAAAGGCCCGGGTCAGCCGGATTACAATCGGCGTGCACCGCTACTTCCCGGCCATTGCGGGGCATTTTAAAAACCAGGGCTTCCGCCGCGCAGAGAAAATCCTCTCCCAGGATGCGCTGCAACACCTCCAGGACGAACGGCTGGGCGAGCAGAATTAGCAGTGAATTATGCAGCGGAGCCTTTGGAAAGACATACTGCACCCGGTGAAAGACTTCCTGGCCTGACTCATTATCAAAGTTGTGGAAGTAGTCACTTTCATTAGCTTTCCCCTCGTAACCACCTTCGATAATCAAGCGGGTATCCTCGCGCAGTGCTTCCAGTTCCGCCGGTGCGATTACCTGTTCCAGTTTTACAAAGCCGTTTTGCTCGAACTCCTCGGCAATCCGGTCAAGCTGGTTTATTTGAATTTCAGTCATTTCATCCTCCTAATATTTCTAGAAGCTTTTTGTTATCCTAGCACCTTAAAAGGCGGATTTCAACGGAAAAGGATTGCCAGGCAGCACATTCGTTCGATGGCCCTGTTTTTGCATAGAGGCTAAATAAGTACTGACAGTGGCGGTCTTTAGCTGAAAACTGACCCTTAGAGGCAGATCAAGGGTCCTGGAGTATAATCTGGAGGAGAATATAAAATAAGATGAATATTTCTGTTGATCTTAATCTGCCGAACCCGGCACAAACGCTGGTTTACCTGCTTATAGCGGCCCTGGTAGTGGCGACTCTTACCGGTCTTGTCCGGGCTCACCTGGGATTAGCCTACCTGATAGTGGTACCTTTGACCATCGCGGGCGAGTGGCTCTTCGCCCACCTGATCAAGGTCGAAGTAGGGGAAGGCCTGAACCTGGGAGGCGTACCGCTTATTGAAGCCCTGCTGGGAGGTATATTCTTCTGTTTACTGGGTCTGGTGGTTTACGGGCGAGGCCACTCCCGGCGCTACACTTAAAAGCAATTATATTTCTTGATTATATTTTTAATGAGAGAAGCGAGCGGCCAGTGTGAGAGGTTTCAGCATTAAGCATGCAATATTAAAAATGGAATAGAGCGAGAGCGCCCGGACCTTCCGGTGCAGTCGCACAGGTGGTAAACGCCTGAAATATAAAATACAGGTGGCGGGAAGACTCCCGCCACCTGTATTTCTTTTCAAAACCGGACGTGCCTGTTTCCAGGTATCTGGCTTTCAGTAGTTCTATCCCTGACACGGACGCTCTGATTCACGGAGTTTTGAGATCTGGCATTTCACGACTTTCCGGCTCCCTTAACACGCCTTTTCGCTATTCACCTGATGGTTACTACAGGCGCCTGGAAGCTTTAAACATTACTTCTGGAGGTGAGCCATGATAATGTTAGTTTCCGCTAGTGTGCTCTATCTCCTTTGAACTACTGTCCTTACGTCTGCATGTCCCCCTTATTGCAAGTGGGCCTTTGCTTCTTAAGGATTGTGCCAACTGATCGCTTGCGGTTGACGCCTACCCGGTCAGTGACCGAGAAGGGTCAGTTGGTTACTTCGTACCTGTTGTTCGTTTTGCGTGACTTTAGGTTGAGTACTCTTCACCGGGTTGTTAACGGGAGTAAATACTGGCCGCATCGTGTTCGCCAGTCCCTTGACCTTGCCTTTTGGCCAAGCCAACAATCCGAGTAGGCTTGTCAGAGATTACGATGAATTTTTACGTACCCTTCGCTTGCGCTAACCGTGGTCACCTGCTCCCAGATTTACTCAGTCGGGTTCTGAGCTATCCGGTTTTCTTCCCACCTCAAGATTTGAAGATCGCTCTCCTCCCGGGGAAGATGCTTTTCCCTGTTTACTTCAGGGGTTGGGAATTGGTTATCAGCCTCGCCCAACATCGAACAACAGGTTGTTAAGGTTCTCAGTTACCTTACCTCTCAGCCCCCGGAAGGATTACTTCACGGTTTCGAGAGAACGAGTCGTTGCCTGGTGTGCCTCTGATTGGACCAACTCTCGTCGGTCCACCACTATTATACTAAACTGAGGTTAAAAGCTGGTCAATAAAAACTTAAAATATGGTCAATATTTTGGACTTGAAGAAAATCTCACCACTCGAAACAGTTAGCTTAACATATCTAAAATAGCATCGAATTTTTTACTGGAGTTAACTGGTTTTTTAACCCTCTTCGGATATTATTGATGTGGGGAAAGGAATAGCTTCCCCTAAGGAGGTGTTGTATGGAAATCTGGGGTTGGGCTATTTTAATTGTTGGCGCCCTGGTGATTGGTTTCGCCGCGCAGTTTGTGCCTAGAGCCCCTACAATGTACGACTGGCTAATCACAGCAGTAGCAGCGGGCATTGGAGCTTTTATCGGTAGCGAATTGCTGGGCAGCTTCAGCACCTGGGGACCGGAAATGTTCGGCCTGTATATCCTACCGGCCTTAATCGGTGCAATCGTCATGGCGGTGGTGGTAGATGGTGTCGAGCGCTTTACTTACCATCCTGGTCATCCTGCCGGGATGGCATGATAACAGTATCACCCCGGAAGGAGGTAAGTCTGCTGCTCCTTTTCAAACGGAAGCTCACTAAATTTAGATAATGCGACTAAAAGCCGTATTATCTAAAACCTCTTCCAGGCTATAATTTATTTATTGAGAACCGCTCTCTGGGGTGAAGAGAGCGGTTTTCGATTGAAACTGGCAGAGATTATGCTACCCGCTCATGAGTATGCAAACTGGACCGGTAGAAACAACTAATAAGCTGATTAAAATCGGGTGTTCAGGTTATCTTTACCGGCACTGGCGGAGCCTGTTTTACCCGCCCGAGTTACCCTCTTCTCGCTGGCTTCAGTTTTACAGCCAGCATTTCGCTACCCTTGAGCTTAACAATACTTTCTATAATCTGCCAACTGCCACCACTTTTGACCACTGGCGCGATACTACCCCGGCTGATTTTATTTTTTCCGTCAAAGCCAGTCGCTTTCTCACCCACATGAAAAAGCTCAAAGAACCTCAGGAGGCGCTGGCCCAGCTTTTCGAGCGAGCGGGTCACCTGGGGCCGAAGCTTGGCCCGGTCTTGTACCAGTTACCGCCGCGCTGGCGCTTTAACCTCGAACGCCTGACTACCTTTCTCGAAGCGCTTCCGAAAGGCTACAGGCATACCATTGAAGTGCGGGATCAAAGCTGGCTTATCCCGCAGTTCTTCGCCGCCCTGGAAAAGTACGGCGTGGCCTACTGTATCAGCAGCCTGCCGCTCTATAAAACCCCGGTAGTCGCCACCGCCCCTTTTGTTTATTTCCGCTTTCACGGTAGCGGCCAGATTTATGATTACTGTTATACCCAGGAAGAGATAAAGTACTGGTCCACCGAAGTCCAGCAGTTCGCAGAACAGGGTTACCCGGTATATGTCTACTTTGACAATGACCCACATGCCTATGCTATTCGCAATGCATTTGAGCTTATTGCGAATATAGGTTAACTTTTAGGCGGCCTGGCTGCGGCGAATTTTTCCGGTCGAGAGCCCTGCCTTTCGCAGCCTCTTTTAAGGGAATGTATTAACCGGCGATTGGTATATTTTTTGCCAGTTGCATCCTGTACCCTGGGGGAAGTGGCCGGTGTAGGATGCCCGACCGACGCAAGATTCTTCCGCGTACAGGCGAAACCAAAACTGCTCAATCAAATTATCTAAGGGGAAAGGTTACTTTCATGCAGATTAACAGTATTACCGCTACTACTGAGTTAAGTAATGGCGTCAAGATGCCCTGGTTTGGACTGGGAACCATGAACACCGGCAAGAGTGACGAAGAAGTGGCGAATGTGGTCAAAACCGCCGCCCGGCTTAACTACCGCAGTTTCGATACGGCTAAAGTCTACAAAAATGAGACCGGGGTCGGCAAAGGACTGAAAGAGAGTGGCGTACCGAGGGAAGAACTTTTTGTAACCACCAAATTATGGAATGAAGATCACGGCTATGACGCGGCTTTGAAAGCCTTCGATGAGAGCCTGGAAAAGCTTCAGCTCGATTACCTTGATCTCTACCTCATTCACTGGCCGGTGCCGGGCCACCTTGAATCGTGGAAAGCCCTCGAGAAGCTGTATAAAGATGGCCGGGTGCGGGCAATCGGCGTCAGTAACTTTATGGTGCATCACCTGGAAGCCCTTTTCGAGATCGCCGAAATCCGGCCAATGGTCAACCAGTATGAATTTCACCCGCTGCTGACCCAGAAAGATTTGCTGGCTTATAACAAAGCGCACAACATCCAGGTAGAAGGTTATTATGCCCTGCGAGATAGCCAGGATATTCCAGAAATTGTAGAAATCGGCAAGAAATATGGTAAAAGCCCGGCCCAGGTCGTTTTACGCTGGAATCTTCAATCCGGGGTGGTGGCTATCCCGAAGTCTACCCGCGAAGAGCGCCTGCGTGAGAACGCCGATATCTTTGATTTTGAACTGTCCGCGCAGGATATGGCTACTATCGACAACCTGGACAGCGAGAAGCGGCGCAACCCCCATCCTGATGAAGTAGCTAAAAGGTAGGAGCAGGGGAAGTTTTTCGGGCAAGGCAAAAATCAGTACCCTTCAAATTGAATACTTTGCTCTGCCCGATCGTTGAAGAGAGTGCCACTCATGCGGGAATTAATCCGCCCGCTAGTTCAACGAACCCCCATGAATGGGCTGATAGCAAGGCAGGCGCTCGAACGGGCCGAATGCTATCAAACGGGTTCAGCCGCTTTCGTTAAACTAGCCCGGTCCATTCATGGCCGGGCGGTCGGGATGCGACCACAATCACGCAGGACCGTGCCATCCGTTCAATCGACCGGAAATAAAATTTCCGGTCTAATTTAATGAAATCTCTGCGAGATGGGCCGGGTTGTTTGCCACATCATTAATTAGCCCATTCCGCAGGAATTTTATTGACGTAGCCCTGAAATCTGGCTGTAAGCCCCCCTTGCGGGCGTTTCGGGGCGGTTGATATGCAGCCCCGGTTTATCAATTATGCCCCTCCTATAGCCATGTCATTCTGAGGGCCGGTACTACCACCCAATGATGCTTTACCCCGTTCATAGGCCCGAAGAATCTCTTTCCTGCGCCCGTGCCCTGCCTTGCGGCCGAGATTCTTCACTGCGTTCACACCCGCAAGGGGCGTGACATGTTAACGAGGTAGCCCTTCATACCTCATTTGTACCCAGCGCTCTACCAACCGGAAATACCCGCAAGGAGGGCTGTTAGCTAATTCCGGCGCTCACAGGGCCGGAATTAGCGCCCCATATTTCCGCTCGTAGCAGTCTCGAACTGGGTGGAGACCAGCGAGGCATAGTAACCCTGCTGTGCCATCAATTCCTCGTGCGTACCCTGCTCGATCAGCCGTCCCCGGTCCACCACCAGGATCAGGTCAGAGTTACGGATAGTGCTCAGACGGTGGGCAATGACAATCCGGGTGCAGTTCAGACGGTTCAGATTGTTATCCACTACCTGCTCGGTCAGCACGTCCAGGTTGCTGGTAGCTTCATCGAGCAGCAGCACCGAGGGAGAATGGGCCAGGGCACGGGCCAGGGCCAGGCGCTGGCGCTGCCCGCCGGAAAGAGCGCTGCCGCCCTCCGATACGTAAGTTTCGTAACCCATAGGCATCTGAGCCAGGTCGTCGTGGAGCCCCGCCAGCCTAGTAGCCTCGACCACTTTTTCCAGGCCTACCTCGGGATTGTTGAAAGCGATATTCTGCCGGATAGTGCCGCTAAATACGTAGGTATCCTGCAAGACGATCCCGAACT
Source organism: Chloroflexia bacterium (assembly GCA_036261665.1). Classification (GTDB taxonomy): domain Bacteria; phylum Chloroflexota; class Chloroflexia; order Chloroheliales; family Chloroheliaceae; genus 54-19. Next base: position 59,130 of record DATAKM010000018.1, read on the forward strand.
GGCTGCGCACGGCCTGGTAATTCAGACTGCTCAGGGGCAGGTTATCATAATAGATTTCGCCTTCGGTCGGCAGGTAGAGTCCCAGCAGCAGGCGCGCCAGAGTACTTTTACCCGAGCCGGTTTTACCCACCAGGGCTACTTTCTGGCCCGGTTTGATACTCAGGTTGATACCCTGCAAGACAAAGGGCGCGTTCGGGTCATATTTGAAGCTGACGTTTCGCAACTCGATCTGGCCGGTCAAAGCGGGCGGCAGGGTTGCTTCCGCCAGGCTCTGTTCCGGTTCGGCGGAATGAACATCGGCCACCCGGTCAAAGTGGGCTCGGACCAGTTGCAGGCGCTGACCGCTGCTGACCAGGGAAGCCAGCGGGGTCAGGCAGGAGGCCGCCAGCGAGTTAAGAGCGAGCATGGTGCCGATGCTCATGTTGCCATCGAGCACCTGGACCGTCCCCAGCCAGAGCAAAGCCAGCGGCGAGAAAGTACGCAGGCAACTGATGAGCGAGTCCACTACCGCCGAAAGATAGTTACGCCGCACCGAAACGTTCAACTGATCGTAAAAGAAGTTCGACCAGCGATTGAGAGTGCGCTGCTCCGCACCCGCCGCTTTAACCGTGGCAATACCGGCCAGGGCCTCGTTCAGGTAGCCCTGCGCTTTACCCTGGGCCAGCAGGTCACGGCTGGTCAGTTCGCGTAAGGGCCGGGCAGTTACCAGCAGAATGACCACCTGCAAGAGGCCCAGACCACAGACCACCGCGCCAAAAACGGTGGATTGCCAGAAAAGAACAGCCAGGTAAACCACTATCAGGGTGCTATCCAGCAACAGCGATAAAAGCTGGCCGGTCAGGGTATCCCGGATAACCGTATTGCTGGCCATGCGCGTCAGCATATCGCCGCTGGAGCGCAACAGGAAAAAGCGGTAGGGCAGACTCAGCAAATGCTCGAAGAAGCCCAGCATCATCTGGGTATCAAGCCGGGCCTGCAAATAGACCAGCAGAGAAGCCCGCAGGAGCGTAATCAGTAGTTGCGCCAGGACCAGGGCCAGCATACCCATGCCCAGCAAAAGCAGGACGCTGTTCAGACCGGAGGGGATAACCTGATCTACCACCAGTTTGGTCAGGAAGGGTAGACCGAGCCCGACAAGCTGCAAAAGCAGCGATACCATGATGACCTGGGCAACTACCCAGCGTGACCGCAGCAGGTAACGCAGGTATTTACCCAGCGAAGCGGGAGGGCCTTCCCGGCGACGCTCAAACTGGTTGCCGGGTTCGAGCGTAACCAGCACCCCGGTAAAACCTTCTTCAAATTCCTCCCTAGTCAGGCAGCGGCGGCCCATAGCCGGGTCTACCACATAAACTTTGCGGGGAGTCCAGCGTTCCAGAACCAGAAAGTGGTTGAACTGCCAGTGAACAATGGCCGGTAGCTGCACATACTTGAAGTCGTTATTCTTTACCGAGAGGCCCTTGGCACGAAGCCCGTAAGAGCGCCCGGCTTTGACGATAGAGAGCGCCGAAAGGCCGTCTCGCCCCACCCCGCAGCGTTCGCGCACTTCCGAAACGGAGGTTTTCAGGCCATAGTAATTGAGAACCATGGCCAGGCAGGCCGCGCCGCACTCGGTAGCCTCTAACTGTAGAATTTCCGGGACGCGATTGAAGTGCAGACTTTTAACCAGATTTTTGAAGAAAAGGATAATTTTTTGGAAGAAGGCCATAACTACAACAGCGGGTTTCTTCATGATTATGCTCCTCCCAGCCAGTCTAATCCCGGCAGAAACGAAATAAGGCGGCGTGAGCCGGTTTCAACGTGAGCGGGAAGCAAACTTCCCCGGTAAAGTTCTGAAAGGTTGGCAGGCAGGCGGACGGTAGCGACTGCTGCCGGTTGAATTACCGCCAGGGCGTCCAGGTTGTAGCGTGAACGAGCTTCTGCCGGGCTGAGTACGGTCGAACTGACCGTTTCAATTTTGGCTTTTACGCGCTGCCCGTTAGCGTTTAAAGTTAGCTCTACCTCCTGGCCTGCCTTCAGGGCGCTCAGTTGGCCCGGTTCAAAAAAGACTACGGCGGAAACCTGGCCGTTTTGCTCCTGCGTCACCGCGGCGGCCCCGGTCGCGATTGTTGGCACGCTGCCGAACCAGGCAAAGCCACCTGCCAGGATCACTACGCCCAGCAGAATCCAGAGAAAAACAAAAGCCGAGGGCGTGACCACCCGCGGCAAAATCTCTTTTTCATTGGCCCAGCGGTAGCGTTCTAAGGCGTTCTGGCGAAAAATTTGACGTTCCTGGGAACCCATTACTATCCACCTCTTTGCTAAGAAATATAATTACAGGTAGATAGTAAAATAGGCTTTCCGAATGAGGTGTTACATATTTTACACTCGTCTTGTTAGTTTGGTTACAATAAAAAGGGCGCCTCTACAGCGCCCGGATTCTTTTTTACTTATGTGCTGGATTATCAGCCTAGATTACCAGCGGCGGTAGGGCCGGTAGCGCGGGTCGGGTTGCAGTTGGGGTTGCGGCTGTAGCTGTGAGCGGTCGTCGGTATCGGTCCAGAGCGAGCGGATTGTCGGTAAATTGACGTAATCGAGGCTGTTCAGGACCACATCCGCGCCGGTAATGCGCCAGCGTTCGGTATAGGGGCCGGGAATACAGATCGTCTTCATGTTGGCGTTGCGAGCCGCTTCGATACCTAAACGCGAGTCTTCAACCACCAGGCAGGCGGTAGGATGCAGGGCGAAGGTTTCGGCGCAGGCCAGAAAGGGCATCGGATTGGGCTTCCAGATCTCGACCATATCGCCCGCCAGGATTACGTCGAAGGCCTCTTCCATACCCAGCTTTTCAGTGATCATGTAGATGTAATCGCGCAGACCGGCGCTGACCAGGGCAAGGCGAAAATTATTGTCGCGCAGGCTTTGGACCAGTTCCGCCGCGCCCGGCATAGCTTCAATCCGGTCTTCCGCCATCTCCATAAAAATCTCGTTCCGCTGCTGGAAAAGAGAAATCGGGTCTGTATCCAGGTTGTAACGCCGGAAGAAGAGTTCGGCGTTTTCAAAATCGCGCCGGTCTGTCAGGGCCGCCGCTTCAAAATCTTCCAGTTGAACGTCATAGGGCTTTAAAGCCTGGTTCCAGGCTTCCAGATGACACTTCTCACTGTCTACCAGCAAACCATCCAGGTCGAAAATGATAGCCTCAAACATGGAAAAAATCCTTTAATCTTCCTCCAGGAAGCGCAGGTCGCCTTCGTCTTCTATCTCGAAGACGTCCTCCGTTGCCGGATCATAGCCGCCGACCAAAGTAGCGGCATCTTTCTCCTCCCGCGTTAGCTCCTTAAAGTTGCTTTCCGAAACTACTCCGCTATCCAGTCCAACTGTTACCGCGCCCTTCAGAATATTGCGCGCTATAACCGTGCCGTGACCCTCCGAACCGCACACGCGCTCGCCCACGACCGGCATGTCTTTTTTCATCTCATTGTACAAATCCTGCTCGAAGCGCAGGCAACACAACAACCGTCCACACTCACCCGTAATATGAGAAGGATTAAGCGGCAAATCCTGGTCTTTGGCCGTTTTCACCGATACGGGCGGAAAGTCGGTCATCCAGGTAGAGCAGCAGAGCGTTTTACCGCATTTACCCACGCCGCCCACCATCTTGGCTTTGTCGCGCACGCCGATCTGGCGCAACTCGATGCGAGTGCGAAAGATACTGGCCAGGTCGCGGACTAACTGGCGGAAATCCACCCGGCCGTCCGCCGTAAAATAGAAAGTCAGGCGGGCTGCATCGTGATTAAACTCGGCATCCACCAGCCGCATAGGCAACTGGAAAAGCTTGACCCGCTCGGCGCATTTTTTCAAGGCTTCGCGGTTGCGGGCCTTTAACGATAGCATGCGGGTGAGGTCTTCTTCAGTGGCTAACCGGATGACCGGTTTCAAAGGCTCGCCAAGTTGAGTGGCTTCGACCACCCGGGGAGGCAGCACCACCCGGGCCGCATCGCTGCTGCGGCCCATGTCCACAATCACCCAATCATCGGGGGCCAGTTCCAGGTCTCCGGCGTCAAAATATTGTAATTTACCGGCAGTTTTGAAACGTACTGCCACTGTCCGAATTAATGCGGTGTCTGAAGGAGTAGCCATTACTCCCCTCCTCGCGGTTTAATCCTGGGTAACTTATTGATAAAGAGGTCGCCCAGCGCCAGCCTGGGGCTGACATTACTTTCCAGTTCGTCCACACAGCGAGTGAGGCCCAGCAACATCTCTTTGATCTGGAGCAGGCTCACTCGTTCGGCCTGTTTTCGCAGGTCTTCCAGTTTATCCCGGTTAGTTACAAACTCTTCCTGGCCGTTTTTGAGGAGGGCCAGGTCGCGCCACCAGCCGAGCCACAGATTTAATACCAGCAAGACCGAGGCCCGCTTTTCGCCCTGGGCCTGCCAGCGCGAGGTCAACTCCTCGGCGAAGAGCAGGCGAGCAGCGCGATCGGCGCTCAGCAGGTCATTATGATGCATGAGAGCCTCATCGCGGTCGTTCAGGTCCGCCTGGGTCTTATCGAAAAAAGCCCTGAGAGCGTAGCCCGGCCTGCCCACTGCCAGCGCCGCCAGCTTACCGGCTTCTGCGGGAGTGGCTTCCAGGTCCAGTAAAGCCTGTTCAATCTCGGCAGTCGGCACGGAGCGCAAATCGAATTGCTGGCAACGGGAGGTAATCGTAGATAAGAGCGGGCGGTCGCTATCGGCAATCAGGATCAGAATGGCACGAGCGGGAGGTTCTTCGAGCGTCTTGAGAAAGGCGTTAGCAGCGGCGGGTTGCATGGTAGCAGCATCTTCGACAATAAAAATTCGCCAGGGCGCTTCGGTCGGGGCGCGGCTGATTTCAAGCTGCACCGCCCGCACCGTATCAATTTTGAGGTTAGCGTTAGAAGATGCGCCGTCACCGTTACGGGCCTGCCATTCCAGGCCTACCACCGTGACATCGGGATGCTTATCGTTGGAAATCAGGCGGCAGGGACGGCATGTGCCGCAAAAGCGCAGGCCGGGCGAAGCGCCATCCTCTGACCTGGCGGGCGGACGTTCGCAGCAGAGGGCCAGGGCAAAGTGGTGGGCCAGCAGGCTTTTGCCAATACCGGTTGGCCCGCGGAAAATATAGGCGTGGGAAACTTTACTGCTGTCTATCGCGCTTTGCAGCAGTTCAGCCGCCCACTCGTGCCCGATCAGGGTCTCAATTTCGGAATGCGGAGCAGGGTTATTCAGGAGTGCCGGTTGTGCCATTGCTATTGTTTCTTCTCATTGCCGGAATAGTCGCCAAAAGCGCCCGGGGTCGGGCGGCGCAACGGCTCAACCCGGCGTTTGGGCAACTTTTTCTCGATTACCGCCGGGCGTTCCTCGCGCACCTTGCCGTTGATCCCCATTTTCTTGCCGGGGTCGAGCGGCTGGTAAGGGTTGGCGGGCTGGCGGCCCTTTTCCTGGGCAGCCTTAATGCGTTCCAGGCGCAGCCGTTCACGCTCTTCCGGGGTCAGCTTCGGTTTAGGCGCTTCTTCCTTTTTAGGCTTTTCGGGAGCTTTGGGCGCAACTTCTTTCTCTTTGTCTTTGCCGGAGGCGGCCCGCTGCGCCTTCAGATAGGCATCGCGTTTGAAACCCGGCATCTGGATCAGGGTGCGCGCTTCCTCGGCGCTCTCGGCGGGCAGGGCATTGATAATCTGATCTTCTACTTCCTGCTGCTCGCCGGTAGTCATGTTCAGCTCGGTTTCCCAGCCGCGCACCGCCGTTTTAAGCTCGTGCAGGTGGCAGACCGGGAAGCTCATTTCTTCCGCCGTCAGAATCTTGGTGCGCGGGTTAGTAAAGACTACCACGCCATCAACCGGAATCTCGTAGCCCTTCTTCTCAAACCAGGCCCGCAGCTTCTTAACCTGGTTAGCCAGTTCCAGCGAGGGATTACCGACACCGGGCTCGCCCAGGGTAGAGAACCACCCGGTTAAGCCGATCTTGCGGCGGTAGCGATCATGCCCGGCCTTAATATCGCCCTGCTGGGCCCTGGCCAGGATTATCATAGCTCCCTGCGGAGTCATGAGCAGGTGATCTACGGAAAGGTCATCCAGCTTGATCCAGTTGTAGAGGTGATAGCGGGCCGGCAGGCTGGAAAGCTCTTCGGCCAGCATATCGGACTCCGGCGCTATTTTGTAGCCGCCGACCCCGTGACGGCGATTGGTGTATGCGCCGCGCTTGGAGAGCAAAAGACCTATAATCAGGGCCGGATAACCAATTAAGAAAACCAGGCTGGCCAGGGAGGGTAGCCCGGCGCTTACAAACAAGACCAGCATGGAGGAGAGCAAACAGGCGACACCTAACCAGAAAAGAATCCGGTTTAGTCTTATCTCGCGCTGTACCTCAGCTTTATTACTAATGGAAAGAAGCACAATCTAACTCCTGAATTAAAACACAATGCGCGGGCCGCTCGAACTGGGAGGCGGCTGCGGAGCGTCGGGCTGTTCATATTCGTGGTCAAGCAGCAGACTGGCCCGGTGTACCCGCGTCTGGCCCGCCACGTCAATCCAGCGTTCGGTAGTGGGGCGGATAGCGGCTTCCCAGGCCTGAATCTCGCGGCCCGTGCTGGTAAACCACTTGTTAAAAGCCTCGCGACTCTCGTAGACCGTTACAGAGATATACTTGCCGGCATCCTCACCCTCGTCAATCCGGAAGAGCTTGACCGATTTAACACCCTCGACTCGCCCGTACTGCGGAACAATCCCCAGGCGAGTGAGTTCTTCCAATTCGCGGCCCTGGTGACCCGGTCGCAACTCCCAAATACTGTAGGTATAGAATTCTCCAACTGCCATCTTCGATTCCTCCGCTTCTACAGGTATTAAAGCCTGGTACCTGGAAAGACAATTGTAAAACTGTAATGTTCTCACCTTCGCGGCAGCCGCTCACTCCTTTGAACGTCGTGATAGCTTACGAGGGCTGAGGTTGGAGCAGCCAAAGCGCTTGCTCCTTCAGGCACGACCCGGTATACCCTGACCGAAGCATGCTCAGGGCCTGTTACTCCTGGGTCTCCGGTTTGTATTGTTTAAAGATGATAGAGGCGTTATGACCGCCAAAACCAAACGAGTTGCTCATGGCAACCTTGATTTTGTAGGGCCGCGCCCGGTTAGGTACATAGTCCAGGTCCAATTCCTCATCCGGATATTCATAATTGATGGTCGGATGAATCATTTCGTTCTTCATCATGAGAATGGTAGCAACCGCTTCGACTCCGCCCGCGCCGCCCAGCAAGTGGCCGATCATGGACTTGGTGCTGCTCATGGGGACCTGGTAGGCGTAATCGCCAAAGACCTTTTTGACCGCCACCGTCTCCATTTTATCGTTCAGGTCGGTGCTGGTGCCGTGGGCGTTGATGTAGTCGATATCGCGCGGGTTCATACGGGCGCTGTGCAAGGCCCGGCGCATGGCGCGGACGGCCCCCAGGCCGGACGGTTCCGGCGCGACCAGGTGATAGGCATCGCAGGTAGCGCCGTAGCCGATTACTTCGGCGTAGATATGAGCGCCACGGGCCAGGGCATGTTCGAGACTTTCCAGGACCAGGGCGGAAGCGCCTTCCGAGGGTACAAAACCGTCGCGCTGTTTATCGAAAGGACGGCTGGCGGTGGTGGGAGCTTCATTCCGGGCGCTGCTCATGGCCCGCATCACGGAGAAACCGGCCAGGCCAAGCTCGCTGATCGGCGCTTCACCGCCGCCAGTCAGGATAACCTCGGCATCACCCCGGCGGATAATCTCAGCCGCTTCGCCCACCGACTGGGTGCTGGAGGCGCAGGCGGTAATCAGGGTCGAGTTGTAGCCTTTAAGGCCAAGTTGCAGGGCGATTTGCGCGCCCGGCATGTTCGGCAGAATAGTGGGGATAAAGAAGGGGCTGAGCTTCATGCCGCCTTTTTCCAGCATGGTGCGTACGCCCTGTTCGGTTTCGGGATAGGCTGCGTTGCCGGTGCCCCAGACCACGCCATACTCATCGGCCAGGTCGCCTTCCACTTTCAAACCGGCGTCCTGAACGGCCTGGCGGGCGGCGGCTACGGCAAATTGAGAGCCTCTCGACATGCGGCGGGCATCTTTGGGGTCCATAAACTTTTTAGGGTCCCAGTCTTTTACCTCGCCTGCAATATGGGTCGGGTAATTCGATGGATCACAGAGAGTCATGCGGGCAATCCCGCTCTGGCCTTTTTTCAGACCATTCCAGAAATCCTCAACGTTGTGGGCCAGGGGGTTGATCGTACCCATCCCGGTCACGACCACCCGGCGCGGCTTGTCCTGTTCGGTTCCGGCCAGCAAAGGCTCCGGTTGAACTTCGGAATGGCCGCTGGCTTTGCTGATAATATCGGCCAGCAGGTCATCCAACTGGCTTTCGAGCGAGGGGCCGCCTTCGCCCGGCACGTGATTCTCGGCGTCAGCTATTTTGAGGCCTAAACGGGCCAGTTTGTTCTTAATTTCATTCAATTCGGTCTTGCTCAAATGATTAAAATCCGGTCTCTCTTGACTCATGTCTACCTGATTGATTACTCCCCTTGTCTGCCTCATCATGGCGTCGTCTTACCCCGGGCAACCTGTCGCGCCCATCAGTATGACCGATAATTCTGCCAGGATTATCTAAATTTCCAACTGATCGGTTTCAAAATTTGTTGTTGAATAAACTGGAAAGAAATAGCATCATTCTAGGCGGGTAGCGAGAAAGCGATGACACCCAGACTTTCCTCAAGTGCAAAAATATAAAACAATCAAAGCTTTGACAGCCTCTGTACCGGGGATTATACTACAATAAACTACTATTATAAAGTTATAGTTACGCTGTAACTTGGCGGGCGTAACCTTTTCAAAGCGCTAATTATCTTTCCAGGAGAAGGCAAATGTCAGGAAATGGGCAGCTAAAAGATGGTCTGGACCCCGCAGACAGCATCGGGCCTGCCACCGGAACAGAGCCTCAGTTAGTTGATCTTTCGATTGTAATAGTCAGTTACAACACCTCGGGCCTGTTGCGCAAATGCCTGCAAGCGGTCTATGCCAATCCGCACCATCATTACCGCTTTGAAGTGCTGGTAGTAGACAACAATTCCAAAGATGACAGCGTCAGCATGGTGCGGGCAGAATTCCCGCAGGCCCACCTGATCGCCAACAATGAAAACCGGGGCTTTGCCGCCGCCAGCAACCAGGCCCTCTCCGTAGCGCGAGGTGATTACCTGGTGCTGCTCAACCCGGATACCGAGGTGGTGGATGATGCTCTCTGGAAGATGGTGGCCTTCCTGGAAGCCGAACCGCAGGCCGCGATTGTCGGCCCGGCCCTGCTCTACCCGGACGGCTCGTTTCAGGAAGGGGCCTTTCACTTTCCCGGCCTGGGCCAGCTTTTCTTCGAATTTTTCCCGCTCAACTGGCGTTTCACCCGCTCGCGCCTGAACGGGCGCTACCCCCGCCGTTTATATGAAGGCGAATTTCCGCAGGCTTTTGAGATTGACTTCCCGCTGGGGGCCTGCCTGATGGTCCGCCGGGCCGTCCTGGAAAAAATTGGCCTGATGGACGAGGATTTCTTCATGTATATGGAAGAGATCGACTGGTGCTACCGGGTCAAACAGTCGGAAATGCCTGCCGGATACAGCCCGGTAGGCCTGCGCTTCCGGGCGGGACGGCGCAAACCGCATCACTGGAAAATCTATTGCCTGCCTTCCGCCAGGATCATTCACCACGCCGGGGCCAGCACCCGCCAGTTCCGCGAAGATATGCAGGTTCAACTCTGGCGCAGTCGCTTCTACTTCTTCCGCAAACACTACAGCCGCCGCTTTATGCTGGCTGCTCGCCTGCTGACCTACAGCGGGTTAGGCTGGCGCATGCTGCAAGCCGTGGTAGGGCGCTGGCGCGGCAAGCTGGCCAGTTCCGAAACGCAGCTTAGAGTCCGCACCTACCGCCGCATCTGGAAACTGACCCGCTAACTTCAGGCTTGCCCCACCACTCCAAGAAAAATTCCCGGAATAAGCGGCGCGCCGGTTTGCGCGAAGGCGCAGTGGATAATTTGCGCCCGCGACCACCTGCTGTAGCTCCTGAGTGCCCCTGGAAGAGTTCCACAGTATTATATGCGGCGATTAATTACAATAAAGAGTAACCAGGGCGGAAATGGGAGGGCAGGCAGGGTTGGACATCTTTTCGATAGGAGCCGGGCAAATAGTCTTGCTGGCTGTCACAGCCTTTGCCGCTTCTACCGTAGCGGGAGTGACCGGCTTCGGTGGAGCAGCTATTCTGCTGCCGGTCCTGGTAGCCATATTCGGAGTGCGCGATGCCATCCCGATTCTGACAGTGGCCCAGTTAATCGGTAATGGCAGCCGGGTCTGGTTTAACCGGCAACAGGTGGTACTGCCGGTCGTGGGGTGGTTTAGCCTGGGGGCGGTACCGCTGGCCTTGCTGGGCGGATTTCTTTTTGCAAAGGCGCCTCTGCCGCTGCTAACCCACCTGGTAGGTGTCTTTCTACTGCTGACGGTGGTGTGGCGGCACCTGCGCCGAAAGCCCTCGTACCGCCCGACGCTGCATAGTTTTGTCATAATCGGGGCCGGTTTTAGTTTTCTCTCGGCTTTAGTCGGCAGCGTCGGACCTATCCTGGCACCCTTTTTCCTGGCCTATGGCCTGATGAGAGGAGCCTATATCGGCACGGAAGCCCTGGCGACAGTGGTAATGCACGTGACAAAACTGGTTGCCTACGGGGGTAGTGCCGCTTTAACTACCAAAGCCGCTGCCGTGGGACTGGCCCTGGGGCCCTTGATGATGGCCGGATCTTATACCGGCAAGCGCATTCTCGAGCGCCTGCCGGAACGCTTTTTTATCGTGCTGATCGAGGCAGTCCTGATTATTGCGGGCCTCACATTACTGGTAACCGGTTAAAACCTTCTGCCCTTCCCCGGCCCGGTTTAACGGCGCATCACCTGAAAAGAGCCTGTGACGGGCTGGCGGCCTCCGTTCTCCGAATAGGGCTCTTCCCGGTACTTGTTGAGAGCCACGATGGCGGGAGTGTCCTGCATTGAAAAGAGGATCGCTCTTTGATCGGACGAGCGGTTGCGGAACTCGTGCCAGGCCCAGCTTGGAATTACAAAGAAGTCACCCTGTTCCCACTCGTAGCTGATCCCGTTGATAATGGTCTCCCCGCTGCCTTCAAAGACGTGATAGACGGCGCTGCCGACCTGCCGGTGCGCGTAAGTGTGGATGCCGGGACGCAACATTTGAATCCAGCAGGTAAAAGAAGGCATCACCGAGCGACCGCTTTGCGGATTGATATATTCGAGGGCCACATCATCAAAGGGGCTCGCCGCTACCTGCGCCAGGTTATTCAGGGCTCTTTCGGTATCGGCCCACTTGTAGGTATGCATGGGCGGGTATTGCACCGAAGGCTTCTCCCAGGCAGGCCGCAACTGGCCCACGCCGTACTTTAGCACCGTACCATTCAAAACCTCGGTTACTTCCTGCGCTTCCGCCGGATAAGGCTCAAAGAAACTGGCGTCCAGGAAGTTATTGAGCGGAATATCGAGGCCATCCATCCAGATGGCCCGTTCCTCCGACTTGCTGCCGTGATCGTGCCAGAGCATGGGCGGGGTAAGCACAAAGTCTCCGCGCTCCAGAAAGACCCGGTCGCCCTCGACCGTACTCCACGAACCGCTCCCGTCAATGATGAACCGGATGGCCTGGGCGGTATGGCGGTGGGCCGGGGCTACTTCACGGCCGTTGAGCCACTGCACCGCCGCCCACATGGTAGGAGTGGCAAAAGGTTTACCTTTGAGGCCGGGGTTACTCAGGGCAATCGCCCGGCGGTCGCCACCCCGGTTAATCGGGACAAGCTCACCGGAGCGGCTAGCGACATCATACAAATCCTGCCATTTCCACAGCCAGGGAAGGGCTTCTGGGCGTGGCTGGCGCGACATCAGGTTGGTCTCAATTTGCCAGAGCGGAGTGACCGATAGATTCTGCATATCCTGGTAGAGCCGGGCAAGCTCGTCTTCCTGAGCCGAACCAGGGGCCGCCACAGGCTCGCCGTTAGCGATTGGCTTTGCGACTTCCGCTACCTTTAGGTTTTCAGTGTCCATTGTTTTACCTGCCCTTTCCGCTACTATCCGCGCCGCCTTTTATTTAATATTTGCTGGAAACTTTTCCACCCGGGCCGGTGCGAGGGCCGTAAGGCCCTTCATCGAGCCAGCGGCCCGCTCTCAGGCCCAGGGCGGCTACCCTGGCGGCGGCATATCGCTTCAGCCAGAGCCAGCGGCTGCCCCCGGTGGTCATGTGTTTGAGGGCGACCCCGGCAGCGTTTCGGTTATAATCAGCCGCCGCCCGGCGCTCGCTAGCAAAATTCTCGATAGCCTCGCGAGCTTTGCCCGGGCTATCCGCCCGCAAAGCCCCGGCAACGGCCTCGGCTGCCATTACTGCATCCGCTACTCCAGAGTTTAAACCGCGCGCGCCAAACGGCGCAAACAGGTGCGCGGCTTCGCCTACCAGCAGCACCCGGCGGTTTTGGTCGGTGAAGCTGCCGGCGATCTGCTGCAAGAACTGGTAGGTCGAAACCCAGGTAATCCTACCGGCGTACCTGGCCGGTACTACCTTCGAGAGCCACCGGCGCACCCCTTCTTCGCTGCTGAACTCCTGGGCGTTATCGGCTTCGTTGCACTGCAAATCTATGCGCCAGCCGCCCTGGAAGGGTACCAGCAGGACGTTGCGGTGACCTACCGCCGGGTGTTCGTAATGAAAAACTCGCTCCAGCGGCAAGGGCTGCTCAGGGTCTTCTTTGACATCTACCACTATAAAGTAATTTTTGGAGCGCTCCCCCTCCATCGGGATATCCAGGCTCCTGCGAATGGCCGAGCGCGCGCCATCGGCGGCAATCACGTAGCGAGCCTCCCAGGTCCGGCCCGCTTCGGTGGTCAGGGTTACACCTCCCTCAGAAGTCGTGACATCTTTGATGCGCTCGTTCCAGGCGAGCTCAATCCCGGCCTTCTGGCAGGCCGCCATCAAAAGGCGCTCAATCTCGACCTGGGGCAGACTGGTAAAAGGCGGCAGATCGGCAGGATTAAAAGGGGGATACTGGCGTACGTAGACCTCCTGGCCCCGGTAGAAGGTGCGCTTGGTCGGCCAGACCAGGCCGTGATCGGCCAGTTCCCGGCCCAGCCCGGCGCAAATCTGCTCAAGAAATTTAAGGGTGGCTTTATGGATGTAAATCGCCCGGCTGCCCGGTCGCTGGCGGCCTTCCGGTTCGCCTTCCAGCACCGTGACTGACCGGCCCCCGGCGTGCAGGGCCAGGGCTGCCACCAGTCCTACCGGCCCGGCCCCCACCACGATTGCCTCACGCTGGCGGCCTGTGACCACCGGGTCGGTCTTATCAAGATTACCGTTACTGCTCATCTTATTCCTTTACCCCTAACTCTATAGATTATGTTAAGTAGCAGGAGAATGCTCTTTAGCGCCGGTAGCAGCCCGTTGGCGGTCACGATTGTGCTTACCGGTAGTGCTTAGCAGTATACCGCGCTCTTTTACGGGCTGCATCTCAAAGCGGCGTGGTTCGCTTATTAAAGCGCTACTCCTGCACCCTGGGATTGGCGGAACTCGCAAGGCCGGTCCGGTACGTGCCGCCCGCAAACTCGTGCAGCAGGCCGGTTAAATCGGCCAGGGCTGCTTCAATGTCGGATTGAGCAGTGGTATGATGGGCTTCCACGGTAATAAGGGCATCGGTGGTGTCGGGTTGGGCGGCGCTCTGGTCGCTCTGCCGCCAGCACCAGCGCCGCGAGAAAACCAGGTTGGTGGCATCGGTAAAAATGACCTCGCCCGGTTGCGGGTTTTCGACAGTTTCACCGCTTTCGTTCAGGACGCTAAACCGTTCAGAACCTTCCGCGAAACGTACCCGAATGCCCTCCTGAACCGGGCGCAAGTCTATCACCGCCACCGGCAGGGTGTGCCTGATACTGACCAGATTGCCGATGTCTACCAGGGTGTTAATCAGCGGCAGGTCGCCTTTTTTGGTCAGGCGGCGCAGCAAACTCTCCGCCGCCGAGCGATACTTAGTCGGCTCCACACCGAAGCGACTAAAGGCGCTGCGCCAGGCCGAAATAGAAGGAAGCTGGCTGAGCGGAGTATCGCCCAGGCGGGCCAGCACCGCCTGCTGCTCGGCCAGGTAGACTTGCCGCAGGGAGTCTGAGGTGGGGCCGTTTTGTAAACCGCGCGCGATAATCACACCACCCACTACTCCCGGGTAACGGTCCAGCAGATTGCTATCATATTCAAAGGCGCTCATCTTACCCTTTCAGATCTATAAAACTCATCAACGACAGATTTAGTAGAAAACTACGCTTTGCCATTGTACCAGTTTCTTCCGTGTGGGTGAGCAAGGCTATTATGAGGATTTCCGCGCTATTTTAGGGTATGCTGTAGGGGAAAGCGGTTTTAGAAGTAGCCCGGTATGATCTTACTAAACATCAGGACATTCGCAAAGCGTGGCTTATTAAGAGGCAGGAAAGCGAAAGGCTTTAGCGGGTGTCTGAAGATTTGAAAGCGAGGGAAGGTAAAGTTAATGGAAACACGCTGCGTTAAAATAAAACTGAAGCCCGGATCGCTGGAGCGGGTGCGTGCGTGGGCGGCTGAATTAAATCGTCGCCCGGATGAAGTGCTGGCAACTTTGCGCGATGAACAGGTGATAGTCGAAGCGGTCTTTCTGGATAGCAACAGTGACGGCGACTATTTGATTTACTTTATGAAGGCTGTCAGCTTTGAGCACGCCTATACGGTGGTGCAAAAGTCGCCTCACCCCATTGACGCCTATCACGAGCAATTTAAGCGCGATACCTGGGATGGCAGCAAAGTTCTGGAAACCCTGATTGACTTTGACCGGATAGAAAGCTGAAGTTCAAAGCGTTCAAGTTGTATTCGCCAGGAAGTTGCTAATTCAACCTGGCGGTAAACTTTCCCTTTTACTTAATTTTGAGTGACCCTTACCTGCTATTTCACCTGCTTTATATAAAATAAATAAATAGAGAAAGACTTCCGCTTTAACAACAGGTAGCTGAATCAGGGGCTCTTAAACAATCTAGAAGTAAGGGGAAAGTCAATGCTGTCACAAAGTATCGGCACTTCGGACAAACCCGCCCGCAACTTTGCTCTTGACTGGTTGCGGGTTGGGGCAGTTTTACTGCTTTTTCCGTTCCATACCGCCGTAATTTTCGACATATGGGATGCCTTTTACGTTAAAAATAATGAGTTGAGTCGTGCTTTAAGTTATAGCATTATTGATCTTTTTAGCCCCTGGCAAATGTCCCTGTTGTTTGTGCTGGCCGGAGGAGCAAGCTGGTATGCCCTGAGCTTTAGAACCGGCGGTCAATATCTCTCCGAGCGTTTCAAGCGACTTTTCATCCCGCTCTTTTTTGGGCTGGTGGTAATCGTACCGGTACAGGTTTACTACGCAGGCTTCCAGAATCCGGACTATAACCGGTCGTTTTTCCAGTTCTATCCATCTTTCTTTACCTTAGGCCCCGGAGATCTAACCGGCTTTAAAGGTAATGGATTTACACCCGGGCACCTCTGGTTTATTCTTTACCTCTTCATCTTTTCTCTAATAGCCTTGCCGCTCTTTAGCTGGCTGCGACGAAAGAGCGGGCAGATTTTTATTGCCAGGCTAGCTGCAATATGCCACAAGCCCGGCGTAATCTTCCTGCCAGGCGTTATCTTGATGCTGATTGCTGCTCTACCGCTACCCGATATGGGTGGTAAAAATCCCTTTTACTTTTTTAGCCTGTTACTGATCGGGTATCTTCTGGTAGCCGACTCCCGCTTCAGTCAGGAGCTAGAGCGCCAACGCTGGATTGCTTTAGGACTGGCAGTCCTGACATCGCTCGGTCTGGTGATGTACAGGCTTTTGAACCTTGACTTTTCCGGTTTATCGCCGCTGAGCGTTCTGCATTTTTTCCTGTTTTATTTTACCGGTTGGTGCTGGGTAATGACCTTTCTGGGTTTCGGCCAACGCTACCTCAACCATAACCACCGGGCGTTACAGTATTTAAACGAAGCTTCTTACCCGACCTACATCTTGCACCTGCCAGTAGTGGTCGTTATTGGCTACTATGTTGTACAGTGGGACTTACCTTTGTTAATCAAGTTTGGGCTGATTATGGTCGCTGCCTTGGCGGTTACTTATCTTATTTTCGAGCTCCTAGTCAGACGATTTAATCCTGTTCGCTTCCTCTTCGGTATGAAACCACGCAGCCAAAAGCCGCTAAAATCGCGCGTTAAGCAACTCGTCTGAGAACAGGAATAGTAGTCAGGTGTAACAGCTTAAAATAATTTCTTACTCCCCGCTCCTGAAGACCGGGTCTTATCTGGCTCAGCAGGTGGTCAGACTTGACCTGATTGTTAGAATACAACTATAGAAATGAAGCAGAAGCCACCCAGCTTAATACCGGCGTAAACCCCTGCCGGAGCGTGGTAAGTTGCCTGGCTGCCTAAAACTCCTTTACCCCAATTCCGCATTCTTACCATTAAATCAATTCTTGTCGAGAAAGGAGCAACTGGATGTACGCTACTATTCGCAAGTATGAGGCCGAACAGAGCGCGATTGACGAGATCAAGCAACGCGTTGAACACGATTTTGTGCCGCTAATCAGTCCCATTAAAGGCTTCCTGGGCTACTACTGGGTCGACTCGGAAGATGGTTTTGCCAGCTTCTCGCTCTTTGAGGACCGGGCGGGGGCTGAAGAGTCGAACCGGGTAGCGGAAACCTGGGTCAAAGGTGTCCTGAGTCAGTTTGTCAGGAACCAGGTTGAGATTACTTCCGGCGAGGTCTTGATTTCTGAAGCCCGCTAAACAGGTCCGGGCAGCCTGCAAAAATAGGAAAGTTCGGCTATTCAGACTCAGCGCGTCCCTGTTTACACTTTGATCATAGCAAAATTTACAGTTGGTAAAAACCAAGCAACAGGATAGCTATGATCTCTCTAAAACCGGTTCTCGCCCGTTCCGCCAGGTATGGCCTGCTAATACTCAGCCTGTTATTGATAGGCTTGCTCGCGACTTGTTCCAACGCCACCCCCACCGGCAAGGCGCAAGGTCCGGTTGCCGCCGGCTGCCAGATCTTTCCGGCGGATAACATCTGGAACGTACCGGTGACAAATCTGCCGGTAGACCCCAATTCAAATGCTTATATTAACAGCATCGGGGCTAATACCGGGCTGCATCCCGATTTTGGCTCGGGTACATGGCAGGGTGCGCCCATCGGCATACCCTACATAGGAGTGCCACAGAACCAACCGGGCGTGCCGGTCTCCTTTACTTATGCCAGCGAAAGCGATCCCGGCCCGTATCCCATACCGGCAAATGCGCCGATTGAAGGCGGATCAGGCAGTAGCGGCGACCGCCACGTGATTGTGGTGCAGCAGGGAAGCTGTAGCCTGTACGAAACATGGTCATCTTATCCGCAGAACGGTGGGACAAGCTGGCAGGACGGGTCAGGGGCACTCTTCAATCTCAACTCGAATGCTTTACGCCCGGCCAACTGGACCTCGGCGGACGCGGCGGGTTTGCCGATACTGCCCGGTCTGGCCAGGTATAGCGAGGCCCAGGCGGGCAATATCAATCATGCCCTGCGCTTTACGGTAGTGCGCACCCGCAATACCTATGTCTGGCCCGCTCGCCACCAGGCCAGTTCCTATACCAGCCTGAGCTACCCGCCCATGGGCCAGCGTTTCCGGCTCAAGGCCGGTTATGTTATTCCAGCCAATTTCTCACCGCAGACGAAAGCGATTCTCCAGGCGCTCAAAACCTACGGCATGATCGTAGCCGATAATGGCTCGAACTGGTACATTTCAGGCGAACCCAATAGCGGCTGGGACGATAACGCCCTGGTAAATGAATTAGCCACGATTAAAGGCTTGAACTTCGAAGCGGTAGATAGTTCCTCTCTGATGATAAATCCCGACTCGGCACAGGCGGCGGTTGCACCTACCGGCACTCCTTCCGGCTTAGCCGCTTCGGTTTATTCAGCCAGCCAGATCAACCTGAGCTGGGTGGATAACTCGGTTAACGAGAGCGGATTCTATATCGAGCGCAGCACCAGTCCGAGCGGCAGCTTTAGCCAGGTGGGAAGCGTTCCGGCAAACACCACTACTTTCTCCAGCAGCGGACTGGCCGATGGCACTATCTATTATTACCGGGTCAGAGCTTATAACTCTTACGGCACTTCGCCTTACAGCGGCCTTGCCAGTCAGACTACTCCTTTTATCGCACCCACAGGCTTAACCGCTTCCGCCGTAGGGCCGCGGCAGGTAAATTTAAGCTGGAACGATAATTCGAGCGGTGAAGATGGCTATTACATAGAGCGAGCGGCCACCTCCAACGGTACTTTTACCTTGATAGGCACTACCGGCAGCAACGCAACCGGCTACCAGGACCAGACGGTGCTGGATGGAAGCGACTATTACTACCGGGTGCGCGCTTTTAACTCTTCGGGAAATTCGGCCTACTCCAACCAGGGCCACGCTCAAACCCCGCTGGCGCAACCAACCGGGCTGCTCGTCTGGGCTACTGCGGCGAACCAGGTCAACCTGCAATGGACCGATAATTCCAGGAGCGAAGAGGGTTATATCGTGGAACGCAGCCCGGACGGCGTAAGTAGCTGGAACCAGGTCGGGACCACTACCGGCCCGGACATTACCACTTTTACCGATAATGTCGGCTTAAACGCCGATACAGGTTACTTCTACCGGGTTAAAGCCCATAAAACCACGGGCGATTCGCCTTATAGCGCCAACAGCTCGGTAGTTACCACAGTCTGGCAGGTCTCGGTTTCGCAGGAAGACGGCCTGGGAACCACCGCGAACACCCTTTCCAATGCCCTCGCCGGCGCTGTCAGCGGCCAGACCATCATGGTAGAGGTAGATGTTCAGTTTAATCTGCAAAGCGGGATGAACTGGACATACAATCTGCGGCAAGGCGTAAACCTGGTGGGCAACTGCGGCAGCGGCGGGCCGACCGTGACCATTGACGGCAGCGGGCTACCGGATGGCACTAACGGCCTGGTGTTGAATCACAACAATATAATAGGGTTAACCATCAGCCATTTTCCGGGCCAGCAGCTAAAGACCGCCGGTACTGACAATTTTGTGAGATGCACCCGGCTGGTTAAATAATAGCGTTCTCGCTGCCTTATCTTTTAATAAAAAGCCCCGGCTGTTATTCAGTCGAGGCTTTTTACTTCTAATTATTGATCTCTTGTTAACTGCACATGCCTTTATTTTTAGCCGGAAGCTACCAGGCCTTTGTGCTCCTGTTTTCCGGCAGGGTCATCAGGAGAGGCCCGCCCGGTGATACGCGCCGTGATTTCAGCCAGCGTCAGCTTACCCACCGGTAGAGTCTGCATTTGCACCTCGGGAGGAAGGATCTTTTTAAGGCTATCCAGCGAGCTTTGCAGGTCAGCCGGGTTGCTACTTTCAACCAGCAGCAATAAAGAGCCGCCGCCCGCTTCCGCCGGAACTGCTACCCCCGGGGCCTCGATCTTTACGGCAGGCCGCGCTTTAAGGTCCAGGATCAAAGTGCGCAGGTGATAGGCCAGGATAGTGCCGCCGGTAATGGTGATACCAAGCGCCCAGCTTATATCGCTGATAAAGCTGCCGGTGACTACCGTGCCAATAAGCTTGAATATCTGGTAGAACAACCAGGCTGTGCCAAAGAGCAAAGCTACCACGCTGCCAAAGAGTACCAGGTAGAGATAAATCCGGCGTGGGAGCGAAAAACGCTCCTCGGCCCCCTCTACCACTGTTTGCTGTTGCAGCCTGCGCCAGTAAAAGAACCAGACCGAAGCACCCACCAGGATCAGGGTGGTAAACATGCTTATTTCATCGCTCCAGGCCTGCCGGGTGAAGTTCGAGGTAGCCTGGCCGTGCAACCAGAAATCGGCCAGCACTCTAAGCAGGCGCGCCAGGCCAATCGCCAGGACGCTGAGGCTGATCAGAGTTATCAGATAGTGATAGAGGCGGCGCAGATTGGCCTGAAGCGGCAGTTCCTCTACCAGCAGCGCGGTATCGGCCTTGAGGGCCAGGTCGTGATACCACCAGAAAACGCCATAAATAAGGGCGGGCAGCACATTTACCCCTGTCGCGGTCAGCAAAGACTCGCCGCTCTGTTCCGCAAGGTTATCGCCAAGGGTATAGCGCAACAGAGTGTACAAAAAGAGGGCGGCGCTTGTAAGAGTGACGATAATCATCTGGATCAGCACCATATAAAGATAAACCTTGCGCAAGGGTGAGTGCTGTTCGTCCTCGGAGATTGTTATCTGGTGCTGCACCCAGGTCCAGTGCCAGAGCCAGATTGCCAGGCTGGCAACAATCCAGGCCAGGGCCGCGGTAGCCCACATCGGGATAAAACTGGAACCGGGCGAGATGGTCCTGCCGGTAATCACCTGCCAGGTCTGGTCGGCCAGGCTGGCCAGGTTAAGCGCCAGAACGGTCAGGGCGATGTAATTAACCACATAAAAGTACCAGCGCCGGAGGGTGGAAGCATGCTTTGCTTCAGGCACCACCCGGTTATCGTCCGAGCGGACCTTCCAGTAATAGAGCCAACCGGCGCTATAGACCAGCACCCTGGCCACCGGGTCACTTATTCGCTCGATGAAGTAGGGCCGGTCAAGGTCGGAGAAGTAAGCTAAAAAAGCTTCTAGAACTGACGCGGCAGAGGTAAAAACGACCAGCGCGGTTACGCCCAGGGTCATGTAGACCATTAGTTTACGCAAGACCGACTGGCGTTCCAGTTCACCCTTAGGGGCTAAAAGACTGCGCTGCGCCAGAATCCAGTGGGTTAGCCAGACGATTGCTCCGACCAGGGTAATCGCGCCGTACAGGCTAAATTCATCCCGAAAATAGGTATTGACGTTATCAACATAGTTACTCAGCCGGGTGTCGAGCCAGAGTTGCAGGAGCAGGCGCAGCAGGCTGGTCGCGCCAACCAGCAACATTATCAGGCTGATAATGCTAACCAGGTAAAGGTAGACTCTTCGCGCTATTTGCATCGCCGGCCTCCTTTCTTAAGCCTCTATTTAATAGAGTTAAGGTTAATACTTATACGGATAGTAGGTTGGAATATAACGCGAGGACAGCCAGGTGATGCGCCAGACCTCCCCTTCTTGCTTCAACTCGACATTTTCATCGTAGGAGTACTGGTTGCCGAAAAGTGGCCCGGAACCGGTCTGGTAATATCGCAGAGTAACTACGGCTTTAGGGTTGGTTACATTTACTCTGTAAATTTCTATCCGCTCGTTTGCGCCATGATAGCCACCCATTGAATCATTAAAGCGGGTAAACTCATCCTCAGATGGTTTATTGACCATACTATCGCTGAGGTAACTATATGCCTGCTGGTAATTGCGCTGGCTGAGAGCATTCATAAAACTCAAAACCGTGCCATCGGGGGTAGTATCAGTGAGGGTGCGGGCCGGTTGTTTCAGCACCAGCAAACTGGTGAAGGCCAGCACCAGCAGTAGGCCTATCCCGGCCAGGATAATTACCAGGAAACGATCCAGGCCGGTATGTCCGGCAGACTTGAGAGTGGGTGAGTGGGCTTTCATCTTCTTACCCCTTCCAGTGTAATACTGTAATACACTCGGGTGTAATTCAGTCAGGGCCTCTGAGATTTAGCTTAACCAGGGCAGGACGTTGCCGGAATGCGAGGCTAAAACGTTAGAGCGTGAGACGAAAACAAACTGGCCGGTATATCTTTCGATAAATTAATTATAGTGTTGGAAAGTAAAAAACGAGGTAAAAGCGGCTTCTAATACCATTCAAAGAAGGCCTGGTCTAAAAAACCTCCCGGTGGGTGCTTTAACAGCAGGCCGGGAGGTTGATGATGAACAGGCGAAGGCAGATGATTACATTACACCGGTCGGCACCAGGTACCAGTAGGCTTTGTTGAAGACCATCTTCTCGTAGTGGACCGTATGGTTCGGTTCGGCCACTTTGGGCGGGTGTTCATAATCAAAGTTAAGCATACTGGCCTTGCCGTAGCCGGTTTCGAGGAAGCACATCACGTGCCCGTTATACTCGGCATGTTTTTCTTCGGGCTTAGTGCCGCGCAGCCTGGAGGCGAGCCGTTCTACGATTACGGGGGCTTCAAAGTGGGCCGTGCTGCCCGCCTTGCTGATCGGCAGGTCGGTGGTATCGCCTAAAGCCCAGATGTCCGGAGCGCCTTTGACCTCCAACGTGGCGCGATCCGTCTTGACCCAGCCCTGCGGGTCGGCGATAGGATGACCCTGCAAGAATTTGGCGCCCCGATGCGGGGGGATCATAATCAGCAGGTCATAGTTAAGCTCGGTGCCTTCCATGCTGCGGACCAGTTTTTCTTCCGGGACCACTTCTTCCAGGTTAAAGAAAGTCTCGATCTTGATGTTGCGCTCTTCCAGCATGGGCTGGGCCACTTCGGCCACGCTCTCAATCGAGAAGACCCGGTTGAGCGGGAAGGTATAGGTAATCTCGGTTTTATCCCGAATGCCGCGATGGGTCAGGTACTCATCCAGTAGGAAAGTAAATTCGAGCGGCGCGACCGGGCATTTATAGGGCAAGCCGCCCACGCCGATTACAATACGCCCGCCGGTAAACTCTTCGAGGGCGGCGTGTAGTTTGAACGAGGCTTCCTCGGTGTAGAAATAGTGCGCGCCTTCGCTAAAGCCGGGAACATCTTCCGGGGCTACCTGCGAACCGGTAGCGATAACCAGGTAATCATAAGGAAGACTTTTGCCCTCTTCCAGGGCTACCACTTTTTTCTCGGTATCAAGCCCGGCCACCTTGCCCAGCACCAGGTTCACGCGCTTACGCAATAAGCTGGCAACCGGTCTGCTCAGGGCACGGGGGTCTTGCTTGCCGAAAGGCACATAAAGCCAGCCGGGCTGGTAGAGGTGACGATTGCTGGCGCTCACCACTGTTATGTTTGCTTCGCTACTCTTGAGTTTTTTTGCGAGCAGGTTGGCGACCAGTGTGCCGCCAGTACCGCCTCCCAGTACTACAATCTCTTTCATCTTATTATTCGCTCCCTGGTCTGCCCGGTTTATTCCAGCATGGTTAGCTGGAGGGATGCGCTCGCCATTGAACGCACCGCGGGCAGGCCTGTAAGTTTACTTGATTTTGCGGCAGATAAAGCGGGTCGCGCCGTCAATTTCTTCCATTCCCAGAAATTCCTGTTTGGCTTTGGCAATCCAGGCCGGGATATCCTTCTTGCTGCCTTCATCGCTCGATATTACGGCGATTACATTGCCCACCTGGGCCATCCTGACCTGCCGGATAAGCTCCATCAGCGGGCCGGGGCAAAAGCTGCCACGCGCATCCGACTCTTTAGTAATGGTAACGCCCTGCATAATCGAACCTCCTGTATTATCTACTTCCTCTTTAAAGCTCTTGTTTTAAGCTCTTAGCTTAATTAGAAGGATGCTCCGCGCTCCGCTGTATCTGCTGAAGCATCCCACCGGCCCCTCTTAGATGAAAAGAATCTGGCCTCCCTCGGACTCCCTGATAAAACTGGCTACGCCGGTAATTTCGCTGACCTCCGGTTCGAGGTCTTCCAGCTTAATGTTAAAGAGGTCCATGGTCATGCCGCAGGCTTTAATCTTAATATTGCCCAGTTCCATGGCGTCCCGGAGAGTTTCCATCCAGGGCGGTACTTTGCGGGCCTGCATCAACTCGAAAGCCGGCTCGGCATAGTCCTCAAAATCCTTGCTAAAGCGCCGGTTTGTCTTCCAGTCGTCCTTGCGAAAACCCATCAATCCCCAAAAAGTCAAGAAAATAGTTACATCTTTTTCCATAGCTGCTGCGCCGCTGGCCATTGTTACGGCGGCCATGATCTTGTCGACAGTGCCGGAAAAGAGCACGATGGAAAACTTCTCACTAGACTCGTCCATGATCATTTCCTTTCAGTTCAGGCTGTTCAGGCCTTACTCGCTCCAATTTTTATCCTTACACTTCAGGTATAACACCGAGGTTTGAAGAAACTATAAGACATTTATGAAGAAAGCTTAAAGATATTTTTCACAAAATTTGCGCTTAACGCCGGTCTTTACCAGCTCTTTCAAGGCTGCAAAGCTTTAAACTTTCTTCAAAGTTTTCGCAAGCTTCCTTCAAATTTGTCTGCTAGAGTAAAAGTGGGATCGGAATTCTTTGCAGATTAAAGCAGCCTGATAGCCCGGACTTATATATAAGGGTTGTTTAGCAAACATAATCAAGGAGTGGAAGAATGGACATGGAAACAGTCGTGCAGTGGGATAAAAAAGGACATATGCGCTTTACGGCTGCCGCCCCGGACGGCTTCACGGTAGTAATGGACGCAGTGAAAGCGGCAGGCGGAAACGAGGAAGGCTTTTTCCCCAAGGCCCTGCTGCTGGTGTCGCTGGGAGGCTGTACCGCTATGGACGTGCTGCCCATTTTGCGCAAGATGCGCCAGGACGTAACCGACTACCGGCTGGAAATCAAAGGAACGGTCCACGAGGAGCATCCGCGCAAGTTCGACAAAATCATCGTGGAACATGTGCTGACCGGCCACAACCTGAGCCAGGAAATGGTAGATAAAGCCATCCAGCTTTCGCACGATAAATATTGCAGCGTCTCGGCCTCGTTAAAAGACTCAGTAGAAGTGGTTATGACAAGCCGCCTGATCGAAGCGGCCCCCACAACTGAGGCCGCCCCGGTTTAACTTCCTCCCGGGAGGATTACCGGCTGACCCTGCATGGAAATAGCAACATGACCGGATTGGAAACCATTGAAAATAACAACGAGAGAACAAACAGGCCTGTCCGGTAACGCGGCGGGCCTGTTTTATTAAAGCCGGGCGGGAAGCGGCCCTTTACCAGGAAACGAATAGAGGAATTTATGACAACCGTACTGGTGGTAGATGACGAGCTTAACCTGGTAGAACTGGTCCAGGGTTATCTTGAGCGCGAAGGATACCGGGTGCTGCCGGCCTATGATGGGATCAAGGCCCTGGAGTTGGCCCGCTCTAGCGAACCGGACCTGGTTATTTTAGACCTGATGCTGCCGGGGCTGGACGGCCTGGAAGTTTGCCGCCAGTTAAGGCAGTTCTCGGATGCCTACGTGGTGATGCTGACGGCTAAAACGGAAGAAGTGGACAAGGTGGTGGGCCTGGCGGTTGGAGCGGACGACTACCTGACCAAGCCTTTCAGCCCGCGCGAACTGGTGGCGCGGGTGAAAGCCATGCTGCGGAGGCCTCGCAAGGTGATCGGCGCGCCCGACCCGGATAATAACCTCGGCAAACCCGCCCCCTACCAGTACGGCGAGCTCATAGTGGATACCACCCGCCACGAGGTGCGCAAGCGCGGCGAAGAGTTGCCCCTGACCGTGCGCGAATATGATTTGCTGGTGGCCCTGATGCGCCATCCCGGCAGAGTTTTTACCCGCAATCAGCTACTAGAACAGGTCTGGGGAGATGAGTATTACGATGACCACGTGGTGGATGTGCATATCGCCAACCTGCGTAAGAAACTGGAAGATGACTCAGCCCATCCCTGCTACATTGAAACCATCCGAGGAGTAGGCTATCGCTTCGGAATGAAAGCGGGGTGCTTAAAGTGAAGCTCAGGCAGAGAATAGCCGGATTTCGCTGGTACGGTCTGGGAGTAAAGCTTTTTCTCTCTTACCTGGCGATTGTTGCGTTAGTGCTGCTGGTGCTGCTGCAAACCACCGATTTTGTGGCCCCGGCTAATTTTGCCGCCCAGCGCGGGCGCATGTTGAGAGCGGGCGCGGGGGCAGGCTTCGGCATGAATAGCGAGAACCGGGGAGGGCCCGGCAGCTTTGTGGCTAACGCCGAGGCTCTTCTAACCCAGGCTTTCCAGCAATCCCTGAATCAGAGCCTCTTGATAGCAGGTAGCGTGGCCTTGCTGGTAGCGGTCCTGATCAGCCTGTTTGTAAGCTGGCAACTGATTCGCCCGGTACGCCGCCTGGCCGATGCCAGCCAGCGCATCGCGGCGGGACATTACGGCGAGCGAGTGGTAACCGGCTCAAAAAACCACCGCCGCAGGGATGAATTGGGCGAACTGGCCGCCAGTTTTAACGAAATGGCCCGCGCCCTTGAGGAGAACGAACAGCGCAGGCTGGAACTGGTGGGCGATGTGGCTCACGAACTGCGTACCCCCGTCAGCACTTTGCAGGGCTACCTGGAAGGGTTGCTGGACGGCGTAATCGAGCCGGACGAAAAGACCTGGGCAAAGCTCTACGATGAAGCCAGCCGGATGCGCCGCCTGATTGACGACCTCCAGGAGCTTTCCAGGGCCGAGGCTCACCAGGTCTCTTTCAAAATAGCCCCGGTAGACCCGCTTAAGATCGCCACGGTAGCCGCAGAAAGGCTGGTGGAACAGTTCAAGGAAAAGGGGTTAACCTTTACCAGCCTCATACCGGAAGGCCTGCCTCCGGTGCAGGCCGATTTTGAGCGAGCGGTGCAGGTTTTGACCAATCTGCTAACCAACGCTCTGCGCTACACCCCACCCTCCGGCGCGGTCAGGTTGTGCTTGCGCCAGACCTCAAAAGCGGTGGAATTCAAGGTCAGCGATACGGGTATCGGGATTGCCCCCGAACATCTACCGCATCTTTTCGAGCGCTTTTACCGGGTCGATAAATCACGCAGCCGCGCCCTGGGCGGTTCGGGCATCGGCCTGACCATCTCCAGGGCGCTGGTAGAGGGCATGGGGGGCCACCTCGAAGCCACCTCACCCGGCCCCGGCCAGGGCTCTACCTTCAGCTTTACGCTGCCCCGCGCCGCTTGATGGCCGGTCTGGCAGGCTCTTTACCACCCAGAACTCGGTTGCTAACCCCAACAATGATTAGTCGGGCAGGCTGGCGAGAGCCTTTTCAAGCTTGCTTCGGGCTTCGCGAGCAACCGCCTCGATAGAGTCGTTGCCAACAATCCCCAGGGCTGCCTGCGGGTCCATCGCTTTTACCACGCTGCCACCGTCCTCTTCGTAGACCACCACGTTACAGGGCAGCAGCAAACCGATATCGAGTTCGGCTTCGAGGGCCTGGTGGGCCAGGAGCGGGTTGCAGGCTCCCAGGATGGTATAGGGGCGGAAGTCAATCCCTCGTTTTTCCTTCATGGTCTTTTTGATGTCAATCTCGGTCAGAACGCCAAAGCCCTGCTCCTTGAGAGCCGCCCTGGTTCTCTCGATAGCTTCCTCGTAGGGCAAACTGATCTTCTTGCCGAAACCGTACTTCTCAAACTTTACTTCAGCCACTTTGTTTTCTTCCTTTCTCTACTCTACTCTTATTTTAGCTTCTCTTCTTGTGCTAATTTCCCGCTTTCCTGGGGCTGGCAGTTCAGTCCCAACCGCTCCTCCTAAAGTAAAACCCGCGCTCCGATGTAGAAGCTGAGAGCAACGATCATCCAGGCAAAAACTATCCGCAAGGTCTTATCCTGCATTCTGTGGGCCAGTTTCCCGCCCAGCCAGGTTCCGGCGAACCCGGTGGCAATCAAGGTGAGCGCCAGGCCCAGGTCCAGGCCTGCCAGCGGCCAGCGACCCAGCAGGGCTGATAAGGAGTTGAGCGCAATGACTACCAGGGAAGTCCCGGTGGCAAAGCTCATGGGGAAATCCAGCAGCAGCACCAGGGCCGGAACGATCAGGAAGCCGCCGCCTACCCCGAAAAGCCCGGTCATAAAGCCCAGGCCCAGGCCGATGAGGCCCACTCTAACCCAGCGATGCCCCAGGGCCGGTACAACCACGTTCTCCATTTTAGCCAGCCGGGGAGGGCGCAGCATTAGCCCGGCTACCAGCAACATCAAGAGGGCGAAAGCCCCCAGGGTTACTTTGTCGGGCAAGTTGCGGTTTAACCAGTTACCGGCCTGCGCTCCGATCAGGCCGGTGGCCGCCAGGGCAAAGGCGTAGTCCAACCGGATAGCCTTGCTATTATGGCGGTAGCGCTGTATTCCACCAAAGGCCGCGTTCGCCCCGACCACCACCAGCGAAATAGTAGTAGCCGGGCCTACACCCTGCCCGAGCAGATAAATAAGGGCCGGAACGGTCAGAATGGAACCTCCCCCGCCTACCAGGCCCAGCATCAGGCCTGTTACAGCCCCCACCACCAGCGCCAGTATGATTGTACTCATATTTAGTTCGACCTCTTTTTGTACTTATATGCCGTCTTCGGGGTAAACCTTTCCGGCCTGACAGAACTTAATCCACACTATTCAGGGCAGTAGTCTCAAATAAAATGATACCGGGGGCGTTTTAGGAAAGTTTAAGGGAAGTTTGAAGAAACTTTAAAGATCCGGCAGAGTGGTAAGCCGCGGGGCGGAAAAAGGCGGCGCGTCAAGTCAGCGGTCGAGAGAAAGGTGCGATTAATTTATAAAATAAAAAAAGCAGGCCCCGGAGAGCCTGCTCGCATAGCTTTAGTTCACACCGAGAATAGCAGCCAGCCTGGGCTGGTCGAACCCGATAATAAATTCGGGGTCGCCATCCTCGTAGACGATTTCAGTCACCGGCACACCCATCTGGCCAGTCTTCGCTACCATCGCTTCGGCTTCGCGCTGGTCGTGGTCCACGTAAACAAGCTGGTGTTCGATTTTGTGGCTGTCCAGCCAGTTCTTTTCCATTTTGCAATAAGGACAGGAATGAGTGGAATAGAGCTTTATACCGGTGGGTTTCAATTCACCCACGCCTGCCGCTTCGTGAATGAGTTCTTTAAGCTGCGCTTCGGCTTCAGAAGCAAGCGCGGTGATTTGCTCGTTCTGAGTAAGGGCCTTGATGATGGCAGGCTGGGCCGTTCCGACCAGCACTTTGCCGTTCTTCTCAAAGACGCTGACCGAGCAGGGTAAAAAGCCGATCAATTCCTGGCTCTCTTCCAGCAGGG
Organism: Chloroflexia bacterium; assembly: GCA_036261665.1. Taxonomy (GTDB): domain Bacteria; phylum Chloroflexota; class Chloroflexia; order Chloroheliales; family Chloroheliaceae; genus 54-19. The sequence continues at coordinate 87,961 of DATAKM010000018.1, forward strand.
TTTTGACCCAATCCGGGCGGCAAAGCAGGACCATCTTACCGGCCTGCTCTGGCAAATCGGCCGCGCCCAGCATCTTCCAGCCCTGTTTGCGGGCCAGGCGGTTAACATTCTCGATGGTTTCCTGGAGCGAATAATTGCTCTTGCGGAAATAAGCGATGTTCATCTAATAACCTCTCAATAAAACAGTCTTAATAATATAATTATTTAATAAATGAGACTTCTAAAAATGCTGCGGCTCGCTGCGACAGCCTGCCTTTACGGCCAGGGTAAATCCGGTGCCGGGCGCGAGCCGTTTCTGCTGAACAACAGGGGCTCACTCTAAGCCAGATAGCCGGTTAGCGCTGTACAATCCGTCCCTGGCGCACTTCGCGCCCGCTTAATGGCGCTCCAAAGAGGGGGGCAAAGAGACAGACATCGAAGACTCCGGCAGCCAGCGGCACTAAACCTACCGCGGCCAGTATCCAGCCTCCAAGATTGCCCAGCCAGAATATCCCCAGGGCCATCAGGATTAATCCTGCCACAATCCGCAGGCCGCGTCCCAAAGGGCTGGCCATAAACAGTGCAAAGGCCATTTTAATTACCTCCGTCCTTACCTGACAGTTATGTTTTACAACTAAACTTTGCAGTTGTTGTTCTTATAGTACAGGACAGATTTGAAGAAACTTTATGCTAAACTTAAAGAAAGTTTGAAGATTAGGCCCGGCCCTGTAACCGGTTTAAAAATCCAACCGGTAGAGAACCAGTTGCGACAGGGGGAATTCTTCGACCTGTGAAAAACCGGTCTGCTCCGCGAGGGCTTTGATCTCTTCGGGCTTGAGGCGGTGAGCCAGGGGCGGGCCTACTTCTTCTTCCCGGTAGCGCCATTCCAGCATGGCAATCCTCGATTTACCCGCCCGCCGGGCTTCTTTCAAAGTTTTTAGCCGGTCATCCACTTCGTGAAAAACCATGCCCAGGAACACCAGGTCAAACTGGCCATCCTTAAAGGGCAATTCTTCCGCCGAAGCCTGCTCGAAGCTGGCCTGCGGTACAAAACTCCTGGCCGCTGCCAGCATCTCGTCATTTTCGTCTATCCCGGCCACTTCCAGGCCTCGCCCGGCGAAGGCTTCCGCGAAAACGCCGCTGCCGGTCCCGATATCCAGCACGGTATGTACTGCTTTATTTTCAAGGCAAAGCGCCAGTACGCGCTCGACTTCCAGGCGCTCCAGGCGCTCCGGGGTGCGCAGGCGGGCTACATCGGTAAATTTTTTGCTGTCGCTATCACTCATTTGATTCGCTTCTTTCTTTATATTTCATATTTCTAAGCTGCGGGCAGGCTGAAATGAACCGTCGTACCCGCACCGGGCTTGCTTTCAATCCAGATGTCGCCCCCGTGGGCTTCGACCAGGCGGCGCACAATGGTCAGGCCGATGCCGCTACCGCCGGTATTGCCGTGCCGGGAACGCGATTTATCCACCCGGTAAAAACGTTCAAAAACATAGGGCAGGTTTTCTTCGGCAATGCCGATGCCGGTATCCTGGATGGTAAATTCAACCCGGTCCGCGATTAGCCGGGTGGAGAGCCTGACGTGGCCGCCCGTATCGGTGTAGTGCAGGGCATTCGCCAGCAAATTGATCAAAATCTGCTCCAGGCGGTCATTATCGGCTTTGACGTAGAGCGGCCCGTTTGGTTCGGCAGGCGGGCTTACTTCCAGGGTAATCCCCTTGAATTCAAATTGCGGGTGAACTTTGGAAACCACTTCTTCGATTACTTCGCGAGCCGCCACTTTCTCCAGTTTTAACTTGAGGACAGGCGAGTCTATTTCCGAGAGCCTGCCTAGCTCCTGGGCCAGGCGGTGCAAGCGTCGAGCCTCGCGCTGCACCCGGCCAAAAGTGGCCGGGGTAGGTTCCAGCACACCGTCTATCAGGCCTTCCATATAACCTTCAATAGCAGTCAGGGGGGTGCGCAATTCGTGGGCAAGGTCGGAAACCAGTTCCCGGCGCAGCCTTTCGTTATGTTCGAGACTGATAGCCATCTGGTTGAAGGCCGCCGCCAGTTCGGCCACTTCCTTGACCGAGGGGGCTTTGACCTTCTCCTCATAATGCCCGGAAGCAATCCGGTTGGCCGCTATTATCATTTCGTGGAGAGGCTGGGAGAGCCTGCCGCTGACAAAAATGGAAATGACCAGGGCCGCCAGTAGCGAAGCCACGGCTGCTACCAGCAGCGAATTATGCACGCCGCTGTTGAAGGCAGCGTTGAGCGCTTCTACACCCGCTTCGCTGTTGCCTTTTTCGGCCAGGATCGTTTTGATATCGGCCTGGAAAAAAGCCCCGGCAATCAGGCTGGCGGTGGCAAAGAGGGTGATTACCCCGACAATGATAATCGCGAAATAGGAAGCGAAAAGCCGCCAGCGCAGGCTAATCAGCATATTTAGCTCCTCTTCTCAGGCTTTTTCGGGAGTAACAGAAGGGTGAGCATGAGGCGAAACTTCCGGCGGCTCAAAGCGGTAGCCCACTCCCCAGACTGTTTTAATCGGCTGGCCTCCCCCGGCGGCTTCCAGCTTTTTGCGCAACTGGCCTATATGCACATCTACCACCCGTTCATCCCCGAAATAGTCGTAGCCCCAGACCGTTTCGAGCAGCTTTTCCCGGCTGAAAACCCGGTTAGGCATCTCGGCTAAAGTCAGGAGCAAATCGAATTCGGTGCGAGTGAGATCCAGCAACTGGCTTTTAACCCAGACCTGGCGCGACTCTGGCTCGACCACCAGCGCGGCAAACTCCAGGCGTTTGGGGGAAGGCGGCGCGGTAACCGCCGGAGCGGAAGGCCCGCTCCCGGCGCTATCGAGCATCTGGCGGCGCAATGCGGCTTTGACCCTGGCTACCAGTTCGCGGGGAGAGAAAGGCTTGGTGACGTAATCATCGGCCCCCATGGTCAGCCCTACTACCCGGTCAACTTCATCAGTGCGGGCGGTAAGCATCAGAATATAGACCGGTGACTCGGCCCGCAGAATGCGGCAGACTTCCAGGCCGTCCATACCAGGCAGCATTAAATCGAGGATAACCAGGGCGGGACGGTGTTTACGGGCGAGTTCCAGGCCGTGTTTACCGTCGGTAGCTACCTCTACGGCAAAACCTTCGCGTTCCAGGTAGCTTTTGACCAGGCTCCAGATGCTCTCCTCGTCTTCGATAATCAAAATTTTAGTACCGCTGGTAACTACTGGCTCTGCCATCTTAGTTAACCCCGCTTTGCTTTAAATTTTCATATTCCTCGCTCTGCAAGCTGCGCCACTACAGGTCAAAGTATAATCTTTCCGTGCAAAGGATACAATTAGCCGGCAGTGCCGCTTAGCGCGAAACCGGTAAGCCCAGGCGCTGCCAGCTTAACATACCGCCGCGCATGTTGGAGACTTTCTTGTAGCCCAGGCCGGTTAGCAGGCGGGCCCCCATGGCGCTGCGGTTGCCGCTGCGGCAAACCACGATCACCTCTTGCTCAACTGAACCGAGTTCAACCGTGCGCTTGCCGAGTTGCCCCAGCGGTATAAGCTTGCTGCCCCCAATATGGCCCTCTTTGAACTCGTAAGACTCGCGCACGTCCACGATCAAAATTTTCTCTTTAGCCCGGCGTTTCTGCTCAACCTGCTGAGGAGTAACTTCGCTATAGGAAGGGGCCCGGTTAGCTTTGCCAAATAATTTTTCAAACATAGTTTCCACACTTCTCCGTTCTTTATCGGTTGATAATCATACAACTAACTCGCCTGACCGAGCAGGTTAGCTCATTCGCAGAAATAAGCCGGGGCTACCCGGCTTATGTTGCTATAGCCAGTATATAAAAGAGCTATAAAGAAAGTTTAGGACATGTTTGAAGAAAGTTTAAAGATCTTGCGATCTTTCGGCCACAGAACCGTTAAGCCTTTTCTAAAAATTAACATAAATACAATGAGCTTTTTATTTTTTCCTGATGGGATAAATAAATATTAACTTGTCTAAAAACTCGATTTAATGTAAGATACTTTCATATTTGGTACAACTATTTCAATGAAAGATAGGTTCTCGCATGTCCGACCACACTGTCGCACTACTAAAAAATCTTTTAAGTGAACTTTTACAGCCTTTATTAACCGGGAGTTCCGGTGGATTTAGCAAAAATAATTATGCTTACAGAAAAGATTTAGAAGTATATGTTAATCAATTAATCGAAGATGCGGTGAACTTTAATAGCACTAATTCAGGCATCATCGGCGATGCCAGTTTTTTTGCCTCTTTTGCGGATGCTCTGCTCGCCTACCCGGATAACGACGCCGGTGAGTTGATTGAGAGAATTGAGCAGCTTGGCCGCACGGTCGGGCCGCAATTACTCCAGCTAAAAGAGTTATCCGACCAGGACCGACTGAAGATTGGCCGCAAGCTCAGCCATAATTTGATGCTGCTGAGAATGAAGTTAGCGCAGCGCAACATTATGACGCAGTCAGCCTTTGCAGCTACCCCGCCCAGGCCTGACCAGGGTGTCAGGGCCGCCCCTCATGATTTTAGCTCAAACAAATTTAATCAAAATCATCGGTAGGATTAAAGCTTCTCACTAAGCCTGACCTTTGATTGCCGTATAGCTATAGTTACACAGGAGAATGATTTCATGTTGCAGTCGAATCAGCCCGCCCCGCTCAATCAAACCGGTGAAGCCACTCCCACCTATATTTTTGAAACTTATAGCGACCGGGAACGCCTCTACGTCCAGTTTGAGATGATGAAGGAAGTCTTTAATTTGAAACTGGATGAGGCTTTGCGGAAAGCGGAAATTGAGGTTGGGCCGGAAGCTCAATTTAAATTACTGGACGCCGGCTGCGGAGAGGGCCTCTTTTCCGCCGAAATAATCCGGCGCTTTCCGAAGGCGGAAGTGATTGGCTTCGACCGCGACCCGGAAGCTGTTATGACTGCTACCATGTTCGCCAGTTCCATGGGAAATGTCCATTTCTTTAACCATGACGCGCTCCAACCCATCCCGCAAGGGGTTCAGGCCGGGAGTGGCGAGATAGCCGCCGGTAATTTCGATGTGGCGGTAGCCTGGCTGCTTTTGATGCATGTCAGGCCGGTCGAGCAGGCTATTCAAAACTTAAAGGATACACTCCGGCCCGGTGGCACAATCTTCCTGCACGATGGGCCGGAGGATTGGGCCACTTTCCCCCATCCTTCTTTCGAGGCGTTAATGGCAGCGATGGCCCAGGCCGGGCGCTATATCTCCTCCTTTGATTTTGCCTACCGCCAGGCCGAATACCTGGAGAAGGCCGGCTTTGAACAGATTGAAAGCGTGGTGCTAGAAAATGCCCTGGGAGGCCGCACGTCCCAGGGCCAGAGAGGCTTCAGCCATATGATCGCCACTTTTGAGTCGGCCCGCTCTGGCCTGGTGGACAAGCTGAAATTCCTGAGCGGCGCCGAGTTCGATGAGCATATCAGAAGAATAAAAACCGAGTGCACCGTGGAGCAAGAGGGCATCGGCCGCTCTGTCTTTACCACAGCGCGCAAACCATTCTAGGTCTGGCCTCCCGGCTGAGAATAAGCGTCAATAACTGACATTAACCTTGAGGTCGCCATCCTGCTGGAGTAGCCGCACTTCCGTACCGCTGTCGGTGCGGCTAAACTCAAGCGAGGTTCTGTAGCTGCCCACCGCCAGGTTGTAGATGGTCAGTCCCGGCAGCCAGTCGGGTAGAACCGGCTTTGTGATCTGCAAAGCCTGGTTGGGCAGGTCGGGTTCCAGGCCCAGTATGGTACTAAGGGCAAAGGGAATAGACCCGGCGGCCCAGGCTTGAGGGCGACAGGCGACCGGGTATTTCACCGGGTAAGGCTCGCGTTCCCTGGAAACCCCGCTAAAAACTTCGGGCAGGCGATAGTCCGGCAGGAACCCGGCAGTCATAAAGAGCCCGGTCATTATACGAGCGGCCTCCTCGCCGAAACCGTGCTGTTTCAAGCCCGCCGCGATAAGCGAGTTATCGTGCGGCCAGACCGAACCGACCTGATAATCAAAGGGGTTGTAGGCTTTTGCCTCGGCGGATAGGGTGCGGATACCCCAGCCATTGAACATATCGGGCTGCATCAGGCGGTCGCGCACCAGGGCGGCCCGGTCGGGCGGTACAATCCCCGTCCAGAGAGCCTGACCGGGATTGGAAGCAATCGCCTGGGCCTGCTGTCCTCCTTTTTGTAAAGCCAGGGCATAGTACTGCTCGTCAGGCATCCAGAAACTCTTGTTAAATTTTTCTTTCAACTCGGCGGCCTCGATTTCAAGGCGCTGAGCCGTGAAATTATCCCCGATAGTGCGAAAGGCCGGAGCCAGCAAAGTTTTCGCTTTGTAGACATAGCCCTGCACTTCCACCAGGGCCACCGGGGGAGTCACCAGTGAACCGTCTTTATTGACGATACTGTTGCCAGAATCTTTCCAGCCCTGATTGGAAAGCCCACCCGCGCTTTTGCTGGCGTATTCCACAAAACCGTCACCCTCAATATCACCGTAACGATCAATCCAGTGCAGAGCCGCTCGCACATTTTCGAGTAGCCTTTTGAAGAGCTCAAAATCGCCCGTCCAGCGTAAGTACTCGCCCATCAGGATCAAGAAGAGCGGCGTGGAATCTACCGTGCCATAATAGGGCGTGTAAGGAATCTCGCCCAGGTTGGCGCGCTCCCCGACCCTCAACTCATGCAGGATTTTACCGGGCTGCTCGTCTTTCCACTCGTTGACCTCTTTGCCCTGGTAGGCCGCCAGTAATTGCAGGGTTCCGGCGGCAATCCCGGGATTATAGGCCAGGGTTTCCAGGGCGGTAATCAGGCTGTCGCGCCCGAAGAGGGTCACAAACCAGGGAACGCCCGCCGCGAAAAAAAGCTCCTGACCCTGGTAGGTCAGCAACATGTAAAGGTCATCGAAAGAGCGCTTCAAGACCCGGTTGAAAAGCTGGTTGGGGCTTTCGATTTCTATCGGGCTGGAGTCATCTTTGATATAAGGTTGCAGATCAATTTTGGTCTGGTCGCCTACCAGGGGTAGGAGGCGCACGCGCTGGCTCTGAAGGCCGTGCTGCGAGCCTTTAGGCCTGGAAACAAGACCGCCCGAGGGAGTCTCTTCCAGTTTGTTTCCGGTAAAATCTTGACCGCTGCCGTCATTCGTGGCGGTTTTGTCCTGCCCGTTCTTAGCGTGAGTTTTAGCTGCTTCTCTTTTATCTTCTTTGGTAGCTGCTATATTCTTATCTTCTACGCTGACCGTAACCTGGCCTTGCCAGCAGCCGTGCGGTTCCAGGTCCAGTTGATAAATTACTTCACCATGTTCCACCTCAATGCGGTCCGGGTCGGGTGCAAAGTCGAGAGTAGTGGTGCGCAGGTGGTTATCGGCGCCCATGTAACAGAGTTTCAAACTGTTTTTAGCAGCCTGGGGAGGTTGAAAAGTACCGCGCTTACCGCCGGAAGTACCGCGAATGGTGAAAATATCGAGGAAATCGCTATCGAATTCCAGGCGCAGGGCCAGCGTCATGGGCTGCCGGTTGAAATTGCGAACGGTAATTGTCTGAGTCAGGTTAGCTCCCAGTTCAATCCGGCGGCTGACCCCAATAGACTGGGCCGGGATTTTCTCGGGTTGGGCGGTGGGCTGGTCGCTTCCGGGCTGTCCGGGCCGGATGGCCGGCGGAGAAGGACTGACTCCCGGCGCTTCCACCAGTACCATGGCCGGGTTGACCAGTTCAAACTCGGCCATTTCATCCTCGGCGGCGCTGCTTAGCAGGGGCGTAAGGTACTGGTCGCCGAGGCGTAAAGTGAACTTGCTTAAAAAGCGGCAATCGTGAAAGTAGAGCCCATCGGCCTGGTTAAAATCTATATCGGCATCTCCACGCTGGTTGAGCAGCATGAAAAGGTTGCCGGCCTTGAGAATGAGCGATTTGGAGATATCCGCCTCGCCCTGGTACTTTATCTGCTGGCCGGAATCAGCGTGGCTAAAAGTGCTGATAACGCTGCTCCCGGCGGATTGCCCTGAAACTTCAGTATCTTCGTTCTTCGGCTTCTCATCGTGAGTGCGAGTATGCCCATTCCTGGGTTTCTCATCGTGAGTGCGGGTATGCCCGTTCTTCGGTTTCTCATCGCGAACCTTAGTCGCCTTGCTCATAACTTTAATACCTTTACTTCTCTCCAACCTTCAAAAGCAGAGTTTACCCGGCCTGGTTACTGCCGCTCTGCCTGCCCAGCAAGCGCACTCCCTGGCGGTAGGTCAGGTAATTGTAGGCCCAGGCCAGGATTACCAGGATGCGGTTACGCACGCCCAGTAAGAAGTAGATATGCACCACCAACCAGATGAACCAGGCCGGTAACCCGCTTAGCTGCACGCCAAAAGCATCTACCACGGCGTCGCTGCGCCCGATAGTAGCCATCGTACCTTTGTCAAAATAGTGGAAAGGTTGGAGGGGCTGGTGATTTAGCTGAGCCAGCACATTTTTCGCTGCCTGTTTGCCCTGCTGGATGGCCACCTGCGCTACCATCGGGTAAGCCTCTGAACCTTTATAGCCCTCCAGGTAGGCCATATCGCCCACTACAAAGACATCAGGGTGTTCCTTTAAATTCAGCGTGGGCTGCACAGGAACGCGCCCGCCGTGGGCCAGTTTGATGTCCATACTTTCAGTAAGGTGGGAGGCCCGTACCCCTGCCGCCCAGACCACCGTGGCGGCTTCCATCGTTTTACCGTCATCAAAAGTGATTAACCCGTCTTCTACGGCGGTCACTTTTGAATTCTGGCGAATTTCCGCGCCCAGCTTTAACAGGTGCTTCTGAGCCTTCTGCTGTAACTTGCTTGGAAAGGAGTCCAGCAGGGATGTATGGGCTTCGATCAGCACAATGTGGGCTTCATTTTCGCGCAGAGTGGGGTAGTTCTTGCGAATGAGCGGGCGTATCAGTTCGGCCATCGCCCCGGCCAACTCCACCCCGGTTGGACCGGCTCCCACTATCACAAAGGTTAAAAGTTTCGAGCGCCGTTTCTCGTCCGGTTCAAGTACGGCCTGTTCCAGGGCGCTCAGAATCCCCTGGCGCAACTCTATCGCCTGGTTTATATCCTTCAGGCTGTAGGTATGTTTGGGCAGCTCTTTATTCCCGAAATAGTTGTTAACGCTACCGGCAGCCAGTACTAGGTAATCATACTTTACAGGCTCACCCACCGAAACCCGGACTTCTTTCTTCTCAAGGTCCACGCCCGTTACCTCGTTCATATGAAAGCGCACGTTGGAGTACTTGTGCGTGACTTCTCGCGCAGGGAAGCCGATGGCATCCGGTTCCAGTTCAGCCGTGGCTACCTGATAAAGCAAGGGCCAGAAGCCGTGATAGTTATTATGGTCAATTACCAGCACTTCCACAGCCTGACCGGCCAGGCCGTGTACTACGTTCAGGCCGCCGAAACCCGTCCCGACTACCACCACCCTGGGACGTAAGCCGGTAGGCGGTTTCCGGTCCGGTTCGAGCGCTTCGGTAAGCGGCTCCCAGATTTTCTTCAGATTATCCAGCTTTAGCAACTCAACCTCCTTGATTACTTCGCCGGGTCAGTTTGCGGGGCCCGGTTGCTTTTTGTCTATCCCTGTCATGAAGAGCTTCAATGCGCTTTAACAGCTACTGCGAGGTTACTTTCCGCCACTTTCAAAAGCCAAAATTGATTTTTTATAAACTAGCCATCCCAGCTAAACAGCATAAACCATACCTTTTATCGTAATACGAAATATAAAAATTGAAGAGTAGGAGAGGATTACTTAAATCTAAGTTCTGCCGGGGCGTCAAAGCTTACAACTTTAGTTTAGCGGGCCGGTCCTACAGCTTTAGGGGTGAGGATTGACCTTCAGTCAAGTTGCATAATTACTATCCAAATATTAGACGGTTTGCTATAATGACTGCAATATACGCCCTTGAATTAAAGTGTCACGTTCGTGTTACGGTGGGTTACTATTCTTACTATCATTCAGTCTTCTATTTTTAATTAAATGAATTGCTTCTATTTGACTCGATTTCTGACTGAAATTGCGGCTATCTTTTGTACTTTTTAACCAAAAAGCAATCGGCAATCTACACATAACAGGGTAAAATTTTATAAACCCTATAAAGAGAATTCACGATTTCAGCGATAGGGTAGTTGACAGCATAAAAGGAATTGGAGCTCTGGCTGACATGAGCGGTTATTTTAAAAACAGTCCTACTCCTGATCTTTGTGGAAATGGCCACGAAGAGCAATTCCAGTTATTGATTGAGCACGTCAAAGATACGGCCATCTTCATGCTGGATCGTGAAGGTTATGTAAGTAGTTGGAATAGCGGGGCCTCCAGGCTAAGCGGTTATCAGGCCGAGGAAATTATAGGGCAACCCTTTAGTCGTTTCTACCAGCAGGAAGAGCAAAGCCAGCAGGATTTGAAGAGAGCCGCCGAGGCAGGCAAGCTTGAGAGAGAGAGCTGGCTCTTCCGCCAGAGCGGCGCGCGTTTCAAGGCCGAGCTGGTTATTTCAGCCCTCTCGGATAAAGCGGGCGAGTTAAGCGGGTTTGCCGTGATTATCAAGGATATTAGCGAGCAAAAGAACCCACCGGAACCGGTCTATAAACTGAATAGCGAACTGGAACAACGCCTCTGGATGCTGGAACGAGCGCTTGAGGCCAGCACTGCCGGAATAATTATCACCGATCCCAACCAGCCCGATGAACCGATTATTTACGCCAATGCCGGGTTTGAGCAGTTAACCGGCTATGCCAGCCAGGAAGTGCTGGGGAAAAACTGCCGCTTTTTACAGGGGCACGATTTCGACCAGCCGGAGCTTGATAGAGTAAGGCAGTCCCTGGCGGAAGAAACCGATTGTCGAGTGCTCCTGCGCAACTACCGTAAAGACGGTACTTTGTTCTGGAACGAATTAACCATTTCGCCTGTCCACGATAACCAGGGCCGTTTAATTAATCGCATCGGGATTCAGACAGATATTACTCCCCAGGTGCAGGCCGAAGAGGCTTTGCGCTACCGCCTGGCCTTCGAAAAGCTGATCGCCACTATTTCCACTAATTTCATTAATATGAAGTTGTCTGATATTGACCGGGGGATTAATCAGGCGCTAAAGCTAATCGGGGAGTTCGCGGGGGTAGACCGGGCCTATGTTACCTTGTACGAATCAGGCGAAATTAAAGCGATAGATTATATCTACGAATGGACCGCTGCCGTGGCAAACCCTTACACAGGGGCCCGGCTGGCTGTCCCGGTAGACAAACATAGCTGGGGAGTAGGCAAATTACTGCGGTTCGAGCATATCAGGATTCCACGAGTTGCCGATATGCCGCCCGAAGCGGAAAATGAAAAACGAAACTTCGAGCGGTTCGGGGTACGCTCCAACCTGGCAGTACCCCTGGTCTACCAGGGAGAATTAAGGGGCTCAATCGGTTTCTCATCACTCAGCAAGGAAATAGACTGGACCGAAGACAATCTTACCTCCCTGAAGGTGCTGGGAGAAATCCTGGTAAACGCCCTCGAACGCAAGCGCATGGAGGAAGAACTGCGCAAGAATGAAGAGCTTTACCAGACCCTGGCGGTAAATTTGCCAAACGGCATCGTCTACTTATTTGATAAGGAGCTTCGTTACACCCTGGTAGAAGGAGCAGCACTCTCTAGAACCCGGTTTTCTAAAAAAGAGCTTGAAGGCAAAACTTTGTGGGAAGTCTTACCACCTCCCTACGTCCAGAAATACACTCCGCTTTACCAGGCGGCCCTGGATGGCACTACCAGCAGTTTTGAGGAAAGCTATGGAGAATATACTTACTGGATTACTATTTTACCGGTAAGAAACAAGCTGGGTGAAATTTTTGCGGGGATGGTAGTAAGTTACGATATTTCGGAACGAAAACAGGTCGAAGAAGCCCTTCGACTGAGCGAGGCCCGCCTGGCTGGCATCATTAATTCGGCTACGGACGCTATTATCAGCCTGGATGCGCGGCAGAAAATCGTGGTCTTCAACACTGCCGCCGAAAAGATGTTTGGTTGCACTGCCGGCGAAGTGCTGGGCACTACTATTCAACAGTTTTTACCGCAAAGAGTCAATCGGGAACACGGCAGCTATATTGAAGAGTTCCGCCAATCGGACGCAGCAGTGCGCACAATGGGCACTCAAGCGCCTTTGACCGCCGTGCGCAAGAACGGCGAGGAATTTCCAATCGAGGCCACTATCTCACGGGTAGAGAACGGCGGGCAGATGATTTATACCACCTCTATCCGCGATATCACCGGGCGAAAACAGGCCGAGGAAGCCCTGGCCAGGAGCGAGGCCCAACTGCGCCAGGCTCAGAAGATGGAGGCCGTAGGCCGCCTGGCCGGCGGCATCGCTCACGATTTTAATAATTTGCTGACGGCTATTATTGGCTACACCGATCTAACCCTGGGAAGCGTCAGCGAAACGGACCCGCTCTGGGAAGACCTGGATGAAATCAGAAAGGCCGCCGAGCGCGCTTCCACCTTAACCCGCCAACTGCTGGCCTTCAGCCGCCAGCAAGTCTTACAGACAAAAATTCTGGACGTGAATACGGTAGTCAGTGAGATGTACCGCTTGCTAACCCGGTTAATCGGTGAAGATGTTAAACTGGAGCTTGATCTTGATCCTTCGGAGGGAAAAATCAAAGCGGACCAGGGACAGTTGGAACAGGTGGTAATCAATCTGGCGGTCAATGCGCGGGATGCCATGCCGGAAGGAGGGGTGCTGCGGCTCAAAACCGCCAGGGTAACTTTGAGTAAAGAGGCTGTTCAACAATATGAGGATATCCGGCCCGGCAGGTATATTTTACTGACCATGCAGGATAGCGGAATGGGCATGGCGGAAGAGACGGTCAAACATATTTTTGAACCTTTTTTCACCACCAAAGAGCCCGGGCACGGTACCGGCCTGGGCCTCGCCACAGTATACGGTATAGTGCGACAAAGTGGAGGCTTTATTGAGGTGCAGAGCAGAACGGGCGAGGGCACCAGCTTTTATATTTATTTACCCGAGGTTGAAGAGCAAGAAATCGAGCTAAACGCGCAATCGGCCATAACCAGACCTTTAGAGGGAAGCGGCGAAACGGTCTTGCTGGTAGAAGATGAGGAGTCGGTCAGGACGCTGGTCAGCAAGTTGCTCTCGAATTACGGTTACGAGGTGCTGGAAGCGCATAACGGCGCAGAAGCTTTACTGATTTGTGATACTCACCCCGGAAAGATTGACCTGATGATAACCGATATGATTATGCCGCACATGAATGGGCGGCAGTTAGCCGAGCGGTTGCAGCAATTGAAGCCGGCAATGAAAGTACTCTACATGTCGGGCTATACCGACCGGATAATGGTTCCGGAAGAACTGGAAGAGATTCGCTTTAACTTTTTGCAGAAGCCCTTTAGCTTTGTGGATCTGGCCCGTAAGGTACGCGAGATTTTAGACTCTCCAGGCAGTACACCTGGTTCATCATAAACTTGAGTAGTATGAGCGGTCAGGATTTAAACCACTATCTCAAAATCGCAAAATAAGATGGTCAGAGAAATTGCAACAATTGGCGCTATGAGTTGGTTAGAATATTGAGAGGCTAGCCGGTACAGTGCCTCATTCCTCATAATCTGATATCTTGACGGCAGCAAATAGAACAGAAATGAAAGCTGATGCGGAACCGATTAGAACTGGCGCTAAAGATTGTCACGGGCATAGTAGTAGTGTTACTGATTCCACCGGCTATTATTTGCTTTTATCCGGCCTACAGGATGTGGCTAAGAAGTTATTACTCAACATCCACAGCACAACAAACTAAAAAGTTGTTTTATTTAACTTTGTTGACTGCTCTTATTCCGGGTCTTTTCGCCTTTCTGGGATTCCAGACGATGTATTTTTCTTTTATCCAGAAAATGGTGGCAGTCAGCGGGTTGAGCTTACCTTATTTCATTGGGGACGGAGACAGTTTTGAATATTTCGTGGACTTCAACCAGGCTGTAATTTTTACCCTGCTTTTGCTGGTAACGCTTTTACCAACCTACGCCATTATGCTTTATTCCAGCCGTGTGTTATCAATGCATGCCTGAAAAAGGAAGCCCGGACCATGCGGTCCGGGCTTTTTGATTCTCCGCCAGGAAGATAGTTAAGCTTATGGGTAGCTAACCACCGTCACCGGAACATCCGGGTTGGCAATGGTGGACGACCCGCCGGTGTTGTTGACTACATTCAGAATGCCACCTTTTCCGTTAGATGGATCAAGGAAAATGGTGAGCAAATCATGCAGGCTTCCGGCAGGCAGGGTGTCAGGAACCTCAAAGGCGCGCGCGGCATAAATATCTACGCCCTGGTTAAAGAAGCTATAGCTTCCCATGCCCCAGCCATTGAAGGTTTTCACGTTGTCGGTCACCTTAAAGGCGGCCCAACCGAGGACGTTCGGGGCTTCCATCCAGGCGGCCTGGCTCGGCGGGTCATAAGGCATCTCATTCTGGAAGAAGATCACCTTGCCGTTATTCCCGCGCCAGATAACCTCGTACTTCTGGTAGTGCTCCACGAACAGACCGTAAGCCGTGACGTTGTCGCCGTTCACGATCAGGCCCGTGTCCGCCGTGTTGATGGTCCAGCCCACTGTGCCCGGGTTGCCGTGGTCGGCTCGCCAGGACCAGATATCGTCCATGATCACATTGTCATTATTGATGACCAGGGCAGTGGTAGCCTTGCCGGCAATGTCGCCGCCAATTCGGAAGAAAATATCATGCAGCGTGGAGGGGTCAGCCGGATCGCTCTTACCAGCGTTAGGGCTGCGGTTATCGTCACCGCGCTCGTTGGGAGTGCCGACCTGCAAAAGGACGGGCGACTTAACAGTACCGGCGTCAAACATCATTCCGGCCAGCTTGACACCCGGCACATCGGCGACCTGCATGGCGATCACACCATTATCAGGTATCAGAGTAGGCAGGCCCAGGCCCAGCACTACCGAATCGGGGCGCTTGACTTCAATAGTGCGATCCAGGTGATAGATACCAGGGGTGAAGAGCACGTTCATGCCGGTGGCGAGGGCCACATTGATCTTCTTCACCGAGTCGGACGGGGTTGCCACGAAGAAACGGCTGAGCGGGATAGAGCTACCGGCGGTAGAACCGCTGGCCCAACTGGTTCCCACCGAGTCTTTCTGAGGGGCCGGGACGAAGACGTTGTACTTGCCCGCAGCATCGACATACAGGAAAGGTTTCTCGCGGGTTAGCGGGCTTTTATCCAGGGTAGTGTAGGTCGGGTTCGGGAAGGACTGGGCCGGAGCGCCCTGCACGCCGGAGAAGACCTGGTTCCACACGGCGTTGGACCAGCCGCCGATGGTGCTGTTGCGCACCACGAACTGCTGCTGAGAGCCGTTGATGATGAAGCCGGTCTGGCTATCAGCGATAAAGCCACCGCTGGCGAACTGTGGCCCGGCCGTGCAGTAATCCATCAGGGTCAGGTTGCCGCCGGTAATATTGACCCGGCGCATCGGGGCGGCCTGCGAAACGGCCCAGAAGTCGCCCGAAGACCGGCAATCGGACAGCCCTGTAACGTTGATGGTCAGGTTGGAGAGCGAGCGCCAGAAGTTATCGAGCGCTATACAGTTGCTGTTGTTAGGTCCCAGACAGCGGTTGTAAACGTCAACATGCCCGTTGATAGTGACATCGGTCGGGGAAGCGCCCAGGCCGGCCACTTCGGTATAGTAACCCACCTGGAAGGTGAGCGGTTGGGCAGCCGAGCCGTAGACGCCCGGTTTGAAGAGCAGGGCGTAACGGCCCGTACCCATTTCGCTGTCAACTTGCTGCGCGGCGACCGCGTCTACTGCCGCCTGAATCTGGCTGGTCGGCATACTCGGATCGAAAATCAGTACGTTCGGGCCAAAATTTGGCTGTGCGGGTGTGGGTGGAGCAGCCAGCGTGACTGTTGAGTCAGTAACATTCATCGCCAGTGCCACCAGCAGCATTGCCAGGAGCGCAATACTCAATTTTCTAAGGTGTAGCATCACAATTTTCCTTCTTCTTTGAAAATAAGGAGTAAGAGGGTTCCTTTGTGCGCGTTGTCTTCTCGGCCTTGTTTTCGAGCAGTAGGGCGACGATTTGTGCAACTAACTAAAACGGCAAGCTCAAGAAACCAGTTTAAACCTATCCAACTTCAGGTGAGAGCAAGCTTTCTCAGCGTCAAGTTAGCTTTCTACACCGGCAAACCGGACATCCAACTGGATTAGATTATGTTTCCCCCCGGGCTAAATGGTAAATACGTTAAAGCAAGCTTGATTTCGTTTGGTAAAGCTCATTAACGAAATTATATATATATTGTATATCGTATCACTACATGCTTGTCAACTGTTCATCGTTCACCTGAAATGAACACGGTGAACAACGTGAACATTTCCCCGAATTTGGGGATAGTTGCTAGATAAGAGGTAGAAAGTCTGACTTACAGGTTATAGTTAATCACCCTGAACAGAAGATGCTGGAGTTGCGAGGCCACCTGCTCTATCGGCATGGAGGGTTGCCGGTCAAGCCACCACTCGGTGACGCTGAGAAAGCCGCCGATGGTAAACTGAAGCTGAATGGTAAAAGAGGTGTCGTTGCGATCGTGACTGGTTGAGAGTTGCTCGACCGCATCGGCGATCAGGCTGCCGAGTTGTTTGCGAACCTGGCTGGTAAAGGCCGGGCTGCCTTCTTTGCCCAGCATGGTGCGGTAGAAACTGGCATACTTGATTACTTCTTCCAGCCATAGCACCAGCAGGTTAAAAATTACCCTGTCGGGCGGGCTGGAAGGAGCAACCTTGACCCGCGCCATCAACTCCTGGTACATCTCGTTCATGGTCTTTTCCAGCAGGTCGTACTTATCGCGGTAATGTTTGTAAAAAGTCACCCGGTTGATCATGGCCCGGTCCGCAATATCCTGCACAATGATAGCCTCGAAGCCCTTTTCTTCGATTAACGACAACAAAGCCTCGCGAATAGCGGTCTGAGTGCGGCGCACCCGCAAGTCGGTATTTTCTTTTGGAGTAGACATTTTTTTCCTTTTGTAAAATAAATTACACTTTGCTAAAACTGTAGCTTGACCGTGAATAGTCCTGGTAGTAACCTTATTTTAGCTACAAGATGTTGCATAAGCAACAGATTGTGTGGAACCCGTAGCCGGGCTGCAAATTTTAATTCAGCTATAAACTCGACCCGGCAAAAATCATACTAAGATTGGTCGTAATCCTTATAAAAGGTTGGTTAACCGGCAGGTTAAAAAGCAATTATTCAAAAGCAGCCCTGTCCTGACCTGAACAGGGCAACAGGAGATTATAGATGACTGACACTTCCACAAATCTTATACCTCAACCCAAACCCGCGCCCATTGTGGGGAATATTCCCGATATTGACGCTAACGCCCCTGTCCAGGGCATGATGCGGATGGCTCGCCAGTACGGGCCGATTTTCCGCCTGGAGATTCCGGGCCGAGACATGCTGGTAATCAGCTCGCAGGCCCTGGTGAACGAGCTGTGCGACGAACAGCGTTTTGACAAAAAGGTCCATGCTCCCCTGCGAGAAATTCGTGAATTTGCCGGGGACGGCCTCTTCACGGCTGAAACCCAGGAGCCAAACTGGGGCAAGGCCCACCGTATTCTGATGCCCGCCTTCGGCCCGGCAGCCCTGCGTACCATGTACAGTGGCATGCTGGACATTGCCGAGCAACTGCTTGTGAAGTGGGAGCGCCAGGGGCCCGAGCAGGTGATAGATCTGGTGGACAATACCACCCGCCTGACGCTCGATACTATCGCCCTGTGCGCCTTCGACTACCGCTTTAACAGCTTTTACGAACGCGACATGCATCCCTTTGTCGGGGCGATGGTACGCGCCCTCTCCGAATCCGGTATGCGCACCCGCCGTTTACCCCTGCAAAATCGCCTGATGCTGATCACCCGGCGGCAGTACGATGAAGATATCCGCTACATGCACCAGATTGCCGACGAGCTAATCAACGAGCGCAAAAAGCAGGGCGACCCGGAAGGTCGCAAGGATATCCTCAGCACCATGCTAAACTCCCGTGATCCTCAGACCGGGGAGCGCCTTTCTGACGAAAACATTCGCTACCAGATGGTCACCTTCCTGATCGCCGGGCACGAAACCACCAGCGGGCTTTTGTCCTTCACCATTTACGAGCTTTTGAAGCATCCCGAAGTGCTGGAACGCGTGCGGGCCGAGGTCGAAAAAGTGGTGGGCAACCGCACCCCGGCCTTTGAAGACTTGCCGAAACTGGTCTACCTGGACCAGGTGTTGAAGGAAACGTTGCGATTGTGGCCGACCGCCCCGGCTTTTGCCGTCTACCCTTACGCCGATGAAACCTTTATTGGCGGCAAATACCCGGTGCGCAAGGATCAGACGCTCTTCATGCTGACCCCCATGCTGCACCGTGACCCGGCGGTATGGGGCGAGAACGCCGAAGAATTTAACCCGGATCATTTCGCTTTCGAGGCGGCGGAAAAACTACCGCCGAACGCCTGGAAGCCGTTTGGCAACGGCCAGCGCTCCTGCATTGGCCGGCCCTTCGCCTTGCAGGAAGCGGCCCTCTTCCTGGCCATGCTGGTGCAGCGCTTCGATCTATCGCTGGCGGACCCCTCGTACGAGCTAAAGATCAAAGAGACCCTGACCATGAAGCCGGACGGCCTCTATATCCGCGCCTGGCGGCGAGCCAATGTGACCATCGAAGCGCCCCGCGTCCCGGTTAGCAATACCCTGCCTTCCGCCGAACCGGCCGAGCAAGCCGGGCCTCAGACCTCGAACGGCATCGGGATTAAGGTGTTGTTCGGTTCCAATGCCGGTTCTTCCGAGGCTTTCGCCCAGCGGATCGCTACTGACGCCAGGGCGCAGGGTTACGTGCCAACGATTGCGCCGCTGGACGAGGCGGTAGATAACCTGCCAAAAGATGGAGCGGTAGTGATCGTAACGGCCTCCTATGAAGGTCAGCCGCCCGATAACGCCAGGAAGTTTGTGGACTGGCTGGAAAAACAGCCTGCCGGGAGCCTGCAAGGCGTGAAGTATACAGTCTTTGGCTGCGGTAACAAAGACTGGGCCCGCACTTACCAGGCCGTGCCAAAATTGATTGACCGGAAATTGGAGGAAGCCGGGGCGGAACGGCTCATCGAGCGGGGCGAAGCCAACGCCAGGGGCGATTTCTTCGGCGACTTCGATCTCTGGTACAAGTCCTTCTGGCCTGAAATCGGGGAAGCCTTCGGCCAGGAGACCCGCAAGCCCGCCTCCCTGCCCCTCTTTGAAGTGGAATTTGTAGCCGGGACACGCGACCCGCTGGTGCGGCAAAACAATTTGCAGTTCGGGACTGTGGTGGAGAACCGGGAACTGGCTAACCTGTCGGCGCCTTACGCCCGCTCCCGGCGTCACGTAGAGATCGAGTTGCCCGAAGGAGCCAGTTACCGGGCGGGTGACTACCTGGCAGTGCTGCCACCCAACCCTCCTGATATGGTGGACCGGGCTTTGCGCCGTTTCGCCCTGCCCTACGATGCTCAGGTGGTGCTTCATATGAGCCCGGGCGGGCAAACCTTCTTCCCGCTGAATCAACCCATCATGGCCGGGGAGCTATTGTCGAGTTATGTCGAGCTGGGCGGGGCGGCTACCCGCAGTCAGATTGAGCAATTGATCTCTGCTACTCCCTGCCCGCCGGAAAAGAAGGCCCTGGAAGCCCTGGTGGCCTCGGTTGAAGCTTACGAGGAAAAGGTGCTGGACAAGAGGGTGAGCCTGCTGGACCTGCTGGAAGATACCGCTTCATCGAGCCTCTCCTTCGCTTCGTTCTTGCAAATGCTCCAGCCGATGAAACCGCGCCGGTATTCGATTTCGTCCTCGCCCCTGTGGAGCGCCGAACACTGCACGCTCACGTTCTCAGTGGTGGAAGGCCCGGCCTGGTCCGGCAAGGGCCTTTACCAGGGAGCGGCCTCGACCTACCTGGCCCACTCCCGGCCTGGAGCGAAAGTGGCGGTGATGACCCGGCCCTCGAACGCCGCTTTCCACCTGCCTGCTTCGCCGGAAACGCCTGTCATCATGGTCTGCGCCGGGACAGGGATAGCGCCCTTCCGGGGCTTCCTGCAAGAACGGGCGATCCAGGCCAGCCAGGGCCAGCCGCTGGCCAAAGCGCTGCTCTTCTTCGGCTGTGACCATCCCGAGGTAGACTTCCTCTACAAAGATGAGTTGCAAGCATGGGAAGATCAGGGGGTGGTGAGCGTACGCCCGGCCTTCTCGAAAGAGCCGCGCGAGGGCGTCAAGTACGTCCAGGACCGCCTGTGGCAGGACCGGGCCGAAGTAATAGAACTGGTCAAGCAGGGTGCGATTTTGTACCTGTGCGGAGACGGGCGGAATATGGCCCCGGCAGTTCACGAAACCTGCGTCCGCATTTACCGGGAGGCTACCGGCGCCAGCAGCCAGGAGGCCGAAAGCTGGATGGATGAGATGGAGCGCAAACACGCTCGCTATGTCGCCGACCTGTTCGCCTAACCTGACTCTGACCCGCTTTCCCTATGTATATGGTGAAAGCGGGTCCTTTTTATATTTCTTCCGAGCTTCTAGTGAAAGTGCGGGGAAAAACTTTCATTTCCTGTTCTTCAATTCTCTTGATTGCATCTATAGCAGCATCTCTAACACGATAACCTTGAAGAACAGGAGTGATATCATTCAAAGTTAAACTTTTTAATTTTTCTAAAGCTTGTTTATCTCCTAATCGTCCTAAAGCTTGAGCCACACGATAGCGTACTATAGGATCTTTATCTTGTAGGGCTATCAAAAGCGGTTGTATTGCACGTTTGTCGCCTATTTTGCCTAACGCTAGTGCAACGTGCAAGCGTACAGCTCTACTTCTGTCTTTGAGGGCTTGCATGAGTGGTTCCACTGCCTGTTTATCCCCTATTTCTCCTAGTGAAAAAGCCGCAATAAATCGAACTTGCCATACATCACTTCTAAGATGCTTAATAAGAAGATTAATTGCTTCTTGATGCCGTACCTTTTTCAAAGCAGAGGCAGCATATGTCCGTACTCTAGGGTCATTATCTTCCATGGCTTGCTTAAGCAATTGAAAAGCGATTTCGTTATCACTGAGTTGTGATAAAGAGAATACCGCTTGTGCACGTATAATACTAGCTTCTTCCTGAGTATTAAATAAGCGAAGAAGAATATCGTTAGCCTGTTTATTGTTAAATTTACCTAAATCTGCTACAGCTTCAAGGCGAAGTTTCAATCTTTTTCCTTGAAGCGTTCTAACAATAGAATTAATTTCGTCTTCAACAGAAGTACCCATCTACTTAGTTTCTCCCAACAGGTTTTGAGGTAAGCGGGTCATTTTTATGTTCCTTCCCAGCCATTTATAAGTAAAATTTATAAAGATAGAGCGCCCGAAGTACCGACAAGGGGGGCTTACAGCCAGTCGACCGGGCTAGTTCAATGAAAGCGGCTGAATCGGCATGATAGCATCTTGGCCTATTCGAATGCCTAAAATAGTATTTAGCCCCATTCATGGGGGTTGGTTGAACTAGCGCGGGGATTCATTCCCGCACGATTGGGAAGGTGGCACCATCGTTATGCATTAAGCGGTAGCACGTGTGCGACCACCCCGTTCTTAGTTATGAAAGCCTCTCATCTAAAATTTACTCGAAGCCCATGCTCTGCAACAGCCGCTCGAAGTTCTGGTAGCTGACCGTTCCGCCAGTGGCTTTGTCGTGGCCGTGGCCGTATTCGGCCTCAGCGCCGTCGAGCTTTTCGCCGTGGCGGGCCAGGAAATCGAGCAGGTTGACCTCCAGGTCGGTGCGAGCGCTAAAACTGACTTTGCCCGGCAAATAACCCCCGTTAGCGGCAAGCACTATATATTTTGGCAGGCGCCTGCGCCAGCTTTGAGCCAGCAGCGGGTGAACTCTGGCCGAGCTATCGAAGCGGATCAGGGCTACTTTCTCGGTCCGGCTGAAACGGGGAGCGGCTTTGCGCGCTTCGGATAATTCGGTCTGGACTTCCGCTTTCAATTCGCGCAAAAGGCGCAAGTCAGCGTTATCGCCCTCGACCAGTTCGCGGGCTGATTCTGCATCTCGCATGGCCCTGAAGGCGGCAGGTACGCCCCGGTCGGGATCGCTGGAGCGCTTGGCGGAGTTGAGAAGCGAGGTAGCTTCTTTAATGTATTTCAACTTCTGCTCTTTAGCAGCCTGCTGCAACTCGGGATAGTCCGGCCCCAGGTCGCCGGCATTACCGATAGCGGCGGTCCAGGCGCGGTCCCTGACCTGCCCGGCGTGGTTACAAAGCAGGTAGGTCAACAGGCTGGAAGTGGGCACGGGCCGCCAGAGATACCCCGTCAGGACCGTGCTACCGGGCGGTTCACCTTCCGGGCGGTGATGATCTACCAGCAGGGTGGTTACGCCTGGCGCGATAGCGTAATCGCGTATACCGAGGTCAAGCACGGCTAGGCCAGAGGGTTTATGAGCCTGCACCAGGGCGCTCACCTCAGGAGTAAAGGCGTTGCCGCCTTTGGGAACATGGGCAGCGACTAAACGTTCCGGCCCGAACCCATTACGCGCCAGGTAGTGCCATAGCACCGTCCCGGCCCCCAGGCCATCCACGTCACCATCGCACAGAATCACTACCAGCCCGTGCGGGGGAATAGTCTGCACAAATTTCTCAAAAGCGTTCTGGGCCTCCGGTAACTCAGGGTAGCTTACCGGAAGAGCCACCGCTTTATTTTCCTGGCTACTATTTTCCAAGCTGTTTACCTGTCCCCAAATAATTCGGCCCTGGTTACGCGCATCAGATGACTCTCAGGGTCAGGGTTATCTTCCTCAATATCCATAATAGTTTTCCAGTAGCGGAAGCCGGCTTTTTCGTAGGCCTTGATCGCTACTTTATTGGCGGTGGCCGGGTCAATAATGCAGCTTTCGATTTCGGGTGGGGCAAAGACTATCTCGCGCAGGAATTTATTGAGTAGAAAGCCGCCCAGTCCCTGGTGAATGTAATCGGGATGGCCGATGAACAGATCTACTCCGGCGGCTTCCTCGGTAGGCTGCACCGCCTGCCACCATTCAGGGTAATCTCTGATTTTATAGGTCTGGATATAGCCTATCGGGATGGTATCGTACATGATCAAGAAGCTGTCATTCGGCTCGCGTCCCTCGATATAAGGCGTGTACTCCTGAACGATATTCTCAAAAGTTTCGGGATGGCCGCCGTACCACTCGTACACAAAGGGAGTGTTAAGCCATTGGTGCATCAGCGGCAGGTCGGATAGGCTTAACTTCTGAAAGTTTATCCTGCTCGGATCAGGCTTCTCCATTATAGTCTCTTTATAGCTTCTTTACTTTTCTGGTTATCCTTAAGATAGCACCTGGTACAGCCGGACGTAGCGCAGGCGCTTGCCGAATTCCACGTAAGCCCGGTTAGTGTGCCAGCAGGCCAGAAATTGCTCCTCGGTCAGCTTCAGGCGAACGGGCGTAAAACCCTGCGAGGTGTCGGCCAGGAAATCTATCTCAAAATAATAATTTATACCTGTCACATTGCCGTAACGGTCCTTGACTTCCTTGCGCTCCTCGTGGCGACCCGTTACGCTGCCGCGCACCCGCACCGGAGGCCCGAAATAATCAAGCAGGTTATAGCAGCAGAAAACCAGCAGGGCCAGGCCCAGCAACACCGGAATACAGGCAAGAATTACGCCAATTATGGCGTTATCTCCGCCACGCCTGCCCAGGCTCTGCCATCCGCTGATAATCCAGTAGCAACCCGCCACCAGGATAACGGAGCCAAAGAAGGCCGAAACCAGCGCCAGCCCTCCGGTGTCGCTCATGATAAAGCTAGAAGTGGCGCGGATGGGCGCTTCCCTGGCAAATTCAGGTTCAGTCTTTCTAGCGTGTGGCTGGAGCCACTCCGGGTCCTGGGAGTAATCGTGTGGCTGGTACATTCAGGAAACATCCTTTCACAACTGTTCTATGACGTTCTGCTAAATTATAGCTAAACAGGCTTAACAATAACATTACGGCCCAGACCTAAAGCAAGTTTCATTCTATAGCACTGACAATATTACCAAACTCTAATTTGACAAAAGTATACAGGCAGCTTTTAATACCTGTTAGAACAGGGAATCAGATTTAATTAGGACTGGATGGTTGAATACCGTGCCGTTGATTGCTTACGTAACTTCGTTTAACCTTGTGCTGGGCTGGAAACCGGTGGAACTGGTCGCCTGCCTGCTGCTGGCGGGGCTGCTCTTGATTGTAATAAAGCCTCGCACCACCCGCCAGACCGTCTATCTCGTTTGCGCGCTACTGGCTTTGTGGCTGGCCCTGGCCTCACCCATCTCAGTGCTGGGCGACCACTATCTTTTTACAGCCGCCGTAATCCAGTTGCTACTGTTGCTGCTGGTCGTTCCGGTCTGCCTGCTGCTCGCGCTGCCGGTCGACGCGCTCTACCGGACCATCAGCGGCAACCGGACCTTAAGCACACTGGAACATGTCCTTTCACGCCCGCTGGTAGCCTGGTTCGTAAGTATGCTTATCGTCTGCGGTCGCTTCCTGCCGCCCATCTATGAAACAGCCAGCCAGAATGAAATTCTGCTATTCGCGGTTAACCTCTTATTCCTGGCAGGCGCTTTTATCTTCTGGTGGCCGGTATTCGCCCCGCTTAAGCTGGGCCGCATCTCGCCCATCAGGGGCATGATTTATCTCTTCCTGGCTTCGCAAGCGGTGAGTATCCTCGGCATCCTGCTGGCTATGACTCTGAAAAGCTCCTATACCGTCTACCAGCAGCCCAACGATGTCCTGGGGATTCTTAGCCAACTGCGGTCCGATTTGCAGCTAAGCGCTACTGCCGATCTTGAAATCGGCGGCGTAACGCTCTTTGGAGTGGGCGGCATGGCTATCCTGTGCTTCATTATTCCCGAATTTATTCGCTGGTATCGCGGCCAGGAAAAAGAAGCTTTGCAGGATATCGAAAAGCAGATCGCCGGGTCCGGAGGGCAGGCCTAAAATCCTCCTATAATTCAGATTCTACACCTTAATCAGCCAGGCCAGCTTTGACCGGGATACATTCCTTGCAAGTCAAAGCTGGCCTGAGTTTTACACGACGCGCACTACAGGAAGTTAAATATAAGTCGCCAGAAGAGCAGAGTTGCCGGTGCTGTAAACCAGCCTGCCTGAAGTCGTAATACCCCAGAGTTGTACAGGAATTGTACTTGTCAGCAAAATTGTGCCGCTCTTGCTGCTGAGGTCATAAACCGATACAGACCAGTCGGGTTTACCCCCGCCCGGCCCGTTAACCCAGGCTACTTTGTTTCCGGCAATCAAAGGCTGGCTGGTGGAAACTGCCTGACCGGAAGTTAGCCCGGTCATTCCACTCCAGAGATTAGTGGTGTTACCATTCCCGGTATTGTAAAGGTAGACAGCCTGGTCAGGAGCGGGTGGTAGAAAAGACCAGACTACATTGCTACCGGAAATATTGTAGCCGCTAAAGGGTCCTTTGCCCTTAACAATAAGGGTGTCAGGTTTGCTGCCGTCGAGCAGAGCAAAATGCAGGCTCCATTCAGAGGAAGCCAGTCCGCCTGAACCCTGCTGTTCGCTCCACAAAACTATCCCATTCCCTGCTACCGGCCTTTGTCCATTTGAACTGATCACATGCTCTTGTCCGGTAGTGAGATTTAGCGCGAAAAGTGAAGTTCCATTCTGATAGAAGAGAATACTGTTATCTAAAGCCAGCCCTCCAAACATATTCTGGGATTTAGCCGCCACAATCTCGAAAGATTTACCGCTTCTCAAATCGTATCCCTGAATGCTGCCACCATTAATGATGGATTGGTCAGGCGTTTGTACCCAGGCGAGGGTCTTGCCGTCGCTGGCTAAACTGAATTTGCCACCCGGTGACTGGCTCACTACAAACGAGCTTTGCTTGATCGTATCGTATCCATAAATGGTCAGGTTCGGTCCGTTGCGATTATCTAGCCAGAAGATGTACTGCCCAGCGGTTATAGCGGTTCCCATCACACTATTCGATACCGTAATATTATGGTTGAGAACATAGCGCCAATTGTAATAGTGCTGGCCGACGTTGCCCATCTCGACCTGGAAAGCCGGAGTGTTGGAAGGAGTGAAAGTCAAGATGCGGCGCTCGAAAGCCTGCACCAGCACATCCTTGACCTGCCCACCTACCTTCACCTGAGCCCAGTAAGCCTCGGTAATCGGCAAGCCCGTGGCGTAGTAGACCGGATCGAAGAGCCGCCCGTTCACTACCTGGCCCTGGCCGTTCAGCACCTTGTCAGTCTGATTGAGGAAGCTCCAGAAGACCCCGGCAATATTGTGGCCGGTCAGCGGTTCGTAATGAGCGTAGCTGACCTGATACTTCTTGCCATAGTCGCCCACATCGAAGCGAGTATTGCCTATCCGGTCTACCGAACCGGCCACCAGGATGCCGCTCTGGTCCACGGTTTTAGCAGTCAATTTGCCGAGGGCTTTGTAAGTCGGTCCCTGGGTATCATCGGCATCCCCCGCCACTCCTATTTCAGCGGCAGGGCGGCTCTCGAACTTGTTGTCACCCAGTTGCAGCCTGCCGTCCATCATCTCGCGGACAATCAGGCCGTTGGTGACGTAGTAGGGGTTGGAGCGGTCGCCGTTAGGATTATTGATTTCCATACGGCTCTTGTCGAAGTACTGGACCTGGCGTTTGCCACCGGGAGCCTCGGCATAATCTTCAGTCAGGCCAGCGGTAAAGGGGGCGGGACCCCAGAGCCAGGTGCGGCTGACCTGCCCGGCGGCGACCTGTTTGTCGGTGCGGTTCCAGACATTCTCGAAATCGGCGCTGGCGAAGTTCGGGGCGGCGGAAACGGTGAGGGTAGACAGCATCAGGGTGACAAGTAAACACGAGAGGGCGGCGGCCATCGTTAGCGGGCGCGAGCCTGGTTTGTGAATGGGCTTCACAGGTTCCTCCATTTTAATAAATCTAGTTACCGACAATACTGGAAAAACACGTACCTGAATTGGAGGTAGCAAGCACAGCAAAATTGAACTAACTTAAGCGCATTCATTTCTATAAGCCAGTTCCTCATAATTTCGGGGCAGAGGAAATAAACCTTAGAAGCAAGAGCTTTAAGTTAGAACAACATAAAAAACCGCAATTTTACAGCGCTAAAACTACCGTTACGAGATGTATATGCAGGTGAGGAAGACGAAGAAACAACAGTCTAGCCGGAGACCTGTATACAAGTTTCGCTCAAGATGGAATACCGATTCTGCCAGTACTTGCTGATTAAACCTTCCTGAAGACCAGTATTATCAGCTTTCCTTAAAGCATTTTAATTGTAATATCTCTTGATTAAACTGTCAATAGAAGTATTACTTCATTTTAAAGATTTAGCTGCAAGAGTGGTATTGCAAGCATCAGTATATTCAAAGTTTTTTCCGGCAAGGTTGGCCGTTTTCGTAAATCCAAGTAAAGCTGTGGGTAAAAGCAAGATTATTAACAGTCGTATCTACATGATTTACCCTGTTAACAAAAAGGAAGATAGTTTTTAATAACTCTTTATGTTCCGGTTCCGGCTAACAACAATTTAAAATCTCCTTAAAACCACCTTAATCAATTATTAAAATCAATCCCTTATTCTACCTCTGTCATACAAAGTTAAGAGCTAACCTGTCAGTGTGGACAGTAAATAATCGGTCTACTCCAAAAAGTCATATAAAATTGGTTTTTAAGTGCATAAGGTAATAAACGTCCAATTATGAGTTTGCTCGATGAGTCGAGGAGAAGCCAGTCTATCTCCTCCGAAAAAGGTGGGGCCGGTACGGAAACCCTCCCATTAGGAGTGACAACTTTAACAGAGGCAGCTAACAGGGAAACACTGGCCGGGTTACGGGTTACAGAAGTCGGTTCAGCTAAAAGCCGCCTGGGTGATTTATGGCTGGCTCTGGTCTATATGGCGCCCTCCCTTCTTATCTTTTTTCTTTTCTCTTTCTATCCCTTTATCCGGTCCATCTGGTTGAGCTTTAATATCACAGACCAGTTTGGCGAAACCGTTCGTTTCAATGACGTTAAATACTACAGCCGTATTTTGAACCTGGATGGTAGTGGCCGGGATGACTATCTTCGCAGCATTCTGACTACCGTCGAGTATACCCTGATGGTAGTGCCGCTAGGCATTATCGCCGCCCTGGCACTGGCCATGCTTGCTACAGCCCGAGTTAAAGGTATCGGCTTTTTCCGGACCGTTTTTACCAGTAGTGTGGCTATTTCAGTCTCCAGCGCCGGGGTAATCTGGGCCCTGATCTACAGTCCCAGCATCAAAGCTACTCAGTGGTTGATTGATCTGCTGAAAGTAAAAGAAC
Source organism: Chloroflexia bacterium (assembly GCA_036261665.1). Taxonomy (GTDB): domain Bacteria; phylum Chloroflexota; class Chloroflexia; order Chloroheliales; family Chloroheliaceae; genus 54-19. Next base: position 116,251 of record DATAKM010000018.1, read on the forward strand.
CGAGCCTCCTGCTTGACTCTTCTACTGCTTTACCAGCAGTCGCTTTCATGACTGTCTGGACGATGCTCGGTTTTAATTTCATCATTACTCTTTCCGGCATCCAGGCTATTCCCAACGATCTCTATGAAAGCAGCAAAATAGATGGGGCAAACGGTTGGAACGCCTTCCGCTACATTACCATTCCGCTGTTAACCCCCACACTTTTGTTCCTGCTGATCTATACCACTATTCAGTGCTTCCAGGCTTTTACCCAGTTCTACGTTTTGATTGGCAATGAGGGTCCGAATAACTCTACCAATGTGCTGGTTTTTTCACTTTTCAAAGAATTCTGGCTGAATACGCGTTACGGCTTTGCCTCGGCTCTCTCAGTCGTACTGTTCGTAATTCTGCTGGTTCTAACTTTCGTCCAGTTTCGCTTGCTTGACAGGAGGGTTCATTACCAATGAGCGTTCAATCTTCTAGCGGTTATGAATTTTCCCGGCGTTTTCTTGAAGGGGCAAAGACAGTTCTGGTTTACCTGCTGCTGGGGGTGGCAACCCTGCTGATTCTCTTTCCACTTTTCTTTGCCTTTTCCCTGGCCTTGCAGGGACCGACCATCGCGCCGGAACTGGTACCCGACTTCAGCAAGCTCGATTTTGGCGTGTTTGCCGGTGCCTTCAAGCTTGAGAAAAACCTGGGGCGCTGGATACTCAATTCTTTTGTAGTAGCCGGAATAGTGACAATCGGCCAGCTTATCACTTCCTCTCTGGCTGCTTATGCTTTATCGAACCTGGCATTTCCGGGCAAGAATATCTTTTTTCTGATATTTTTGAGTACCCTGCTCATTCCCTGGGAAGCTACTATTATCCCCAACTACCTGACTATTGTCGGATTGAACTGGAAGGATAGCTACCAGGCCTTGATCGTACCTTTCCTGGCCAGCGCCTTCGGTATTTTCCTGTTGCGCCAGTATTTTTTAACCATTCCTAAAGATCTATACGAAGCGGCTGTGATTGACGGCTGCGGGCGAACCCGGTATCTCTGGTCAATTTTGTTACCGCTTTCCCGCCCGGCTCTAGGAACTGTCGCTGTTTACGCTTTCTTGAATACTTACAATCAATACTACTGGCCGTTGCTGGTGACAGACGGCGCAGAATGGCGAACCACGCAGGTCGGGATAACTACCTTTAAATCGGCGGAAGTAGCAATGTTTAACCTGCAAATGGCTGCTACTTTGATAGTGCTTGTTCCGACTCTGCTGCTCCTGATTTTAGGCCAGCGTCAACTGGTACGTGGTCTGACTGAAGGAGCGTTAAAAGGCTAAAAGAGTTGTACAGAACCGGTCATCCACAGTGACCGGTTAAATACCTGATATTTATCTAACTAGAGGAGAGAAAACTTGAAAAACCCGGTTAAGATCTGGCAGTTACTGTCAGTTTCACTGGTAACCTTGTTCCTGGCAGGCCTGCTGGTAGCCTGCGGTGATAACACTGCTACCCCTGCCCCGGCCGCCACTACCAGCGCCGCTGCTACGACTGCGGCCAGTGGCGCTACCACGGCTGCTTCGGCCACTACTGCGGCAGTCGCGCAGGTGGGTGCAGTAGCGCCGACGGTAGCTTTGTCGCCCGCCTCTGCCACCACTGCCGCTTCGGCTGCTACGACTGTCGCGAGCGCACCGGCTCCCACTGCTACGGCTGTTCCTACCGTAGCCCAACCGGCCGGATCGACTAAAGTTGTTTTCTGGTACGGTTTGACAGGCTTTAACGGCGCGGTTGTGCAGCAGGTAGTCAATAAGTACAACAGCAGCCAGAGCAAGTACTATATCGAAGCTGTTCAGCAGCCCGATTACGATGCCACTATCAACAAGTTAAATACCAGCCTAGCCGGTGGTAGCCTGCCGAATGTGGTACAGGTCTACGATATCGGTACGCAGCGTATGATCGACACCAAAAAGATTATTCCGGTTCAGGATTTGATCGAAAAGGATAAACTGGATATTCTCAATGACATTGAACCCGCAGTTCGGAACTACTACACCATCAACAACAGGCTCTACTCGATGCCTTTCAACAGCTCGGCGCCCGTAATGTACTTTGATAAGAACGCTTTCAAAGAAGCCGGGCTTGATCCCGAAAAGAAGGTCTGGACTTACGACGAACTATATGATGCAGCCAAGAAGCTGGTAAAGAAAGACAGCAGCGGCAAGATCGTACGCAGCGCGGTTGATTTCACCCTATATAGCTGGATCTTTGAGCAGGAACAGGCTACCCAGACCGCTCTTTTTGCGGACCCGGGTAATGGGCGTACCGAACGCGCTACCAAATTGGTCTTTAACAACGATGCCGGAGTAAACTGGGTCAATTTCCTTAAGAAGTTGCAGGATGATGGTCTGGGTCGCAATATGGGCCGGGATGGTGGCGCTAATAGCTCTGCCCGTGACGCCAACTTTGTGAAAGGTGAAGCAGCCATTACTTTCAACAGTATCGCCAGTTTGCGAGGCTATATTTCGAGTGCCGCTGCTGCCGGTAACAAGGTAGATGTTGGAGTAGCCTATCTGCCGAAGCCTGCGGGCTCAAAAGGTGGTGTCATTATTGGTGGCGCTTCGCTCTGGATTACCAACACCGGTTCGGCTGAACAGCAGGCGGGTGCCTGGGACTTTGTAAAATTCGCCTCTCAGCCTGATATTCAGGCCTTCTGGTCCTCTAACACCGGCTACTACCCGATTCGCAAAGCGGCATATAATGTTAAAGAGATGCAGGATACGCTTGCCAAGTATCCTCAATTCAAGATTGCGGTTGACGAGTTACGTGATACTGAAGCCAGTCCTGCTACCCAGGGCGCTGTTTTTGGTACTTTTGTCTCGGCTCGCCAGAATATTGAGGCTGCTATGGAGCAGGCTCTCAGCGGTAAAGCAGGAGTTAAGGCTGCTTTAGACGATGCCGCCAAGAAGGCTAACGACAACTTAAGCGAATATAACTCTACCGTAAAGTAAGTTTCTCGTACAGTAGTTACAAAAGCCCTGTCTCAAAGAAGACAGGGCTTTTTAAAATTAAGCTAAAATTCCCCTCCCAGTTCTATACTAACAGGTTACCTTAAACACGCTTGATCTAACACCGGGACAATTTATAGATGTCTATACAAGTTAGTGTTTGGAATCCTTTATTTTTTGTAAACAAATAGAGTATAATAAGGGAAAGTTACGCGATGAGGCGTTTACCTCTCTTTGATCAAACCTCATTGTGAAGCTTGCTTTTCCACAACTATTAAATTGATAAGTCTTGGTTGTCGGCTAGAATTCTGCCAGGAAAGTTAATTACCAAATTATGAGTTTACTTGACGATTCACAAAAGAGGTCTTCCTCTTTGTCTCAAAAAGGGACAGTGAACGATGATCCGGCTCCGGGTAGCACGGTTCCTCTGCCTGTTGAAGCGGCGGAAACTATTACGGATGCCACTCACCCGAAGACGATGGGTCGCTTTCAGCAACGCGGGAGCGAGTTTGGTTGGGCTTTGCTTTACATGGCGCCTGCGCTGATCATCTTTATTCTCTTTACCTTTTACCCTTTTATCCGTTCTATCTGGCTGAGCTTCTTTGTAACCGACCAGGCGGGAAATACAGTCACTTTCAACGATGTTAAATATTATTCCCGTATCTTGAATCTGGATGGAAGTGGACGAGACGAGTATCTGCGGAGTATTTTAACTACCATTGAATTCACCATAATGGTCGTTCCGGCCAGCCTGGTGGTTTCTATTGCGCTGGCCATGCTGGCGACAGTCAGAGTCAGGATAATTGGTGTATTCCGCACGATCTTTACCAGTAGTGTAGCTATTTCGGTAGCCAGCGCCAGCGTTATCTGGGCTCTGATTTACAATCCCAGTGTTAAGGCTACTCAGTGGGTAGTTGATCTGCTGCATATTAAAGAGCAGGGGTTGCTTTTAAGTGCCACCACTGCTCTCCCGGCAGTCGCTTTTATGACGGTTTGGACAGCCCTGGGTTTCAACTTCATTATTACTCTGGCAGGTGTCCAGGCTATTCCGAATGATCTCTATGAGAGTAGCCGGATAGACGGCGCGAATAGCTGGAACTCTTTCCGCTTTATCACTTTGCCTTTGCTCACGCCTACACTGCTCTTTCTCTTTATAATTTCGACCATTCAATGTTTCCAGGCCTTTACTCAGTTTAACGTACTGATTGCTAATGAAGGTCCGGACAATTCTACTAATGTGATGGTCTATCAGCTCTTTAGCGCTTTCTACCGCGATACCCGCTATGGCTTTGCTTCGGCGCTGGCGGTAGTGCTGTTTGTAGTACTGATGGTGCTAACGCTAATCCAGTATCGTGTGCTAGATCGGAGGGTACATTATCAATGAGCGTGCAAGCTACGGCTCAACGTGATCTCAATCCCGGTACGGTACGGGCCTTACAGATTCTTAAAAAAACAGTAGAATATATCCTTCTGGTGCTGGCGGCGCTGGTTGTCCTCTTTCCGTTACTTTTTTCGCTGTCGCTGGCCTTGCAAGGCCCTACCCTGGCGCCCAATTTGTTTCCCGATTTCGGCAAACTGGACTGGGGGGTTTTCGCCCAGGCTTTTTCTACCGAACCTAACCTGGGACGTTGGATTATCAATTCTTTCGTAGTAGCCCTGGCCGTAACCTTAGGTCAGTTATTTACCTCTGCCCTGGCTGCTTATGCCCTGGCAAACCTGAACTTTCCCGGAAAGAATTTTTTCTTTTTCATCTTCCTGGCGACTATGATGATACCCTGGGAAGCTACCATTATCCCCAACTATCTGACTATCGTGGGGCTTAATTGGAAAGACAGTTACCAGGCTTTGATTGCACCCTTCCTGGCCAGCGGTTTCGGCATCTTTTTGCTGCGCCAGTATTTTATGACAATTCCTCGCGACCTCTATGAGGCTGCTGTAATTGATGGCTGCGGGCGCACCCGCTACCTGTGGTCAATCCTGTTGCCACTTTCGCGCCCCGCACTCGGCACTCTGGCCGTCTATGCTTTCCTGAATACTTACAACCAGTACTACTGGCCTTTGCTGGTCACTGACTCTACCCAGTGGCGCACCACTCAGGTCGGTATTACCGTTTTCAAACAATCCGAAGTAGCCCTTTACAACCTGCAAATGGCTGGAACCATTATTGTAATGATTCCGACCCTGCTACTTCTGATTATTGGACAGCGCCAGTTAGTGCGTGGCCTTACGGCTGGCGCTCTTAAAGGTTAACAAGCAGTATCAGCTTTATGTATGGATGGGCAATCTGCTATAAACGGTGGATTGCTCATCGAACGACTCTTTAAATTCTTCCTATTCAGAGAGGAGAGGAACTTTGAAGCTAGCGAAACACTCATGGCGTTTTGTGACGCTGTCTCTAGTAGCGCTGATGATTGCAGTTCTGATGGCGGCTTGCGGTGACAATACCGCTACCACCGCCCCTGCGGCCACAACTGCCGCCGCTACCACCGCCGCTGCTATGACTGCGGCCAGTGGCGCTACGACCGCCGCTTCGGCCACTACCGCCGCTTCAGCGGCTACGACTGCCGCAGGTGCTACAACGGCAGCCAGTGCCACCACCGCCGCTTCGGCGGCTACGACTGCGGCAGGCGCACCGGCCCCCACCGCGACCCCGGTTCCGACCGTGGCCCAACCGGCCGGTTCGATCAAAATTACCTTCTGGCACGGTCTGAGCGGCTTTAACGGCGCGATTGTCCAGCAGGTGGTCAATAAGTTCAACAGCAGCCAGAACAAGTATTATGTTGAGACGGTCTTCAATAACAACTATGACGATACTATCGCCAAGTTGAACACCAGCCTGGCCGGCGGTAGCCTGCCGAACGTAGTGCAGATTTACGATATCGGCACCCAGCGCATGATTGATACCAAAAAGGTTACTCCGGTGCAGGATTTGCTTGAGAAAGATGGCAAGCAGGATATCCTGAACGACCTGGAACCGGCGGTTAAGAGCTACTACACCGTGAACGGCAAGATGTATTCGATGCCTTTCAATAGCTCGGCCCCGGTATTGTATTACGACAAGAACGCCTTCAAAGAGGTTGGTCTTGATCCTGAGAAGCCCCCGCAGACCTATGATGAGTTGTTTGCGGCCGCTCAGAAGCTGACCAAAAAGGACAGCAGCGGCAAGATTATTCGCAGCGGTATTGACTTCAGTCTTTACGGCTGGATTCTGGAGCAGGAACTGGCCGAGCAGAACGCTCTCTATGCCGACCCTAACAATGGCCGTACCGCTCGCGCTACCAAGTTGGTCTTTAACGGTGATGCGGGTCAGAACTGGCTGAACTTCCTCAAGAAGCTTCAGGACGCCGGTGTGGGTCGCAGCGTGGGCCGCCACAGCGGCACTACCGCCGGCACTACCCTGGCGGCGAACTTTGCCAAAGGTGATGCTGCCATGACCCTCGAAAGTATTGCGACCCTCCGCAACTTCGCTGACCAGGCTCAGAAAGCTGGCGGCAAGGTAGACGTAGGCGTTGGTTATTTGCCAAAACCGACGGGTGCCAAAGGTGGCGTTATCATCGGCGGTGCTTCGCTCTGGATTACCAATACCGGTTCCGCTGACCAGCAGGCGGGCGCCTGGGAGTTTGTGAAGTTTACTGCCAGTCCGGAAATTCAGGCCTTCTTCGCTTCCAATACCGGCTACTACCCGACTCGTAAAGCTGCTTACGACCAGCAGGACATGAAAGATGCCCTGGCCAAGTATCCGCAGTTCAAGGTCGCGGTGGACCAGTTACACGCTACCGATGCCACCCCTGCTACCGCAGGTGCGGTGTTCGGAACCTTTGCCGGCGCTCGCCAGTCGGTTGAAGGAGCGATGGAGCAATTCCTGACCGGAAAAGCTGCTTCCGCTAAAGCGGCTCTCGATGATGCCGCAAACAAAGAAAACGATAAACTGGACGAGTATAACTCGACCGTTAAATAGTTTTCTCGCTTAGAAGAACACAAGGCCGAGGCCGGCGAACTCGTTTGCTGGCTAAAGCCGATGCAATGGCGGCGAAACCGTAATCACACAGTTTCGCCGCCCTTGTCGTTTATACATTTTTGGATCGGTACGTCTAAAGACCATGCCAAAGCTTGAATCTATAACACCACTTCCTGAATTCAAAAAGACCCTCGTTTGAGGAGGGTCACAAAACCTGAAAGTAGGCTACTTCTTCTAAAGAAGTTATCTTATTTCCAGAATGTCTACTACCAGGGTAAAAGCTTTGGTGTCCTTGAAAGTTACTTTACCGTTGTACTGTTGCTGGCGGTTAATATCGGGCAGTAGTTTTGAACCGTTGTTAACGAAGCGAGCAATTACTTCATAAGTATTGTAACCGCTTTTGGCGTACCAGGGATATTCAAACCCACCATCGTAAGCGCTGAGAGCCTTGCCCAGTTGTGCTCTGAAAGCAACTTTGTCTCCTATGCTTGATTTTTCAAAGAGTTGTTCGGGAGTGCTATAGTAAGTGTAAGCAGGTTTACTGTCAGGAGCATCCGGGTAGAAATAGAGTTTAGCGGCTGCCAGGCCCAGCACCACAATGATGATGATGCCAAGCCAGATCGAAATTCTGATAGTTCGCCGGTCACGCTTGCGCCGCGCTTTGACTCTTTCCGCATTATAATAGCCGCCCATGAAGTCACTATAGCTATTCTGTCTGTTCGCCATATGTTCCATGTCCTTTCGCCGATTGTACCGTTATGCTTTTAGAAAATGTAGTATTAAAGTACCGTAAATAAGATAGTACCGTGGTGTAGTACTATAGTACCTTAAAGATATTTAATAGTCAAGTATTAATTACGGTTTTAAACTATTCCAGCGGTAGAAAGAAGGTAAAATAAAACCCCCTGTTAAAGGGGGTAAAAAGAATATTCAACTTAGCCGCCTTCGGGGCCACGGCGCGGACGAGGCGTGCCAGGCTCTGAACGACTGCTCCCAATGCGGGTAAACGCCCATATTGCCATGACTACTCCAACTAAACCAGCCACGATAGCGACGATTGCCAGTGTATTAGCCGCGCTGGCAGATGCGCGCGTGTCATCTAGCTGGCGTTGCTGGGTAGCCAACTGTTGTTGCAGTTGTGATATTTCTCCAGAGGCAACTCCCGCTGTGGTAGCCTGGTTACCGGCGGCGGCTACGGCAGCTGAGGTAGCGGCAGGAGTAGCAGCGGCAGGGCTATTAGTTGTCGCTGCGGGCGTGGCAGATCCGCTGACTGGGGTGGAAGCTACTTCTCCCTGATAGCCCGGTTTATCAGGGAACTGGGCGGCTGTAAGAGGTAGCACGCTATCGAAAGTATCCGGTCCAGATGTAAATTTCTCATCAATCTTATCTTGTTCAATCGTACCAAAAATATGGAAAGTGTAATCACCGGCTTTGGTTGGTACGAAACGCGCTTCGTAACGTCCCGGGTTGCGTGGTACAGGCCCTAAAGTCAGCGGCATGGATTTACCGTTGAATATAACTTCTACTTTTAGAGTATCAAAAGCGCCTTCCAAGCCGTTGGTCAGTGTTCCGCTGTTATCTTTGCTGCTGGTGCATTCACCTTTGCAGACTGTCAGTGAAAGGCCATTTTCTAGCCCCTGGTAGGTCGGCTCTTCGATAAAGCCTACTCGCAACTGGTACTTCCCACCGGCCACATCTCGACTCTCATGGGCCAGGGCCAGCGGCATATTCATGAGGCTTAATAAAACCAGGGCCAGTGAAAGAGTTACCAGAGAGAAAAGAAATTTCTTGAAATATTTTTTCATTTTTTTCCAGTTAACAAAGGTAATAATTTCAGCAGGGCTAGAGGTGCAGCTTCCTGGTGGGAGCTGCACCTCTAGCCCTCAAAAGCCTGGTATCCTTACTGCTGGCGCACTCTCTTTTGTACGATCAACAGAATGGTTACAGCCAGAAAGCCCAGTCCGGCCAATCCAAACACAAGCTCGAAGGAACCACTACTGTCGCTACTTGTACCTCCCATACCGGAGGCAGGGGCGCCGGAAGGAGTTGTTTTACTTTCATTCTCGGTGGCCTTGGAAACATCTCCGCTAGAGGCAGTGCCGCTTTTGGCCACGCTAAAGTTATACTGGCCATCTACGATGCCGCCATCATCCTCGGTAAGCGTCCGGTACTTCACGGTGTACTGGCCGTCCTGTAAGGAACCCAGGCTGATCGTGGCGGTAGCCCCGTTAACCTTCAGATCACCTTTGTCTACCTGCTTGCCGCTTGAGTCTAAAACCTGAAGTTTGGTTTGGGTCTGGCTGGTTTCTTCGGTAAAGTTCACCGTCAGGGTAGCCGGAACGCTGGTAACAACAGCGTTGGGCTGAATGTTCGCGCTCTTAAATCTTGAATGGGCCAGAGCAAACTGCTGCTGTGCCAGGAAAAAAGATAGCGCAGTTAAGGTCAGCACCGTTACTGCCAGGAAGTTAACGCGGGTAAATTTAGCATGAGAAACTGAGATGTTCAAAGTATCTTCATCCTTTCTTCGTCCTATAATATATTGCTGTTTTATCGCGCTGAAATGAAAGTTCAGGCTTCAGGAGGCTTTTCAGGAGCATCCAGAAAAGGATCAGAAGGAAGAAGAACAGGGTCGGGAACAGGGGCGCGTTGCGGCGTTTTGTTAAGATCAGGCAGAGCTATAGAGACACCCTCGTAGTCTATTACCTGCGGTAACAGTAATCCGCCGGTTTCTCCACTCTCGAATTTAGCTGTATGGTTCACCGACAGGTAAAGGGGAAGAGGCGCGGAGGAATTACCATATTGCATGTCCCAGGTAGTGGAAGTGTAAACTACCTCAGGCTCTACTTCCTGGGTTACCCCTGGAGGAGTATCAACAGAAATGGCCATGGCAGGATGACGGTGAGAAACGAGCGGCTCGTGAATATGCACTAAGCCGAAAAGCTGCATATGAAGCAGGGTAGCACTGGTTATATTGTTTGCTGTACTTGATTCTGGATTTTGGTCAAGCAGGGCTGTTCCACCGACTCCGAGGTTCAGAACAAGCAACGCAAACCAGAGCAGCGTTGCCAGACGCAAACCTGCCAGCAGGAGTTTTTTCAGCTCAATCCAGAGTAACTTCAAGGTTGCCCACAACTAGTTAGAGAACTTTGAGTGTCTAAGATCAAATGAATTCGCTTTACGCAAGTGATAACAGACAACTTCAGGCTCATTTCCTTGTCCTTATAATAGCAGTTTTTGATTTTCCTGCCAATAACAAATAAACCCTGGATTGAGAAACGAGTCCTTATCTTTGCAGGCAAAACAAAACGTCAGTCTGAATTAAGAGTCAGACTGACGTGCATTCGTTACGATAAACAGTGCAAAAAGATTAGAAGAGGCGGCGAGTGAACCATGCCCCGGCCAGAGTCAGCAGGGCCAGGAAAGGCAGGACTACCAGGCTGACCATCTGTAGTAGGCTCAGATAACCGGTCTGGCCCTGACAGCTATTGCCGAACTGGCTAACGCCGATGGTAGAACAGGCTGACCGGTCGAACTGTTGCTTATTGAGGTTGGCAACCTCGTTCAGACTGGTTTCTGCCTGCCGGGTACTGGTTGAGGCATCCAGGCTGGCCTTAACCGCTTCGTTTAACGAGCCCTGATTATATAGATTTAGAACGGTGGTATGCTGTTGAGAATAGCTGGTTAATATATCCGGTACATACCCAGAATCGCTCCAGGCCGTTTTTAACTGCTCCTGTAGCAAGCTTAGCTTTTTCTGGTAATTATCTTCCTGAACCTTCGGATCAAAACCGCTGCTCTGACCGTTGCTTGCAGGAGTGCCTAGCAGCATGCGAGCCTGGTCGCCATTCATATTTACCAGCAGCCCTCGTGCGTGGGAAGCAGCGTTGATACTCTCAAAGCTATTTTGCGAAATACTATTGTAATCATATTGAGCGCGTCCCAGGGTTGTAGCCAGTAAAACCAGCATTGCCACTGAAAGGACCAGCGCGGCGGCATAGCCCGGATTTAGCACCCGGTGAGTGATTATGGCGTAACGAATTGATATCAAGCCGAGCGCGAGCACTACCAGGGCGGCCGAACCGACAATCAGGATTAAATTAAGGCGGGCAGCATCATTAATAGATTTACTGGCGTTGGAAAGATCATTCTGGTTAATCAGGGCCAGTTTGGCAATATTAGCTTCCAGTCCTTTGTACGTGCCGTTTACCTGGAGATCGGTCCAATTATTTAACCGTAGATTCTCTTCAGGGGTTCGCCCATTTATCAGGTTGACCCCCGCTCCGCCCCCAATCAATATGTCATGGGCCTGTTTATATTGAGCCAGGGCCGTATCGGCGTGCCCCTGTTGCAGTTCATTTTGCATGATGCTCAATTGCCCTACATAGTCATAGAAAGTATTGGCAATTGTATCAATGGTGCTGGTTTCATTGGCGTTGGTGCTATTAGCCCGCGCTTGAAAAAGGGCACTGGTGAAGAGGGGACGGTTGGAAGTAATATCGCTGAGGGCAGTTTTAACGGTATCAGCCGCAGAGCCGTTCAGACGGTTGGCAACCAGCGCGTTTGCCGCGGCTGTATCTATATTTTGCAAGGCCTGGCTAAGATTATCGGCAGCCACAATGCTGGAGGTAGAATTGGTAACCGATTGCCGGAAATTATCAGAAGTGTTATTCAGGATAGTAAAGCTGATGAGCATGGCCAGGGCTGCCAGCATAATTACCACGATGGCCAGGGCATTGAATTGACCCGCCAGGGTATCCAGGCGAAGCAGGCTGCGGGCCTGTTCGACCCTGTAACGACTGGCCAGGCCGGTTAGCCTGTTTGTAACGGCCAGTGAGCCTTTTCCTGTTACCGGGGATACCGGCATAGCCTGGGTAGGTACCAGACCGGGCGGAGAGTAGCGGCGGCCTTTTTTCTCAGGTGTTCTCTGCCGCATTGACATATAGAGAGTCCTTTTCTTCTTTAAAAACTAAACAAGTCCGTACCGGACATTTCTACGAAAAAACTCTGCAATTATTTACTACGCAAAAAGGTGGGAAAATGTTTTAGTTTTAAAGAGAAGTTCTGCCGGTTCTATCCAGCTTTATCAAAGAGGCAGGGGAAAAGAGTTTAGACACTGGCGATGTCTGGAGAGACGGCTACTACTCTACCGGGGAGCATTATGGTGAAAGCGCTTCCCACATTAAGTTTGCTGGATACCTCCAGTTTGCCGCCCATCTGACGGACAAGCCGCCGTGCCAGGGCCAGGCCCAGGCCTGTTCCGCCGAATTGCCTGGTACTGCTGCCGTCCACTTGCCGGAATTCTTCAAAAATATGTTCAAACTCGCTCTCGGCGATACCAATTCCGGTATCCTCCACCACGATGCAAATACCGCCAGCGTCGCCGGGTAGATTGCCGCTTGTAGGGGATATTAACAGCCGAATCTCTCCCTGGTGAGTGAACTTCACCGCATTTGAGATCAATATACCTACCACCTGTTGCAAGCGTTTAATGTCAACTTTTACCATGCGGGGCGCGCCGGGCATAATCTCAGAGCGGAAATCCAACCCTTTTTCCTGTGAAGCTACCTGAGCAGGACTTGCCAGTAAGGGCATTAGCTCTACCGTCAAAACTTCTTCCTGGAGCAATTGCAATCTCCCGGCTTCGATATTTGCCAGGTCCAGCACATCATTGATAAGACTCATCAGGCGACGACCATTCCGGTAGACCCGTTCAAGCGGGTCATTCATTTCATCCGGGACATCTCCGAAAAAGCCGGTCTGAATCATATCTACGTAACCAATTATCGAATTTAAAGGGGTCCGCAGTTCGTGGCTGACATTTGCCAGAAATTCACTCTTTAAGCGGTTAGCTTCTTCCAGGGCTTGATTGGTGGCGTTAAGTTCTTCGCTTTGGCGCTGTAACCGTTCAAAGCGGAGGGCATTGGTGAGCGCGACACTGGTCTGGTCAGCCAGAGTTTTAAGCATTATAATGTCGTCATCATCAAAAACCACGCTGCCATCGCTTTCAACATCCAGCACGCCAATGATTTCACCGCCGCTACGTAGCGGCATGATTACTTCTGAGCGGGTCAGCGGGATTTCGGGCAAAAAGTGATAACGCGGTTCAGCGCTGACATCATGGCAAACCACCAGTTCGCCGGTACGGGCGCTGTGACAAATCAGCGAGTTGAAATCCATTGGCCAGCGGTACTCCCGAACTTCTCCCTCGGAAGAGGGCGATAGCCACAGGGTTAGTTCATTGTTTTCAACCAGGCCGATATTAACGCTATAAAGATTCAGGCGGTCGCGAACCGGGCCAGTAACACGTTGAATAATATGCTTTACATCCAGAGCTGAAGCGAGATCGCGCCCGACGTGGTTCAGTACGGCCAGTTGGGTCAGGCGTCTTTTTTCGCGCTCGTAACCTAGAGCCTGTGAAACTGCCAGGGTTACATGTTCAGCCATGGCCTGGCAAAGTTTGTAATCGCGTTCATCCAGTACCCGCGATTTATCGGCTTCAATACACAGCACTCCGAGCACTTCGTGACCGGGGCCAACGAGCGGTACGCAAATCTGACTGGTTACGAGATGATAGGCTTCCAGGTAATCGGGGTCTTTTCGCACATCTGTAATCAGGGCGCCTCGTCCACTTTCCGCTACTCGTCCCTGGACACCCCGTCCTAAAGGAATGGTTTCGTAATATTGTTCATAGCCAACCTGGGCCTGAATTTGCAAGAAGTTATCTATAAGGCGATATACCGTTACCCAGGAGAATTCAAAAATTGAGGCAATACTCTCAACAGCGGTGCGGAAAATTGAGTCCAGATCGTTTACGCCCAGCAGAGCGGTACGCATTTCGTGGAGTAAACGTAACTCACGAGCCTGACGTTCAACTTCGGCTAGTAGCTCGTTGCGACTTGCCATATAGAGGTTGCTGGTATCGTTAAGAGGCCGCAAAGGCGCAGTATAAGCGGCTCTCCGTTCTGAAAGAATGGGATTGGTTTGCGGTGTGCGGTTATTGGGTGCTTTTGAACTGTTATTATCAGGAATGGACATTCCAGCGTACCAACAAAGTCATTACAGCGGTTTTAACAAAAATATAAAGAAACTTTTATAACTCTGGCGGCCTACATCACAAAGTGCCTTACTAATTACATACTCTTTATATTCTATCATTAAATTGTTATTTCGAGCAACAGTTTTGAACAAACCGTAACTTAAATGAAACAAATTTCCTTCCCCGGATGTCTTACTTTTAATGTAAGATATTTGAATTGAAGAAAGTAAGCTAGAGTGTTCGGAGTTAGCAAGAAAGAGAAAAACTTTTGACAAGACTGAACTTTTACCTGAAGTATGCCTGGCGTTCGGTACTGCGGGGAGGGCAGCGTTCTTTTTTTGCCGTACTCTGTGTGGCTGTTGGTGTGGCTGCCCTGGTGGCATTACAATCTTTATCGGCCAGTATCCGAGATACCCTTATAGGGGATATTAATACCCGCGCAGGCGGAGATGTGATAGCCACTGGTGTTACTCTCAACAACGCTCCTACCAGCGATACAGCCAGTCAATACCTCAACCAGCTCAAAAGTAGCGGGCAAATCACTGACTGGGCCGCCCTGTATCGTACCAATATTCAAATTAGAGGTTACTTTAGCTTTCCCCCTACCCTGTACAGCGTAGACCCGGCCCACTTTCCGCTCTACGGTAAAGTAGAGATGGTGGAACCATCGGGGGGCGATTTTCGCCAGTTACTCTCACAGCCCGGCTCAATTATCGTCAGTAAGTATTTGTGGGACAAGAACGGCTATAAACTGGGCCAGGAACTGGAAGTGGCGGGCCAGGCCGGAACAACTACCAGCGCCAAAACCGCCCGGCTTAAAATCGTAGGGATGGTAAAACCGGACCTGCCCGGGGTTGGCTTTGATGCGGGCTTAATTTTCGGCTTCGCCCTTACTTCCCAGCAAACTGCCACCACTTTTATCAATCTTAATGCCGACAACGGCCCCGACCCGACTTACTATATCAAGACTCCACCGGGTACCGATAATAATCGAGTAGTCAGGTTGTTACAGAGCGCCGCTCTTTCGATGGGAACCTCTTTTGAAGGCTATGATAGCGGGTTGTTTTACAGAGTACAGACCGCTACGGAGTTGCAGGAACAGATCGGCAAAAATCTGAACCTGGTGGATGACCTGCTTTCTTACGTAGGTTTGCTGGCTATATTGATAGGCGGTATCGGGGTAGTAAATACGATGCTGGTGGTAATTGGCCGCCGGACTACTGAAATAGCTACAGTCAAGGCTCTCGGTCTCAAAACTCGCCAGACCCTGACCATCTTTACCCTGGAAGCGCTTATCCTGGGTACCATGGGCAGTATCGTGGGGGTGGTGCTGGGCGTGGCGCTCGGCTTTGGCATTAAAGGCGTCGCCGAAGGGCTTTTCTTCCGCCCCCTCAACTGGGGCTTTTATCCCGGCCCAATAATTATCGGCTTAATTGTCGGTATTTTGACTTCCGGCGTATTTGGTTTTCTGCCCTCATATGCGGCAGGCCGAGTCCGTCCCGGGATTGTGCTGCGCCAGCAGAATACCACTTTACCGCGTATTGGTGGTTTTGCCGCAGTCATCATAGTTATTCTCATGACCCTGGCCCTGGGCGTAATCGCAGGGGTGTTACTGCGCGACCTGACCATCGGTGTGATTGTTTCATTTGTAACCTTACTCTTCTTGCTTTTCCTGACGGCGGTTATGTATGTAATTGTGCTGCTTACCGGGAAATTGCCTGCCCCGTTTGGTCCCAGCCTGAAAATGGCTTTGCGGAGTTTCAGCCGCCATCGCGGACGGACCGCTACGACCCTGCTGGTCATGACTGTCGGCCTCTTTTTCATTACTTTCATCGTAATTATTGCCGATAGCATCAAAACATCTTTCCGCCAGACCTTCGATTTAAACCTGGGGTTTAACGTAGTCGCGCTCAATCCC
Organism: Chloroflexia bacterium; assembly: GCA_036261665.1. Classification (GTDB taxonomy): domain Bacteria; phylum Chloroflexota; class Chloroflexia; order Chloroheliales; family Chloroheliaceae; genus 54-19. The sequence goes on from DATAKM010000018.1 coordinate 132,131, forward strand.
CTGGCGCAACAGACCATTCAAATTCAATCTTCAATCCAGAAAGATGTGCCGGGAGTTCAGCAGGTTTTCGCTGGCAACAGCATTTCAGCCCAGATAACTTCTATCAACGGGCAGACTCCTAACCCTCTCGGTTCTTCTTCTACTTCCGGTGTGAGCAGACCCGGTTCCAGGCCTCGGGGAGGCAGTTATGTCACCCTTAGCGGGCGCAGCCTGGCAAACGGAGTGAGCGTCAGTCCCAACGGTCCCCAGCCTTTACTGGCCGGACGCAACTTCACTCCTGATGACACGGGCAAAAATGTCCTGCTGGTAGTCAAAGATGAAGCGGATCGTTTTGGGGTAAAGGTAGGCGATACGGTCACTTTTGAAACCACGCCCTCCAGTATTGGCCCTAGCCTGACACAGCCTACCCCCAAAACAATTCCGTTTACGGTAATCGGGATTGTAGGTAAAGGAACTTCTACTGCCCAGTTTGAGCAGGGCTGGGTCGCACCTTTTGAAACTGTCGCTAATGCCGGGTCGCAATTCAGTATTTTCTATATGCTGATCGACCGTAATCAGATGAAGCAAGCCCTGACGCAGGTGCAGGGTAAACTGGTTGGCGGCTTTGTCTTTGACCTGGGCGACCTGATAGATACCTTTAGCCGCATTCTCGACCAGGTGCTGGCCTTCCCGCTGCTCCTGAGCTTGTTGAGCCTCTTTAGCGGCGCTATCCTGATTGCTAACAATGTCGCCCTGGCGGTGCTGGAGCGGCGCACTGAAATCGGGGTATTAAAGGCGATAGGCGCTAAACGCCGCCGAGTACTCAACATTCTGCTCTGGGAAAGCGGTTTTGTAGGGCTGCTGGGCGGCTTGATCGGTGTAGGCACGGGGGTTATCCTGGCCTTGCTGGTGCCCTTCCTGATTAGCCTGACCAGTCGAAGCGGTAGCAGCGCCAGCGATTTACCTATTACCTGGTCGCCTTTAACGGCAGGGCTTTTGCTGTTATTAGGGGTGGGACTGGCTGTGTTTGCCACCGTTATTAGCGCCTGGGGCGCGGTTCAGGAAAAGCCACTGGTAGTGTTGCGTTATGAGTAATGGCCTCAGAGGCAACCAGCGATTTGAAAAATTATCCGCTGGTCCTGGCTATGCCTGGTAAAATAGACGGGTAAAGAAAGATTAGGAGAAAGGAAAGTAGTTTTGCAATCTTCGACCAACCCTGACCAGTCGCCGGTTTCAGTCTCTTCTGAGCAGCGGCAACAACCGATCCTTGAAGTACGCGGTTTAACCAAAGAGCTACCAATGGGTCGTGAGAAACTTGCCATTCTCAAAGGCGTGAATATGAGCATCATGCCAGGCGAAATTGTGGCAATTGTAGGGCCTTCCGGCTCGGGCAAAACCACTTTATTAGGCTTGATCGGCGGGCTGGATACCCCTACCTCCGGCAATGTCATTCTGGCAGGCCAGGATATCAGCCGCTTGAATGAGGATAAACTGGCCGACGTTCGAAATCGTACTATCGGCTTTGTTTTTCAGTTTTTTAACTTAGTTCCAACCCTTACTGCCCTTGAGAATGTGATGTTGCCGATTCAGTTTGATGATAAGAGTCGTTTTAACCCGGAAAAGCGCGCCAAAGAACTATTGAATATGGTGGGTCTGGGCCATCGTATGAACCACAAGCCCAAAGAGTTGTCAGGTGGCGAGCAGCAACGCGTGGCCATCGCTCGCGCCCTCTCCAACCAGCCTGCTATTCTCCTCGGTGATGAACCGACCGGAAACCTGGATAGCGAACGTGGCGAAGAGATCCTGAACTTGATTCAGCAACTTCGCAAGGACCTGGGCCTGACGGTTGTACTGGTTACCCACGACCCTAAAGTCGCCAGCCGTTCCGACCGGATACTGAGAATGAAGGATGGAAACTTCATCAACGAATAAAAAGCGAAAAGCGGCCGGTTTCTATTATGTGAAACCGGCCGCTTTTTGAATCTGCTATTTGTGCTGTTTAGGGAGCTTTTACCGGGCGATTATTGGGGCCGCATAAGACCACTATTCTTCCGCTCAAGCTCGTGCGATAGTCATAAGTCTGCCCGTTCGCTTCAAGCTGAATTCTATAACCCGGTGTGATAACCTGGGTATACATTCGACCGGGCTCTGCACAGCCCAGCGAAGAATCGTTAAATTCCTCCTGTGAAATATTGACAACCTGTACGCTGGCCGGGGTTACATTCGTCCGCTTAACCAGGTCTTGCAGAGCGGCGTTATAGGCTGCTTTACTTTCATCGGGAACAGCGGATGGACTGTTCGCGTTGCCCGTGGCAGGGGTTGCGCCGGAGTTGGAGGTAGTCGCGCCGGGAGCAGTGGTGCTTGGAGCGGGTGTATTTGTAGCTGGAACAGGTGGGGGTGTATTGGTCGGATTATCCCCACAGGCTGCCAGCAACAGCGCAGCCAGTCCTGCCATCAGCCCAAGCCCGATGCGCCCTTTAAGTTCGAAGAATGATCTGTTTTTCCGAAGAAGATGGTATAGCTTAGTTTTGCCGGTACTATTTTTGAACATAGAAATTATACCTTAGAATCGGTTAGCAAAAAAGCGAGGCTTCGCCTGCCAGAAACAGGCAAAGCTTCGCCACTCAAGACTACGATTTGCTGCTAGGCCCGGTACTTACTCACAAAGCGATCAATCCGCTCCAGGGCCTGTTCAATCAGGGGCATAGCGGTAGCGTAGCAGGCCCTGATATGGCCTTTGCCGCTTGGCCCGAATGAGCCACCTGGCACGACCGCTACGTGTTCTTCCATCAACAGTTTTTCACAAAATTCTTCTTCATCCAGCCCGACGCTCTTAATCGAGGGGAAGGTGTAGAAAGCGCCTTTTGGCTCGAAACAGGTCAGTCCAATTTCGTTAAAGGCGCTGACCATATATTTGCGCCGCTGGTTGTATTCGCTGACCATCGCCAGCACCGCTTCCTCGCTATTCTTTAGTGCCTCGATGGCGGCAACCTGCCCGGCAGTCGGGGCCGACATAATAGCGTACTGGTGAATGCGGGTGCTGGCGGCTGTAACATCGGGGTTGGCGCAGAGATATCCTATACGCCAGCCTGTCATAGCGTAGTCTTTAGAGAAGCCCCCCAGGGTTACAGTGCGATCTTTCATGCCGGGAAGAGCGGCGAAGCAGACATGCTCTACTCCATAAACCAGGCGGTCATAAATTTCATCGCTGTAAACTAATAGATCATATTTCTGGGCCAGGGCCGCGATCTCAAGAGCGCGCTGGCGCGTTAACACCGCTCCGGTGGGGTTGTTCGGGTAGCCGAGTAACATGGCGCGAGTTTTGGGTGTAATAGCGGCTTCTATATCCGCTAGCGCCGGCTGAAACTCCTCTTCCGCCCGGGTTTCAACCAGCACAGGGGTGCCACCCGCAAAAATCACTGAAGGCGCGTAGCTGACGAAGCAGGGTTCGGGTATGATAACTTCATCGCCCGGATTAAGCGTTGCCAGGCAGACGATCTGTAAGGCCTCGCTTACCCCCACTGTGACAAGAACTTCACGAAGCGGGTCATAGCGCACGCCATAGAGGCGTTCCAGGTGGGCGACCAGCAATTCGCGCAATTCCAGTATGCCCGAGTTGGAGGTATAGCGGGTCATGCCGCTCTCGATAGACTTGATCGCCGCCTGCCGGATATTGTCAGGAGTAACAAAATCGGGCTCGCCTACGCCCAGCGAAATAACATCCTGCATGGTCGCCGCTATGTCAAAGAAGCGCCTGATACCGGAGGGCGGGACCGTACTCATTCGTTCTGCTACAAAATTTTTCATCTGCTAGTATTCTCCCCGTGCCGGAATCAGTTATTCCAGCACAATCTCAATTCGCTTATTTTGCTTACCTTTGCTGCGAGTTCCGGCTATTTTAAGCTGGCCGACTTCCAGAGTGCTGCCCAGGTGCGTACCACCGCAGAACTGGCGATCAAGCCCGCTGATCTCTACGATGCGCATTTTCTCCGATTGAGGAGGCATTACATTGAGAGTTCGCACCAGTTCCGGTATGGCAGCCGCTTCGGCCTGGGTCAGTTCCTGCGGTAACAGGGGAAGCGCCTTCTGAATGGCTTCATTCGACTGGCGTTCAATTAGCTCTACTTTATCGGGAGCCAGGTCTTCCATGGTTAAATCTATTCTGGCGCGGTCCGCGTAGACCTGCCCACCTGTCACCAGGGCGCCAAAGTTGTTGTAAGCCACGCCGTTCAAGACATGCAGCGCTGTATGGTGGCGCATATGAGAGTAGCGCCGCTCCCAATCGAGTAAGGCCTGGACCCCTCGTCCCTTGAAGTCCGCCGGGATAGCCCGGTCAAGCCTGTGCCATATCAAGTTACCATTGGCAAAAACTTCAGTTATGGTATACTGCTCACCTTCAATAGTCAGCCAGCCCAGGTCACAGGGTTGCCCGCCACCTCCCGGGTAGAAGGCTGACCGGTCCAGGGCAATCAGGTTGCCTTCCTGGTCCAGGCTTACAATTTCGGCTTCAAATTCTTTAGCATAAGTATCTTTATAATAAAGTTTCTCAGTCATACGGCTTCTACTCTCTACTTAATAAGGAAAACATGAGAAATAGCACGGTGAACAGGTGCTAATTATACAATAAAACCGGGAACAAGCCTATTTTCACTTGATTTTAGCGGCTCGGATAGGATGGAATTGCTGCCTTCTGGCTTGAATACTCCTAAACAGGGGTATATCATAGCCCCTGCGTGTAGATAAACCTAATCTGGAGGAGAAAGGTGTGGAGCAGTCAGCCACAGAATTAATTAACCAGGCGGAGCAGGCTCTCTTGAATGAAGAATGGCCCAAAGCGCTCGACCTGTATAACCGGGCTCTCGTACAGCTCGATGTAAAGACCGCTCCCGAAGAAGCGGCGGAAATCGAGAACGGGCGCGGCGTGGCGCTTCTGCAATTGGAGCGCTACGCTGAAGCAATCAAGGCCCTGGAAAGCGCTTTGCTCCTGGTACCGGATATGGCCAGCGCCTACTATAACCTGGGCATTACCTGGGAAAGCATGGGCAATTTTGAGAATGCTTTACATAGCTATAACAAAGCGATTGAACTCGAACCGCACGATGCCGAAGCATATTTCCGGCGCGGCGGAGTCTGGTTCCAGCTTGAAGATTTTGAAAAAACCCTGGCCGATGCTACCAAAACAATCGAACTGCACCAGGGTAATATCCTGACCGGACCCTATATAGCGCGTGGCCTGGCGCTCTACCGGCTTGAGCGCTATCAGGAGGCCCTCAAAGATTTCAACAAGGCCCTGGAAGCGGACCCGCGAGAAGCGGCTGAGGCCTTTTTCTACCGGGCTTTAGTTTATATTGATATTGGCCAGGCTTTGCCTGCCAGGGCCGATTTACAGGCTTACCTGACAATGACCGAGGATCTTGATGGAGTGCTGGCCGAGCAGGCCCGCGAGATTATTGCAGAATTGGAAAAACAAGCATGAGACAACTCTTTCCTTATGCAGAAAATTTAGACCCGGCCTTGCCGCTCTCCGGCATTAAGGTAGTGGATTTAAGCCGCCTCCTGCCGGGTCCCCACGCTACCCTGATGCTGGCAGACCTCGGCGCGGATGTGTTAAAGGTGGAAGATCCTCACCTGGGCGACTACCTGCGCTGGGCTGCTCCCCATATGAAGGGTGATAATCCCGCTTTCGCTCAACTCAACCGCAATAAACGCAGCCTTACCCTCAATCTTAAAATGCCGGAAGGCCGCGAAATATTTAAAAAAATCGTTGCCGAAGCGGATATTCTGCTCGAAAGTTTCCGGCCCGGCGTGATGTCCCGGCTTGGCCTGGGCTACGAAGATTTGCAAGCGGTAAATCCTAAGCTTATTTACTGCGCCATCAGCGGCTACGGGCAGGATGGCCCATACCGGAATCGCCCGGGTCACGACCTTAACTACATTGGCTTCGCCGGGGCCCTGGCCCAGGGCGGCCCGGCGAACGGGGCGCCTTTAATTCCGGGGGTGCAGATTGCGGACCTGGCGGGCGGTTCGCTAATGTCCCTGGTTGGCATGCTGGCGGCTTTGCAGGGGAGGTATTCGACCGGAAAAGGGCGTTTTATTGATATTTCCATGACCGCCGGCGTTACCGGTCTGCTGCCTTATCAGGCTGGAACATACCTGGCAAGTGGCGAAGCTACTCATCGCGGGCAGTGGCGCTTGAACGGCGGCCTTCCCGAGTACGCCGTCTATGAAACAAAGGATGGCAAGTATCTGACGGTAGGCGCGCTGGAGCCGAAATTTTTCAACCGTTTATGCACTTTGCTGGGTATGCCCGAGAATGACGAAATAAATGCTAACTCGGAACGCGGCGCGCAAATCCGGGCAGCCCTTGCCGCCCGCTTCAAAGAAAAGACTCGCGACGAATGGTTGGCGCTGCTGGCAGACGAAGAAGCCTGTGTCGGCCCGGCTTATGAACTGGATGAGGTTTTTGAAGACCCGCATGTGGCGGCACGCGGTTTGGTAGTTGAAATGAAGCAGCGGGATGGTCAGAAAGTACGCCAGCTAGGCTTACCATTCAAAATGGATGGTCTTGAACCGCAAGATGTGGTGCGTCATCCTTCGCCCGGTTACGGCGAACATACGGGCGCTATTATGGCTGCCCTGGGTTACTCGCCCGAGGAGGTGCAGCAATTCAAAAGCAAGGGTGTCATTTCTTAAATTAAAGTTAACTGGATAAGGAGCGGCGATCAAGTGGCTGGTAGTGAGACGGGTAAATCTCTGGTGGATATTGCGGCGGAACTGGCCGATCTTTTTGGTTCACGCGCCGAAGCGCATGAGAAAAACGGTACTTTCCCTTACGAAAACTATAATGATCTGCGGCGAAGCGGCTACCACCTGTCCTCCGTTCCAAAAGAGTATGGCGGGTGGGGTTGTTCGATTGGGGAGATTACCCGGGCGCAAGTCCGTTTGGGCGAAGGTTGCGGATCAACTGCCCTGGTAGTGGCCATGCACGTGGCCCAGACCGGTCGTGCTTTGCTGGCAGGCTGGCCCCAGGAAACGCTGGATCGCTTTTTAACAGGCATCGTGGAGAAAGGCTACCTTTATAATAACGCCGCCAGCGAACCGGCCACCGGCAGCCCCAGCCGAGGAGGGGTACCGACAACTACCGCCAGCCCCACTTCCAGTGGTTACACTATCAACGGGCGCAAAACCTGGACAACCGGCTCACCGGTTTTGCATTATATTTCTATCTCGGCAGCTATGCCCGGTGCGGAGGGTGAAAAGCCCCAGGTAGGTAACTTTCTTCTGACCCGCGACATGCCGGGAATAACTATCGAGCCTACCTGGAATTCCCTGGCTATGAAGTTAACTGCCAGCAACGATCTTGTATTGAATAATGTTGAGGTCGGACCGGAAGCTTTCCTGGGTGGTAAAGCGGCTCTAACTCCCTCTCAGGCAGCCCTCAATGCTGCCTGGACTTTGCCGGTTGCTGCGGTCTACTTTGGAATTGGCCGGGCTGCGGCGAAGTATGCCGCTAATTTTGCCCGCAACCGCCGCCCCAACTCCCTTGATAAATCTATTGCCGATTTACCTCATATTCAGGAAAAAGCCGGGAGAATGGAATTAGCCTTGCTTTCAGCCGAAAATACTCTTTTCCATGTTGCTGATCTTACGGATAGTGGTGAAGCGGAACGTGACCCCGCCCGGCTAACCGCCCTGGTAGGCGCTGCCAAGTACCTCGCTACCAACAAAGCGCTGGAAGCTATAGACATTGCTATGCGCATAGTAGGCGGCGCTTCTCTTTCGCTCGATGCGCCGCTTCAGCGCTACTACCGTGATAGCCGAGCAGGCTTGCATAACCCGCCGATGGATGATGCCAGCATTTCGATGCTCGGCAAAATGGCGCTAGGGGTACTTTGATTTAGCTGCGTGAGCTTTTTGTAAGTCCAGCAATTGACCGGCCAGCCAGTTAGATAAGTCGTTTTCTTCTACGGTTTGGGCCAGGCGTTCAGCCCTGGCGGCGCGTTCTTCTGCTGGCATTTCAAGCGCCTGGTAGAGGGTTTGAGCAGTAGCCTGGGTGTCAGTAGGATCAACGCCAAGGGCGTCGTTGCTCAATTCTTCCCAGGCTCCAGCCTGTTGCGATAGTATCAGCACACTGTTTTTTTGATTTACCACTGAGGCTTCTTTTGCCACCAGATTCATGCCATCAGCCAGCGAGTTAACCAGCACTACATCAGCCAGGCTTAACCCTGCCAGGGCGCGCCCGTAATCATTGCCGTAAATGAAATGAACCGGCTCCCAGTGGGTATTTCCGTACCTTTGATTAATTTCGTTGATAAGCGTGAAAGTCTGTTCTTTGTAGGCGGCGTATTCCGGCACGCTCTCACGGGTAGGCACCAGCAAAGCCAGGAAATTAACTTTTCCTCTTAATTCCGGCCTGCTTTTCAGTAGTTTTTCATAAGCCTCGAAACCGGTAATAATGTTTTTGTTCGGATCTACCCGGTCCACCCGTACGATCAGCTTTTCTCCGTTCTGAACAAGTTTACTCAGCCGTTCATGCCACTGACGGGCGGCTTGCGATTGGAAAGTCTCGCGCACCCGATCAGGGTCAACTGAAATAGGGTAAGCATTAACTACCGTGGTTATTTGTCCGCCATCCTCTCTGGTACGCCGTATCAAATAAGATCCTTTTTCGCTTTCTTCAACCGATAGATCCTCCAGGAACTCCTGGCAGGTATGGGCGAAAGCTTCTACCGCGCTAGAGGTCTGGAAACCAACAATGTCACAGGCCAGTAATCCCTCACAGATTGAGCGCACGAACTGTAACGGCAGGTTGCGCCAGGTTTCTGGCTCAGGCCAGGGAATATGCGTAAAGTGCAGCAGGGTCAGGTCGGGGCGCTGCTGTCGAACAACGCCGGGTGTCAGGTAAAGCTGGTAATCGTGAAACACAACATAAGGTGCTGCGCCCGGTTTGCCGCTCTCTTCTATTACCGCCTGCGCAAACTTCTGGTTAGCCAGGACATAGCCATTGCTCCAGGCTTCGCCAATCTTTTGCCGTTCAAGTGACTCACCTAAAAGGTTGTCCATCTCGTGCTGGACAAACCATAAAAGCGGATTGCTGATAACGTTGAGATACTTGTCAAAGCTCTCCTCATCAATACTCACAAAACGTAGTTGCAGATTAGGAGCAATTTCAGGTGTGACGCTCTTATGCTCCTGTGCTTCACTGTCGGCAATTTCCCGGTCCGCTTCGCTTAAGGCGGCGGCTACCCAGGTAACAGGGGTGTAATCGGTCAGTGAAATCAAGGCAGTTACTACGCCACCACTCCCTCTCTTAGCCGCCGGTTTACCCTCTTTGTTTTTCTCGTATGTTACCGGTCCTCGATTACTGACTATAATCAAGCGCTGGTCCCCCAGCACTTCTTTGCAAATATTCTCCAGCCTGCTATCTTTGCTGTTCCGATTTTCGGGAAGCTTCTGTGACTGACTCCCCTGGTTAGTGCTATCTATCATCATCTCACCTGTTTACTTGCCAGCCGATTTAATCTTCATATATACAGAAATAATGGCTCTACTTCGATATAAATTCACCTGTTTCTGTTCCACACTAGAATGTAGCTTCACAATCCCTGTAACAGAATATGTGCCTGGAAAAGAATTTTTGCGTTTTTGACCCTGAGAACCTTTACCTGTGTCAGTTTGCCCTTATGTTGTCCTAAAGAAAAAGAGTCATCTTTAAACAAATCTAAAGATGACTCCCTTTAACCTGTTTTACAAGCTTTACTTCAAAAGCCCGGTATACAATCCGCCCACTTTTATTATTTCAGATTTTGCAAATCAGGTTTAGTTAACGTGCCTGTATAGAGGGCCAATCCGAACCAGGTCCAGTTCTGGGCGTAGTAAGTGCGGGCCGTGGCGGCATTGATATGTGCAGGGTCCGGGTCATCATTCCCCAGGTTCTTCAGGCCCGGCAAGATGCGGTTAGCCGTAAGTTGGTCGGCCTGGGTAGGGTTTATGACGCTGAAGAGCGCTAGACCTGCTCCACTATAAATTCCCAGGTCGTCCCCGTTGTCCAGCGATTGGCCGTCATGATTGTACTTCACCGCCAGTTTCTGGTTATTCTTCCAGTCGTTTATCAGGGGCGTCAGGGATTGTAGATAGTTCAGGGCCCGTTTTTCGTCGTTCCAGCGATAGTCCAGCGCTACTCTCCAGATCGTCCGGAAAGCATCATAGCCAAAATCGCTGTCAAAGTTTTTATCCTGCTGTGAGGCAGGGACAATTGCTCCACTTTGCTTATCAATCCCGCACCAGTTTGGCGGTAATTTCCCCCCTGAGGAATCCAGTTTATTGCTGGTACAGTTCTGGATTACTTCATAAGAAGTATTGACCAATTCTGACCAGTTATGCGATTTATCAGGGTCGAGTCCGGCGAAGATACGGTATTCGTAAGGAGCCAGGTAAGATGGATTTAGAATAACGATCTTTTGTCCTGGCGCCCAGTCTCCAGCCGTTAGATAAGGTTTCCCGTTTATCTGGGCTACAAGTTTGTTCCAGATACCTCCCATAATATCGCGGGCCTGCTGTAAATAAGTTGGATTATTCCACTTTTGCGAAGCTAAAACCAGGGCAAAGGCAATATCCTGGTCGGCATCGGAGGCGGCGTGGGTGTCAAGCACTTTCCAGGTATTGTCATCGGCTTTGCCCCAGAGATAGGAAAAGAGATTATCTCCACGCGGCTTTTGCAAATTATTAATGGACCAGTTCAGAACTGAATCGAAGGTAGGGCGGTCATTCTGCCAGACAGAGCGTAAAAGGGCATAAGATTCCCCTTCTGAAGTGCTGGCATCGGTGCGCTGCGGGTCACGTACTCGTCCATCTTGCTGCACATAGCGTTCTTTATAAGTTTGCCATAGTTCATCGAGCTTTGCGCGAGCCTCTTCCTTAATCTGTGCGGAAGAAAGCGTGGCTGTCGGGCTGGCCTGCGCTGAACTGGCTGTTGATTGTGGGTTAGTAGTACCGGCTGCATTTGGTGAAGCTTCCGCACCTGCTACAGCCGATGTTGTGGCAGCCTGGGTAGAGCCTGTAGTTACAGGGGTGCCCGGTGTCACTGCTGCTGTGGTGGGATTGGTATTCGAGTTAGATGGGGTAACAGTAGCCGGGGCAGTCGGGTTTGCCCTTGTTGAAGCGGGGCTGGACGCGGAAGTAGTTGCCGCGCTGGGACTTTTTTGACTGGTAGAGGTCGGAGCGGCGGCATTATCTCCGCAGGCTGCCAGAGTGAGCATTATTAACAGGGCGATAAACAGACCGCTTAACTGCTGCAAACGAGACGTGAAGAAGCGTAAACGCGACTTCATAATAGACATTTTTATAAACTCCAAAGTTATACTTGTGAGTCGCCGTACCGGATAGCTGACTCTTTTTCTCCTGTCCTATTATTTAGTAACCAACTAACAGAAACATTCATTGTGATTTAATTGCCTGTCAACGTTGACACACCTTATATATTTTCAAGCAATATTGATACCTTCATTTTTTGAAAACAGAAAAATCTAAAATGAGGCAATCCAGAAAACCCATTCTCCGACCAGGGAATTTATGAAATAAAGAAACAGACCTGCCAGAATTAAACTCTGACAGGTCTGTTTGTTCCTTAAAAACTGTTAGCGGTTAGGCCCAGCGTACCAGACCTAATTCGTGCTTGCTCAAGAGGTAAGGATGGTTGGGCAGTACCCGGACGGCAAAGACGCGGCTACCACCTGTGCTGGTTACATACTCACCTACATAATGCAATTGCCCGTTGTTGTTGGTATCTGTCGTTACCGGCGTCATCGGAGTAGTTTGCATGTCTTCCAGCACTCCGTTATTGTCGTGCGCTGAAATCAATTCGACTGTTACATCATTCGGTGAAAGCCGCCCCAGGCGTACCCAGGCATCTACTGTAACTTTCGCCCCGATAGGCATTTTCACATCACGCGGTGCTTTGGCCTCGACTGTAACATCCTGCCAGGCATCCGTGACGAAGCGCTTCCAGACTGCCAGTTCTTTGGCCTTTACGAAGTTGCTCTGCTGAAGCATTTCGCTCTGCTTGATGGCCGGAATATAGAGCATCTCGGTGTAATCGCGTACCATACGGCGCGTATTATAGACCGGTGCAACCGTTTTGATGGACTCCTTCATCACCTGGATCCACTGGTGAGGAATACCATCCGGGCCGGTTTTATAGAAGAGAGGCACTATATCGTTTTCCAGCAACTCATAGAGCGCCTGGCTGTCCGCTTCGTCCGCAGTTTCCTGATCCTGGTAACTGCGTTCTTCGCCGATGGCCCAGCCGTTTTTGCCGTTATAGGCTTCCGGCCACCATCCGTCCAGGATCGAGGCGTTAGGCGCCCCGTTGAGAGCCGCTTTCTGGCCACTGGTGCCGCTGGCTTCCATCGGGCGGATGGGGTTGTTGAGCCAGATATCTACGCCTGCTACCAGGTAGCGAGCCATGTTCATATCGTAGTTTTCAAGGAAGATAATCTTACCCTCAAAACCCTCTTCCTGGCTGATCTGGTAAACCTGCTGAATAAAGCTCTTCCCGGGCTCATCAGCAGGATGGGCCTTTCCGGCGAAGACAATCTGTACGGGCCGCTGTGGGTCGTTCAGGATTTTCTGAATGCGTGCGACATGGCGGAAAATCAGGGTAGCGCGCTTATAGGTAGCAAAGCGGCGGGCGAACCCAATCGTAAAGGCTTTGGGATCGAAAAGATTTTCGGCCTCGATTACTTCCTGGGTACCCTCACCGATTTCGATGCGGAATTGTTTGACTCGCTTGTGGATAAAGTCGAGCAGCTTAACTTTAAGCTGGCTGTGAATCTCCCACAATTCGGCATCCGGTATTTTGGCAATATTTTCCCAGGTTTTGGGATCTTCCAGCTTTTCCTCCCAACCGGCGGGAAGATAACGGGTGTAGAGATCGCGTAACTCGGGAGCCAGCCATGTTTGAGTATGTACACCATTGGTGATATGCGTAATGGGTACTTCTTCAGAGTCAACTCCCGGCCAGAGGAACTCCCACATCTTACGTGAGACTACCCCGTGCAACTGGCTCACCCCGTTATGGCCGCCCGAAAGCTTGAGAGCCAGTACAGTCATACTGTAACTTGGTCCCCAGGTCTGGTCCTGGCGGGCAAAGTTCAAGAACTCATCGCGGCTGAGGCCTAACTGCGGCCAGTACTGGTTGAAGTACTTATCAATTAAATCGTAACTGAAAGCATCGTTACCGGCAGGTACAGGGGTGTGAGTGGTGAAGATGCCTCCAGCCATGACGGCTTCGCGAGCTTCATTGAAGCTGAGGCCCAGTCCTTGCACCAGTTCGCGTACACGTTCCAGGCCCAGGAAGGCGCTATGGCCTTCGTTCATATGCCAGGCATAGGGATTAATGCCCAGTTCTCGCACGGCGCGTACACCACCGATGCCCAGTACGATTTCCTGGGCTACCCGCAATTCGTGGTCGCCGCCATAAAGGCGAGCAGACAATTCACGGTCAGATGGGCGGTTAGGATCAACATCGGTATCCATCAGGAAAAGAGGAATACGTCCTACCTGAATGCGCCAGACCTTGGCATACACGCGCCGTCCCGGCAAATCTACCCAGATAACCACCTCTTCCCCTTTAGGGTTGAGGGCGGGAGTAGCCGGAACTTCTGAAAAGTGTAGTTTCTCGTAGAGAGCTTCCTGGCCGCCTTCGCGGTTAATTCTCTGGATGAAATAGCCCTGGGGATAAAGGAAGCCTATTCCCACAAAAGGTAAGCCGAGATCGCTGGCGGCTTTGCAGTGATCTCCGCTCAAGATACCTAAACCACCACTATAGATGGGCAGAGCTTCGTGCAGGCCGAACTCCGCCGAGAAATAGGCGATGGTTTTGCCAAGCAAATCAGGGTGAGCGGTTGAAAACCAGGTAGGAGTATCTGGATGCATATAAGCATCGAACTGAGCCAGAATTTTGTCGTAATTTGCCAGGTAAGTGCTACTCTGCGCCACTTCGTTAAGCTTATCCGGGCTAACCTGGCTTAAAAAGCGGACCGGATTATGATTTACTTCATCCCATAACTGGGAATCAACTACCTCATATAATTCCTGGGCAGGGCGATTCCAGCTCCACCACAGGTTGAACGCTAGTTCATACAAACGGCTGATGCGCTCCGGGATAACCGGAAAGACAGCAACGCGACCGAGAACTTTCAAATCACTTGCTCCTTACTATCCGAACAATAAAACCAATGGCAAAGCAGGATGATACCAGAACCGCGTTGTTCCGCTGTTTGCACGCAGAAGTTTAGCCTCTAAAACTGTGCCCGAATGCCTGACTGGTACAAATTATTATTAGCCATCCTATATACGTACTCGATTTTATACCACAGGGTAAGCTCTCGTGCAACATGGCCTTAAGACTTTTTTATACTGAACAAAAAAGGTTATTTTGAGTGGATTTTACGCATAAAGTTTGACCATGCTATATTTTGATGTTAGAATCAGGCTTACGGTTCTACAGCCGTGATGGTGTTCAGGCTATTTCTGTACCTGAAATACAGAGTGGTCACTAGGGATAGACTAGAAGAATTTTTCCTGATTTTGAAATCGCAATACTTTTTAATATCCAGGTTTAGAATAAGCATTATTGCTCTGTTCATTTTGCTGCTGCCTCTTTTGCTAACGGCATGCGGCGGAGATGAGCCTACTGCAACTACCCTTCCTACAAATCCTGCTGGTGCAACCGCCACTCCGAGCGGCGCTACCACAGTTACCGCCGCTGCCGGTACGTCTACAACATCTGCCGCCGGTACCACTTCTGCCAGTTCAACTACGGCCGGTACTGTTAACAATACTCCCGGTGGTAATACTGCTACTTCTACTCCCACCGCTGGTCTACCTGCCGGTACGCCTTATCCTGCTTCTACCGCCGGCGTGCCACCTACGCCTACCCTGGCAGGCGCTATTAAACCCGATCAGCAAACCCTGAACATGGTCTGGGATGATGTCTCTACCTTCGATCCAGCCCTGGCGGCTGATAGCAGCAGCAGTTTCATTCTGCGGCAGTTGTATAGCGGCTTGCTTTCGCTTGATTCGAAGTTGAACCCGGTACCTGATTTAGCCGAGCGTATGCCTGATATAAGCGAAAACGGTACGCTGTATACCTTTAAAATCAGGCCAGGCGCTCGCTTTCAGAGTGGCCGCGAAATTACGGCTGACGACTTTAAATATTCGCTGGAGCGGGCTGCCGATCCCAAATTGGCCGCCCCCGACTCGGCTTCCACTCTACCCGCGGCTACTTATATGACCGACATTGTGGGGGTTAAAGATAAACTGGATGGTAAGGCTTCTGAAATTTCAGGGGTACGGGTTAAAGATAAACAAACCCTGGAGATTAAACTGGATGGACCCAAACCTCAGTTCCTGGCCAAATTGACTTTTAATGTCTTTTTTGTGGTCAATAAAGATGCTGTTGAAAAGGGCTTCGACAAGATTGATGGCAGCGGTCCTTTCAAGCTGGTTGACTATAAACGCAGCCAGTATCTGCACCTTGCCCGCAACGATAACTACTATCTGGGCAAGCCTCGGTTGGAAAAGATCAACTTCGCTCTTGGCGCCAACGCCGCTAACAGCCTGGCCCTTTACGAGCAGGGTAAAATTGATGTGGTAAATGTGGGAGCCTCTTCCGATGTGGAACGTGCCCTGGACAAGAGCAGCCCGCTTAACAAGGAACTGGTTGTTAAACCTCAGTTATCACTGACCTACCTGGGCTTTAATACCCGCATGCGTCCTTTCGACGACCTGAAGGTGCGCCAGGCTTTCAGTATCATTGTGGACCGGTCCCGGATCGCCCGGGCAATGTTCGAGAATAAAGTCTTACCGGCTACGGGCATTCTCCCGCCGGGTATGCCCGGTTATACCGGCAAAACCGGCCCGCTTACCTACGATATCAGCCGCGCCCGCGACCTGATTGCCCAGTCGAGTTATCGCAGCCCGGCTAACCTGCCGCGCATTACGCTTTACAGTACCGGCGACCCACTGGCAGGAGTCTTGCAGGAGGTTTACAAGCAAGCTTTCGGTATTGACCTGGAAGTGCAACAATATGATTATAAGAGTTTTCAAAACGGCTTGAGCCAGAAACAGTTCCAGATGTTTCTCAACGGCTGGACGGCGGATTATCCCGACCCGGAAAATTTCTTGCGATCACTGCTGGGTGAAGGCAGCGCCTTCAACGATACAGGCTATAGCAACCCTCAATTCGAGGATTTGATGAAGCAAGGAGATCAACAACAGGACCTTTCCAGGCGGCTTGATTTTTATTCCCAGGCAGAACAGGTCGCTTTAGCCGACGCGCCCATTCTGCCGATCTACTACGATGTGAACTACACTCTGGTTAAACCTTATGTGAAAGGATTGGATATAACCGAATCGGGTATCCTTTCCCTCAAAGATGTTTACATTTTGAAATAGTATGTTTGAACAGTTACGCCAGCGCCTAAGTGGTGAGCCTAATAAAGCTTCCAGAAAAGAACCTTTTATACTGGATCTTTTACGGCCCGAAGATGCTTCAGAGCTGAATTTAAGCTGGAACAGCCACTTCAATACTCCCGCTCTTCGCCAGCATATTAAAGATTTTCCCGGTCTGTCGCTCAGGGTGCGCGGGCAGACCGATTATATTATCGGTGATCAGTGGCGCAGGCGTTCTGATGTAGGTCAGCTTACTGAAACTCGCACGCGCCATTATCGCGCCGAACTGGTTGAGGCTCTCCTGGAACAATACCGCAACCAGGGCTACCGGGCGATAGTCCTGGGCAACGACGAGCAGAGCAGTCACGAAAAGTTCTATCTCGACCTGGGTTTTAGCGAGTTGGAGCGTATCGTTTATTACGAAAAACCGGATGTGCTGGTCGCCCCGCTGCCTGAACCTGGCCAGGTACAGGTTGTACCCTATCACCACTCTGAGGAGACTCTGACCGAACTGCTCGAAGTAGACCACGCTGCTTTCCCCTGGCTGTGGTGGAATAGTCGCGCTGAACTGGAATACTACAGGGTGCAAGAAGGGGTCAATATTTACCTGGGCTACCAGGTAGGATTAAACCCTGCCGGTGAGGCATCCAGGCGAGCAGTCGGCTATTTTGGCTTTACCCTGTACGAACGATGGGCGCACCTTGACCGCCTGGCAGTTATCCCGGAGTTACAGGGTCAGAAAGTTGGCGCGTATCTTCTGGGGTATGCTATTCGCCAGATGGGGCAACAGGGAGCGCGACGGGTTACTTTAAGCACTCAGTTGAATAATTCGCAATCGCAACGTCTTTACGAAGGTTTTGGCTTTCAACGTGTTAAGTCGCTGGAGTATAGTCTGATAGGTAAGTGGCTGAAAGAGCCAGAACGAGCCTGAAACCGGTAACTTCCCGGCTAAAGCCGGGTAGCAGCAGCTACTTTCTGGCGTGAAGCGCCCCTATTTAAGGAGTCGATACAAAAAATGCGTGTCCTGATGCTGTCATGGGAATATCCGCCACATAAGATTGGTGGTCTTGGCAAGCATGTTACAGAATTAGTTCCGGCCCTGGCGGACCAGGGTGTGGAAGTGCATGTGATAACCCCCCGCATAATGGGAGGGGAAGAGTATACTTACGAAAAAAGCCTGAATGGTTCTGGCAGTATTTCGGTCTACCGGGTAGACCCACCGGCCGTAGATGCCGGGGATTTTTTCGCCTCGGCCTGGCAGCGTAACCTGCGGCTTTATGAAGAAGCCTGTGCAGTAATCGAAAAGTACGGCCCTTTCAATCTTTTGCATGTCCACGACTGGCTGGTAGCTTTTGCCGGTGAGCAACTGAAACGCCACTTTAAGCTTCCGCTGCTGGCTACTATCCACGCTACCGAACGCGGTCGAGGTCGCGGCTACTTACCCGGCGAACTACCCCGCGCCATTAATAATGTGGAGTGGTGGCTTACCTACGAGGCCTGGCGAATAATTTGTTGCAGCCAGTATATGTCCAGCGAAGTGCGCGAGTATTTTGAAACACCTGCCGATAAAATTGATATAGTGCCGAATGGCGTTAATACCGCCCGCTTTGATATTCTTGACGGAGTAGACTTGAGTGGTTTCCGCCGCAACTATGCCGCTCCTGACGAGAAAATTATTTTCTTTGTTGGCCGCATTGTCGAAGAAAAGGGTATTCGGGTTATTATTGATAGCGCCCCGGGAGTGCTGGCAGGCTACAGTAAGGTTAAATATGTGCTGGCCGGAGGCGGCCCCCAACTGGAAGAATTTCGCAATCTGGCCAAAGAACGCGGGTTAGATAACCGGTTTTATTTTACCGGTTTTATCTCTGATGAAGAGCGAGATAAGCTCTATAAAGTAGCGGATGTGGCTGTTTTCCCCTCCCTTTATGAACCTTTTGGAATTGTCGCCCTGGAAGCGATGGCGGCCAAAATACCGGTGGTGGTAGCCGATACCGGCGGCCTGACCGAAGTGGTTACGAACCATCAAACCGGCATTATGGTTTACCCTAATAACGCCAATTCGCTTACCTGGGGAATCTTACATACCTTGCAGAATGAAGAGTGGTCGAAGGCCAGGGTCGAGAACGCCTACCGTACTGTTCGAGAGGTTTTCAACTGGCGGCGGGTAGCGCTTGAAACAATTGAGACTTACGAGCGTGTTTATAACGATTACCTCAAAAGCGATTGGGGAAAATCCAGAACTACCGTTAACGCCTTGCCGCATAGTGGCGGTTAAATTGAGCTTGCCCTTTCGATGCTGAATCGGTAAAAGGCTTTAATTCTGGCAATCTGAGTGTGAAAAAGCTAAAATAATTTACCGGGAACAGGAGAGGAACCTAAAATGGCAAGTACCTTTGGTAAAGTCTTCTCAATAACCACCTGGGGCGAGTCTCACGGACCGGCCATTGGCGTGGTGCTGGATGGCTGTCCGGCGGGTTTGGAGTTATCGGAAGCTGATATTCAGGCTGACCTCGACAGGCGGCGGGTAGGGCAAAGTGAAGTAACTTCCCCCCGCAATGAAACTGATCAGGTGCAAATTCTTTCGGGCATTTTTAACGGCCTGACAATGGGCACGCCTATATCCATGATCGTCTGGAACAAGGATGCCGATAGCTCGAAATATGATGAGATAAAAGACAAATTCAGACCCGGTCATGCCGATTACAGCTACCTCTCCAAGTACGGTGTGCGCGACCACCGGGGTGGAGGGCGTTCCAGCGGGCGCGAGACGATTGGCCGCGTGGCAGCAGGAGCAGTAGCCCGGAAACTGCTGGCTCTGCAAGGCATAAAAATTGCTGGTTACACCGCTGAACTGGCCGGTATAGTTGCCCAAAAAATTGATTTTGATGAAATTAGCCGCAATATTGTGCGCTGTCCGGACCCGGATATGGCGCCATTAATGGTACAGGCTGTCTTAAAGGCCAAAGAAGAAAACGACTCGCTGGGTGGTATCGCTGAAATTCGTGCCACCGGCGTACCGGCGGGCCTGGGCGAACCGGTCTTTGACAAACTGGAAGCCGAAATCGGCAAAGCCATGCTTTCGATTGGAGCGGTCAAGGGCGTTGAGTTTGGGGCCGGGTTTGACGTAGCTCGCATGCGTGGCTCTGAGTCAAACGACCCGTTTGTAAACAAAGATGGTAAAATTGGCACGGTTGAGAATAAGGCGGGTGGTATACTCGGCGGGATCAGTACCGGCGAAGATATTGTGGTGAGACTGGCTGTTAAACCGACTTCTTCCATTGCGCGCGAACAGACTACCGTAAATGTGCATGGCGAAGCTACCAAAATTGAAGTAAAAGGCCGTCACGACCCGACTATCATTGTCCGCCTGGTACCCGTAGCCGAGGCAATGCTTTGCCTGGTTCTGGCCGACCATCTGCTGCGCCAGCGCCTGGCGCGGGTTTCTTTCTCAGAATAATACGCTACTGAGTTACGCTCGGGTTTTACGTATTTCAAATTAGTAAGGGATATTACAACATGGCATTGCACTGTGAGAAAGGTTTTCTGCCGTTTCTATGCAAAGAGCCGGTAGTAGAGCAATGTGCTTACTGCGGGCGGCATTTCTGTATGAGCCACGGACACCTGGACAAAATGTGTTGCAATGCGTCTTCATGTATGACCATGTATAAAAGGGACCGTGCGATTGCCGATCGCCGTCACTGGGAAGAAGAACGGGCGCAAATCGGCCAGGAACGTAATGCCATGCAACTTTGCGCTCAACCCGGTTGTAATA
The DNA here is from genome assembly GCA_036261665.1 of Chloroflexia bacterium. GTDB lineage: Bacteria > Chloroflexota > Chloroflexia > Chloroheliales > Chloroheliaceae > 54-19. The sequence goes on from DATAKM010000018.1 coordinate 152,337, forward strand.
ATCCTTACTATGTGGCCTGTGGCCACTGCGACCAGCTTTACTGCTCCAACCATCTTCAACGCCACAACTTCAGCTTCAATACGATCACCCGGCGTGGTACGACCCGCGTGAGAGGTGACATTGTACTCTGTGAAGTCTGCCAGCCCTATTTGCAGGAGTACAAACGCGACCGTTACGAATAGCCAGGAACTTGAAACTAAAAACCTGTGAGACTCGTTGAGTGAGTCTCACAGGTTTCTACTAATTACTCTAGCCCTGCGATTTACTCGGACGCGCTAACCTGGTCGTTACCACCGATTAGCAGGAACAGGCCGCCTAAAAGTAAGGTGAAAATACAGGGTACCCCGAAGCTGGAGGACCAGAAAATCGCCAGGAAGAAAAGAATCAGGGTAGCCAGGGCAAACAACAGCCCAATTAGCGTAAAAGGACTGGGTTTAAGGAAGTCGCGTGAGTTCATAAGATCTTTCTCCTGTCAGTTAGCCCGGTTTCGGGCGCCTGTTAATGACAACTTTTAGTTCTATTCTGGCATAAACAGGCGACTACAACAGGCACCAATTGGTTAAGAAAGAGTAAAAGCATCATGACTAATTTAGATAACGGTTCAATGGAGAACTCGAATAAGAGTATGAAGCCTGCTTTCGACCCCATTCGCTTTAAAGAGCAAGAACGTGCCGGTTTTAACATGATCGCTGGGCGTTATGAAGTGGCTATGGGTACAGTCCTGGATAATGCTCTGAATCGCCTGCTGGAACTGGCCGATTTACATCCCGGTCTGCGGGTGCTGGATGTCGCTACCGGACCGGGCCTGGTTGCTCGCGCAGTCGCCCGGGCCTTAGGCTCGACAGGTGAAGTGGTGGGCGTGGATATTGCCGAAGAGACCTTGATAGTAGCTCGCCAGCGGGCTGCCGATGCCGGTTTAACTCACCTTTCCTTCCAGGTTGAGGATGCTGAAGCTCTTAGCCTGCCTGATAATAGTTTTGACCGGGTAATCTGTTCCCAGGCCTTGATGCACTTTCCGGATGCTGAAAAAGCGCTACAGGAAATGTATCGCGTTTTAAAGCCGGGTGGCCGGATAGTGGTATGTGTGTGGGGTGCGCAGCAGGAAGTTCCGTTTATCCAGGTAGCCCTGCAAACCCTGGCGCGCAACTTTCCTCCACCCAAAGTGGAGCGGCCTTCTATGTTCCGTTTTGGCCAGTTTGCGGTGCTGGAAGAACTGGTATGTGAAGCCGGTTTCGTGGACGTAAAGATCGAAAAGAGAGTCTTGCCGATCAAAGCGGCAGACCCGGCTGATTACTGGGACCGCTTCCTCAGTGTAGCAGGAATTACTACCGTAGTGCTGTCTAAACAACCGCCGGAAGTTAACCAGAAACTGGAAAAAGACGTGGCTACTGACCTCGCACCTTACTTCCATGATGGCCTTTACCACCTTGATAGTACTATAATGATCGCGACAGGAGTTAAGTAAGCCTGCATTGGAGAGAACTTTTACTGCCTGCCCTGGAAAATAGGAGTTAGTTCGTACCTGAAATGAGTTTTGAATATACCCTTTTAAAGAAATCGGCCTCAAGTGAAGCACGGGCAGGAACTTTACAAACGCCACATGGCATAATAGAAACGCCGGTTTTTATGCCGGTCGGCACTCAGGCCACCGTCAAAACCCTCAGCCGGGATGAATTGCTGGATATGAATGCTCAGATCATTCTTTCCAATACTTACCATCTCTATCTGCGGCCCGGTTCAGACCTGGTAGCTGAAATGGGCGGGTTGCATAAGTTCATGAACTGGCCTCGCCCGATCTTAACCGATAGCGGCGGCTTCCAGGTTTTTAGCCTGGGGCCGCTCCGCAAGATTGATGAGGAAGGTGTTACCTTCCGTTCCCACATTGACGGCAGCACTCACCGCTTTACCCCTGAAAGCGTCATGAAGGTGGAGGAGCAACTGGGGGCCGATATTATTATGGCCTTCGACGAGTGCGCCCCTTATCCTGCCGACCAGACTTATACTCGTGCTGCCATGGAACGCACTCATCGCTGGGCGGCGCGTTGCTACACCGCTCACAAAGAGAGCGGCTTGTGGGAAAAACAGGCTCTTTTTGGCATAGTACAGGGCGGCTTTTACCGGGAACTGCGCGAGGAAAGCCTGAAGTTTCTAACCCGGGGTGAACTCGATTTTCCCGGTTACTCCCTGGGCGGTTTAAGTGTGGGTGAGCCGAAAGACATTTTCTACGAAACCCTGGCTTACAGCGCTCCCCAACTACCGGCCCATAAACCGCGCTACCTGATGGGAGTAGGTTCGCCGGAAGACCTGCTGGAAGGGGTCTTGCACGGCATAGACATGTTCGATTGCGTCTTGCCGACCCGGATTGCCCGTAATGGCGCATGTATGGTGCCTACAGGCCGCCTGAACTTGCGAAACGCCACCCTCTCTCGCGATGACCGGCCGATTCAGGAAGGCTGCGAGTGCTATACCTGCCGCACATACAGCCGAGCCTATTTACGGCATCTTTTCCGTACCGAAGAGATCCTGGGACTACGCCTTGCCAGCATCCATAACGTCCATTTCCTGATCCAGTTGATGCGCGATATTCGCCTGGCTATTTGCGAAGAGCGCTTTGAACAGTTCCGCCTGGACTTTCTGGAGAATTTCCGCACTATCCCGCACGAGGTACGGCAGCATAATCGTGAAAAGCGTGAGGCCAGTTTGCGCGCTAAAAAGTAGGCATTTTATCAAAAAGCTGTTTATTTAATGGTTCTGAAAATAAAGTAGAGACTCAAGATGAGTGAAGCTAAAGTACGCTGGGGTGTTCTGGGTGCGGCTCGCATAATTCGCCGCTTTATACCGGGGATACAGGCGGCCGATAACGCCGAACTGGTGGCGATTGCCAGCCGGGATGCCGCGAAAAGCAAAGCTGCCGCCGAGCAGTGGGGTGCTCCGGTCGCTTATGGTAGTTACGAGGAACTTCTGACCGCCCCGGATGTTGACGCAATTTATATTCCTTTACCCAACACGTTTCATGCCGAGTGGGCTATTAAGGCGGCCCAGGCGGGCAAGCATGTCTTATGCGAAAAACCTCTGGCCCTTTCGGTGGAAGAGGTGGAAAGAGTAGCTTCGGCCGCTCAGTCGAACCATGTTAATGTGATGGAAGGATTTATGTATCGCTTTCATCCGCAGCAAGCCCGCGTGCGCCAGCTAATCGAAGCGGATGCTATTGGTGAACCGCGTGTAATACGCTCTACTTTCGCTTTTGCGGTTGCCGCCGGTTATAATATCCGCCTGGATAGCAGCATGGGTGGAGGTGCTACCTGGGATGTTGGTACTTACGCGATCAATGTCACCCGGTTGATGTTTGGAGCGGAACCGGTGCGAGTTTTCGCCGAAGCCACCATGCAGCAGGGGGTAGACGTGAGCGTTGCTGCGATTATGGATTTCGAGGGCGAGCGCCGGGCAGTTACCGACTATGGCATCAATTACGGTAGACGCTCCTTTTATGAGGTGATCGGTACCAAAGGTACTCTTGCGGTCGAGAATATGTGGCAGGAGCCCAATGTGCCGGGCTACGTCTACTTGAGGAATGATAAAGGCCTGACTACCGAGGAATTTCCTCTGACCAATCATTTTGCCCTGGAAGTAGAGGCTTTTAGCCAGGCCGTGCTGGAGGGAAAACCGGCGCCCTATCCGCTTTCGGACACAGCCGCAAATGTACGAGCCTGCGTAGCCCTGTTGCGCTCCATGCAGGAAGGCAAGCCGGTTCAAGTTTAGTTAGAAGTAAAAAAGGAGCAGGCGAATGGGTTACGAAGCGGTTAGCGAGCGCCAGAAATATCAGAAGTGTGATAACTGTATCTTCATTCGATCCTGCTTCTTGCAAGAAGTTCAACGCCTACAGGAAAGTGGCGGCCAGGGTAACGATTGCCTGATGTACCAGGACGAGCGCGACCTGCCCGCCGCGCAACGAACGCAGCGTTACCAGGCGGTCGTAGACCTGCCGCCATATACGGTGCGCCTCAGAAGACCTTCCTGAAGAATATCTAGCCCTACCTGGCGGCGCTTTCTTTCAGAGCATCTCCGGCAGCCGCCAGAAAATCGTCAGCAAAGACATCTACCGCTTTCCAGTCGGTGTAATCGTAATCTTTTGAAGTATCGGTATCCCCACCTGCGCGCTCCGATATTTTCTTCAGCATAAATCGCTTGATGAACCCATACTGAGTGTAGAGCAAAGCCCCGGCAAAGACAGCCGTGCTGGTGGGCGACCAGGCGGTTTGCTTCAGAAAGTCGTTCGCGTATTTCTCCCCTTTGACTAGGTCTTCATGTCTTCCCGAGGAGACAGTCAGACAGGCTGTGAAGAAAGCTGAGGGAATTTTATTGAGAAAAGCCCGGTGTTCCTCAACAAACCTGGCAACCGATTTTGGATATTGGTCACGGTGAATAGGAGCACCGATGATAATAGCCTCGTACTGTACCGGGAAGAAATCGGGTGGGAGATGCCTGGCTGAAACAATAGCTACCTCGTGCCCTTTTGACCGGATACGATCTGCGATACGCTCCGCGATTTGGGCCGTATGGCCCTCACTTGTCTCATAAAGAACCAGAAGTCTACTCATAGCTCTTACTCCCTGTTGGTATAAGCAGCGGAATTAAAGAATATAGCTCATCACCGGTATAACATCTTTTACTGTGGTGATTTCCTTTGCAAGTAGTTCAAATCGTCTCTTTCATTCAAATTATCATTTTTAGCTCAAAAGCCGCGTTAATTTGTGTAAACACAGCGTGTAAATTTGTGAGATTACGAGAGGACTTCGGGTTTAAACTGACTTTTCTATTTTTCTAGCAATAAAAAAGAGTCAGCCTGAAGCAATAAATTCAGGCTGGCTCACTTTTGAAGTTTAACGGGAGAAAGGGTTATTCTACCGTAACGCTTTTAGCCAGGTTACGTGGCTGGTCAACATCACAACCGCGCCGAACTGCGATATGGTAGGACAACAACTGCATGGGGATAGCCGCCAGGATAGGCGTCAGGAGCGGATGAGTTTTGGGTAAATATATAACCTTATCCGCTTTTTCCTTGAGAATAGTATCACCTTCGCTGGCAATAGCCAGTACCCAGCCATCACGCGCTTTTACCTGTTCAATCGCTGATACAATTTTGTCGTAGACTCTATCCTGGGGGGCAATTGCTACTACCGGTAGCCCTTCGTCTATCAAAGCAATTGGGCCATGCTTCATTTCGCCTGCCGGGTAACCTTCGGCGTGAATATAACTCAGTTCCTTGAGCTTGAGCGCTCCTTCAAGGGCAACAGGGTAATTGATGCCGCGCCCGAGGTAGAGAAAATCCTGGGCGTGTGCTTTTTCTTTGGCTACCTTCTCGTAGATTACATCGTCTACCAGCAGATCTGCCACCAGTTTGGGGATTTCTACGAGCCCTTGTAAGATACCCTGGGCTTTATCATGTGAAAGTGTGCCTTTGGCCTGCCCAAGGTAGACTGCCAGCAGCAGCAGGTCAACCAGGGACGAGGTGAAGGCTTTGGTGCTGGCGACACCTATCTCCGGGCCGCTTTGCATATAAACTATCCCATCAGAGACTCTGGCAGCCTGGCTGCCTACGACATTTACCACCGAGACCACTTTAGCCTGCTTCAGGTGAGCCTCTTCCATGGCCGCCAGCGTATCTACGGTTTCGCCGGACTGAGTGATAGCTACCAGTAAGTGATTAGGCGTAATAATCGGATCGCGGTAGCGATACTCGCTGCCGTAATCTACTTCTACAGGCAGGCGAGCCAGTTCCTCAATTATAAATTTGCCAACCAGACCGGCGTGCCAGCTTGTTCCGCAGGCCACGATGGTTACTTTTTCGATAGCGGCCAGTTCTTCCCGGCTGAATTTAACATCCTCCAGCGTCACGGTGCCGGTTTCCAGGTGCACCCTTCCTCGAATGGTGTCGGTCAGGGCCTGAGGCTGGTCGTAAATCTCCTTCTGCATGAAGTGTTTGTAACCGCCTTTGGCCGCCGTGATTGCGTCGGTGTTTATAACGGTCACTTCCTTATTGACAATCTCGCCTTTGGAGTTGTAAAAAGTGACACCCTCTCGCGTTAGAACGGCCACCTCACCGCTATCCAGGAAACTCATACGGCGAGTGTGGGGCAGAATAGCCGGAATATCGCTGGCGACATAGTTCTCGCCGCTATCCTGCGCGCCGTAGCCGATTACCACTCCTCCGGCGTTAGAAAGGCGGGCCGCTACGATTTTATCGTTCTCGTTGGGGCTAAGCGCCACAATAGCAGCAGTTCCTTTGATTTCGCCCAGCGTCTTAAGCATGGCCTTTTCCAGGCTCAGGCCGTCCGCCAGCATATTTTTTTCAAGTAAATGCGCCAGGACTTCCGTATCCGTTTCGGAGTTGTACGGGTAATCATAGCCAGAACGCGCCAGTTCCTGCTTAATTTGAATGTAATTTTCTATTATCCCATTATGCACCAGCACAACCTGGTTTTGAGGGCCTCGATGGGGGTGCGCGTTAAGCTCGGTTGGTTTGCCGTGAGTGGCCCAGCGAGTATGACCCATACCAAGTGTACCGTGGGGAGCAGTGCCATTTTCTGCCGAAAGCGCTTCGGTCAAATTTGAAAGCTTACCCACGCTCCGGCGCGTCTGGATCTGGCAATCAGTATCAATGACGGCCACTCCTGCCGAGTCATAACCTCGGTACTCTAATCTCTGTAAACCACCAATTACTAACGGCAGAGCCTCTTTAGCTCCAATATAACCAATTATTCCGCACATTCGATTTTGCACCTCCTGATTTTCGCCGAGCTATCGTGCTAGAGAACGATTTTGAAAGCTTATGAGGATAACAAGCTCAGACTGGTTTCTCTGGTTACGACAGATTTCAAAATGAGGACATTAATAATAATATATCAGATCCGGGTTAACTTTAAATGAAAATTTTCGAAAATAACTTCATTATAAGATACATCAATACAAGCAAATAATTCTCAAAGAACTTCTGAAGTGTTGATAAAGAAACAGGTAAACCTACTTTCGCCCGGGCGGATTATAGCATCAAAACTAAAAACCGGCGAAATGGTCTAGACCACTTGCCGGTTTTACTCTAAAAATATTCAGAGAGCAGGCCCACAACTGCCTGTACTTTACTTCAGAAAGGTATCTACTTTTCTATCCGCAATGTCACCTATGATGGGCAGTTTGACAGTGCGGCCCTGGGTGGAGGATACAATTAAGTAGATTACAAGACCTATGTAACCAAGATAGACAACAAGGTTTATAAGTCCCCAGACTCCAGCTAAAGCCCACAGCGGAGAGCTGTAAGTGCTGAAAAGCAGGAGATTGATAATTAAGTTAAAGACGATCCAGTAAGCCATCATAACCAGGCCCAGGATAAAGCTCTGCATGGCGTTGAAACGCACAAAACGGTTCTGCTTCTCCATCGAAAGGATAATCAGGCCACCAATCCAGCTAAAGATATAAGCAATCACGCAGGCCGCGTTAGGCGACAGGCTGCTGGTGGTTGGAGCAGGCTGGGCGTAGTTATACTGCTGACCGTAAGGCTGCTGCGGGGCACCGTAGCCCTGCGGGGGTTGCTGGGGATATCCCGCACCGTACGGCGGCACACCCTGCTGGGGTGGTTGTCCGTAGCCCTGCGGAGGCTGTCCATAAGGTTGTTGCGGCTGCCCATACTGAGGCTGCCCGTAGGGAGCTTGCGGCTGTCCGTACTGGGGCGGCTGCTGCGGCTGAGGCTGTCCGTAAGGTGGTTGGCCCTGCGGCTGCCCGTAGGGCGGTTGACCTTGTGTAAAGGGAGGCTGCGACATAAGCTTAATTGCTCCTTTCCTAATGCCACCAATTCCAGGTGGTATCCAGGTAACGATATTCGGCTGATCAATATATCTTAAAACTAATAATTGAAGTTATTTATATTGTACATTACTATGCAATAGGGTAGTGTGATTTAGCTCATTCAATCAGTGTTAAATAGATTGCACCTGCTTAAAACTTCATGAAAAAATGCCTGCCACAGTTACGCTTTGTGCTCAAACCTTACTACCTATACAACTTTCTAAACGGATGAAAAGCCTTTTTTGTAAAATATATTTAGGAGAAATTGACTAAATTTTGGCCGCTCGGGAGAAAAGCTGGTTTAATTGCGGACTGATTGTCACTTCTGCGCCGTTTATCTTCAGGTAAATTTTGCCTTCAAGGTCGTAAGATACAACATCTGCGACCAGAGATTGAGGGTCGCTGTTGCACACCTGTAAAGTAACATAGAAAATATCGCCCGGTTCGGGTGCGCGATAGTACTCGCAGCATTCAAGTTTCAACGGAAGACTGGCTGCCTGGTAAAAACGGCGGGTCCAGATTAGCATAGCCTGTCCTTGAATATCAGCCAGCAGAGGACTGAAGTTTGTGGCAGTAAACTGACCTTCCCATCCCGGTTTTACTCCAGGCAACTTACATTCTACGGTTATTTGTTGGGGGCTGATATTCAGCACGCGCCGGATGCCCTGGAAAGAGGGACCGTGAAACAGAGTGCCGTCTTGATAAAAATTTACTGCCTGCATTTGACCATCTTCAGCCAGGTTAAAATCTGAAATTGAGGGCGCAAGCGGTAAAGCCTCCCGCAGAGCAAGGAGGGCGCTATAGTGGTAACGGGTCTTACTTTCGCCGGTTTTACTCCAGATAAGAGCATCAAAACACAACTCTCCATCCTCGGAGGCAACTGCTCGAAGGTCGAGTGTGTAGGTTCTGACTGTCGAGTCAGCGAAAATCAGGCCTTTCAACACTTTGAAATTTTCGCAACGGTGGAAATGGTAGCCGGGATGCAAATTTTCGCAGCTAGCGGCCATCCAACCGACCGCAAAAACGGCGGGCAAGACCGGGTAATCTCCAATCACATGATCTTGCAAGAAAGGGTTGGCGTAGGGGTCCAGTTCACGTCTAACCCGGTAGCTGGGCTGTGCCCTTAATAAATTGCTCCCTGGGAAAACAACCGCGTCTCGGTTTAGCCCACCGATAATAACCCGGGACGCCGGGTTATTTTTCCTTTCAAGTTCTTCAATGAGCGCCTGGACTCCTTTTTCAACCGGAATAGTAGTGATGCCGCGCTCGGCAAAATACTGGCGGTGCAATTCCGTCACCATACCCGCCTCCCAGGGTCCCCAGTTGATAGATACTGCCCGGCAGTCAGGATTAAGTCGTGCCAGGCGTTGCGCAGTCAGATCGAGAATGGCATTGGCGGCGGCATAATCGGTTTGTCCGGCGTTACCGTAAAAGCCGACAATAGATGAGAAAAGCACCAACCACTTTAGCTGTTCGAAAGGCAGAGATTGGAGGATATTTTGCAACCCCTCTACCTTGGCTGCGAAGACTTTTTCAAAATCGGCAGCAGTTTTTTCCTCAATCCGCCGGTCAGCCAGCGCCCCCGCTCCATGAATCACGCCCGCGATAGGGCTAAAATCAGACCCTACGCTTTGCAAAGCTGTTTGAACGGCAACCGGATTGGTAATATCGGCGCAAAGGTAAAGCGCTTTTCCGCCAGCATCTTCCACCGCGTTTAGCGTTCGGCGAATTTCCAGGATAGCCGCCAGTTCGCGGTAAAGTGTTTCCACCCGGCGTGGGTGTGGTTTTTCACCATTAGCCTGCAAATCCTGGCTGATTCTTTTTTTCAAATCAGCCGCGCTGCTATAACTGTCAGCCCACTCTGGCAGTGCTTGTTCGATAGCAGTTCGCCCCAGCAATATAAAGCGACAGCGATAGCGCCGGGCCAGTCCAATTACACAGGTCGCCGTAATACCTCGTCCCCCTCCGCTGACCAGAAAAACCGTTTCTGCTGTAATCCGGCCAGCATCAAGCATATAAAGCTCCTTCGACTCCTTGATTGAGCGGTGTGGCTTCTATGGTTAAACGGCTCTTGCCAGTATATCCTACCTGTGACAGCAAGCGGTCAGGGTCGTGTACTTCCAGCAGTAAACAACGCGCGAGCTCTTCCGGTTCCATTTCGGGAGCGAAGTCCAGCGCCCGGCAGAATACTTCGGGCCATTCCTGTTGCAAACTCTTAACTATGCCAGAAAAGCCCCCTTCTGTCGGGTCAATCCCGGTTTTTCCGCTCAACCCGAATTGCCCATCCATGCGCGTGACCGTTATAAAGCTGGACCGGCTTAAACCGCCGGCTGTTTTCAGTGAGGGGCTGAGATATCTGGCGAGGAGCATTACCCGTTTTAGCTGCTCTTTAGTGGCCGCGCTAAATAAGGTATTCTTTGTAAGATTATCTTTGAAAGGTGAACTTAGATAGACAAATGCTCCTACCGGCCCAAGTGTTTGCAGGGCAGCAGCCAGTGAATTTTCTTCCCCATCCTCCAGCCTTACCAGTCTCACCCCTTCTGGCAGAGCGGTAGAATCATTTCCGGAATGATCAACAGACGCTAAAACTACAACAGGCCAACCTTCTCTCAGTAAAGACTCTGCGACTGCTTTCATTTCAGTTGAGATATCCCCTACCAGTAAGCAGCTATAACCCGGAGGGGGAGAATATTCGAGGTAATCCGGCGCTGCTAACTCTCTCAAAGCGGGAATACGGCGTGCTAATTTTGAAGGTGATTTCTCCAGCGCTACAGCCGGAATAGCTTCTTCCCGGTTTTGTCCCTCCAGCACTGTTTCTGGATTTTCTGTTTGGTTCGAAGTCGTTTCGCTTTGTCCTTGCGCCTGATTATCTACAGGCTGCGTTTCTTCAAGAGCGGGCGCGCTTTTCAAAATTCGCTCGATGTAGGCGCTGACCTGTGCCAGGGTGCGTAGTTCAGCCAGGTCATCGGGTTTGGGAGTTGGTAAGTCTGGGAAAAGCTTCATCATAGCGCTCATAATTTCAACGCGCTTGATTGAATCAATGCCCAGGTCTGCCTCTATATCCATATCGGGTTCCAGCATTTCTGCCGGGTAGCCTGTTTTGTCGCTTACTACCGCCAACAGCGCTGCCATAATCGTCTGATAATCTGGCCCGATCTTAGCTTCTGCCAGCGGAGGCGGGTTTTCGTTTGCGCTTGATTTAAGCACTTCTTGCGAAACTTCAGTAACGGAGTCTGGTGACTCTCCTGTTGTATCGCCAGTGTCTAACCCAGCAACTTCCTCAAAAGCCGAAGCAAGGGCGCTTGTACTGGCCTCTGCTCCCTTAAAAGGCGAAGCCAGGCTATTCTTGAGATGCTCGATAATTTGCGCCAGTGTTCTTAACTCGCCCAGATCCTCCGGTTTTGGTACAGGCATATTCGGGTACAATTTCATCATGGCGCTCATAATTTCAACCCGCTTGATCGAGTCAATCCCCAGGTCCGCTTCAAGATCCATATCCAGTTCCAGCGTCTCAACCGGATAGCCCGTTTTGTCACTGATCACTTCCAGTAAGGAGGCACTTATTACCGCAGGGTCAAGTTGATTGAGAGGTATAACAACGGCAGCAATGCCAGTACCGGCAGGTGAAATAGTATCTAATTCCGTAACATCCGGTAAAACCTTTTCGCTTACTACAGCTTCTAGATGATTGTTATCTTCAAATGCTTCTGGCTTAGTACGAATAAGTACTTCGTCTCTTTCAATCAAGTCAACTTCTGCCCCCACAACTAGATTTTCAGTTCTATGGAATAATTGCTGGATGGTAGCAGAGCTTACTTCAAGAAAGCGGGCGTGTAATTGCTGCGCTCGGGCATGCTGGTCATGAAAAAGGGTTAGCTGGTTTGAAAAATTAGTAATAAGATCAGGGGCAGTGCCCGTGTTCAGAAGAGTGGCCTGTTGCTGAATTAGCTGGAAGAACTGGCGCGAAAACTCGGCCTGATTTTGCTCGAACTGATTTTGAAGCTGGTTCAAATTCTCCTGTTGCTCTTTTATAGAACCAAACACCTCTAAGTCAAAAGCGGCGGAAGCTTTATTCACTTTTTGGGGTGTGTTCTTATCGCTAAATCCATTTCCGACAGGTTTAACCCCTGCTGTACTGAGGATTGTAACATCACTCACAGCAGGGTTACTTGAAGGCTTAAAGGCCTTGCCGTCTACCGAATCCTTTATACCATCTGAACCTGCTACAGTCGTCGGCTTCTCAATTGCCTTTGTATGATTGAGTTTATCCGGTTTAACGTCTTTACTTTCCTGTTTTGGCAAACTTGATTTTAGCCACTGACCTTCCTGTAAAGCGGCCTCAAAAGCCGCTTTTCTCTTTGGGTTTACATAATTACTACCGTTAAGGCGTATGCTGATGCTTTTCTTTTTAGAAGGTGGCCTTACTTCTGACGGTACTGTGTATTTATCTAGGACGGATAGCGCCAGCCCGGCCACTCGCAATTGTAAAAGTGCCTCGCACCACTGTTGGTCGCTGTCTTTTTCACGACTGGCGTTCAGGGCGATTGCCAGGTGCGGACGCTGCCCCAGAATTTCTTTAACCAGGTTGGTCAGCACATTGCGTGGGCCGATTTCCACAAAAATATTGCCTCCGGCGGCGTAAATATTTTCAATCACGCGCTGAAAAAGCACAGGCTTGAGAATTTGTTCGGCCAGCATCCGGCGTATAGCGTCCGGCTCGTTCGGATAAGATTCGGCGCTGGCGTTGGCGTAAACAGGGATTTGCAGGCTCTTAAAATCAATTTCTTCTAGCGCCCGGGCAAAAGGTTGCTCGGCGAAACCTACCAACCCGGTATGAAAAGCGGCTGACACCGGTAAGCGGGTGACAGCGTAGCCTTTGGCCGTTAACAGAGCCTGGGCTTCTTCTATAGTTCTGGTAGCCCCGGCCAGAACCATCTGATTGGGCGAATTGAGATTGGCGACAATAATGCCACTCAGTTTGCTGATTTCAGCCTGAGCCTGGGCCGCTCGTCCATTTATCGCCAGCATAGCTCCGCTATCCTGGTTAGCGTCCGGCAGATGCGCCATGGCTGCGCCTCGCGCTTTTACGAGTCGGAAGAAGCTTTCATCATCCAGTCCGCCTGCCGCCCACAGCGCAGTTAGCTCGCCAAAGCTATGCCCGGCTATGAAGTCGGGCTGGAATCCGGACTGCTGTAACAGGCGGAAGAGCGCCGCGGAAAAACTACCAATCGCCGCCTGAGCATACTCGGTCTGTTGCAGGGCTTTCGCCTGCTCGATTTTCTTCTGCTCGCCAAAGGCGGGAGGGGGAAAGACAGTGGTCGAAAGAAGTTCCTGTTGATCGGCCTGAAATAGCCGGTCCATGCGGGCAGAGCTGGCCTGAACCTCCGGGTAGTTAAGGGCTAATTCTCGCCCCATATTGAGATATTGCGAACCCTGTCCGGGGAAAAGGGCGACTACTTTTCCTTTAACCGGCAGACTGCGCCTACGATAGTAGAGGCCTCGCGGGTGTTGCCAGAAAGGTTCTGCCAGGCGTTTTTGTAGAGTATCGGTGCTGAGGTTTAAGAGATCACGCGCTTCAGCAGCCGAGGCGCACACGAAACCCAATCTCGTTTCTTCCGGCCCGATTTCCAGGGCCTGCGATTCATTTACCAGCCCGGCAAAAGTTGCCTCGGCTTCTTCGGTATCCAGTTTTTGAGCAATGTCCCGGCAGCGTTCGAGCAATTCTTCTGGAGTAGGTGAGGATAACAATATGGTCCGGTTGGTAGCATGAAGGCGATAGGGAAGATTCTGTGCTGTCTTATATTCTTCCACCACGACATGAAAATTAGTGCCGCCAAAGCCGAAAGCGCTCAGGGCTGCCCGGCGCGGTTCATCTGATTCGACTATCCAGGGCCGCGCTTCCGTATTGAGATAAAAAGGTGAATCTTCCAGCTTTAATTCAGGGTTTGGCTCGCTGATATTGATCGTGGGCGGCAGCACTTTATGGTGGAGCGCCAGGGCTGTTTTAATCAGGGCCGCCGCGCCGGCAGTTGCCTTGGTATGGCCGATTTGAGACTTTATGCTACCGAGCGCAATCGAGTTTTTACGAATACTGCCTCCATCAAAGACTGTACGCAGGGTCGCTACTTCAGCCTGGTCCCCGGCTACAGTACCGGTTCCGTGGGCCTCTACCAGGCCTATACTGTTTGGCTCTATGGCTGCGTCTTCATAAGCCCGGCGTAAAGAACGCACCTGTCCTTCTGAACGAGGCGCGTAAATACTCTTAAAGCGTCCATCGCTGGAGGCGCCTACCGCCCGTATGACGGCGTAAATCCGGTCGGCATCCCGTTCGGCGTCTTCCAGGCGCTTTAGCACCAGCATGCCGATGCCCTCGCCCACCAGCATGCCGTCCGAAGCCGCGTCAAACGGCCTGATTTCCCCTTTCAGAGAAAAAGCGGGTGTTTTACTGAAACATAGATACATACCAATGGAATTATCCAGGTCCACGCCCCCGGTCAGCATCATATCGACCTGCCCGGATAGCAGTTCGTTGGTCGCCATACGTAGCGCCCCCAGCGAACTGGCACAGGCGGCGTCTACGATACAATTGATGCCGCCCAGGTCGAAGCGATTGGCGATGCGCCCGGCGATAACATTCCCCAACAACCCTGGAAAAGTATCTTCTTCCCAGGGAGCATAAGCCAGCTTAATCTTTCCGCTGATTTTGCAAACATCTTCGTCTGAAAGGCCGCTGCTTTTTAAGACGCGCTCCCAGACCGGATATTGCAGGCGGCTGGTCAGGGGGGTGTAGAGTTGCTGCGCCCCTCCCGCTCCCAGGATAACACCTGTACGCTCCCGGTTGAATTCGCGACCCTCTTTGCCGTACCCGGCATCGTTAAAGGCTTGCTTTGCGACCGTTAATGCCAATAACTGTGAAATATCGGTTATTTCCAAGCTGTTAGGGGGTAAGCCAAATTCAAGCGGGTCAAAATCAACCTCGGGAATAAAACCACCTCGCTTGCTGTAGGTTTTATCCGGCGCGGTGGGATCAGGATCATAGTAGTCTTCGATACTCCAGCGTTCGGGCGGTACATCGGTAATACAGTCGGTTTTATTGATGATATTGGTCCAGAATTCGCGCAAGTTACGGGCTTTTGGGAAAAGCCCCGCCATGCCGATAATAGCGATCCCACCTGAATATTCGAATTTGCTGGCTGTACCTGTCATAAGTTCATCCTGACTGCTGCTAAACTAAACTGCCACTGAGCTTATTAGATTTTGATGGCCGGACGTGGCCTTACCAACCGTCTCACAGCGATAGCTCTTAGAGGTCCTATCTGTCCTAGCGTTCTTAAGAGGCGTTCGCGGCGTGTCAGGCGCAAGTAGAGCCGCAAATCGCGCCTGGCCCGCGCAATTTCCTTTTCCAGTCCCACCTGATAAAGCGTAAAAGCTTCAGCCGAAAAATCACCCTTTTTGAACGCCTCTTCTATCGCTCTGCCAGCCAACCGGGCGGTCCGCAGAGCAAATTCAATGCCCTGTCCGGTAGCGGGGTCTAGGTAGCCTGTAGTATCACCAACCAGCACTAACCCGGCCTGTACCGGGCGAGAAACCCGGTAGCCGACAGGGGTGAAAGCGGTAGCGTAAGAAAGCGGAGTGGCCTGAGTGAAACGAGCGACCAGCGCCGGACGCACTAACTCAAGGATGGCAAGAAAAAGGTCGAGCGGACGGTGTAGATGCTTGAATTGTTCGCGCATGGTTATATCGGTTTCGAGCGTGAAACGGTAAAGTCCATCGCGCATGCGGCTGCCGTTGAGAGTCGTATTTCCTCTTCCCAGGAAATGTTGTTCCCACTCCCCGGCAATGGTCTGTGGCACTTCGCTGAAGAAGCAGACCAGGGCCATGCGCTGAAACTCAGTTTCCGGTTCTTTCAGGTTTAAGCGTGCCAGCAAAGGAGAGCGCCGCCCCGACGCATCCACTACTACTCTGGACCGTAACTCTGTTATGCTCGAACCCTGTAGAGTAACGCCTGTAACCGGCCCCTGCTCAATAGCGTGCACGACTCCGCTTACCCGGTGTCCTTTTAATACCTCTACGCCCTTTGCAGCGGCAAAATCGAGCAGACAACGGTCAAATTCTCCCCGCTCTGTCTGCCAGTAACGCAACTTACCGGGCAAGCGCTGAACAGTGGTCTGCCCGGTAGTCCAGTACTGGCGTAACCGGTCAAAATCATCTAGCCTCCAGGCTGCTCCCTGGCAGGGCAGGCCTAACTTTTCTAGCTCCACCTGCGCTCCCGGAGATAGAACCTCGCCCGTCCCCAGGTTATTCGGCTGTGACTGGCGAAAATCGCGGGCTTCGCAAATGATAACTTTTCTTCCCGCCTGTGCCAGCGGGGTGGCGGTTGCGGCCCCTGCCGGACCACCTCCAATGATAACGACTTCGGCGTCAGGCGCGGTTAACTTCATAAGCCTGGTTGTCTACCCTCTGCTGACCCTGTTTTACGGCGTAACCGGCATAAGAAAGGGGCTTACTCTTCGTACTGAGGCGAAATCCCCCAATTTTTTGCCGGAACAGGACGTTATAAACCACTTCCCACGGTAGCCCGGAGGGCACCAATCCGGCAGACTTTTGAGGTATAATTCCGGCTTTGCAAAGAGCCTGTTCAAGCTCGGCAGGTTTGACGAACATCTGCCAGACGTGCGTATGGCGCGGCACCAGTTGCAAAATGTCTTGTAGTATCCAGATGGCCACCAGTCGTGAGATCAGGGTACGGTTAATGGTATCGTAGAGGAAGACGCCACCCGGTTTCAATACGCGGGCCGTTTCGGAGAGAACAAGATCCAGGCGGTCGCTGACATGCTCAACAAAGTCACAGCAGATCAGGATATCGAATGAGTTATCGGCAAAAGGTAGCTGTTCGGCTGAGGCTTCTTGATATTCAATTTCTAACCCGGCTTGTTCGGCGTGACGGCGAGCGGCTTCCAGAGAAGGAATGGATAAATCTATGCCTGTAACGTGTGCGCCCTGGCGAGCAAACTCTTCAGATAGTAAACCGCCTCCGCACCCCACGTCCAGCACTTTGCGACCTGCAATAGCCGAGGAACCGCCCAGCGCTTCCTTAAAGAACTGAAACCGAACCGGGTTCATTTCGTGGAGCAAGCGTGCTTCCCCGGCCAGGTTCCACCAGTCGTCCCCAAAGCGGTCGTACAACTCGTTATCAATTTTACGGCCCAACCAGACCTCTTCTCTATCTATGATTTAATACAGGTGAAAGGCTTATCAGTCAAAGAAAGTGCCACGGGCCGCCGCTACTCCCAGGCCGCTTGCCACGTTAGCGAAAGCATCCTGGAAGCGCAACTTTTCCGCGCCGAATTTGCGTTCCAGCATTTTCTGGACCGCCGGTATATAGCTACTGCCACCGGTGCGCAAGACTGCCCCAATTTGAGCAGCCTCTAATCCCGCCGCTGCCAGGGTTTCGTCCAGGCAGTTTTCAATGCGCCGTAAATGGCCCGAGATGATAGCTTCAAAACCGGGGCGCCCCAGGTACTCACTGATGGCAATTGCTTCCTGGAAGAAATTAATCCGGGTTTCCCATTTGGAGGATAATTCTACTTTAGCGCGTTCAATTTCTTGAAAAAGGGAATAGCCGTAGTTTTTGCGAATCAGACACTCCAGGGCCTTGATTTGCCTGCGACCACTACTGAAACGGCTGATTTCTTCCAGAAAACTATAAATGCGTTGTTGCTGGAGATTTGGTATGGTGTACCACTGGCGTAACATAGCGAAGATGTAATGAGGTAAGGTGAGTTGCTGCTCGCTCCAGCGGGCATTCTCACCGAAGTATTTGAACAACTTTTTTTCCATAATTTCTTCATCGAGGGTATTTCCACCGATAACGCGCCCGTCCGTAGCCAGGATATCGTCGCGGCGGTCTCCCAGGTGATGCCGGTGCGGTCCGACTCTTACAACTGTGGTATCCAGTGTACCGCCACCAAAATCAAAGACCAGTACATTTTCTTCCCCACTGGCTATTTCGGCCTCGTAGTGCAACGCAGCGGCTACCGGTTCATACTGGAAATGAATCTCTTTGAATCCGGCCTGTTCAGCGGCAGAGCGCAGGCGTTGTTGAGCTAGCACATCGCCCCGGCCTTCCGGCGAGAAAAAAACTGGCCTGCCCAGCACTACCCCTTCAATTTCCTGGCCCATCATTTCATCGGCCCTCAGCTTGAGGGTGCGCAGAAAGAGCGCTACCAGTTCCTCAATTGTCATGAAGGTGCCAAAGACATCTGTTCCGCCGTAACCATCTTCGGCCAGGAAAGATTTGATGGCCTGAAAGAAGCGTCCGGGCATATTTGCATCCGTCTCTACTACCAGCGCTTCGGTTACTTCTCCATAGCCGTCGATATAGCTTTTGATGAAAGTACCGGTATTGATCAGTTGCTTGACGATCTCCCGGCCTACATTATCTCGAAAATAAGCTTCACTGGCGGTATGTCCGGTTACGGTTGCTCCATCTCGCCGGATGTAAATCAGAGTACTCATGATCTCTGGCCTGGGAGCGTCTTTATCTACCGGTAACACTTTGACCGGTTCCTCTGGGGGCATTAAAGAAATGGCCGAATTGCTCGTTCCGAAGTCAATACCGTATAACATTTTGTTTCCCCGGCTGGTTTCCACTGAATTGTTTGACCAATATAAGCAGCATTATAAAGGAGTTGAATAACCTCTTGCAATTAGTAAATGTTTGGGCCCCTGGACCGTTGCGCGAGATTCAAAAGGCTGTGGTATAATGCCGAATTGATGATGCTTTACTATATGATCTTCAATACAACTCAGAATAATGCTCAGGCTTAGTTCCACGTATTTCCTCCCCGAGAGGGCGTTTTAAGTCTTTAGTTAGCCTGAATATAGTATGAATCACGGCTTTAAAGCGCAGGTTTTAGCCTGCCATCCGCTTGCCAGCGATTCTACTCGTCTATTCTATAAGGAGAATGTAGCACAGTGGGTTTATTCTTTAAGAAGAACTGGAAATGGTTTGCGATTGGCACAGTAGTCGTTGTACTCTTGATAGTTGGCATCTTGAGTTTTCGAGTCTTAAACTTTGTAAATGGTGTTAAAGCGGACCGGGTTGGAGATGCTGCCCCAACCCTCGATACTCAGGCTTTTGCTCAGGCCACGATTACTGCCGAAGCCCGCCGTTGTGCCGCTGCTGAAAACTGCGTAACTGCCACTACCGGAAACTTTGCCGCTGTAACCACTGCTCCTGCACCTACCGCCACTCCTGATCTTTCTAAAAGCAAAATTGTCCAGCGTATCAAAGCGGGAGACCGCATTAATGTGCTCTATATGGGTTACGGCGGTTCGGGCCATGAAGGCGAGTACCTTACGGATACAATTTTAGTTCTCAGCTTTGATCCCAAGACCCAGACTGTAACCGAGTTTAACGTTCCACGTGACCTTTACCTTTCAGTTCCGGCCGGCCCCAATGGCAAGAGCTTTAAGTCCAAAGCTAATGGTATTTTTTCCACTATCATGAAGTGGGATAAACCTAACCAGGATGAGCTCGACCCCAAGTATCACTGGACAAACGACCAGGAAAAACATGCCGCGGCGGCTAACCTGGTGGCTAATACTATCCAGAATGTGCTCGGCCTGAAAATAGACTACTGGTTCACCATGAACTTCAACGGTTTTCGGACTCTTATTGACAAAATGGGTGGCGTAACCGTCTGTGTGGACCGCGCCTTTGAAGATGACCAGTATCCGCGTAACGATAACGATAAAATTGACGCCAGTGTAATGACTATCAAATTTGAAAAGGGTTGCCAGGTGATGAACGGCGAACGCGCTATTCAGTTTGCTCGTAGCCGTCATAGTGAGAGCCTGGAGGGTGGCGACTTTGCCCGCTCTGCTCGTCAGATGAAAGTCATTGCCGCTATTAAAGAAGAGATCCTGAAGAAAAATCTTCTCACCAGTGCCCTCGACCTGATGGATGCTTTGCAAACTAACTTGCGTGTCAGTATGGATGGTGGTGATTTACTGGCCCTGGCCAATTACCTGAATTCCTCTGAAGGTAAAGACCTGGCCAAGAATCTCAAGTTTGATCCTGAGATTATCAGCGGCAATAACTTTGTAAAAGACATTGATAAGGGTGGTGACATTGGTTACGCCTTAATCCCGCAGGCAGGAGAGGATAAGTTTGGCGAGATTCAAGCCTGGGTCCAGAAAGACTTCAATTACACTCTGATCAGGCGTGATAATGTTCGAATACAGGTGTTGAATGGAACCGGGCTGGAAGGCAAGGCTCAGGCTGTTACGGACTTCCTGGATGACCAGGGTTTCCGCCTGTCAGAACCGGATAAGACCGCTAATGAAGATACCACTTACCTGGTGGATTACACCAATGGAGAAGCGGTTGGAAACATTGAGCAGCTTAAAAAGTTCCTTCCCAATATGAAGGTGTACTCTAAGCCCAAGGATAAAAAACCGTGGGACGGCTCGCCTGATCTTTTCCTTTTCCTGGGAAAAGACTATAAAGGGATGAATACCGCGGCCAGTCCAGCCCAGGCAGTGGCCGCTCCTGCTCCCGGTGATACACCAAAGCCCTAACGGTTCTTTTAAAGCCGTTTCTAAGCCGTTTCTTTGCTTGTATTTATCTCAATGATAGCCAGTTGCGGAAGCCCTGGCTATCACTGTTTTGTCCTTAAAACTTTTACTCTTATTGCCATACATGCATGGATAAAAAAACTGCTCAAATTTCACCTACTGGTACACCCAACTCCAGCCAGAGAAATAGTGGGTTAAACTGGCGTTTTTTGCTTCATCGCGGTTATACCCTGAGCTTATCCTGGAAAACTCCTCTCTCTATTTTTCTGGGATGGCGGCTTGGTCTGGCCCTCTTGAGCTTTGCCGCGGCCCTGTTAATACCGGCCATTAAGCGCGGCAGCACTGCTCCTTATACTCCACAAGGTTTATCTCCTTTTCTGGAACGTTTGCTGGGAGTCTGGACGCATTGGGACGGGGAGTGGTTTTTGTATGTTTCGCATGTCGGATACCGGCCCGGCGAGTCTACCACCCCTTTCTTCCCGCTTTACCCGATTCTGGTACGCGTCCTGGCAACTCTCCTTGCCGGTAATTACGAACTGGCAGGGGTCCTGGTAAGTATTGTTGCCGCTGCCGCAACTTTTGTGCTTCTATATTTACTGGTCAAGCATGATTATGGCCGGGAAGTGGGAGAATATAGCGTCTTATATCTGGCGGTTTTCCCCACCTCTTTTTTTCTGGCGGCCAGTTACAGTGAAGGCCTGTTCCTGGCTTTAGCTCTCGGCGCTTTTCTGGCCGTTCGGCGCTACCATAACTGGTGGCTCGCTGGACTGCTGGTTGGATTGGCGGCCATCACTCGCAATATGGGTATTTTGCTGTTGCTTCCGCTGGGCTGGGAGTGGTTCCGGCAGCGCCGGGAACAACTTCTGGAAATCCCTGTTGGTAAATTTTTTCAGATCAGGTTGCGCTGGCGCTGGCAGGCTTTGCAGCCCTTCTCTACGCTTGCTTTCATCGGACTGCCGGTGCTCTTTTTCGCAGGTTGGATATTATTTAATGCTATCTACCTGCATGATCCGCTGAACTTCGTTAGCAACCAGATTAATCCTATCTGGAATCGTCACTCTGCCGCTCCGTGGGTAACAGTTAGTCGGGCTATTGAGTTTTTCTTTCGCGATCTGGCCGTGGCGCTCCCTCGAAATACCGCCCTGCCCGATAATTCCAATGTAGTAGATTTTTGCTTCTGGCTTTTTTCGGTAGCGCTCTTCATAGCTTGTGCAGTATTAGTATGGCGTAGACGGATGCCGGTTTCTTATTTGATTTTCTACCTGGTGGCGCTGGTTTTACCGCTTTTTTCGCCTGCTTCCAACGAACCCCTTTTGAGCGCTCCTCGTTTTGCTATAGTACAATTTCCGGCTTTTATTGCCCTGGGGTTAGCCGGAACGCGCAGCCGGGCTTTCCATTATATTTATTTATTCCTGGCACTACTGCTGCTGGCTATTTTGTGCGCTCGCTTCACTAACTGGTACTGGGTAGCTTGAAGCCTGATTCTTGCTGTAAACGTTACAGGAGTGCTGTTTTATCCTTTAACGTCTTGCTTTACATAACTTTCTTGACAAAAAGCCTGAGAAGAATATAAATAGAAGGGCAATTTTATTTATCCCATTATCGCAAGCTTTTCCAAACTTGCAATAATATTACAGGACTCGCTTTTAATAAGATTTTAATCCAGATGAGTTAAAAATAAAGGAGCAACATGGATACTTCAAATCAGCCGCTTACAAGAAGGATTGATGATTACATAGAAGGGTTATTTACGAAGCAAGATGAAGCTCTTGAAGCGGCCTTACAGGAAATGGAGCGGCATGGCTTACCCTCAATAAACGTTTCGGCGAATGAAGGCAAGTTGCTATATTTGCTGGCCAAATTAAGTGGCGCCCGGAAAGTCCTTGAAATTGGTACCCTGGGTGGCTATAGCACTATCTGGTTGGCTCGTGCTTTGCTGGCGGAAGGGCGCGTAATTACGCTTGAATACGAGGCCAAACACGCTGAAGTCGCCAGTAATAATATTGCCAGGGCCGGGTTGGCGGAAAAAGTAGAAGTCCGGTTAGGAGCAGCCCTTGATCTTTTGCCACAAATCGCGGCGAACGGGGAAGGTCCCTTTGATCTTTTCTTTATTGATGCCGATAAAGATAATTATCCGGCTTACCTTGAATGGGCTATCAAACTATCGAGGGCGGGAAGTGTTATTTTAAGTGATAATTTACTCCGCAACGGGGGAGTGATCAACCCTGACCCATCTAACCACTCAGCCGTGGCAATTGCTCAATTTAACCGGGAACTTGCTACTAATCCTCGGCTGGAGTCACTGATTCTGCCTATTACCAGAGAGAACATTGACGGGTTGGGCATAACGTTAGTCAGAGATTAGCAGTTATAGTATAATAATCCGACAAATATCGGAAACGATACATATGATTAATACTGATGATTATTATATTCGTCTTTTACTCACTCAAATTTAAAGGCGATATCGGGAGGGTTTCTTTTTGATGTATGCAATCGTACTTGCTGGCGGAATAGGTTCACGGCTCTGGCCACGCAGTCGTAACAACAGTCCTAAACAATTATTAAATCTTGTTTCTGATAAAACCATGATCCAGGAGACCATTGGCCGTTTGCAGCAACTCATGCCCGTACAGAATATTACGATTGTTGTCGGCGAGAATCATGCGGAGCAAGTACGCGAGCAGCTACCCGAACTACCAAAAGATAATATTTTGATCGAGCCGAGCGGGCGCGGAACCGCGCCTGCTATCGGTCTGGGCCTGGCTTACATTGCCCGCCTGGCAGAAGCGGCCGGCGATAAAGATCCTGTAATCGGCTCTTTCCACGCCGACCACGTTATTACCAAGCGCGATCACTTTTGCGAAGTAGTACGCGCCGCCGCACGCGTGGCAGAAGATGGTTATATCGTTACGTTGGGGATTACACCTGACTCTCCGCATACCGGCTATGGCTACATTGAGCGCGATGGTCAGATTGAGGAAATAGATGGCTTGCCCGTCTACCAGGTCGCTCGCTTTGTTGAAAAACCACCCCGTAGCGTAGCGGAAGAATACCTGACAACCGGTCGCTATAGCTGGAATAGCGGCATGTTCATCTGGAAACTTTCGGTTATTAATGAAGAGTATGCCCGTTATTTACCGGCTCTTTCAGCCCAGCTAAAACAGTTGGAAGAGGCTTACGGCAAACCTGATTATAATAAAGTGCTGGCTAGTGTCTGGAATGAAGTCAGGAGCGAAACAATTGACGTGGGAATTGCCGAAAAATCACAGCGAATGGCTGTCTTGCCGGCTGATATTGGTTGGAGTGATGTGGGAGATTGGTCAGTAGTAGCCGATCTGATCGCTTCACAGCACCATACTGAAGATGGTAACGCCGTGGTTTGCAATCATATGGGCCTGAATACTACCAATTCGCTGATTTATAGCACCTGCGAAGGCAAACTGGTAGCTACAATTGGCCTGGACAATATGGTAATCGTGGATTTACCGGATGTCTTACTGGTAGCGGAACGCAGCCAGAACCAGGATGTCAAGAAAATTGTAGAGCGCTTGAAAAAAGAAGGGTTGGAAAAATTTCTCTAAGCAGGGTATAATTAACGCAGCATAATTAGCGAAGAGTTAAAAATTGTCCCTTATATCTTTATACATTCAGAATCCAGTTTAGTCCTGACTTTGGAGAACCACAAGTTGATCAACAGGCTCCGCAACATGGAAGGGCGTTATTTCTGGGTCCTGGCAGCGGCTGGCGTTTTGGTGGCTCTGGCCCTGATCCTGGGAGCGAATATCCAGAAAACCAATGCACAAAATCTACCCTCCAATCTTCGTACCACTTTTGCTACTCACGGGCAGATCGAAGAACTGGTTAAAGCCCCGGGCGCAGTTAGCGCCCGGTCTGCAAACCTGACTTTTCCAATGAGCGGAGTAATAAGTGATCTTTTGGTCAAGCCCGGTAGCGTAGTACAGGCTGGCCAGATGCTGGCTAAACTTGATACCAGTGAGGCTGAAGCCAATCTGGCCGCCGCTATTGCCGGCCAGAAGAGCGCCCAGGCCCACCTCGATACTATCCAGAATGGCCCCACCCGCGAACTCACCAGCGCGCAGCAAGATCTTAAAATTGCCCAGCTAAAACTGGAAGCTTTAAAGTCGCCTGCCGCAACTCCCGAAGATCTCGCGGCCGCCCAGGCTGCTGTAGACGCGGCCACGGCCCGTTACCAGGCGCTGGCATCCGGTCCCAATCCAAAAGAACTGGCAGCAGCCCAGGCCAGCCTGAATGCCGCTAAAGCGCAACTGAACCAGGTTAAAGCCGGCCCGCTTGACGCTGATCTGAAAGCCGCCAATGCTCGTTTGACTGCCGCGCAACAAAATCTGGAAAACGTCAAATTAACCACTGCCGATGCTATCAAGCAGGCCGAAAACGATGTAGCGGTCGCTCAAAAAGGACGGGATGCCGCGCAGGCTGCCTTTGACGCTATCCATAAAGATCTTTACGATGACAATGGTAAAGTTAAACCTACTACCACTCAAGCTGATCTTGAACGCGAGAAAAAAGCCAAACTTGATCTTGACCAGGCTGACCTGACTCTGCAAGGCAACCAGCGGGCCCTTCAAACGGCTAAAGATCGCCAGACTGTAGCGGTGAAAGAGGCAGAAGCCACCGTAGCAGAAGCCCAGGCCAACCTGGAAAAAGTGCAGTCAGGACCCAACCCGCAGGCGGTAGCGGCGGCGCAGGCGGAAGTTGATCGCGCTCAGGCCGAATATGACCGGGTAGCGGCCGGACCGAGCCAGGATGAGCTTACTGCCGCGCAATCCTTGATAAATGAGGCACGCTCCAACCTTGACCGGCTAAACCGGGGAGCCAGTGATAAGGATATTGCATTGGCCCAGGCTGAGGTTGAGAAGTACCAGCAACAGGTAGATAGTCTCAGCAAAGGTCCCCTGGCAAGCGAGTTAGCGCAGGCTCAGGGCGACCTGGAAAAGGCTACAGCCCAGGTCAAGCAGGCTCAGTTGAGAGTCGATCAGTCGGCCCTGTTTGCCCCGTATAACAGTGTAGTCGAAGCGATTAATATAGCTCCTGGGCAGAGTGTCTCGCCCGGTCCCACCGCTATGACTGTGGTAGACCTCGCCAATCTTACCGTAAACGGCTATGTTAGCGAAGCTAACATTCAGCGTATTAAATTGAACCAGCCCGTTCGGATCTATTTCAATTCAATCAGTGGGGTACGAGAAACCCCTTTTATGGGTAAAGTTAGCTTCATAGGCACTCAACCCAAACCCGTTCCTGCTTCTGCCGGAGTTTCGAGTCAGAGTACGAGTACCGGAGCAGCCTTGAATACTGTCGCTCCTGATTTACCTTTTTCAAGCGAGGCCAGTAGCAGCGGTTATCCTGTGCAGGTTCAGTTGGATTCGGATAACCAGTTGTCTACGCTTAAACCGGGCATGACCGGGCAGGTACAATTTGTGCTGGCTCGTAAGCCGGATACCCTGATAGTACCTAAAACTGCTATACGAAATGCCACTACCGGACCGGTTATAGATGTAGTGCTGCCTGATAGCCAGATTGTGACCACCCCGGTGACA
The DNA here is from genome assembly GCA_036261665.1 of Chloroflexia bacterium. Taxonomy (GTDB): domain Bacteria; phylum Chloroflexota; class Chloroflexia; order Chloroheliales; family Chloroheliaceae; genus 54-19. Next base: position 178,337 of record DATAKM010000018.1, read on the forward strand.
ATCGGTCTCAAAGGTGAAGCCTTTGTTGAAATTTTAAAAGGTGGATTATTGCAAGCAGGTGATAAGATAGTAGTATACGGAGATACTCCGCTTCCTACTACTACACCGTCCGGTACGCCGGGTGCGCTGATTCCGGGTGGAGCTACAACTCCGGGCGGAACACTCACGCCGGGTGATACTCAAACCTTACCCACTCCGGTAGCTTCTGTTACTCCTGCCGGGAACGAAGCAAGCACAACTGCGGGAGCAACCGGAACCGCTGTTGATACAACTACTCCCTCTGACGGGGATTTAACAGCTACGCCGATTTCTTTACAGTCTCCTTCCGGGGCAGAGCTTACTGCTTCACCCGCTACAAGCCCGTCTCCTGAAGTGGGAGTACCTGTAACACCTGCTACGGCTCAGGCAGTGCTTGGGGCTTCTGGGACAGCTATACCAGGCGCTACTCCCTCCGCTACTGCCGGGGGTACTACAACGGCGTCTAACGGAACTAATGCTCCGTCCCCAACCCCTTCTATCGGCCCTAAAGGTTAGGTTGGAAGCAATGTCAGGAGGCTATCTGCTGGAAGGATTACAAAAACTGTGATGCCGATGAAAAAAGTTGATGGTAGCGGTGCCGGAGAAGAAACCAGGCCAACTGGCCCTCTAAAGAAGATGTTAACCAGCGGGGTGCGTGGCAGTATGGTACCGTATAGAGAACGTACTTTTGATCGCACCCAACTCATAGTGCCGCTCATTCTGGTGCTCGCTTTATTGATCGGGGTAGCTATCCTGGCTTACAGTTTTGGAGTGAGCCAGGGCAAGAGTTCTGCTAACTCGGAGCGCGATAAGTTTTATGAGAGTAGGGCTGCCTCATGGCAGGGTACCGCGACTGCCGGAGGAAGCGCCGCAAATCCGGCCAGCGGCACTACTCCCGGGGCAGGTAATCCGACCGGTACAGGCTCAGGATTTACCCAGGGCAACTCCACTTATGGCCGGGTAGATTCGATTGATGGTGATAAAGTGGTTGTGCTGGTGTTGAATGCCAGCGGAGCGCCAACCGGAACCAGTGTGGTAATCAGCGTTTCCAAACAGACACAGGTCTGGCGCAGCGTGCCCTCTCAGAACGTAGATCTTAAAATTGGAGATACCATTCTATTTGTTGGAGACCGTAACAATAGCGGCAGCTTTGATGCCCGGAGCATCCTGGTCTTGCCGCCGCCGAGCTAAGCCGAAAAAAGAACTATATAAAAAAGTCATCTCGAACTCTAATCCGAGATGACTTTTTTAATTATAGCGTTTAATCCTGGTCAATTAAGAAGCCTGCCGGGAAAGGATCGGTGGGATCTAGCACGAATTGTTGTATACCGGTTATCCAGGCTCGGCCTTCGATGGTCGGCACTACCGCGGTAAGCTCACCGGCCTGAGTTTCCTCAACCAGTGTGCCGGTAAAAGTTGTTCCGATAAAGCTTTCATGAATAAAAGGCTGGTTCAAAGGTAATTCTCCCCGCCCGTGCAACTGGGCCATGCGGGCGCTGGTGCCCGTGCCGCAGGGGGAGCGGTCGAGGGTGCCCGGGTAGATTACTACAGCGGCTTTGGCATCCGCCCCGGTACTTTCTGATGCAGGGCCAGTGAAGATGGTATGCTTTATTTCGTTGATTTGCGGGTTTACCGGGTGGCGAAGCTCTACCTGTTGTCCTACCGCTTCCATCACTCGCATCCCGGCCTCGATAAGCCTGCCAGTCTCGCTGCGCTTTAAGCTCATGCCCACAGCCCGGGCCGGAAGAATACCATAAAAATTCCCGCCGTAAGCAATATCGAGGGTCAATGGTCCCAGACCCGGTACATCCACCTGTACGTCTCGTTTGTAGAGGAAGCTCGGGACATTCTTGATTTTGACTTTTTTAACTTTGCCGCTTTCTACGGTGGCTTCGGCTGTCACGAGCCCTGCCGGGGTATCGAGTACCAGGCGGGTAACCGGCTCTACCGCTTTAACCAGCCCGGTTTCCAGGGCTACTGTCACAGTTCCGATGGTGCCATGCCCGCACATGGGCAGGCAGCCGCTTACCTCGATAAAAACAACTCCCAGGTCGGCCTCCGGGTCAGTAGGCGGGAGCAGAATAGAACCGGACATTGAACCATGACCGCGCGGCTCGAACATCAGGAGGCGGCGTAAATGGTCCAAATTTTCCTCGACATAACGTTTCTTTTCAAACATAGTTGGGCCCGGCACTGGACCGATTCCGGCTGTAACTACCCGTGTGGGCATCCCTTCCGTATGCGAGTCTACAGCGCTAATCATCTTCTCAAAACGCATCTAACTTCTCCCGAAAACTGCTGAGTTTGGAACGTGTAATTTGTCCCGATAAGAAACAGTATCAATAATTTCCTGTATCAGATTTTAACTGCCAGGTCTTTAAAGCGGGCCGGACTGTAGGGAGCAGGGTCAAGTGCAGGCGGCTGTTCGCAAATAAGCTGGCTAAGAAGCTGGCCTGAAATGGGCCCGAGGCCAATTCCCGCTCCCTCATGCCCGGTGTTAATATAAAAGCCGGGTACTCCGGGTACTTCGCCGATCACAGGCAGGTGATCCGGCGCAAAAGCCCGGAATCCGGTATATGCTCTCAAAGCGTTGACCCGTTCTAGCACCGGGAAGAAGCGGATAGCTCGTTCCGCAAGGGCGCGCAGTACCCTCACCTCGATCCTGGTATCGAAGCCTACCAGTTGGCGGCTGCTACCGATTAAGATAGTGCCACTTTTAGTGCCCTCTACCACCGAAGCAACCTGTAAGTCAGCCTCACTGCTATTGACTGTATCGGAGTAGCCTGCCTCAAAAACCTTATGGTAAACCAGTTTGGGCAGCGGCTCAGTTACGATGATATGGCCTTTACGGGGCTTGATAGGCAGTTCTATTCCGGCCAGGGCCGCGATAATCGGACTCCACGGCCCGGCAGCATTCACTACCCGATTGGTAGCAATCTTCCCTCGGCTGGTCACAACTGCCGTGATCTGACCCTGCTGGTCACGTTCAATTGAGCGCACCTCTGTATGCGGCTGAAAGATAGCTCCCGCTCGAATTGCTCCTTTGATTAAAGCGGCGGCTGCCAGCATGGGCTGGACTTGCGCATCATCCGGAAAGAAACTGGCACCACCGACATTATGGCTTAAAAACGGTTCGGCCTCTCTTAACTCGACTTCAGAAAGCAACTGGCAGCGTACTCCTGACCCGGTCATAGCCGTAACATGGTTGTGCAATCCGGGCAAACCACGCTCAGTCTCGGCTACAACGACTCCGCCTTTTGGCTCATATTCAAAGTCGTCAGGCAATTCTTGAGAAAGCTGGCTGTAGAGTTTTACTCCGGCTTTAGCCAGTTCCAGTTCAGGGCCGGGCAACTTATCTGAGAGAAGAATATTACCTTCCCCGGAACCGCTCGTGCCTGCGGCTATTCCACCTCGATCTACGACCCATACCACCAGACCCGCTTTCGCCAGGTAGTAGGCCGTTGCTGCTCCGACAATGCCTGCCCCGATTATGACTACTTCTGCCCCTGTAGGTAGAGAGTCAGGTGGTTGAAATTCTCGCTCTTTAAAGATCATATTTAGAAAATTCCGCTGAAGATGCTCTATTTGATTTTGTCAGCCGCTTAAACAGAGTGTACAATACCTATACTAACACAGTGTTGCTACTTAGAAAAACGTTTCGCGGTATTATTTTCTGTTTTAATTTTCAATTGTTGAGTTAGGGAGAGAACCTTATGAGAATTGGACGCATCAGTTTGGATGAGACAGGCCTGGTCCTGGCTGCTATTGACGATCACGAGCAAGTATTTCCTTTACAGAGCGCAGATGGTTACATTAATACCTGGGCAGCCCTGACAGAGCAGGGACGCGGGCGGAAACTTACGGAGGGTGTAGCCGAACTAATCGCTGATGCTAAGCCGGTAGGCTATCTTCCAGTCCTGGAGGCGGAAGGGCGCCTGCGCAATCCCCTTGATTATCAGGAAGTCTGGGCGGCAGGCGTAACCTACTGGCGCAGCCGGGAAGCTCGCATGGAAGAGTCGGATGTAGCTTCACGAATATACGATCTGGTCTATGAGGCTGAAAGGCCGGAACTTTTCTTTAAAGCTACTCCCCACCGGGTTGCCGGTAGCGGTGATTATATCGCTATTCGCGGTGATAGCCACTGGAATGTGCCAGAACCTGAGCTGGCTGTTTTGCTGGATGGTGATCTAAAGCCGTTAGGATTGACTATATGTAATGATGTTAGCTCACGCGATATTGAAGGAGCTAACCCGCTCTACTTACCGCAGGCGAAAGTATATGATCGATGTTGCGCGGCGGGCCCAACTGTTCTTCTACTGGACGAACTTCCAGAAAAGCCCTCACTGCGCATAGAATGCACTATAACCAGGAATAATACCGAAGTTTTTCATGGTGGAGCTTCTACCGCTCAGCTAAAAAGAACTCTGCCGGAACTGGTTTCCTATCTTGGCCGTTACAACAGTTTTCCAAACGGGGTGCTGCTTTCAACCGGAACCTGTATTGTGCCTCCTGATGATTTCACCTTGCAGGATGGGGACGTGGTAACTATTGTGATCGAAAATATTGGAGCTTTAGTAAATCCCGTCCGGGCGCTGGTGTAACTACCAACTACCTCCAGTTAAAATTAAAGAAGCTCATTCGCTTTTTTAAAGACTCCTTTTCCAGAATATAGAAAATAAAGTTTTCAAGGCCGTTTATCTAAGTAAAGGTAAACGGCTCAATTGTTTGTGCTTCAACCCTGATTTTAAACTTTAATCACTACTTTACATCAAGCAGCAAAATTAGCTGCTACTGCTTTGGCACGCTTCAGAAACAGGTATTAGATCAACCTGGATTCTGCTCTAATTGTATGGAGGTGTGTAAAATGAGAATAGCTTTTATCATTCTTGTCGGCTGGTATCCTAAGCGGAGTGTTCGAGCCAGGCGCAGAAAGAATTCTTTAGCGGTGAGGATAAACCGTATTAGCAAAAATCTTCAGTTAGCAATTGAGGAAGTATTGCTAGAAAGAGGCCCAATAGAACCTCCTGATGCCCAGAGTACCGGGCGTAAACTGTGGGATAGTAAAAGACGGCGCTAGCGCCGTCTTGGTTTTAAATCGCGAGTAAATTTAATGCCGCTCTACTTCGTTATCGGCACGACCCCTTTCACGCTGGCGGTAGGCTTTTTCCATATACTCGAAAGCCCTATCTACCTCGCCCCAGTTTCGCAGGCGTTGCCCATAACTGTGATAAATATCAGCCAGGCTATTAGCCAAACCGGAAGGTTCGAGCATTTCAAGCGCCTGGTGATAATAGGTCTCGGCTTGCTCTTTATTACCCATGTCCGCCTGGATTTCGGCGGCAGTACGGTAGAGTCTTCCTATATGGAAAGCGCTGGAACAATTAGGCCGTAAATCCAGACCTTTCATTATAAAGTCGAGTGCTTCATTCAAGTTACCCTGTTTTTGCCTGATTATAGCTAAAGTTACCAGGGCATTCATTTCCTGGCATGGGTCTATGCCCGGGGTAATCTGGGCCATTTTGAGAGCTTCCCTTACCTGGGTTTCAGCATCTTCAAAATGACCAGTCTGGGCTTGCATCTGAGCCAGAGCATTACGGGTTCGTATTAACTTAAACTGGTTATGAGCCTGCTCATAGATTTGCAGGCAACGTCCTAAGTTTAAACAGGCACGCTGGAAATCTCCCTGTTCGCCATAGGAAGAAGCTAAACCATAGTGCAACTCGCCTTGAAAGTGGGGATCAAGCGCGTTACCTGCGTGTTCGAGGGCTTCACGGAAGGCCCCGGTAGCCTGCTCCCAGTCGTTAAGCAGCAGGTAGCAGTTGGCAACGTTCATTAAAATCTTCCATTTAAGATTGGTAGTGAAAGTTTCCCTGGTGTTATTGACCATTTCAAGCGCCGCGTAATAGTGTGTCAGAGCAGGCATAATGCGGCGCTGATCATAATGAGCGGTGCCCAGCGCGTTTTCAATCAGAATTTCTAGCTCTAAATCATAGCCATCTTCAAGATACTTTCGGGCTTCCTCTAATTCGACTATAGCCTGAACCGGTTCATTTTGCTTGTTATAGAAGCGACCACGCAGGTAATAGAAGCGGGCGCGTTCGGTTGGGCCAAGTCTTGCCTGGTGTAAAGCGACCTGTTCCAGTGCTTTCTCTGCTCGTTCGTCCGCCGCTCTTTCGAGAGCAGTTTGAGCAGTAAGTAAGGCCAGCCTTACTTCGAGGATTCTTGCCTGCTCCTCGTCCATCTCACTTGCCATTCCGCTGGTCTGGCGTAAGAAGAAATCCACCGATTTATCTAACCTGGTTGCCAGGTTATAAAGTGTAATGTAGGTTGGACGTGTCTTACCCAATTCCAGTGAGGAAAGATAGGCTGAAGTAAATAACCCGGCACTCAAATCGCGCTGGGATATTTTCTTTTCTAACCTTGCTCTCCTGATGCGCTCTCCTAATACTTCGAGATCAATATTGTAAAGCGCTGCCAGTTCTTCAGGTGCTACGTCTGCTACTTCACGTTGAACAGTCATACTATGTCCTCTCTAAAAATACATAAACCTTACCCATTAAAACTACTTTTCTCTTCACAGTGCAAAGCGATTTATGCGTAAGCAACTACCCATTAAGCCGATAAATTTTGGTTAAACTCTTTTTTGCTGTTTATTAACTTTACCTGAACCATAAACATAAACGAGATATTCAATCACTAAACTCAACGGTAATGGTGTACACCACCTCAGGGCTCACTTCCAACTTTAAAAACCTGGACCAGTCACACATTTTTGATTATCACTTAACCAACCCTCAATTCAATTACTCTACCTGACCAACTTACGGGATAAACATTGGTAAAACTTTTAAGAAGAAGGAAAGTTCTAACCCAGATTTACCGAGTGCGTAATACAACAGAGCAGCTTTTGAATTTATTGTAAACCTAGCATTGAATTTTGTAAAGGGAAAAAATTTATAGCAGAGCAAGAATAAATTTTAATTTTCCCGGTCAGTGCAACATAATAAAGTCTGTCGTAGGATCTAAATTCCAATTTAAGTTATTAAGAGCAGTTTCTGGCTAATTTGAGTCAGTGAACTTGGAAATGTCACTTACAAAGATGTCTTCACACCTCTATTGCTTTTACACAACTTTCAAATTCAGCGGTTTTCAAAAATATTAGAATCTGAACCTTATCGTTTCGAAATCGGTCTATTGCATTTATTTTTATAGTTTCTACTTTATAGTAACTTACTTGCGAAAATTTATCAAGTAAATTAGCAGAATATTTTCATTTGAGAGATTAAAAGATGATAAATTTATTGTAGGAGCTAGAGTGCAGGTATACTCAAAATCAAGCAGCAGACTTAGGGCTTTACTGGCAGGCTAAGAAGAAACAGATTTTCATTACGAAACAGGCTTATTTTCGTTTTCGGCGTTTCTTATTCGTATTCAAATGCGCTTTTTCTACCTCAGCTAATAACGCGGTATTTACTTCAAGTGAGCCGGGCATGGCGCTAACCGGGGTAACAATACGGGGTGCGGGCAAAGGCTTACCGGCCAGGCGAGCTTCGTCCTCCTCTTTTTTAGAAGGTACTTCAATCTCGATTGGGACTTTTCCTCGTGTCATTATCCAACCACCTAACGCTCCTGCCAGGGCCAGTCCTGCTCCGCGCAGAGTGCCTACATACAGAAAGCGTAAGAACGACTCGTAGTAGATTCCTTCAAACTTCAGTAGTTCGTTTAACAGTCCTAAAAAGGCCATGCCGTATCCTACCGTTAATCCACAAATGGCGGTGTAGAGGACAGGGCGGGCGCCTATAAATTTAACCATATAAGCTCCGCCAAATAAGACTAGCGCAAATGGGATTATAGATTCTAAAGCAGGATCATAAGCATCTAACTGAATCATTCCAAAATCGAAGACCATTACCAGTCCCAGTATACCCAAACCCCATATTATACTGGTTTTGAGAAACTGGTCGGATTTAAGAGCGCGAAATAACTTCATAATGAAGGACACCTTTACCCGCCAGAATAAATTGGTTTCAAACTGTTAAAAAGACTCTACTAATTAAGATGGCATACCGGTTCACTCGGCACAGTATTCTAGACTACACCAGCTTTAATTATAACTCTAAAACCGCCTGATATCCTTGCGGGAGAGTTAAGCTACAGGGTAGAAAAGTTTTTATATTCTCATAATATTCCTTAAGGTCAAAAGAGGCTCAAAAGGCAGCATAATAAAGGGGCGATTAAATATCGCCCCTTTAAAAATCGTTGTTAAAGGTTGTTTTTGCTAACTGCTAGAAGACATCTACTACCGTACCCACCGGTAAACGCCAGACCAGGCTTGCGTCGTACACCGTTGAGTTGACACAACCATGACTCTGAGGTGCTATACCGAACTTGGCGTGCCAGTAACTTCCGTGGATGGCGTAGTCGCGGTAGAAGTAAGTGACGTAACGGATATCGTCAATATTATAGTAACTGGCGCTGGCCCTGCTGCCTCCTTGCATTGTCTGCGAGAGCGGCCTGTAGCCGCCAATTGCGCTATAAACTCCCCTGACAGTGCTGTAATCTTTATCACCGACCCCCGGTCGTCCGCTGGCGATCAGTGTTTTATACAGTAACTGGTTATCTCTAAAAACAGCCATCATCTGTTTATCCAGAGAGACCGATACCCAGATACCAGAATGGGTCCGTGGAGTACGCGGGTAATCCGGCACATCATATTTCTTCATGTAGCCCGAGTAGACGTACAGGTTGGGATTCTCATAAATCTGATACCAGACATTATTGCCGGGCAGAATTTCTTCTCCCTGTACCGCTTTAAGCACCTGTACATGATCGCCTGGCTGTAATTGCTGTACGTAAGGATGGTTGGTAGTGCTTTCCGGGTGGTTGGACTGGCTATTCGGCTCTGTTCGAATATTAAGCACATCGGTAGCGCTGTACCACTGGGGCTGTATTCCACCAAACATACTATCCGTCAGGTTAGAGTACTGCGGAAGATTACCGCCATAGCGCCACTGCACATAATGTAATCCGACATTACCCATTTCCACCTGATAAGCGGAAGGGTTAGAAGGGGTATAGGTTAGCAGGCGCCGTTCGAAAGCCTGGAATAAAACATATTTATCCACTCCCCCTACTTTAACCTTCGTCCAGTAAGCATCGGTAATGGGGTGGCCGGTTGAGAAAATCCAGCTACTGATAGTATCGTTAACGTAGTTATAGCCGTTGTAAACCAGGCCCGAACGATTGAGATAGTCCCAGAACGCTGCGGGAATACCAAAGCCGTTGTCTACATTTTCAATGGTGGTTTGCGGATCGGAGCTATAAACATTGAAATCGGTTATGCCATCCGGGTTGAAGATTTGATCGGCTTTGTCGCCTACCTGTCGCCCGGTTGGTTGGTTGTAAATACTGTTAAGATCCTTATAGGTAGGCCAGGCGTTATTGGGATCACCGGCAACCGGGACATTCGCCGGGTCTTTGTCTGTAAAACTGTTGTCGCCCGTTTGTAACTTACCCCTGATCATCTCAACCACTAGCAGACCATTGGTAACGCTGTTCTGGTCAGGGTTATTTAACTCCATGCGAGCTTTATCAAAGTACTGAACGACTCGCTGGTGAAAAGGGGCATCTTCATAGTACTCGTAGAAGCCCTGAGCCAGCGGTGCCGGACCCCAGTACCAGCTACGCGAAGTCTTCTGCGCGGCTATCGGCAAGTCGGTACGCTGCCAGTTCTGATAAAAATTATCGGAACTGAAGTTATTCGGAGTAGCGGCTTGCACAGTCGAAGCGGCGCCGGGGACAAAGAGGCCGGTGAAAAGAGCTGAAACAAACAGCATACAAAAAAGCAGCCTGAATTGAGTAAGGGATTTAATATGCACTTTCTCTCCTTAATAAAACCTCTTAAATAAATGACAGTCCATATTGTGTATAAAAATAAATACACTACAGGTTAAAATGGGGGTGAGCTGACCAATCCCAGTAAATCCTGATATATGCTCTATAGTAATTAATACGCAAAACTTGAGAAGGTTGCGTTAATTTGATTAAAAGCAGCTTAATATTACCAATTTTGGCGCTCGAGTCAAATCAGGTTCTGTGAAGCGGTTTGAGTAAAACCAGCCGTGGAAATAAACTCAGAAGGAGCGGTTATGGCTGAGAGAGTGGATGGCCATTAAGAATTCGTAATGTCACTGAATAATAAGTTGTTAAAAGGAGAATAGTAGTAACTATATACCACCTTTTTTATCTTGACATCATTGTCAGGGTTATGTTACCATTTAATTCACTCAAACAGGTATTCTAACTGGTAGTATCGCTCATTTTATTTACCGGGTTAATTAAACATTCGGTGGGATTGGGTTAAAGTGGAAAACGGGAACTCACAAGAAACGGAGCAACAATTAGAAGTTGTAGACCTGGCCGAGTCGCCTGCCCTGATCAATGGGCGACCAAAGGCGCCGCGTGGGCGCCCGCCGGGAAGTGGCTCGCGTAATCGTACTAATCCCGAAAATGCCCCTGAAAGCCAGGAACTGGTGGGATCAAGTATCGGTAATCATTATTATCCCCCTGCGCCTGCTCCCGCGCGAATTAACGGCCGTCCTACCAGGGCTTCGCGAGCTGACCGCTCTACCCCGGTAAAGGTTAATTCGGATAAACCTATTTTTACCCTCAGCGTAGCTGCCGAAATCCTGGCTCTACACCCGCGCACCCTCAGGATTTATGAGGAACATGGGCTGGTGGTGCCGCATCGCACTCAGACGCAGCGGCGGCGCTATTCTCAAAATGACATCCGCAAATTTCAATTTATCCAGTTTCTTACTCAACAACGCCGGGTAAACCTGGAAGGTGTTAAGATTATTCTCTTTATGCTGGATGAGTTAAATCGCCTCGGCATTGCTGATCCTATCAAGCATGTTTTCGCGGATTATCATGAGGTAGAGTCTTAACATAAGATACTTTTATTCTAAATTGAACTATGTTAGAATATCCTGGAGAATACACTCCAGGATTTTTATTTACTAGCGTTTTACTCATCAATTTTTCGCCAGGGAATTTTTCTAATGTCAGCACAAATAAGCACTATTTTAGCCCCGCTCTTCACGATTACAGGTGCAGTAGCTCTCGGCATGATTATGCGCGCTACCGGTATCTTTAAGGGAGATGAAGCGGGCCTGATTAACCGTATTGTAATGACGGTTTTGTTACCCGTTTTTGTTTTCAGTGCTATAAAAGGTGTAAAAAACGAAAATATACACCTCGATATTCTCAAAATACCCCTGGTTGCTCTCCTGGTTATTGCTATTTCGGGCGGAGTAGCTTATGTGCTGGGCCGCTTTCTACTCCATCTAAACCGTCCCCAGATGGGTGCGTTTCTCCTGACGACTATGTTCGGCAGCACCGGTTTTATCGGGCTACCGCTGGTCAACAGTATTTATCCAAATCCCTCCGACCCTAAAGCGCCCAGCCCCTGGATTTTGCAGCACGCATTCTACAGCGAACTGGGTAGCCTGACTTTGCTGGTAACGCTCGGTATTGTAATTGCTTCTTATTACGGTGAGCAGAGTTATGGCGGCCAGAGTTCCTTTAGCTGGCGTTTGCTCCTGGAAGTGCCAAGAAACGGCCCTTTCCTGGGACTGATAATGGGCCTTTTATTCTATACTACCGATATACCGGCGCCTCTTCAAAGTACCCTGAGTTTTCTGGGAACTGCCACCCTGCCTTTGATGATGTTCTCCCTGGGCCTTACCATAGTCTGGCGAGATATTCGCTCTTATCTTGCCCCGGTCTTTTCCATGAACTTCATCAAGTTGATTTTTGCCCCGGTCCTGGCGCTCTTGCTTGCCCGTACTCTTGGCCTTGATGGTCCAACCCAGGGCGTTATTATGTTGAACGCCGCTACTCCTTCGATGATTATCAGTCTTGTCTACGCCGCCCAGTACAAACTGGATCGTGAACTGGCCAGCACGGCCGTTTTTTCCAGCTTCTTCTTTTGCCTGGTGACTATTCCGCTGGTCGCCCTGCTATTGCCGCCCTTTAAGTAGTATGAGGTGGGTGTGGGATTCGTAATTTCGGTAGGGTTATCACTGGCGTTTGGACTGTTCTGGATGTGGTGGTATTACCGGCAGGACGTCTATGATAAGGAGCCCAAGCGTTTTGTGGCTCTGATCTTCGTTTTAAGTATGCCTCTTTCAGTCCTGGCCGGGCTGCTCGAATATATTCTCGATCAAAGTTTAAATCATGTTACCGAAAGCGGAGATTTCCTGGCATCCTCGCTTTTCTATTTCGGTGTGGTAGCCGTGCTGGAAGAGCTTGCCAAGTTCTTTGTAGTTTTCACCGTGGCTTATCCCAATAAGGCTTTCAACGAACCGGTTGATGGTATCATTTACGCTGCGGCGGCGGCCCTGGGCTTTGCTACCTTTGAAAATGCTTTCTATGTGCTGGATAAGGGACCGCTGGTGCTGTTATTGCGCGGGCCCTTTAGCACCTTAGGGCATGTTTTATTCTCAGCACTCTGGGGCGCCAGTCTTGGCCTGGCTCGCCAGGAGGTTTCGAGAAGGAAAAAGGTTCAAAAGGTAGGAACAGGCTTGTTGCAGGCTATTCTGGCGCACGGGGCATATAATAGCCTTATTGCGATGAGTTATCCGGGGTTTAGCAATGGTTCAGAGTGGCTGGGCTTGAGCGGTATTCTTTTCCTGGTCGCGCTCTACTTTGTAGTTTCGTATAAAATTGGCTATGCTTTGCGTATCTCCGCTTTTAATCCGCGCAACAGCGCCCGGCAGGCTATTCAGCGTATTCGGGAACGGCGCGGCGCTAGTGATGGAGAGATTGCCGGAGCAAATGTGCCTGTTATTTCTTCAGAGTCGGAAAGAGAGTCTTCACCCCGATACGCCCCAAACCCCTTTCGTTACCGCTCTCAGGGCCGCTATGCTCCCGAGAGTAGTGTAGAGACCCCTACTATAAAATGCCCTCACTGTGGCGCTTCTAACCTGGCTGACGAAGAAACTACCCGCTGTTATAATTGTGGAAGGCTTTTAAATACCAGCTCAGAATCCAGGTCTTAGTGTTTTGCAAAGCACAACTTCAAATACCACTATCGCTATACGTGCGGTATTTTGGTACTTTTTTAGATGTATGATACCCATAAGAAAAATCATTTGTAAGCGCTACTTATATCGATGTATGATACCGTTAAGAAAAGCCACCTGTAATTCTACGATTAAAAATACTGGCTTTTGAAACTATCTTTTGTATTAGTCCTAGCTATATAAATATAAAGAGGAAAATCCCCTGCCCGCTCAAACAGAACTGGTTAATAATTTATCAGATTACAGTGAACAACCCACTGCTGGAAAACTGCTCAAAATCTGGTTATTGATTGGAGCGCAATCGTTTGGAGGTGGACCCGCTACCCTTCAACTTATCCGGCGCGAAATGATTGACCGGCGTGGCTGGATCAAAGAAGATGAATTCGTGCGCCTCTGGACGCTTTGTACCCTGGTGCCCGGTATCAACCTGATCGCTTTTGCAATTCTGGCCGGACGCCAGTTGGCGGGTTGGAGAGGTGTTGCCGCTACTCTTACAGGCATGTTGCTACCCTCCGTATTGATAACAACTTTCCTGACGGCTGGCTTTACCTCTATTCAGAATCTCCCCGTTTTTCATTCCATGTTAAACGGTATTATTCCGGCTACGGCAGCCCTGATGTTTGTTTTCGTGATTCAAATGGGCCGGCCACTTGTAATGGAAGGTCTACGTGAAGGGCCTCCTTCGCTGGCCGTGACTCTTTTCTTTATAGCCGGTACCGCTCTGCTAATCAGTGTCTTACATCTACCGGTCTGGATGGTCTTGCTACTGGCGGCCGCGGCCGGTTCGGTAGCTCTATCCAATCCACTACCAAAACAATTGGCCGCCGACAAGAAACTTTTACCGGAAGACAAGGAGTAGCTACAGCATGAACCCTTTACTCTACTTCCTGGTTTTTCTAAAGGCTTCTCTCTTTTCCACCGGTGGTCTGGGCAATTTACCAAGTTTGCACCAGGATTTACTGGATTATGGCTGGGCACAGGATGCTGACTTCGCCAAGGCGGTTGCAGTCGGACAGGTTACCCCCGGCCCAAATGGTCTGTGGGTGATAAGCCTGGGTTTTATTACTTACGGTTTTATGGGTGTAGTGCTGGCGCTGGTTGCTATTATCATACCCCCTTTTTCGGTGCTGGCTCTTGCGGCGGTTTACCGCAAAATTGAACATCACCGCTCAGTTAGAGGGGTTATGAAGGGTTTATCGCTGGCGGTAGTGGGTTCGGTAGTAGTAGTAGCAGGTGCTCTGACCGTTGGCGCTATAACCGACTGGCGCAGCGCTATCATAGGTCTGGGGGCCTTTATCCTGGCAATGTCGCACCGTGTGCACGTTATATTTATTCTTCTTTTAGCCGCTCTGGCCGGTCTTTTATTTTTCCCTTTTTAGCTGATCCGGCTTCTTTAAATCTATCTTTGTGACTATACCTTAACCAATTTCTTATGGATATCGGTTTCAGATATCCTTTTTATTATGGACTCAAGTTTTTAAGAGTTGTAAAATCCTATTATAAATGCCAGATCTTTCTTTAATTCATAAAGTAGAGATGTTGGACTAACAGTGTGGATAAATGCCGGTAAATTGAATATATTAAAACGGGACTATAACTATGGCAGCAAGAAGTAAAACTTTAAATAATCATAAGGCCGCTAATGGCAGCAGAAAAGAAACTTTGAGACTTCTGGGAGCGGCGGCCCTGGCCGGAAGCGCAACGGCTAGCCTCATATCGTACGGCGCGGCTCACTACCTGGTGAATGAACTGGTCAAATTACGTCCGCTCGAAGCGGCTGATGTTTTTACCTTCACCCCTTTTGAAACTAATGTTGAAAGCGAAGACGTCAGTTTTCCCACAGCCAATGAACGTCTATTAAAGGGTTGGTGGCTACCACGGCAGAACGAACGCCGGGTAGTTATAACCGTGAGCGGATACCGGGGCAAAAAAGAGGATATGCTGGGCCTTGCTTCGCATCTCTGGCGCAATAACTTCAACGTTTTAATGTTTGATTACCGGGGACATGGCGCTCAACGCGCTGAGGATGAACTGATTACCCTGGGTCATCGTGAGTTACAGGATATGGAAGCGGCTATCAGCTACGCCTGCTCTCGGATCGAACATCCTTTACTCGGTTTGTTAGGCGGCTCAATGGGCGCTTCAGTAGCGCTGGTGGCCGCCGCTCGCAACCTGGATGTTAAAGCGGTCTGGGCGGACAGCCCTTTTACCAGCCAGCGCGATATTATTGATTATGTATGGAGACAGCGCACTCATTTACCCAGCCACCCGGTCACTGATATTGCTGCCCGTCTTTTTGAAACGCGCACCGGACATCGCTGGGAACATTTTTCTCCAATTGATGTGATAGGCCAGATTACACCGCGACCGGTTTACCTTGTACATTCAGCCGAGGACAAAATGATCCCGGTAGAGCATACATACCGGCTTTTTGAAGTCGCCAGCGAACCTAAATCAATCTGGATAGAAGAAGCTCAGGGACATTGCGGTGTTTACTTTATGAACCGGGCAGAATACGTCCGGCGGGTGGTTCATTTCTTCGGAGAGAACCTGGTAGACCTTTCCGGTACTAGATCTGTGCAAAAAAGTACTAGCCATGATCTTGGTCTAAAATTAGCCTGATAGGGCTATTTTTTTCTTACCTTAATGTTAAGTATAATGGTAACCGAGAGAGTGCTCGGATTTCTCATTTATGGCTTAGAATTACACGACTGTTTTAAGCTCTAATCCTATAATAACTGTAAAACAATTGATAGAATGCCCTGAAACCTCAATTAAAATGAGGGTACAGGCTTCTACCGGAGGTCGCCGAGTGGAACAAAACCGGGGCTTAGCTAAACCGGAGCAGTTGAGCGAGCGTGTACAGCGTTTAAGAGCACCTAATCCCGGTCCTATGACCTTAACCGGAACGAATACCTATCTGGTAGGGTCTGGCCGGGAAATGGTTGTAATAGATCCGGGCCCGCAAATAGAAAGTCATTTGCAGGCTATCGTAGCTGTATCGAAAGCTCAACAGAAACCGGTTCGGCAAATCCTGGTAACACACGGCCATCCTGATCATTTTCCGGGGGCGGAGCAGTTAAGTAAGATGACGGGCGCGCCGGTGGTTGCTTATCGCGAAGCTACTTTTCCGCATCAAGATTCGCTTGATGACAGGCAGCGTGTAACGCTGGACGGCGCAACTCTGCTGGCTATCTACACGCCTGGCCATGCGATTGATCATCTGTGTTTTTACCTGGAAGAAGAGCAGGCGCTTTTTACGGGGGATAACATCTTAGGTCAGGGAACGACAGTTATCGCACCGCCAAAAGGCGACATGAGCGCTTATCTGGCTTCCCTGCGGCTACTCGAAGAAAACTGGGCAAGCGCCCGGGTTATCTATGGCGGGCATGGTCCTGAAGTAACGGCGCCGGACGCTAAAATTCGGGAATATATCCTTCACCGGCAAGCTCGTCAGCAGCAGTTAGAGGAAGCCTTACAAAGGAGTTCCGGTACAATTCCACAACTGGTAGAGCAAATTTACCAGGATGTAGACCGGCGACTCTGGCCAGCCGCAGCAAGACAGGTACTGGCGTACCTGATAATGCTGGAGGATGAAGGGCGGGTTACCTCGGAAGTGATCAGTTCTGCGGAACTTTCCGCTACCGATGTTGCTATGCTCAATCCGGCTACTACCGGAGTAGACCCGGTAGCGGCTGCCGAACTCGGTATTTCCGGGCAACCCGGCTCGGGTTTAGAGAAAGTTAAGAAGTATAGTTTAACTACTTGAAACCGGTTCTAATCTGAGAGTTAGCATATTCTGAGCATCGTTTTAGTCTCGATAGGCAACAGTTGTACAACAGGTTTTAATTTTATGCCCCTTGTATAACGACCTTTTCGATCTGATCTTTATTTCAAAATAAGTGCAGAAAAGTTGCACCCTGTAGCGAGGGCTGTGAACTCGCTTGTGGTGTGCCTGTTTACTTATGCTTTAGCCACGTCGCTTCATACTGTAAGAACTAGGGGGTAAGAACGACTAATGAGGCAAACGCAATTATCCAAATTTAATCCTATTTTTGCGATTGTTCTTTTAATTTCTCTGACTGTAGCTACAGTCGGATCACCACTGAAGGCCAGCGCCGCCGGTTTTGCTGATAACGCTTTTCAGCGAATCTGGCAACAGGCGGATGGTCCTGTGGCGGGTGGGCAGGCCACTCGAAGCTGGTTATGGGGTGCCGGGCCAAGTTGGTCTGGTACGGAGAAATACGCTGATGCTAAAGGCGGCCAGCGCCTGGTGCAGTATTTCGACAAAAGCCGCATGGAAATCAACGATCCATCCGGCGATCGCAATAGCCAGTGGTTTGTAAGCAATGGTTTGTTGACTATCGAACTGGTTTCGGGGCGTTTACAAACCGGCAATAATCAGTACGAGCAGCGTAGTCCGGCGAATATTCCGGTGGCGGGTGATTCCAGCAATAATAATGGTCCTACGTATTCTTCACTCTCCCGCCTGACGATTACCGCCAATAACTTCGCTGCCAATCGTACCGGTCAGCCTGTGCGTGATTACGTAAATGGGGCCGGGGACGTGGGTAGCACTAACCCACCTGCCAGCACCACTTACGCTTACTACGAACCGGCCACTCGCCATAATGTTCCGGGTGTCTTCTGGAACTGGATGCAGAATATTCCTGGGTCTAGCTGGGTTTTCGCCCTGGGTTATCCTATTTCTGATGCTTACTGGAGCCAGTTTACGGTAGGTGGGCAGCAGAAAATGGTGCTGGTGCAGCTTTTCCAGCGCCGCATTCTGACCTATACTCCTTCCAATACTCCGGCCTGGCAGGTCGAAATGGGTAACATCGGTCAGCACTACTACGCCTGGCGCTATGGTAACACTCCGATGGTTCCGGCTTCTGCGCCTGCTCCAACTGGCAGCAGTGTACAACTGGATAATGAGGAGCAGTCTTTCATCGGTCTGATTAATGACTATCGCCACGCGCATGGCCTCGGCTCCCTGACTATTCAGCCTCTCCTGGTGCAAACGGCTCGCTGGATGGTCCACGATATGGGCGTGAAAAATTACTTCAGCCATACTGACAGTATGGGTCGAGATCCTTTCAAACGGATGAATGACTTTGGGTTTAACGGCTCGTGGATGGGTGAAAACCTGGCCGCAGGTCGGGGCACCGCTGCTGAAGTGCTGGAACAGTGGAAGAACTCTCCCGGCCATAACGCTCTAATGTTGAAGCCGGAGTTCAAGCTGATGGGTATCGCTCGCTACAATCAACCAGGTAGCACTTATGGCTGGTACTGGGCGCTCGAATTTGGCACACCGTAATCAAATGTAACTTGAAATCAAAAAGCCCCTGATCGGGGCTTTTTGGTTTTATAAGGTGTTCTTCCACTAATTATGAAATAGGCTAAATCAGAAAGGATAGAATAACTGTCAGTGAAAGGGCACTGGCAAGGGTGCTAAAAAAGACTACCGCCGAGACGAACTTGGAGTCTGCTCCAAATTCAATCGACATTAAAACAACTGTAACTGCGGTTGGCATAGACATGGCAACGATAGCTACTTTAGTTGCCAGGCCACTCATTCCAAAGAGAGGTGCTAGCTGCCAGACTACCAGCAGCGCAATGGCAGGGCCAAGCACCAGGCGATAGACGACACCCAGGCTAATTCTGGTGGCATCCGCGATATCGGGGCGAGTTTCGGCCAATTGCAATCCTAATGAAAGCAAAATTACCGGCAAGGCCGCGTCTCCCAGTAAACCGGTAGCCTTATCAATTGGGCCTGGTACGGGTAGCCCGGTGACAAGCAGTAGAATAGCCGCCAGTACGGCATAAGTCACGGGCATGCGAAAGACTTGAACTATTCCCTGCTTCCAGGTCATCTTACCCCTGGTAGCCAGCCAGACCGCCAGGGTGTTGAATAAGACTTGCTGGGTAACGAAGGCTACAACTGCCATATCGCGGCTGTCCCGGCCAAAAGCAAGATCCATCAAAGGTACGCCGTAATTACCAGCGTTGGTAAAAAGAGTGCTTAACAGCAAAGCGCTGGTCTGATTGGGATTGAAGCGCAGCGAGCGGGCAGTTAGGAGGCCTACCAGCAAGAGCAAAGCTGTAGTAGCAAGGCTAACCGCGATAATACCGAAGGCATCTCCGCCACTTAACTTATTATGGGTCAGAGAGGAAAATGCGAGACTCGGACTGAGGATATAAAGCCCCATACGGGCGATACTGCTGAGATTTAGCCGTAACTTTTTTTGTCCAAAAAATCCCGCCCCAATCACCAGGAAAATAGGTAGTACCGTATTAATGAAGACCGGCGCTACGGTGGATAACGCGCTTATCTGAAGTTGTCCTTTCCAGTTAGAATCCTTAGAGAAAGGCCAATTTTAAGTCTCTTTGCCTGATTTGGCAAAACCGGCAGCTTATAGTACTGATTACCTATTTTACCACTTGATTTAATGATAATTTTATGTTACATCTTAATTAAATTTTATTTGGAACTTTTTGTGCTCTTAAATCTGTATCCTTTTTCCAAGAACAGCTTTAGCTGTAACTTCTTGCTCTAATTCTACTAACGTTTCTCATTTCATCCTACTAAAACCCACAAGTGTCCTACTGTTTTTTAGAGATAGTTGACATAAAGTTATGGGGGATATATTCATATGCTTGACACAGAAAACCCCGCTGATAACGCTGCTGTTGCCGGGGAGACCAAGCCTAAGTTAGCCCATCGTCTGACTCCCAAGCCGCTTCAACCCTTGCCGGTTTCCCTCTGGTACGATCAAGAAGAGAGCAGAATGATGCTCGAAAAAGAAGAAGCCGCGCTGAGGGAGGCCGGTCACAAAGTTCTGGGTGTTAAAAAGGCTCGCAAGATGGTTCAGTATGAAGTAGAGCCGAAGGGCCAACCCGAATTTCGTTTATTTCTGGTATGCGAGCAGGAATTTCCAGCGCAGGCCCCCGAATGTGTGGTAGAAAAGCTGACACTAGAGGGAAGTAAGCCGGTTGGCTTCGACTCGAAGACCCTGGAGCAGTGGAACCAGGGTTCTTCTCTGGCGGAGATAGCTAATGAATTTAGCCTGCAACAAGAACACCCCTATCGTTCCGCTTTACAGCGCTTCTGGAATCGCAGCAGAGAGTTTGTATCCTCTCGCCTGGGAATGGCTGTAATGGGTGTGGCAGTAGCCGCTTTACTTTTGCTAATCGTGATGTTTACCATTGTAATGCCGCAAATACTGAAGGCCCAGGAAAAGACTAATCTCACCGACCTGCGTGATACGGTCATTCAGCAGAGTATTACGGTGCGGCCAGATTTGCAACCTACCTCTACCGCGATGCCTCGCGTACAAACTTTTACCTGGAATACGCCTACACCTATACCGATAACGGTAAAGACTGAAGGAGATGCAGTTGTCGCTCCTCAACCTGTTCCACCGGTTGGATCGACACCGACTCCTTAATAAACCCGATTAGAATTAAACCGCCTGTTTTAGTACTCATAACAGGGAACATTCAGCCTGTAAAAATTGGTGGATTGACCGGAAAGATTTCTTTTTCGATCTATCCACCATAATTAGTTTTCCGCCACTACAAAACAGGGTTTATTACAGAACAGCCTCTAATTGAACACTACCACCACACGGATTTGAGATAGTGATACCCGCTCTTTTAGAGTGTTTTCAGCCCAGAGGTTGCTTATTGATTGAACCTGAAGGCGTAAGTTCCGGTTGCTCCGGTTCTGCCGGTTTGACTGTGTAATCGAGTGGTAATTCAGAATAGGGTGGAGCGGCGGGCGGACTGGAAGTTGGATAAGCCTGATAAGGCGGCATCGCCGCTCCTGTTCGTCTCATTTCCGCTTCAACCAGACGCTGGCGCCGTTCAGGGGTATCGGGGAAAACAAAGACTCCCAGAAAGTGGAAGAGGATTGCTATACCCCAACCCAGTGCCGGCCAGATAACCCAGGGATAACCCAGTTCACCAGACTGCCAGCTTGTCAAAAGGTAGATCACTGTCAAAATCGCCATAACAACCACATAGGATGTCAGGTGCTGGTAGAACTCCATCTTATCCTTTACTCTTTTAGCAGCCACCTGGTAAGCAGAGTAGTACTCAGGACTATTAGAGTCGAGTTTTCTCATAGTTACTTACGCACGTAACAACCCGCAATATTGCGAATTTTCCGTGTGTACCTCCTTTTTTGATTGGTTGCGCTTCCTGTTGCCATCACAGCTTGCCGTAGCCAGACTCTAACTTACTGCTACATCACACTTTTCTTTAGTGCTGGAAGGTACTTTTAGCGCTACCTCGATTAGCTGATCCTCAATCTTGTATTCAGACTCAAAACCAAGCTTTTGACAGATGTGGAACATTGGCCGGTTTTCTGGATGAATGGTACCAACTATAAGTTCAAGCCCTTCATCGGTTGCTAACTGGATGATGCGCTGTGCCAGTTCGGTACCTAATCCGCAATTTTGATAGCGGTCTTCTACCAGCAGCGCGAACTCAGCCTGATTTTTATCATGCTGCCTGATCAAGCGGCCTACTCCCAGAATCTCGGGCTGCCCGATCTTTGGATTGTCATAGACCGCTACAAGGGCCATTTCCCACTCGTAATCAATGAAACACATCCGTCTCAAATAATCGTGCGCGGTACGCTGATCTACTCCCATCATATGAAGGTAGCGCAGGTAGACGCTCTGATCGGAAAGAGACTGGTGAAACTTGACCATGAGTGGTTCATCCTCAGGACGAATAGGTCGAATAGTCACCGGTGGGCCTTTCTTCAGTTGCCAATCTTTAACATATTGAACCGGATAAGGCCGAATTATGAGCGCGGGTAGACAGGCTTCATTTATTCCCGGATCGTGCAGTAAGATCTGAGCTTCCAGCACTACAATACTTTCGGCTGAGACATAGACCGGATTAAGCTCGATTTCTTTTATCATCCGTTGCTCAACAACCAGGCGGCTAAATTGCGCCAGGATTAATTCAAGCGCTTCCAGGTTAACGGGTTTTTGCCCTCGCACTCCTTTGAAGGCTGAGTAAACCTGGGTCTGCTCCATTAACCGATGGGCTAAAGTGCTATTGAGAGGGGGCAACCCTAATTTATAGTCTTGAAAAACTTCGCCCGGTTGCCCGCCGGACCCAAATATTAAAATCGGACCGAACTTTGAGTCTAGCCTGCTGGCAATAACCACTTCATACCCACCCGGTTTTTGCATTGGTTGAATCGTTACTCCATCAAAGCCTGAATTGCGGCCCTGGGCCTTAATGATGTCCTTTACCGTGCGATATGCCTGCCGTACTTCCAGATCATTCGTCAGGTTTAACTGAACTGCCCCCGCTATAGCATTACGTACTTGCCTGGAACCGGCCATTTTAAGCACTACCGGATAACCGATTTTGCTGGCAGTCCTAACGGCCTCTTCTTCATCCGCGGCAAATAAGGTTTGGACCAGTGGTATGTCGTAGGCTTGCAAAATCTCTTTTACCTCTAATTCGTTGAGTTCTGTCCGGTTGGCAGTTCGTACGTCCTCGATAAGCTTTTTAACGTAGCAGAACTCTGATGTTTCCATCTCAGCAAAAGCGGGCATTACAGGTGTCTCGTACAGTGCATCGAGGTTGTATTTATAGCGCCACATGTAGTTAAAGACCTGGGCGGCGGTGTCGGGGTAAGGAAAATCAGGTACACCGGCCCGGTTCAAAATTTTATCAGCTTCAGCCACGCTATCCCCTCCCATCCAGCAGGCAAGCACCGGTTTTGTAAACTTAGTTACTGCCTGGCTAAGCTCCTGGGCGATAGCGGTAGGCTGAGTCATGGTTTGGGGCGTTAATATCACCAGCAATCCATCGCTGTTTGGATTGTTGATCGCAATTTCAATAGCTTTGGAATACCGTTCAGGGCCGGCATCTCCAATAATATCGACAGGATTATTATGGCTCCAGTGGGGTGGCAACACTTTGTCAAAAGCTTCACGGCATTCCTGGTTTATGATAGCCAGTTCTCCGCCGCCTCGCACTAAGGTATCGGTGGCCAGCACCCCAGGCCCGCCAGCGTTGGTTAGAATAGTAAGACAAGGCCCGTTTGGTCTTGGTTGCATCGAGAGCACTTCTGACATGTAAAATAATTCGTCAATTGTATTAACTCGCAGCACCCCACAACGTCGTAGAACAGCATCAATAATGTCATCTTCGTCCACAATAATTTGTTTCGGTCTGCTGGAGCTGGCGCTGCTTTTTTGAGAGTGGTTAGCTTTCAGTACAATAATAGGCTTGGTGAGACTTACTTCGCGAGCAGCCGAAATAAAAGCACGAGGATTAGCAATCTTCTCCATATAAATGATAATGCTTTTCGTGTAAGGATCATCTCCAAAGTAACTGATCAGGTCAGCCAGGTTTACATCTAGCATTGATCCTATGCTGATAAAAGCGCTAAACCCGATATTTTTTTCGATACTCCAATCGAGAACCGATGGACAAAGACTGGCACTTTGAGTGATAAAAGCTACTTTTCCCGGTAGGGGAGCCTGTTTTGCGATAGATGCATTAAGTCCGGTTACTGGTCTTAGTACACCGATACTGTTAGGGCCTATAACTCGCATATTAGACTGGCGAGTTTGTTCTCTTATCTGCTGGATTAGCTGCTGGTATTCGGCGGGCTCAGTGTATGGCATTTCATCCTCGATAATTAGCACTCCTTTTGCCCCGGCTTTGCTGCACTGCTTCATTATTCCGGGTACTTTAGTCAGAGGGCAGGCGAGGATTGCCAGGTCTACTGGCTGTAATAGAGCTTCCAAACTCGGGTAGGTTGTAATGCCCATTACGTTAGTGCAGGTCTGGCTAATGGGAAAGACGGTGCCGCCAAAAGAACTGCTAACCAGGTTCCAGAGAACCTTTTTCCCGGTGTTACCAAATTTCGGACTGTCACCAATAACGGCTACCAGTTCAGGCTTAAAGAAAGGGTCGAGCGGTCCGAATTGTTTTGAGGTAGTTTCAAATAGATTGTTCAGGTTTGCCTGTGCAATACTCTGTTCGATTCCCATAATTTACACCTTAAACTTACTGCCGCTTTACTTTAAACGGTAATCACTGACCATGAGTAAATAGTATGCTTGCTACCTGAAAGAGCGGCCTAAACAGGTAATAGAAAAACCGGTAATCACACAGAACCCTGCTCTACCTGGAAAACACCATTCTATTAGCTTTATTAATATCACTATAGCGAGTTGCACTTAATAACAGGGTTTATATAAGTAAATAATATCTATACATATAGCTCAAAAACCTCTGTTGAATATACTCATTTTGGTATTCTTATCAAATTTTGTTATTGTTCTGTAACTAGCTTAAACCTTTTTTGTTACTTTTGATGGATAAAATAAGATGGGGTCAAGTATTTACAGAATTTGTGAACTGATTTAAGCCGCATCTGACTTAGAAGCTAAAGTTTGGACTGGCTGAAGATATTAGCGGTTTAAAACATGGGAGGCTAAAAATGGCAAAGCACAAGGAATTTGAAAAGGTAAGCCAGATTATTCCTGCAAAGCCCGGTTGGGAAGCAATATACGCTGGGCCATTAGAAGAAGCACCCTTTTACCTGGCGCAACCAGTGGTTTGCTGGGCGCTGGTTGAAGAAAATCCCACCACTGTAATCGGAATGGTGGCGCATCGCAAGGCAATGGGGGAATTGGTCTTTGCCGGAGCGGTGGAAAATTTCCTGGGCTACAATTATCCGGGTTGTGCTGAAAACTGGGACCAGGAGGTATTACGTTTAAGGGAAGGAAAAAAGCATGAGTAAAGCCAACCGGGTAGCAACCGCTTTCTTTGTGGCCCAGACCCTGGCCTTACTTATTAGCTTTATTCTCTTCAGGAGACTGAAGCAGCCTGAGAAATTTAAAACCCCCGTGGCACTGGCCGCTTTACTGGGGGCGACTGGCGGGGTAGTAGTTGGCCGGGCTGCCGGCCAACTTTTCAATGAAACCAGAGCTAAACACTATAAAACACCAGGTAGCGCATAACTCACAGTTGCTACTAAAGTTCTGCCGATCTTAATACACTATATCAAGTTGTGTAAACGTCCGAAAGTAGCTGTTTCTATAAATTTTCCCGGATAAACTCTTCAAGTCTTTGCAGTCCCTGCGCCATATTGCGGCGGCCAAAGCCCAGTCTGAAGTTTTTATTGCTGTAATCAAAGAGGTTA
The DNA here is from genome assembly GCA_036261665.1 of Chloroflexia bacterium. Lineage (GTDB taxonomy): Bacteria > Chloroflexota > Chloroflexia > Chloroheliales > Chloroheliaceae > 54-19. Next base: position 203,627 of record DATAKM010000018.1, read on the forward strand.
CCGGGCAGGAGAAGCACCCCCTTTTTCTCAACAAGGTCGCGGCAGAAATCTTCAATCGAGCGATTTAGGCGCAAACTGGGAAAGGCTATTGCGCCTGCTTTAGGAGGCTGCCAGTTGAAGCTTTCAGAGTACGTGGCGAAAAACTGGTTTAGCAGTTGCAGGTTAGCGGTAGTAATGCGGCGATTCCGCTCCGCAATCTCCTCAAAATGCCTGAGCGCAATAGTTGCCAGAATTTCACTCGGGGCGCTGTTGCAGATGGTAGTGTAATCTTTGAAGTCAGCCATGCGCCGGTAAATTTCCCGGTCGTGGCTGGCAATCCAGCCAATCCGCAGGCCCGGCAGTCCAAAAGTTTTCGACATTACTCCCAGCGAAACAGCTTTTTCATATAGGTCAGCCGCTGCAGGCAAGCGGTCTTCTTCCCGGTACTCCAGATAGCGGTATACTTCATCTGAAAAGAGCCACAAGTTATTTTCTCGGACAATCTCAATAAGCTGACTTTGTTTATCCTGGCTCATCTGGTAGCCGGTGGGATTGTGCGGACAATTTACCACCACCGCCCTGGTGTTAGCCCGGATACTCTGTCGCAGGAAGTCCAGGTTTAGCTCCCAGCCCTCTTCTTCCCGTGTCTCCCAGCGGGTCACTGCGCAACCCAGTGATATTGCCACTTCTTCCAGTGACTGGTAACAGGGCCAGTGCACAATAATATGATCGCCCGGTTGCAGAGCGGCATTCATAAAAGTAAAGATCGCTTCTTCGGCCCCGGTATGCACCAGGATCTCTTCAGGGGCAATAGTTTCATAAAGCCGGGTTATTTCCTGGCGTAGCTGCGGATTTCCAGCCGACTCGGTATAACCAAGCCAGAGTTGCTGCAAAGCGGAGGCAGCTTCCGGCTCATATTGCAATAGTTCTTGCACCGTCATTGATTCGCAATCCGAACTGCATAACAGGTAAGGGGCTTCAAATTCATAACGGGCAAAGTATCTTTCCAACTTAAAAGGAGGTATTTGCATTTGGAGTAGTCCTTTCAAGGGCTAAAGCGGTTAAAAAACTAGTTTTAAAACCCACAAAAATTCGTTGAAAGCTTAATGTTTTTCGTAATGTTCATATGTAATAATAAAACTGTAGAGAATAAAGCGACGCAAGTTACAACGCATTACAACAGTCTAAGCTAAATCTACTAACGTCACAGCTCGCGATCTAGCACATAACAACTTAAACATACTTACGTCTAACCTGACTATCGTTATACTACATTCCGTACCGTACTCATCGTCCTGTACTCAGTCCTTATCTGTTTCTTATTATCGTCCTTTCAATCGTCGTGCTACATTTGTCCTAACGTCCCAGCCAGATGCGTCGCCTCTACTTTTTTAGAATTTTGACCACCTTACGAGTTAAATCTCCTTTCGTTGTTCGTTTCGCAACAGCGCCAGGCCGTTTCCCCTGGCGTTGTTTTATTTTATATTTCAGACTTCATAAAGCTTCCAGCAAACGATTATTTTCTTCCGGTAACCGTACAGTCAGCCGGAAATGACCGGGCATCGTGCCCGGACGTCGCACCACAAAGCCTTTCTCCAGCAACTTCTCCGCAATTTGCTCCGCTTTCTCTGCCGTGCCCATCCGCGCCAGGACAAAATTGGCTACGGAAGGATAAACTGCTTCGCAATGCCGCTCGAGCAAGCTTACAAACCGCTTTTTCTCTTCCAGAATAAACTCTACTCGTTTGCGCATTTCGGCTACAGCAGCAGGCTGAAGGGCTTCTCGGGCAAAAGTCACTGAGAGGTTGGAAACGCTATTGGGCGGGCGTACCTGGTTGAGATAGAAGGCAGTTTCAGGCTGAGCAATCACGCAGCCAACCCGGGCTCCGGCAAGGCTAAAGGCTTTTGAAAATGTGCGAATCACCAGCAGATTTGGATATTTTGCCACCAATGGTACGGTAGTTTTGCCCCAGAATTCGGCATAAGCTTCATCTATCGCCAGGGCGGCCCTTCCGTTTAGCTTCTCAAGCAGCCACTCAATCGCTTCCAGCGGCACAGCGGTTGCGGTTGGATTATTCGGATTGCACAACCAGATCAGTTTTGCCGCTTGCTCTATCGTGGTAGCCAGTACCTGTTCTACATCCACGCTAAAATTAGGCGGCCCACCGCGGGGAACATCTATAAGCTGACCACCCATTAACTCCGTGGCAATCGCATAAACCGGGTAAGTAGGGCCATTGATGAGCGCCCGATCCCCGTTATTCAGAAAGAGTTTAGCTACCATATCTATCAACTCATCTGCGCCCGCTCCAATCACTACTTGCTCAGGCCGGCAGTTGTGATACGCGGCCAGGTCTTCGCGCAATCCGGCATAAGAAGCATCGCCGTATTCGTTAATAGCAGGAATTTTTTGGCCGTTCTCAAGCAAATCATTCATAAAACGATATGGCAGGAATGGACTGGTATTAGTGTCAAAGCGGATTACCTCGGCGGGAGTTAAGCCATAGCGCCACGCTACCTCTACAGTCGAGAGTTCCCACTGGTAAGGTTCAAAATTATGGATAATAGGGCGAATTAGATTACGTATCATTTCTGGCTTTCAATGGTAAACTGGTTAATAGACAATTAGACGCTAATATTATACATATAAGCTTAAGATGAAGCTTGAGAAATAACAGTCTCAAGATCTGTGCATAGTTTCTATCTAATTTGCAACTGTTTTAAATCTTAGAGCGTCCTAGATATTATATAAGCAAATAAAATGTAATCCGGGGATAAAGCTCGCCTGTAGTCCCGGAAGTGCTGGTGGCTTAGAGATGAGTATAAAAGAGATCCTGGTGACAGAAGATGAGAGTCTGGTCATACGGGCGGCAAGCGGAGAGTTTGCTGCTTTTGAAGAGCTGACTCGTCTTTATACTCAACCTCTCTGGAAGTTTGTCTACCGCCTTCTGAGTGATTACGAGGATGCGAACGATGTGATACAGCAAATTCTGATACAGGTTTACTGCTCGCTTCCTTCGCTGGAGAATCCAACCCGCTTTCGCTCCTGGTTGTTTATGATAGCGCGTAACAAATGTATTGATCAGTTGCGCCGGAAATCGAACCTTAAGCACGCTGAAATAAATGGCTGCGGTGGGCTGGACGGCGGAGATGGAGATGAAGATGAAATCAAAAATCCTATTCAACTCTATCCCGATCCCACTCCACTTCCGGAAGAGCTTATAGAACAGAGCGAAACCCGGCAGTTGCTGCTGGAAGCCATCGCGGCTCTTCCTGAAAGATCGCGCCAGGTGGTCAGCCTGCGCTACAGTACCGATCTCAGTTTTTCAGAGATCGGGGATGTGCTCGGTATTAACGAAAATACCGCGAAAACCCTGTTTCAACGAGCTAAAAACCAGCTTCGTTATTATATAAGACAGCGCCTGTAAAGCAGGTGGTATCCTAACCGGATAATCAAAGTCAGGCTTTTCTTGTAGTTCTTAGAGGATTATCCAGTATCAGAGGCAGTGATGTACAACCATTCCGAAGACAATAGATTTGACAGGATTCCGGACGACCTTGATCGCTTATTTGAGCGGCTGAATGAGCAAGAACCTGCTCCTGGACCGGCTTTTCAACAAACCCTGGAATCCTTACGGGGCTGGCATGAACAGCCAAAGCTGACTGTACTGCCTCCTAAAACAGGGACAGCCCGTCACAAATTCCCGTTTTTGATTGCAACAGTAGCGGCATCCTTTGCGCTCTTTCTAATAATCGCTTCCCTGTTAATGTTTCAGAATGGAACATCAGACCTGCCAGCAGGTCAGAGCAGTTTACAGGTAGGAGTAGCCAGCGAAGAAGAAATCTCAGGTACTCAAGCTACCACTGCGGTAGTAACGGTTACCGATGTTCCTGTTGTAGAGACGACCAGCGCAGCCGAAACGAAACCGGCAACTAAAGTTACGCCTTCTCCAGCCCGGATTGTAAAAAGTTCCACCGAGATTCTGTTTGATTGGAGCTACTATCGCTCTCGATTATTATCGGTTAATAGACCGGAAGATGATGTGTCATCGAACCAGGTCAGAATGAACAACAGTATGTTTTAACTCGGCCCAATTGACCTGCAACAAATGATTTGACAGGCCACTGAAGTACCAAACAGTTACTTTATCACTACAGTTTAGTATTCCTCGGAAATCTCGTTAAAGACAGTTCCTGGCCTATCCAGGTTGTCTTTAGACATGACTTTTACTGGCAGCAGTTTGTCTAACTGCCTGCCTGGTTATCCCTTTGCCTGAATTTCATATCCTTACTATTAGCCTGAGTTAGCGTAAGTTACTTAGGGAGGAGAATCTATGCCTTCAAAACGTGCCTTACATCTACTGATTTTAGGGTTGCTGGTTGCAACTCTTCTGGCCGCCTGTGGAGATAATACCGCTACCAATGCGCCTGCCGCTACTACCGCTGCCGCTACCACCAGTGCAGCGGCAACTTCTGCGGCAGCAACCTCGGCAGCGGCAACAACCTCTGCCGCTGCCGGAGCAACGACTGCTGCGAGCACAACTACCGCTGCCACCGGTTCAAATGGCTCACTCGATCTTACTGAAACAGTAAAGTTTGACGGCACCAGCGGCAAGAAAGGTGGGCAGCTTGTATTCGCTTATGCCGGGCAATTCCCGGCCAGTATGCAGCCTTACTACACTTCGGATAACGTAGCGCTGACTAACATTAACATGGTTTATGGTTACCTTGTCGGCCAGAGCAACAATTCAAAGTTCTACCCTTATCTTTTAAGTGAAATCCCTACCCTGGACAATGGCGGCGTGAAAGTGGGTACGGACGGCAAGACCATGGATCTTACTCTCAAGCTGAAACCCGGCTTGAAATGGAGCGATGGTTCACCTCTGACCAGTAAAGACCTGGTTTATACCTGGAAATGGGTTACAGATCCGGATAATTCTGGTGTTGCCATTGATTTAACCCCCTGGACCTTTATTTCCGGTATCGATACTCCCGATGACAGCACCGCAGTTATGCACTTCAAACAGATTTTCGGGCCTTACCTGAACTTTCTCAATACTTTCTGGCCATTACCCGAAAAGGTCTGGGGCAAAATCCCTCTAAAGGACGGAGGCGCCGAGAAAACTCCGGAAGCCACTCAACCGACCGTTACCAGCGGCCCTTTCAAGGTTGATGAATTTGTGGCGGATGACAGGATAACGATGTCGCGCAACGACAATTTCCAGCCTGTCTGGGGGTTCAATGCCTACCTCGATAAGGTTATATTCCGCAATACTTCAGATGCCAATGCCGCGATTGCCGGAGTCAGTAAAGGCGACCTGGACGAAGCTGAAAACCTCGATGACAACCTGCTTGACGCCGCTTCAAAAGTGCCAAATGCTAAATTTGATATTGCGCAGCAATACTCCTGGGAATACCTTCAGTTTAACCTTTCTAACCCGCTTTTCCAGGATAAAAACGTGCGTAAGGCCCTTGAAATGGGCATTGACAAGAAGGCCCTGATAAAACAGTTCCGTACGCCGAAAACAACTGAACTAGGTGTTAACTTCTCACCGCTCAGCGCTTTTGCCGATACCTCGCTTAAACCGGCAAAGTTTGATCCTGAGGCTGCCAAAAAGCTGCTCGATGATGCTGGCTGGAAACCCGGTTCGGATGGTATCCGGGCGAAAGACGGCAAAAAGCTGACCTTTACCCTGAGTAGTACTACCGCTCCGGTCCGGCGAGCCACTGCTGAGGTAATCGCTTCTTACTGGAAAGCGCTTGGCGTGGAAGTAAAATTCCAGGGTTACAGTAGCACCCAGTATTTTGGACCCTGGAACAGCGATGGCATTCTGGCAAGGGGGCGTTACGATGTAGGTATGTTTGCCCAGGTTGGCGGCATTGATAACGATGGTAGTTTTAACAACTACTATTCGGGAGCGATACCCACCGACGCTAACAAGGGTAATGGCAATAATTACGGGCGGATTAATGACCCGGCCATCGACAAAGCTCTTCAAGACGAGCGGAATACTGTCGATCAAACCAAGCGTAAGGATGCCTGGACCAGTTTCCAGAAAGCCCTTTACGATAATACCTACGAAATTTCGCTCTATACCCGGGTTAATAACTATCTTTACAACAACAAGGTTAAGAACTTCAAGCCGAACCCAACCACCGATGGCAATTACTGGAACGTAGTCGAGCTTTACGTTCAATAGACTGCGCGCAGTGCCACCACTTAGCACATTGCTAAAACTCAGAAACAGGGCGTTAAATCGCCCTGTTTTTCTTTTGCAGTAAAGTCATTGGCGCTAAAAATGAAAGTATTTGCAAGAATCTTTAATCGCTGCTATGTTATGAAATAACACAGTAATTCTGCATAAATAAGAAAAAGAGAGGGTACCAATGCCGATAGTCAGAATTGATATGCTGGAAGGACGCACACCGGAAGTCAAGCGCACATTAATTCGGCGGGTAACGGAAGTGGTTGCTGAAACGCTTTCGGTACAGCCCGAACAGGTGCGCATATTGCTATCTGAGATTCAATTGGAACACTGGGGCACGAGTGGTATTTCGATGGCTGAGCGTCGCCAGTTAGCAGCGGGGAACGGATCGGAAGAGAGTAACGCTTCGGAAAAGCTGGATAACGCTCCCCTTGATGAGGAGACTATTCGGGAGATAACCCAGCGAGGTTAAGACAGGTACTGAAAACCCCAGCGAGTTTGTGTGGATGTTGAAAGTAAGCCGCGCTTTCTGCTGTTGAACTCTTGCACTAGGGTGAGATTTGCATGATTAAGCGCAAAGGCCAGAGTAGACCTCTCCGCGTGGTAGCGGAAGATTTACCCTGGCCTTTTTTACCACAATCTTTCGATTATCCTTTTGTAGCTACCTTTGGCCAGTCCGGATTTAGAAAGTTAACTCCCTTAGCTAACACAAGCTACTGCGCCCCTATGCAGGGTTTGCCACGGCCTTCTGGAAGGTTCTGAGACCAAACCAGACGCCCAGAACCATAAAGGCGAGCAGTACGGGCACATCAATCCACATACCGATTTCCGTATTGATTCCATAGAAGAGGTTACGCAGGGCATCTACGGCATAGGTAGTCGGGTTGAGATAAGCCAGGACCGCTACAAACGCGGGCGCTTTATCGAGCGGATAGAGGGCGTTAGAAAGGAACAGCACCGGCAGGTTCAGGATGGTAATCAGGGTATGATAACTCTCCATGCCCCGTGCGGTGCTGGCTGCCGCCGCCGCAATACCTACAAAACCCAGAGAGTAGACCAGCACCAGTACCAGGCCACCCAGCAGCGCCAGCGGATTGAGGTGTAAACCTGAACCCAGTAACAGGCCGAGTACCAGGATCAACAACGATTGCAACAGGGCTTTAGTGAGACTGCTCGCCATCGTTCCCAGTAAGACCGCCAGGCGCGGCACGGGCGCAATCAGGTACTCTTTAATCACGCCGGAAGTGCGCTCGATTAGAAGAGTTGAACCGCCCAGGACAGCGGCGGTGAGGCTGGTCAGCAGCAGGATACCGGGTGTCATGTAGGCAACATAATTCGTGGAAAGGCTTAAATTAGGATTGTCTTTTACGACCCCTTTCATCGAGAGGCCGAAAAGGAGCATCCATAGAATCGGCATGAAGAGTGTGCCGCCAATTTCCATCACGCTTCGCCGAAACTTCTTCATATGCTTGAGCCAGAGGGTATAAACCCCGCTCGCCATGCGCCTTCCTTTGCTCGGCACTGCGCGGGGAGCGGCCTGTTCAAGCCGTTTATCCAGGGTGGTTGCCATTAGTCGCGTAGCCTCCTACCGGTTAATTTAAGGAATACATCATTTAAGCTGGGCCGTTTGATGGCAATATCAGCTACCAGATAACCTGATTGTTCCGCCAATTCGATTATAGGTCTCAAGGAGCGCCCGGCCTGGTCATTCAAACCTATCTGCACCTGCGTTCCACCGAGCGTAGTGGGCTCCGCTTCACCTTCCTCGGGCTGGTAAATATTCGCCCAGGCTACAAATTCACGCTGCTTCAGGGCCGCTACAAACCGTTCTGTGGCCCCGCTGCCTTCCACCGTTACTACATCGGCTCCCATCGAACTGATTAGCTCCTGGGGAGTGCCTTCGGCCACAATCCTCCCGGCGTCTATAATTCCAACCCGGTCGGCCAGTTGTTCGGCTTCGTCCATATAATGGGTAGTTAGCAGGATAGTCAGGCCCTGTTCGGCGCGCAACTTCTGAATATAAGTCCAGATTCTATCGCGATTATGCGGGTCCAGACCCAGGGTAGGTTCGTCCAGGAAAAGTACTTCCGGGCCGGTCATTAAACCACGGGCCAGTTCCAGTCGCCGTTTCATACCGCCGGAATAGGTCTTTACCGGGCGGTCAATTGCTTCTTCCAGTTCAACCAGTTTGACCAGTTCTTCAACCTGTTCTTTGATTTCATTTTTGGGCATATGATAAAGCCTGCCATGTACAATAAGCGCGTCGCGCCCGCTCAAGGCTTTATCCATTACCGTTTCCTGGAAGGTGACACCGATTAACTGTCGCACCTCATCGGCCTGGGTGACGACATCGAAGCCTGCCACACGGCCTTGCCCGCCGGAAGGCGGGATGAGCGTGGTAAGAATACTGATAGTGGTGGTTTTCCCGGCGCCGTTAGGACCAAGCAGCGCGTAGATATGACCGCGTTCAACTTTTAAATTGACGCCATCAACGGCTCGCACCTGATTTTGGCCGCTACCATAAGTTTTAATCAGTTCTACAGTTTCAATCGCCAGGAAGTCTCGGCCGGTCTGAGGAGCCCGGCTACCGGTTTGACTGAGCAGAGTCATAGGGCAAAAATCCTACAAGCTTCATTAAGAGCTTTTCTTAAGCTGTTGCTGATAAGCAGTTATAGCTTTTGTAAGCTCAATTTCTGGAAGATGAGCACGCTTCCACAACTTCATTTGTGACGTGTGACACAATTTTAGCACATTTCGAACTTAGTAGACTCCTTTTAGATTTAAATTATATTAGAAACAGCAAAATAGGGCTATTGCGTTTATGTAAACAATATGCTAGACTAAATTAGCTTCACATAAGTAATTGATTATTACCGGGGTTTTTTAAAGGGAGATAATGGGCAATGACCTTTACCGAAATTTTGAATGATGCCGCAAATAATGTTGAAGGTGCTATGGCAGTCGGTCTGGTCGGAGTTGATGGTATTGGCGTAGAAACAGTCGTGTCGGACGGCATTGATCTGGATACCGAGTCGGTCGAAGTGGAATTAGCCGGATTGGTTGGAAACGTTAGCCGGACCGCTCAGGCCTTATCGGCCGGTCAGGTTCGCGATATGTTTGTAGAGGCCGAAAAACAGAGTTACCTGATCTCCTTCCTGGATAGTGATTATTTTCTGGTGGTGATGTTAGGTCCGCAGGCCAACCTGGGTCGCGCTCGCTTTGAAGCTCGCCGGATTAGCCAGCGCCTGCGCGATAACCTCTCCTAGTCTTAACCTGACTGAATTTAATATTTTTGACTATATACCGCTTCTTGCCGTCTTCTCCGGTGTGGCGGTTTTATATTGTCATTAAAAAACATAAATTTTTGTTAAATCACTCGGCTTTACTGGTCTTTCTTCCTTTCGGTTATGGCACCCCCTCCTCCAATTTATTGAATATTGAGAGCTTGTCTATACAACATATTGTATTTGTAGCCCAAAACCTAACCAAAAGTACCATTTTTTAGTTCTATATTATTTTTTATAATAACTTTAAATTTAATTACGCAACATTGTTAGACCTGGCGCGTTATACATAGTACAGGGATTAATAACTTGGCGGACGGATAGCGGGTGCGGAACATCCCCATTATCTGTGAATAAAATCATAGCACAGAAAGAATATTAGCAGTACAATTTTTTACCGTGTAAAACTAGATAATGCTTTATTCTCCGAATACCTTCTCAAAATCAATCAAGCAGCTAGTTTAACATTACGATATCAATATTGCGGATGAGGAAGGGCAAATCATTGGTTTGCCTGTAGTCGTTGCCTACCAGTTTTAACGGAACAAAGGCGGAGGTGAACTATGATAGCTCACAAATCCTCGATTGGGCGAAGCAATTATATTAATTTTATCCTGGCTGTTAGTGTTGGTTTACTGGGAGTTGCTCTGCTGGCATTTATATCCGGCGGGTTTACCTCCCACGAGTCTTCCTCGTCTCCTAGCAAAACCCAAACTTTTCGTAATCCAGTCTTTCATTACTCGCTCTCTTTTCCTGCTGAGTGGAAGGTAGTTGACCAAGGCTCTGCTGGAGTTTTTTCGGCGGCTTCTTCTACAGTCTTTGCGGATGAGCAGCAGGGAGGCACTAACTTTAGCTTGCGCAAGCTTTCTGGCAGCGCCACTCCTCCTGCTACGGCTGTCAACTTTAATAAAGTTGATGTGGTAGCTTATCCCCTGGAAACCGAGATGACTGCCGGAGAGTTCCTGATGGCAAAATCGGGGATTGCACCTGATGGCAGCATCAACAACATCAAGGTGGCGGGGAAAGATGCTATCAAGGTAGAAGTGCTGCGGGGGCAGGCCGGAGAAGTAGGGGCTGAAAATCTTACTTATACTACCGTCTATTTAACCAACGGTACAATCGGCTATATAATTGCGGGCTTTGGCAAGCCTTCGGTTTTTAGTGATATTCTGGCCAGCTTCCAACTCTTTTAGAAACTGAAATTAAAAAAGCCCCTGTATAGTAGGGGCTTTTTTAATTTCAGTTTCTGCGCTAACGGCGGCGTCCGTTCGGATTGTTGCCAAACGGATCTTTGACGCCCGGGAACTGCGCGCCGAACATGCTGGGCGGCAACTTGTAGCCAACCAGCTTGAGCTTCTCCTCGAACTTTGGCCGCAACCCGGTAGGCTTGAGGGCGCCGAGTACCTTGCCGTTCTCGTCCTGACCTTCTTCGACCCAGGTAAAGATATCCTGGATGACGATGTTGCTCTCTTCCATGCCCTGGACTTCGGTAATATTGATTACCTTGCGCGAACCGTCTCGGAGACGGGCCTGCTGGACAATCAAGTTGATAGCCGAAGAAATTTGCTCGCGCAATACTCGAATCGGTAAGTCCATACCGGACATCAAGCACATGGTTTCAAGACGGCTCAACGTATCGCGAGGAGTATTGGCGTGTGCCGTTGTTAGCGAGCCATCGTGACCGGTGTTCATGGCCTGGAGCATGTCGAGCGCTTCACCACCGCGGCACTCTCCTACTACAATTCGTTCAGGCCGCATACGAAGGGCGTTCTTTACAAGGTCGCGAATTTCCACCCGGCCCGAACCGTCTACGTCTGCCGGTTTGGATTCAAGGGAAACTACGTGGCGTTGTACCAGTTGAAGTTCCGCTGCGTCTTCGATAGTAATGATACGCTCATCGTCGGGGATGAAGCCTGAAAGCACGTTGAGCAGGGTAGTTTTACCGGAACCGGTACCACCTGCTACCACGATGTTCAACTTGGCGCGGATACAGGCTTCCAGGAATTTCATCATGTCTTCCGTAACCGTACCAAAGCGCACCAGGTCCTGCCAGGTCAGCGGCTTTTTGTTAAATTTACGAATGGTGATGGTGGGGCCTTTGATGGCGCAGGGTGGAATGATAGCGTTCACGCGGGAGCCATCTGGCAGACGGGCGTCCACCATAGGCCATTTGCGGTCCACACGCCGGCCCAGTGGAGCAATAATGCGGTTAATCACGCGCATCACATGCTCGTCGTTTTCAAAGGAAACATCTATCTCGCGCAGCTTACCTTTTTGCTCGATGTAAATCTGGCTCGGCCCGTTAACCATAATTTCGGTGATGGTTTCATCCGCCAAAAGCGGTTCAATCGGTCCGAAGCCCACCATTTCGGCCAGCACTTCATCAAATAACATGCGCTGCTGATCGGCAGGAAGACTGATCTGCAACTGGTCATAGATAGTTTTGAATTTGCTGGCCAGTTCCCGAATGGTTTTATCATCACGGGTCAGAACCGTATTGGGTCCAATACTGGCCTGAATGCGCTGAACGATTTGATTGCGGAAGTCACGCAGTTTGTTCTTATCCACAATCACGCCTGGTAGACCCATACCAGGAATGGCCGGAGCCGTTCCGGGAGTAGGGGCCGCGGTAGGCATTACTGGCCTGGCCATATCCGGACCAACACCGTAACCACCGGCAGCGGACGGAGGCGCGGGTTGAGCGTAAGTTTCGGTCGTGCTAGGGGGCGGAGGAGGTGCAGCTTCGGTCTGACCGGTTGACTGGGCTCCAGAACCAACTCGTTTTAGTAACATAGTTTACAACTCCACAAAATAAGAGGCGACGGCGTAGTCAATCAGCTCTTTGTTAAGAGATGGTTTAACGCCCTGGTAAGCGGCAAAGCCTATAATTTGCTTGAGCAAATCGCGCGGCTGGCAGGAACGCAACTCGCGTTTGGCTTTTACATAATGCTCGCGCATCAGGTATACAGCACCTTCCTCGGTGTAAGGCACACCGAGTTGCTCGCAATTACGTTTTAGGATTTCGCGATATTCCTCGAAACTGGGGTTACGCACCTCAATTTTATTTTGAATACGGCGCAAGAAAGCTTCGTCCACCAGGTCACGCGGGGCCAGGTTGGTTGAAAAGACGATCAGTTCATCAAAAGGCACTTCTAATTTCTTTCCTGTGCGCAAGGTCAGGTAGTCAATCCGCTTTTCCAGCGGTACAATCCAGCGGTTTAAGAGGTCGCGGGGGCGCATTTGCTGGCGACCAAAGTCGTCAATCAGGAACATGCCACCGTTAGCTTTAAGCTGGAAGGGCGCTTCATAATAGTGGGCCACTTCGTCGAAAATGAGGTCCAGGCTGGCCAGGGTAAGTTCACCGCCAACCACGATGCTGGGACGCTTGCATAAGACCCAGCGGCTATCCAGGCGGTGATCTAAAGAAGAATGATCAAACCGCAGCCCCTCATCCTCGCTGAGAATGTGAATATTAGGGTCCAGAATTTTAATAACAAAGCCGTCCGCTTCAATCGCGTATGGGATGTAAATGTCGCCACCCAGTAATTGCGCCACGTGCTCGCTCATCATGGTTTTGCCGTTACCGGCAGGACCATACAGGAACATTGAGCGCCCGGTATTGATGGCAGGACCGATTGCTTCCAGCAGGTCTGTACCCAGCACCATATCGGCCAAAACTGATTTTACCTGGGATGGGCCCACTTTGATGTCACCGATGGATTGCGCTTTAGAAACCCGCCGGTAGGCGTCCAGCGAGACAGGCGCAGGGCCGAGGTAGCTACTGTGGTCGAGAATATCCCGCATCCGGTCGCGCCCTTTGGGAGTCAAAACCCACTGGTAGGCGATTTCACCCAGGCCTTCGCTGCCACCAATTTCCAGCAATTCGGCCTTGCGTAGATTGTTAAGCGCGCTATCAACTACCCCGTAATAAGGTAACTTGATAATATCAGCGATTTTCTGGGCGGAGATAACCGTATACTGGTAAACGCATTTCATTACCAGATCACCGACCAGGCGAGTTGGCAATTCAGTTTCAGGAATAGAACTGGGTTCCGGGATGAGCCTTTCAACTGAGCGCAACTTGGACTCGTAGTCGCCAGCAAATTCCTTGATGGTCATAGTGGACTTATTCCTTTAGCTTGGGCTTGGTTAACTACCTAAAGATTTTCCTAATTATATTCCAGATTCGGCTAAATAGACAAACTTTTGTGGTGTAAGCCTTTTCCCAGATATAAAAAAATCATTATGCCTATTTATACCAGCCAGTTAAGGCTTTGTAAATCCCCTTTAGGTACTACGCTTACCACTAAGTAGAGCCAATGAATAAGGAACGCCCATTAGCGCAGCGTTCCTTAAGAGATTTAGCAGCCTTTTTATTTAATTTCAATGAAAAGAAAAGTTACTGGTTGTAGTCGTAAAAGCCTTTGCCGGTTTTACGTCCGTACTGTCCGGCCAGCACCATCCGGCGCAGCAGGGGCGGAGCAGCGTAGCGTGAGTCTTTGAACTCTTCAAACATAATATTGGCGATGTAGTAAAGGGTATCGAGGCCAATAAAGTCGGAAAGGGTCAGCGGCCCCATAGGATGCCCGCAACCCAATTTCATGCCGTTATCGATGTCTTCACGCGAAGCCACGCCGTTCTCGTAAACTCTGATAGCGTCCAGCAGATAAGGCACCAGCAGCAGGTTAACGATAAAGCCGGGAGTATCTTTGGCCAGCACTACCGTTTTGCCGACTGTCGCGCCAAAAGCTTTGAGGGTCTCAATGGTGTCATCACTGGTGCTGATGGTCTTAACTACCTCGACCAGCTTCATTACCGGAACCGGGTTGAAGAAATGCAGCCCGGCTACCCGGTCAGCCCGTTTGGTAGCGGCGGCCATTTCGATTACCGGTAAAGATGAAGTATTACTGGCAAGAATCGTTTCCGGTTTGCAAATCAGGTCGAGGCGGCTGTAGAGCTTGCGCTTCTCATCCATATTCTCCACAATCGCCTCGATTACAAGATCGCAATCGGCGAAATCTTCCAGGTTAGTCGTGCCTTTGACCCGCTTCAGGATGGCATCACCCTCATCGCGGGTAATTTTACCCTTTTCAATGTCTTTTCCAACAAAGCCCTGGATGCGGCCTATTCCTTTACCCAGTAAGTCTTCGTTAGCTTCGGCAACCAGCGTTTCCAAACCATACTGGGCGGCTACCTGGGCAATTCCACTGCCCATCAAACCACATCCTACTACACCGACTTTCTTAATGGTCGCTGCCATTGCTGGCTTCCTCCTTGTCATTTGAATGTAAAGACGCTTGAGTTACCTTACTTCTATTATACATCAGGGTTTTTCTTTTACAAAAAAGAAGCTCATTGTTATAATGGGCGCACTTCAAAAATAGTTATCAAGAGCGTAGAAATTGTTTGCGCAGGGGGTAGTAGCATGGAAACCAGTTCGGCGAACGCCGTCCAGGCAGGACTGGCGGCAGTTAAAAGCCAGGAGACAGAACCGCAAAGTATTTCACCTTATAGCGGAAGCCCTATCCTGAATATTGTTACAGAAAAACAGCTAAAGACCTGTGTGCATTGCGGGTTATGCCTCTCTTTCTGTCCTACTTATAAAGCGACCGGTCTGGAAGCCGATAGTCCGCGTGGTCGCATATTTCAGATTCGCCTGCTGGCTTCCGGTGAGCTATCTCCCGATGACCACGATTTGAACAAACACCTGGGTTTATGCCTGGGTTGCCGGGCCTGTGAAACGGCCTGTCCCAGTGGCGTACCTTATGGCTCCTTACTGGAAGCGGCCCGCGCCCAACTGAAACCGCAAAGCGAGACGGAACGGGCCATCAGGGCTACTACCCTCGGTTTCCTCTTTACTCATCCGGTGGCGATGCGCACGGCAGGCTTCGGCATGCGCCTTTACCAGAAGACGGGCTTGCGCTGGTTGGTCCAGAAAAGCCACCTGTTGCAAGTTTTACCCGGCGATTTAGCCGCAAAAGAAGCCATGTTACCGCAGGCCCAGGGTGGTATTTTCAAACAGGCTCTTCCTACGGTCACTCACCCCAAACCGGCCAATGCTCGCAAACCAAGAGGCGCAAAATGAATATCTCTCTGACTGTAATCGAACGCGTACGGGCTCGCTTGCCTTTTGGCTCTAAAAAAGAAGAAGCTTCGGCTGAAATTTTGGCTATTACGCCGCGCTACCGAGTAGCTTTCCTGACCGGTTGCATCCAGGATGAACTCTTTCGGGGCGTCAATGCCGACACTGTGAGTGTACTTGCTCGGAATGGCTGCGAAGTGGTTATTCCCCAGCACCAGAAGTGCTGCGGAGCACTACATGCGCATGTTGGAGAGCGGGAACTGGCTCGCCAGCTTGCCCGCACTAATATAGATGCTTTTGAAGCTACCGGGTCGGATTACTATATTGTCAATGCCAGCGGCTGCGGCGCTACGCTTAAAGATTACGCCCATCTCCTGCACGATGACCCTGCCTATCAAGAAAGAGCCGAACGTTTTGTAGCAAAGATGCGCGACCTGGCTGAATTTCTGGTGGAAGTCGGTTTTGAAGCTCCTACCGGGCGCATAGATGCCCGCGTGACCTATCAGGATGCCTGCCACATGCGGCACGGGCAAAAAATATACAATCAGCCTCGTGAATTGCTGCTCTCGATCCCGGGCCTGGAATTAGTCGAGATGAAAGATAGCGACTGGTGTTGCGGTAGCGCCGGTATTTATAATGTGGTGCAACCAGTTATGTCGAACGAAATTCTGGGCTGGAAGACCGAAAACATCAAAAATACTAAAGCGGAAATAGTCATTGCTTCTAACCCCGGTTGCGCTATCCAGATCGCCTACGGCATGAAAGAGGCCGGGAAGCCGGTTGAAGTTTTGCACCTGGCCGAAATCCTGGAACGCAGCTACCGGATTGCAGAAGAAAATTAGCCCGAAACTTCTTGCGGTAGTCTCGGGCTAACTAAGTTAGTTTTAGCGTCGGGAAGAATAGATAGAGCGCGGGCGGTTGAGTCGGCGCTTAAAGCGGCGTTTATGCGGTTCGCCGTCTCCTTCTTCCTGGCCCTCTTCTTCCTCTTCCTCACCGTCTTCATTCAGGTCCGGTATCGGCCTCAGGAAGGCGGGAGCCGCCGCTATTTCGCTGGCAGTTGGCTCGCCGGCCACACTACCGGTATCATCCTCGGTTTCGGCTTCTCCTTCTTCAAGGGTATCACGTAAAATGCCAAACCCGATATTGTAAACCTGCTCGACCACACCGCGCCGCAAGAGCGTTTTGGCAGCCTTCAGGGTAGGAATCAGCACATTCTCAGGATCGTGCGTCACGAGCATATCAAAGACCTGGCGCATCAGGTCGAGGGTCTTGTTGAAGGTGATAATAATATCGCCTTCGGCCAGTTGCATCTTTTCCAGGATACTGGCGAGACTGGCGCCCCGGCACCAGGCCCGGGTAGCCCCGAAGAAATAGATATTATAACCGCTGGTTATCATCAGGTCGTTCTGGCGCTCGCTGGCAAAGACCTCACGTTCCAGTTCGTCCAGCTTTTTACGCAACTCGTTCAAATGCTTGGGCAGCACGAAGCGATTCATGAACTCGAAGTCACGATCATAGGCGAACCAGGTAAAGACCTCGGCCAGATCGTTCGGCGCAAGGTTGTCCAGCCACCCCCGGCTGATTATTTCAACAAGTATCAGGCCGTTACTATCGAAAATGTCGCGCAGACGGGCCGCTTTAGCGGTCATGTGGCCCTCTTTCTCCAGGTAGCCGAAGCGCTTCAATACACCGGTAATGCCATTAAGGGTCTGTTGCAGGCGGCTCTCTTCGAACTCTTTGCGTTCTTCGTAACGGTCCTGGGCTTCTTCCCAGGCCATTAACAGACGCGCTACTTCGCGTTGCAGGCTGCGGTGCTTCTTTTTGACATTACAGGTATGGCAGGGATGGGTGCGCTCGCGTTCTTTAAGTTGCTTGTAACTGGTTTTGGAGGTTTCAATAGAAGCCAGCGCCTTTTCCAGGGATGCTCCATACCTGGTCTGAGCCTCTTCATGGGCCTGGCGTTGCCAGGCGGCCAGGTCAGGCAAGGTGAAGGCGGCCAGTTGCATGGTCAGGTAGTTCAGCTCTTCGGGCGAGAGTAAATCAGTTACCTTGACGCCGGAACGATTAATATCGACCAAAGGCGCAGGCAAAGTAACCTCATAACGTTCGGGCGGCAGGTAATCAATCTGGCGGTATTCGTCCAGCCGTACAGTCTGGTCGCCAAACAGGAAAATACCGATGCCGTTTTCATTGCTGCGGCCCAGGTATACACCCCAGCCATATTCTTCGCTATGTACCAGCAACCCGGGATTGATACTCTTGAAGAGGTTTCGGAGCGTTTCACGCATGGGCCGCTTCCAGGGCCGTTCTTCGATGCGCTGGCGCAAACGGGCGCTATCTTCGATAGCGCGTTTTTCATCTTCACGTGCTTCGGTAATGCCGTGGCCGATTTTTTCGTACTCGTGTAGCAGTTCTTCCCCTTCGGGATAGCCCAGCAAACAACCTACCTGGGCGTTATCGTAGGCCTGTTGGGCTTCACGTACTTCACCTTCCATTTCGCGGAGACGGCGACCCTGCTGAAATTCCAGCAGACTATGACGTAAAATTTGCAGTACCCGTTCGCCTTTCGGTGGGTCCCAGAGATTGAGAACAGAGTTGTAGCGGACCGTAAAGGCGCTTTCCACCGGGAGTAATGGCCCGGTCGCTATCTGGATCGTCTCATCGAAGCTAATCCAGGGGCTATAAGGCACGACTACATGCCCCTGCTGGTCTAGCCCGCGCCGCCCGGCCCGTCCGGCCATCTGTTGAAATTCGTTAGGCAGCAGCGGACGGCGCGTCTGCCCGTCGAACTTCGACATTCGACCAATCACCACCGTTTTAGCAGGCATATTAACGCCCAGCGCCAGGGTATCAGTAGCGAAAACCACGCTCATCAACCCTCGGCTAAAAAGTTCTTCTACTAACTGTTTGAGGATCGGCAACAAACCGGCGTGATGGTAACCAAGACCGCGCCGAGCCAGCGCGACAATCGTTTTGACCTGCTGAATATTGCGATCTTCTTCACTCAGGCGAGCCATATAACGGCTGACCACTTCATCTATTTCAGCCCTGATTGTCGCGTCGCGGATTTTTTCCAGCTTGTTCATCGCAACCAGCTCGGCAGCCACTTCGCAGTCATTCCGGCTGAACATAAAGTAGATCGCCGGAAGCATTTTGCCCTTCTCCAGCGCTTCTACAATTTCGCGCTGAGTGGGTTCAGGCCGCTCTCGTTTACGGCGCTCATCCGTATCAGGGTCATTGTTACGGCTAAACTTGCCGCGAAACCGGTTTTTAGCCTCGCCACCTACACCCTTGAAATTAGCAACCTGCCTCCCTTCACGGTTGATTACCAGGTTCAGGTCACCATCCAGGAAATAATAGAGGGATAAAGGTACAGAGCGGGTAGTATGCGTGATCAATTTGACCGGGCGGTGGGTATTGCTGATCCAATCGGCTACCTCAGGCGCGTTGCTGATGGTGGCTGACAGGCAGACCAGTTGAATATTTTTGGGGCAGAGAATTATAGACTCTTCCCAGGTAGTACCGCGCTCACTATCGGCCAGGTAATGAATTTCGTCAAAGACCACGCAGGTAACATGCTTGAACTCATCAGGGGTTTGCAGCAGCATATTGCGTAGAACTTCGGTTGTCATGACGATAATGTAGCCGTTTGGATTTTCGATCACATCACCGGTAAGCAGACCGACTGCATCGCCATACTGGGCGTGCAAATCTTTGAATTTTTGATTGCTAAGAGCTTTTACGGGAGTGGTATAGAAGATACGCTTGCGGCGACTATACGCCTGAAAAATTCCATATTCCGCTACAATAGTTTTCCCGGTTCCAGTTGGCGCTGCCACCATGACCGATTCTCCGGCAGCCAATACATCAATGGCTTCTAACTGAAAATCATCCAGTTCAAATGGATAGCGAGCTTTAAATCTTTCGACCAGAGCTGCGCCGCTCAAATCGGCGTTATCACTCTGGTCGATTGTTGCATAGGCCTGCTCAGAATAGTTACGGCCAAAGGGGGTGGAGAAAAATTCCTGGGTTGCGGGGGTATTATCTCCATTCGGGGAGGGCATGTTGAGTTCTTGATTGGTAACGCCATTCCCATTACTACTATCTGACAAAACTTTTGAATCTCCTGTATCGTTTTTGTATAAGTCTTTCTTATTATTCTTTATATACGAACTCATGATATTACGTCCCGTGTTAAAAGTAAAGTTAGCGACTCCAGTCTGATATTTCGCAGAAGAATCAAGCATAATTTATGCTCAAGCCTTTGGAGGTCTTGACAGGATTACCGGGAGGTAGTATGATAAACATATACCATACGGGGGTATACTAGAAATAAAGATTATTGACTAAAGGAGAAAGGCGATGAAAGAAATAACCTTCGATGTACCGGACGTATCGTGCGAACACTGCGTTAATGCGATTACCAAAGAAACTACTGCAGCTGGCGTAAATAATGTAGTGGTAGACTTAAACACCAAGCGTGTCTTCGTAGCTTTTGACGAAGCTAAGGTCAGTGAGGAACAGGTAAAGGAAGCTATCGAGGAAGCCGGTTACGATATTGCCGGTCAGCAGGAAGGTAAGGCCATTTCAGTACCTACCGGTAATTCTATCCCCCTCAATTTCAAGTAATCCAGACTACGCTGGCAAAGTTTAGCAGACAGGACTAAGCTTTGAGTACTGACGGTTGTTTGCCTGTAGGCTAACCAGTTTCAATACTTTATTATGACTCCTATGTAATAGAATTTGCGTTCATGGAACCCAAACTCTAACGCATAGGAGTTTTTGTCATGATAGCCTTTATGAAGCGTTTTCTTGTCAGGTACGGTAACTGTGAACTGTTACATCAAATCTTGCCAGGTACACTTTATAGAGCTTAATAATTCTGATATTAATGTGATTCGTAATGTTGCTCGACTACAATCTTTTTAGCTCTACAACTGGCATTATTATTTTATCTTACTATAAATGTTGTGTAGAAATAAACAAAATAAATGGCACTCTCAGTAACTGGTATCCGTGCGAAAGGGCTTCAAAAGGAAAAAACAGGCTGGGCTATCCGGGGATGGTTCCTGGGAGCAATTTTAATTCGACTCTTACTTATTCCAATCAGCCACCATTGGGATATTCAGACCTGGTATTCAATGTTTGCAGATTTCAATTTTGGGCGCAGCCCCTATGATACTATGCAAACTCTTTCCTTTGAGACACGTTTAGAATATGGCTACCTTTACTACGAATATTTTGCATACCCGCCAGGCCTCATCTACATCTATTGGCCTATCGCAAAACTTTATGCCCTGCTAGATCCTAATCTAAATTATTCCCTGGGGGCGCCTTTTTCGCTGGTCGCGCCTACTACTACCTGGTACTTCAATTACTTTTTCAAGATCCCGGTAATGCTGGCCGATTTAGGTATTATCGTGCTGCTCTGGAAAATGGGCGGCTCTGATATAGCCAAACGCTACGCATTGAATCCCTACATCCTGGTGGTAATGATATGGATGTTTGATCCTATGATGGTCTTTAGCCTCCTTTGGACAGTGTATTCCCTGGAGCGAAAGAAGCCATACCAGGCGGCTCTTGCATTAGCGCTTGGTACCGTTATTAAATATGTTCCGCTATTTATTTTGCCGGCTATTCTGCTCTACCTTGTACGTCAGAAATTTACGGTTTTTCAGTTGCTCAAGTTTTGCATGGTTTTTGGGGTAGTTTGCGCTGGTCTGATAATCCCATTTGCAAAGGGTACCGCTTTCACCTTTGAATTCCAGACTGCCAGAGTTGGAGGGGGTTTAACCTGGCAGCACCTTTTTATCTTTCTTAATGCCTGGTTTCCGGCAGTACTGAACGATTTCAAGGCTACTTACATCTCTGCTACTGTTGGCGCATTTATACTACCCGTAGGCATGCTTATAGTTTATGCCTATACTTACCGCCGGAACTTGACTATCAACTCAACAGTGCTGGTAACTGTACTTGGCTATCTGGCCTTCACGAAAATTGTCAATGAGGTCTATGCTTCAGCCGTAATTCCTTTCATCTTGCTGGAGTTACAGAGAAATCCTCACCCGGTGAAGGAGCGGTACTATAAGGTATTCTGGTCGATTCCTCTGGCCTGGATAATTCTTAATGTCCCTCTTTTCCAATTTTTTGTAAATCCTCTGGCTAACATGGATCAACTGAATTATTTAAACGTCCGCTCAATAACCCTCTTATTTGACTTCAAATTTAAGGCCCTGGTGTTTGCTGTAGTAGGTACTTTTTTCACGCTACTCTGCCTCTATGCTATACCTCGTTTTTCAGTCAGCCTTAATGACGATAAAAAGCTTGCTGCCAGCAGCGAATCAACTCACGCTAACGTAACCCAGTTGGAAGAAATGAGCTCGGTATAAACAGATTTAGCAGCATATTGGTTTAACAGCTTAACCACAAGGAGACCAGGGACTACATGAAAAGCGAAAAAGATCAAATGGAAAAATTCACCAATGAGCATCAAAATAGTCAGGCTAAGACTATCGGAACCAAAAATAATCTTCTACTGGAGGAAGAAAAAGAGCTTCAGCCAGCTCAAATAAATCAGGAAAAAACCGTGAATAAGCTAGACCTTGACTCGCAAAAAAAATCTAATCTGGATACACGCCTGACTAATATATTGCAATACCTGCTAGATAAACAAATTCACTTTGTAATACTGGCTCTCGCTTTTGTTTACCTGACTTTTTCGTGGTTCTCTACCCAATCCAAGTTTGCCCAACTTCAGGCCGATAATGTCGAGCCAAGTATAGTATCCCTTAACAAAGGAAGTAGTGCCATTAGCTTTAACCGTGATTCGGCCAAGAGCAGACCGACCATTAAGTCTAATACCGGGGAGAAGATCTTAGAATTCAATGATCTGGATAATTTAATTACAGTTAACGGGGTAACAACTAAACTCTGGGATACTGACCATAACTATAAAACTGATGCTGCCAACTCCAGGCTTTATCATGAAATGAATTCTGGAAAATGGACTCTTTTCCAGGAAGTTACGCTAGGCCCTGATCCTAATCGTGTTCAGATCGAATACTACTATAGAAACGATGATACTGTTTCTGATGTCACCTTACGTCTGAGCCATAACCAGACTTATTTTACCGCTCCACAATTAAGCCAGGCTGGTTTCAAAGCCCAGGTAAGCAGTGGCGCATATACGAGCTTAGAAGATCAGGCTGCAAATCCTCGTTACTCGGTAGAAATGAAGGTAAACAGCGGTGCTTTTGGGAACCTGCCATTAGTAACGAAGGTGGAAGAGGGTAGTAACGACAAAGGAGGTTTAACCGGTATCTTGACTACTTATAACGTCAGGAATATTCATGTAAATCAGCGTACTCTGGTAGCATCAGAAGAGATAACCTGGCAAGATAGTCCTCTTTTGAAAAAGTAGAAAGAATCTTCTGAAAAACTTTATGATAAAAACTGCTGATAAACCCAACCGGGAGTCTGGAACTAAATCTCTAAATAAGGATGAGCAATCAACGGCTCGTAATTGGAATTTAGACTCTCGTCTTGTAAAAATAGTAACACCAATACATCTCTTCTTTGCCTTTGTTTTAGTTGGTTTGGCTATTTCTGCTATTTTGGGTGGCCCTCTTTCCTGGGATGGCAGTAATTATCTGTTCAAAATTCTGGATAAACAGTCACCCTATGTGCCTTATGGTCGTTTGATGAATGTTGTTCTACACTATCCAATTATTTTAGCCAGTAACATTACCAATAACATCTCAGTGCTACAGCTACTGTTTAATTTCATTTACGTTTCAATACCTTTAGTGGCTCTTTATCTTGCCTGGTGGATGGTCAAAGATTATTCGAAAAATCTCTTTATATGGCCCGTTTTAGGTATTGGACTTGTTACATTGCTAGGCCAACTCTTCTTTGTGAGTGAAGCTATCATTGCAGTCCAGTTGTTCTGGACAGTATTTTTAGGAACACTGTTAAGATTTCCCAAACAAAAAGTACCGGTAGTAGTTTTAGTTTCAGCAGTAATATACTTCATCCATCCTTTTGCTATTCTTCTTTTTGCAATAGCTTCCATGCTTTGCGTAGCGTTACTATTAATTAATAAGCAAAGCAGGCTGTTATATACTACCTGGGCCATTGCGTTTACTATTTTATCTGTGACTGCTTTCTTAAGATTTACTGGTGCCCAGAACAGTTACGAATACCAGCAACTCTCTATGGATTTGTTACAGACGCAGTTTAATACTGCCCTGGCAGGTTGGCCCTTCAGAGTATTAGAACTAATTTGGATTGTTTCGATATTTGTCTTTGCTGCTCCGTTTCTTTCCAGAATTAAATCCCGAATGCGGATTAGTATTACTCATGCCCTTCAAATATCTTTAATTCTGGTGGCGGGTGGTTTACTAGTGGTCTGGGCTTTAGATCCTTATCAGTGGAATAAGGCGTTTGATTATAGAGCTTTTCCGGTTTTCACTAGCATTCCCCTGATGGGGTTAGCTTTTTTTGAAAGTATCATTGGGAAAGGGCAGAATCTTAGTCTGTTCTGGGCAAAAAGATCGTCGATTATTCTTTTGGTGGGAGCTATATTCTTTATAGTTCTTTCGATACAAAGCTTTGGCTGGTTTAATCTAAGTAATCAGTTACGAGAAGCTTTGCCTGCAAACGCTAAAGCTTGTTACTCTCAAAATGATATAGAGTGGATTGCTAATTCCCCAATTGATCATTGGTCCGTTACGCCGTATTCACTTTTGTTACAGGGCAAAGAGCCTCATTCTATAGTTGTATCTAAAGGTATAACTTGTTCAGAATCTATATCATCAGTGGGAGTTGTAATAACACATTACAATCCGGACTCACAGGATATTCACAAATGGAATAGTAGCTGGTTCAACCTACAACGACTGAAAGAAATCGGTAAAGGGTAATAATCTAGTTTCATTTATTCTCAAATACTTTTTGAACACCTTATAAAAAAGTTGATGAAGTAAAACACCCCAATTCTACATAAAAAGTGCTAATTAAAAAGCTATCTCTACATCCAAGGAGATAGCTTTTTTGTTACTATACAAATTTATGACTTAGCAGTAACTACACTAGAATAGTCTTAGGCGAAAGCGTAACCTCCCTGACCATAAGTAGCCGCATCTAACGGAACTAACGTGGTAGATTCGCTCTCAAAGTGGAGGCCTGGCAATCTGGAGTAGTAAAGCTCGCTGGAGGCAACTGAA
Organism: Chloroflexia bacterium; assembly: GCA_036261665.1. Classification (GTDB taxonomy): domain Bacteria; phylum Chloroflexota; class Chloroflexia; order Chloroheliales; family Chloroheliaceae; genus 54-19. Next base: position 228,401 of record DATAKM010000018.1, read on the forward strand.
GGCCAGATAGATGCCAGACTGCTCAAAGTCCCCTCAGTGAAAGTCTTGATACGCAGGCGCTGGTTCTTGCTGCTTGAAAAGAGAAAACAGGTAACTTCAAAAACGTGCTCCCGCTCCACAACTTCAAGGTCAATACATTTATCAAAGGAGCAAAGAGAGTCATTCTTTAAAAACTGGCCCAGGCTTATCCAGTATTCTTTCTTGACCTGAATAGTAACCTGATTGCGAAAGGAAGAAGTGTTTATAATAGCGCTGTCAAAGTCCTCCCGGACTCGCTCAACAACATTGTAGATAGTTGGTTGCATGGATGTAAATCTCCTGATTCGTTTAGATCAATACCTGCTCTGCTTGTTTACTCATAACATAAAGATTAAAAAGGGTATTGAAATCGTTATAATCTATACCGGCGGCTTTACACAGCGTAAGAACCTCAGTGGTGGTAGTTTCTGCAAGAAGGCGGTCAAATTCTTCTAAAGCCGCCAGTTCATCCCAGGTTAATACCGGGTTAGTACCGTTATTCTCGAACCCTAATCTTAAAATCAAATCCTTACATATACTAAGAAATCGCTGTGTCTCTACTAATTCCTCTAAATCGTGAGTAAGAAGATATTGCATTACGTTTGTTGTTCACCTGAACTTTCTAACATAGATAACTGCAAACTACTATTAAGTATTTCACATCATACATATCGCCTGATCTCAATCATTCTTTGAACCTCTTTCTATATCTACACACAAAATAAATAAGGCTTTACCGGATAAGCCTGTTTCAAGAATTCTCACAGCCCTCAACAAACGCTTCAGTGCCTTATCAGGCG